>CAYXYF010000001.1:0-25763 GCA_964469265.1 uncultured Bdellovibrionales bacterium
TAAAGAACAAATAAGCAGATGATGGCCCAGAGCCAAACGTAGGCTGCGAAGTATTCGAGGCGGTTCTTTTTTACGGCTGTTAGGATGAGCTTGAGGCCAATTAAGCCAAATACAAATGAAGTTATGAAGCCAACGGAATAGCTTGGAAGTTTTTGCGCTAAATTTTCAACCTCACTTAATTTTAATACCGCGGCACCTAAGATCGTTGGGATAGACAAAACAAAACTAAATACACTAGCTGCTCCGCCAGACATTCCAACAAAAAGACCTGCAGCAATAGTCATACCTGATCTACTCACACCAGGTAAAAGTGCGAAGGCCTGAAAGCAACCTACAATAAGGCCTTTGGAGTAAGAAATATTGTCAAACTCTTTTAAAAGCTGGTCAGGTGCTTCAGAAATCATATTGATGGATTTTGATTTAATTCTTTTCGTAAAAATTAAAATCAGCCCTGTCCAAATAAATCCATAACCTAGAACCGTTATATTCCCAAAAAGACTTTCAAAGAAAGCCTTAAAAGTAAGCCCCAGTATGCCTGCAGGGATTGTTGCCAAGCAGACCATTAAAAACAACCTCATTGCTGAGTTCATTCGTCGCTCAACAACCGATCTCAAACACTCTTTTAAGACATGAATTAAAAACTTACGGAAGATAACAAAAATCGCAAGCAGCGTGGCCAAATGTAAAACGAGGTCATAGGCAAGGTCGTGGATTTCGAAACCTAGAAACCTTTGAGCAAGAACTAAGTGTCCTTTACTTGAAATCGGCAGAAACTCTGCCAATCCCTGCACTATTCCGAGAATGATGTCGCTCACAAAGTCCATCGAGCCTCCTTAATAATCTCAAAATTGTGACATAGATGGATTAGAAGATCAAAATTAATGAATTTTTCATTTAAAGATATATCGTGCTGGATCTTCTTCACGGAAACGATATCGCAAGTCCTCGTTCTTTTCTGACACATATTTGTTGCACTTTTGGCTTAAACGGTCCACGGACGCTTCAGCTTTTAAAAGTGAAGCTGCCTTTTTACAAACTTCATCGACCATAATCTGCTGATCGTTGGATAAGGAAATGAAATAACATGAGCGCGGAATGACCTGACGCCGAAGCTCCCATTTACAAGCTTCTGTATGTTTGCTTTTGCTATCAAACTCACCTAGTTTTTTATCAAGATCCTTAATCGACTTTGCGTTTATAAGCAGCCGAGCCCTTTCGTCGCCGTGTTTTGCGTAGCCCTCGGACATCCAAAATAATAAAACTATATACAAAATTAACCTCATAAATCTCCTTAGTTCAGTTCATTTATAAACATATTTAAAATCGGACCTAAAAGTAGAAGCATGTACGCTGGAAAAAGTAGAAGCAGAAGCGGTATCATTAAAAGATAGGGCAACTTATCGAGGTGCCGCTGCAACTCATCATGACATGACTCAACGATGTCTTCTTCAAAAGATTTTATCCGCTCATAGATACTATGACCTCTTAATCCTTCTCCTATCAAATGAAAGAAAATAACCATTTGCTGGGAATCAAAGATCTTGTCGGCACAGCACTCCCCCTCTGTTTGATCAAAATGCTCTAGCCATCTTAGAGCTTTGAAATGGAGCAAACTGGTTTTCTTTTCCGCAAAACGGCTTAGCGATATTCGCAAAGCCTCTCCGCCTTCCAAAGACGCACGAATGTGCAAACATAACTGGAGTAAAAAGCTTAGATTTTCCATTGTCTACGCATCCCCAAGTAAAAAAATACTAATAATCCCATCACGAACATCCCAACGGACCATAAAATAACAGTTACGTTCTCTTTAAAACCGAATCGCGATACCGCAAAACACAAGATTCCAACGTAAAGTGCGCTTAAAAAACTTATCTGAATCCGTATTTGGCGCACAATTCTTCCAGACTTACGTCGAAAAATTTCTTCAATTTTAATTTTTCTACGAAAAGCGCATAAACGCTCCAGTGTCTTGTGCGGAAAGTTCTCAATGGCGGTGAATTCTTCGCAAATTTCGCGTACGAATTCATGTGTTGTTTCGATTTTTTGTTCGAAGTGAACTGCTTCGATGATTTTTTTAAGCTTTGTTTGATTTAATTTTGGTGTTTGACGATTTGAAACTTCAAGTGAATAGCGAAAACCATTCCCCGATCGCACTTGTAGTATCAGTCTATCGAGGAACTCGACAAAATCTTGACGAAACTGCATTTCTCGAATGAAACCAGTGACAAAAATTGTAACTCGAATGATTAGTATTACGCTTACAACTATTATCCAAACTAAAAAAGCTCGGTCACGAACATACAAACAAAACAACACCGTCAAAAAAGTGGTGATGATGAGCGTGTTTTTCAAAATGAGATTATCAAATGTTTTGTTTTGTTCGTTAAGAAAGTAAATCCGAACTCCGAACAGTAAACCGAAAACCAAAATTAAGATCGCAATTAACATATCGCTGTCCTTTTTTTGTATTGAACATGCAAAAAAAAGACTTAAAAGATTAAATTTACTATTGACGGAGGGGGTCGCGAGTGTAAACTAAATGTAGATTAACAACATTGACTAACAACAATGTTAAACCACCATAGGGAGGAAAACCATGGCAAAGAGAAGAAAAAAAGCAGCGAAGAAAGCTACTAAGAAGACGACTAGAAAAAAAGCTACAAAAAAAGTCGCCAAGAAAGCTACTCGCAAAAAAGCTACAAAGAAAGCGACTAGAAAGAAAGCTGCTAAAAAAGCTACAAAGAAAGCGACTAGAAAAAAAGCTACTCGCAAAAAAGCTACTAGAAAGAAAAGAAAGTAATAAGCTCAGCTTATATTTTCTAAAGCCTCTGGGGGTAACCGCAGAGGCTTTTTTTTACCCTTTAGACCGCCAGCCCCCCGCCCTTTCCCTGTATAGACCCCAAAAGAGGCTCTCAAACACGAAAGATCGAGCTTTCGCCTAAAGTCATTGTTTGTTTCTTTTTGAGCTTTTGATATGTTAAGCCCCATCTTATTTACTCAATCCAAACAGAGGTATCCATGACATACAAGCACATCAGAGTTCCGCAAAACGGACAAAAAATCACAATCGGATCGAATAGAAAAATCGAGGTTCCAGATCAACCTATCGTGAACTTTATTGAAGGAGATGGCACAGGCCCTGATATTTGGAATGCCTCACAACTGGTGTTCGATGCAGCTGTTGAAAAAGCATATGGCGGCAAAAGAAAAATTCATTGGTGTGAAGTTTACGCTGGCGAAAAGGCAAACAAAGTTTACGGTGAATGGTTCCCAGAAGAAACACTAACGGCTTTACGTGATCATGTTGTTTCTATTAAAGGACCTCTCGCTACGCCAGTTGGCGGAGGAATGCGTTCTTTGAACGTTGCACTTAGAAAAGAACTAGACCTTTATGCATGTGTAAGACCTTGCAAATGGTATGAGGGAGTTCCAGCACCAGTTAAGGAACCACACAAAGTCAATATGACAATCTTTAGAGAAAACACAGAGGACGTTTACGCTGGAATCGAGTGGACCGCTGGTTCTGAAGAGTCCAACGAGTTTATCGCTCTAGCAAAGAAGTACGGAAAATATATCCGTCCAAATTCTGCAATTGGAATTAAGCCAATGAGCGAAGTTGGCAGCAAACGTTTAGTAAAAATGGCAATTGAATATGCTCTTGAGCACAAGCTTCCGTCGGTGACCCTTGTTCATAAGGGAAACATCATGAAGTTTACTGAAGGTGCCTTTAAAGACTGGGGCTATCAAATCGCGAAGGAAGAATTTGCGAACAAGACAATCAGTGAAGATGAAGTTTGGTCAAAGCATAATGGCGTTGCACCAGATGGAATGGTTGTTATTAAAGATCGCATTGCAGACAATATGTTCCAACAAGCACTCTTAAGACCTGAAGAATACTCCGTCGTTGCCCTTCCAAATCTTAACGGCGATTACATGAGTGATGCTTTAGCAGCTCAAGTGGGCGGGTTAGGAATTGCTCCAGGCGGAAACATCGGAGACGGGCTTGCAGTATTTGAAGCAACTCACGGAACTGCACCAAAATATGCAGGCCAAGATAAAGTGAATCCAGGATCTGTAATCTTGTCTGGCGTGATGATGTTGCAATATATGGGCTGGAAAGAAGCTGCAGACCTTATTGAATCTGGAATTCAAAAGAGTATCGCTAAAAAAAGAGTAACTTACGACTTCCACCGACAAATGGACGGCGCAACACTCCTGAAATGCTCTGAGTTTGGAAAAGAAATCGTTTCTAATATGTAATTGAGCTGAAGGAGATATATTATGTTACATCGAAGAAAGAAAATTAGCGTTATCGGAGCCGGCTTTGTTGGCTCCACTTGTGCCCATTGGGCCGCTGCCAAGGAACTTGGTGATGTTGTTTTATTAGATATTAACGAGGGTTCGGCCAAGGGTAAGGCCCTTGACCTTTACGAGGCTTCATCTGTTGAGCTCTTTGATTCAAAAGTTGTCGGCACCTCTGATTATAAAGATATTCACGACTCTGATGTTGTTATCATAACGGCAGGACTTCCGCGCAAACCAGGTATGTCACGAGACGACCTTCTTGCAACAAACGCAAAGATTATGAAAGAGGTCTGTGAAGGCGTAAGGCAGAACGCGCCGAACTCTGTTGTTATTGTTGTTAGTAACCCATTAGACGCTATGGCATTTGTTGCAAAAGAAACTCTTGGATTTCCAAGAGAGCGAGTTATCGGGATGGCGGGCGTTTTAGATAGCGCAAGATTCAGAACTTTTATTTCCGAAGAACTCAATGTCAGTGTCAAAGACGTTCAAGCATTCGTGCTGGGTGGACACGGCGATACGATGGTCCCGATGCCACGCCATTGCTCGGTGGGCGGTGTTCCTCTAACTGAAATGCTTCCTAAAGAAAGAATCGATGCCTTAGTGGATCGCGCTCGTAAGGGCGGAGCAGAGATTGTCGGACTTTTGAAAACAGGATCAGCTTATTATGCGCCAAGTGCCTCTGCAGTCCAAATGGCAGAAGCGATTCTTAAGGATCAAAAAAGAATTTTACCGTGCGCAGCCCTTCTTGATGGGGAATACGGGGTGAAAGGCCTTTTTGTCGGAGTTCTTTGTCAGCTTGGCGGAAATGGTATGGAAAAAGTTATCGAGATTAAACTCAACGACGAAGAACAAAAAGCTCTTGAACACTCAGTCAATGCAGTAAAAGAACTCGTCGATGCATTAAAGAAGATCAACCAATAAAGGCAGGCACGGATGAATATTCATGAGTATCAGGCCAAGTCATTACTTAAAGACTTCGGCGTAAATGTATTAAAAAGCGGGATTGCAAAAACCCCTGAAGAAGCAGTTTCAGTGGCACAAAAGCTCGGTGGAAAAGTTTGGGTTGTAAAAGCACAAATTCACGCTGGCGGTCGTGGAAAAGGTGGCGGCGTTAAAGTTGCTAAAAGTCTTGATGAAGTTAGCAAATATGCCAACGCCATTATCGGAATGAACCTTGTCACACATCAGACTGGGCCTGAGGGTAAAAAAGTAAATCAAGTTCTTATCGAAGAAGGTTGCGATATCAAAAAAGAATACTATCTGGCTGCCCTTGTCGATAGAGCAACAAGTAAGGTTTCTATGATGGCATCTTCTGAAGGTGGAATGGACATTGAAGAAGTCGCAGAAAAAACTCCAGAGAAAATTATTGCAGTCTCAATTGATCCAGCAACAGGCTTCCAAGGTTACCACGCACGAAGACTTTCTTATGCTATTGGCTTGCCACAAGAACTTCATAAAAAAGCATTCCAATTTATGAAGGGACTCTATGAGTGCTTTGTTCAAAAAGATTGTGAGATGGCTGAAATTAACCCATTAGTCGAAACGAACTCGGGGGAACTTTTAGCTCTTGATGCAAAGATGGGATTTGACTCCAACGCGCTTTACCGACACCCAGAAGTTGTTGAGATGAGAGATCTTACTGAAGAAAACCCAGAAGAAATCGAAGCTAGTAAGTACGATCTTGCGTTCATCAAACTCGATGGCGAAATCGGGTGCCTCGTTAACGGTGCTGGTCTTGCAATGTCCACAATGGATATCATCAAACTTCATGGCGGATCTCCTGCAAACTTTTTAGACGTAGGCGGTGGCGCTAATAAAGAAAAAGTGACTGCGGCTTTTAAAATTATTTTAAAAGACCCTAACGTTAAAGCCATTTTGGTTAATATCTTTGGCGGCATTATGAAGTGTGACATTATCGCCGAAGGTGTCATCGCGGCTTCAAAAGAAGTTGGCTTAAAGGTTCCGCTCGTCGTTCGATTAGAGGGGACCAATGTTGATCAAGGTAAAAAAATATTAAAAGACAGCGGGCTTAACGTTATTGCAGCAGAAAATCTAACAGATGCAGCTCAAAAAGTCGTTTCCGCGGTGAAAGGATAATTTATGGCAATCTTAGTCGACAACAATACAAAGGTCATTTGCCAAGGATTTACAGGTTCACAAGGAACCTTTCACTCTGAGCAAGCTATTCAGTACGGAACAAAAATGGTTGGCGGAGTCACGCCAGGAAAAGGTGGCTCTACTCATATCGGCCTTCCTGTTTTCAACACAGTTCATGAAGCTGTCGAAAAAACAGGAGCCAATGCATCCGTAATTTATGTTCCACCACCGTTTGCTGCAGATGCGATTTTAGAAGCAATTGATGCTGAGATCCCTCTTATTATTTGTATCACTGAAGGTATACCTGTCATGGACATGGTAAAGGTAAAAAAGGCACTTTTAACTTCAAAGTCTCGCCTAATTGGTCCGAACTGTCCTGGAGTTATCACTCCTGATCAGTGCAAGATCGGAATTATGCCAGGCTATATTCACAAACCAGGTAAAATTGGTGTGCTTTCAAGATCTGGTACTCTGACCTACGAAGCTGTTCATCAGTTATCAATGGCGGGGCTTGGTCAGAGCACATGTGTGGGGATCGGTGGAGATCCAGTGAACGGGACAAATTTTATTGATGTTCTTGAGCTTTACAATAAAGACCCTGATACGGAAGCCGTTATAATGATTGGAGAAATCGGCGGTTCTGCAGAGGAAGAAGCTGCAGAATATATCAAGCGCGAATTCAAAAAACCAGTGACAGCTTTCATTGCAGGTAGTACAGCTCCCAAGGGCAAACGAATGGGCCACGCAGGAGCTATTATTAGTGGTGGTAAAGGTACCGCCGAAGCAAAATTTGAAGCTCTTCAATCTGCAGGATGTAAAATCGCAAGATCTCCAGCGGATTTGGGTTCAACGTTAAAAGCCTCTTTATAAAACACTTACGCCCGTCCATCGGCTCCAGCGCGGCGTAAAGAGTGAATATATTTTGAGTGGATGCCAAAAAAAGAAAAGGATAAGCAAACAATGGAAAAAACATTTTCAATCATAAAACCGAATGCAATTAAGAAGAACGCTATCGGCGATATCATCTCAATGTTTGAGGCTAACGGACTTACAATCGCGGCTGCAAAATTAACAGTTTTAACAAAGGCAAAGGCTGAGGAGTTCTACGCTGAACATAAAGAAAGACCATTCTTCGGTGAGCTTGTGGACTTTATGACTTCTGGCCCAGTTATGCTTATGTGTCTTGCTGGTGAAAACGCTATTGCAAAGAACAGAGAGATTATGGGAGCAACTGATCCTAAGAAAGCAAATTCTGGCACTATTCGTTCAAAGTTTGGTGATAACGTGGGTGAAAATGCAGTTCATGGTTCAGATTCGCCTCAATCTGCTGAGCGAGAGCTTTCTTTATTTTTTGAAAAATCTGAAATTTGTAATCTCAATTAGTTCCAAGGAATTTTTATATAGGACTTAGGGCTAGCTAGCTCTAAGTCCTAACACACCAAACCATAAATTCTCCCCGAAAATAACCATCATTGTATTGAACTTAAGCTCTTGTTAAAAATATATAGGTGAGATCAAAAACTTTTCTCCTTATATATATAGTCATTTTCACCAGCCTGCTTTCTGCCTGTGCAACTTCTAAAGACAAAGAAGGGCGCGCGTCTTTGTATCATCAAATCGGCGCCGATTATCTTGCAAATAAAAGTTATCCCGAAGCTCTAACGAATCTTTTAAAAGCCGATGAACTTGCGCCCGACAATGCGATCATTATGAATTCTCTTGGAATGTTGTACTTCGCTCAAAATAAATACAGCGTGGCTGTTGCATATCTTCAACGTGCACTGGAAAAACAACCGAGCTTTTCAGAAGCAAGAAACAACTTAGGGCGAGTTTATATTGCTCAAGGTTTATATAACAAAGCCATTAAAGAGATCGAAACAGTCGTTAAGGATTTAACGTACACAAATCCCGAGCGGGCGAGAACAAATTTGGGGCTCGCTTACTTACGGCAAAACAAATATGACCTTGCAAGAACAGAATTATTAGAGGCAATTAAGTTAAATAGAAACTATTGCACTCCCTATGAACTCTATGGTCAGACTCTGATGAAACTTAAAGAATACGACAATGCCACTGGAGTATTTGATCGAGCAATAAAAGTGTGTCAAAATACTCCAGAAGAAGTTCATTACTTGAGTGGGCTTAGTTACTATCACCGCGGTCACAAGAAGATGGCCGTGACACGATTGAAGGAAGTTACCCAGCTCTATCCTGCAAGTGAGTTTGCAGAAAAGTCGCGGGCCTTACTGAATGTTATTGCACAGGATAAACAATGAAAGAGATTGGAAACCTACTTCGAGAAACAAGAGAACAAAAAAAGCTCGGCATTCATGACGTCGCGGTAGCCATTAAAATTAATGTTAGGACACTTCAAGCGATTGAAGATGGCGATGAAGAAAATCTCCCAGCAAAACCATTTCTTCGTGGCTTTGTTCAGACCTATGCGAAGTATCTAGAATTGGACGTGGACGCGGTAATGCGAAAGTTTCTTGAGGCCCACGGGACAACAAAACCCAAGCCCCAGATCACGGACAGCTCAACGTCCGAGGCAGAATCACAAGAAGAGGTTTTAAATAAATTTGAACTCTATAAAAAAATTGCTTACGTTGCTGCAGCTATAGTTGCAGTTGTTGTAATTTATTTTATTCAACAGGTTGTTAGTAGGTACGAAGAAGAATCTAAAATCGCGCGCGAACAACAAGAGGCTGTAATTTCCCAAATTCCAGGAGAGATTGAACCTCTATCAGACCAACCGACGGCTGACACTTCCGAAGGAGAAGAAGAGGCGACAGCCGCTCCTGTGACAACGCCTACACCTGCACCAGCGCCAACACCAGCCGCTCCGACTCCTGCAGCAACACCGCAGGCTGAAACCCCTCCCGCACCAACGCCAACGCCTGCGCCTAAACCTGCAACAACACCAGAGCCCGTAGCCACAACCCCTCAACCTTCTGCGCGTCCACAACAGATTATCATTGAAGCACTGGATAATGTTGAGGTTAGGTACGTTAAAGACAAGGACCGTGAACGAACAGTAAAATTAAAGCCAGAGCAAATTTTAACCATACAAGCCGGAGAGGCAATTAGCTTAAAAATCAATGACAGTGGGGCTGTTAATATTATTCATAATGGCCGAGATAGAGGCGTTCCTGGAAATCTGGGCCAACCAACTACACTTAAGTATCCGTGAAGACTTTACTAAGCTTTAGTATATTTACTGTTCTACTTTTAATCTACGGAATCTATCTTGGATTATTTCAGTTCAAAATTATTTTACCAGAAATTGAAGTCGCTAACTCACCCCACTACTACGATTATCGTGGTGTTACCAACGTCCACTCCAATGCGAGTACGGGAAGTGCAACCTATAGTGAAATTCTACGATACGCAAAAAAATCCAATTTGGATTGGATAATCATCACTGAGCTCAACCAACCTAGCCCACCTCGATTCATTGAAGGTTATTTTCAAGATATGTTAGTTATGACTGGTGGGGAGTATTCATACTTTGATTCACGACTCCTTTATTATGGGAGTGAAATCCCACCAGTTGGCACCTCACAAACACAGGTGTTTTTTGCAGACATTCTTTCACAAAGTGCGCGTTCAAATGATCTTGTCGTCCTGGCCCATCCTTATTATTCAAGATACGGTTGGGTTGGAGATTTTCCGCAGGGACTTGATGGTATAGAGGTTATTAACTTAAAAAGTGTTTTGGATAAAACCTGGAAAGAATCAAAGAGCAGAGTTTTATTGAGCTTGTTACTTTACTCTTTCAATCCAAACATTGCTTTTATGAACATCTATTCAAATCCTGATGATGAATTGGTTCTTTGGGATCAGCTCAATAAAAAACAAAAGATGATTGGTTTTGCAGGAAACGACACTACAGCCCGCGTGCCAATTTCTGATGAAAAATATCTTAAGTTTCCAAGTTATGAAACTTCTTTTGGCCTTCTCAGTAACCACGTCCTTTTACAAACGGAACTGACGGGAAATTATAAATCAGATAGTCATAAAGTATTTGAAGCTCTACAAAATGGACAGTTTTATATGTCCTTAGACTTTTTAGGATCTCCAAAAGGATTTTATGCTGAAATAAAAGATGGAGATACGATCTATCCTATAGGATCAACGCTGACTATGAAAGACGGATTGTCTTTAGTTATCGAGATGCCAGAGGGTATAAGTGCACCGTTTCAGGTGAATGTTAAAAAAGACGGTGAACATTACTCGACATCAAACTCAAAAAATACAGTTTTAAATATTTCTGCGCCAGGCATTTACCGCATTGAAGTGCGGGTCAATCCGCGTGTTCCGATACCACGAGGAAGCCGCTGGATACCTTGGATTTACACCAACAATTTTATAATAGAAGATTCGGTATCAAAGGCTCAGTAAATCAAGCTGCTTGTGAGTGCGCTCAACTTGTGAGAACTTCAATGGCTTTCCACTCATTTGTGCAAGTGTTTCAAAAGTTGGTATTTGGCCATTCACAGTTAACCTCTGAATGATGTTTGAAAACAAATGTCCAGTGTACGTGGCGTCGTGCTGGGCTCGATGGAACACTTCGGTGTGAATTTTTAAATGCTGAACAACCGTTCCTAGTTTGTAATTCATTAATCCTGGGATTGCTTTTCGAGAAAGTGAAAGAGTATCTAAAAGATACCCACGAGGCGCACGAGATTCAAATTTTTTGATGTCAGCTTCTAAAAACTGAAAATCAAAGCTCGCATTATGCGCAATCATAAGGTCGTCACCGCAGAACTCAGCAAAAGAATCTAAAAGTTTATCTATAGTCGGCTTATCGGCAACCATTTCTGGCGTAATGCCTGTCACCTGTTGAACCTCTTCAGAGATCAGTCTATTCGGATTAACAAGTGTTGAAAAAAGTCCCGCTGGCTCGCCGTCTACAAAACGAACAGCCGCAATTTCAGTAATTTGATCAACACCCGCAATAAAGCCAGTTGTCTCTAAATCAAATGATATAAAGTTCACTTTGGATTCCCCTTTTGAAAACTCCAACTTAATTTTTCTACTTTCTATATTCAAGGCTTAGCCTCTATTATGCGTCGCACAAAGCGTCTATTTTAAGCCTATTGTAATTTAAACAAGTTCCCCATAAAAAGTGGAAATGAAAGATTGCATTGTGCTCGCTAACGAAGACCTTGAGTTACCAATAAAAAATGAGTCATCGGTCTTAGAGCTGCTTTTAAATAACAAAGTCGATATTGATCATTCCTGCGGCGGCTTTGCAACCTGCGGAACTTGTAGAGTGTTTGTAAAGTCCGACCTTAAGTCTCTTGAGCCTAGAAATGAAATAGAACAGGAACGTGCAGACGACCTTTCTTTTGAAGAGCACGAGCGGTTAGCGTGCCAACTACAACCCAGAAGCGGACTTATCATAGAAGTTCCGACTTAAACTTTCCACGTTATGGGATACCGTCTTCCCGTACCGAAAGAATGATCGCTGATTCGCAATATCGGCGGTGATTGCCATCTTTTAAACTCAGCTTTCATGATTTTTTGGTAAATGTTTTTTTCAAAATCCCCGCGAGGCGGCTTGCGGTCCACAATAAATTTTTTAACTAATTTATCCAGTACAGGATAAGGCGGAAGACTGTCTTGATCTTTTTGATTTTCTCTAAGTTCCGCAGTCGGGGCCCGAGTGATAATCTCTGGTGGAATTAATTCCGAATTTTTATTGTAATGCTCTGCTAACATGTAGACTTCATGCTTAAGAAGATCTCCCAGAGGAGATAAACCGCCACACATATCGCCGTAGAGGGTAGTGTATCCCACCGCGTACTCTGACTTGTTTCCTGTAGCTAACAAGAGGCTATTTGTGGCATTTGAGTGTGCCATAAGAGCAAGACCTCGCAAGCGCGACTGAATGTTTTCATGTACAGTACTGAACTCTTTGATTCCAAGACTAATATCAAACTCTTCTTGAGCTACACGATACATTCCATTGATATCGAGATTTAAAAATTTACATTTTAAATTTTCCGCGAGTTTTAGTGCGAGATCAAAACTCTCTGGAGCACTGTACGGACCTGGCATTGCGATTGTTGTCACTCGATTGGGTCCAAGAGCGTCCACCGCCAAGCATGCAACAACTGCGGAGTCAATTCCACCGCTTGAACCAAGATGAATACTATGAAATCCATTCTTGGAACAAAAATCTTGAATACCTAAAACAAGGGCCTGACGAAGCTTCTCCGCTTTATTTTTTATGACTGGTCGCTGACCGCCTTCCTGAGCGCGAAGATCGACGACGTTGATGTCTTCTTCAAAAAAAACACTTTGTGAAAGAAAGCTACCCTTCTCTGTCACGCTGAAACTGCCACCGTCAAATATAATTTCATCTTGAGCGCCCACTTGGTTCACATAGACCACAGGAGCTTTAAAAAATTTTGCAGTCTTTGATACGACCTTTTTTCGACGTTGATCTTTGTCGGCAGAAAAGGGTGACGATGAAATGTTTAGAATGTAGTCGGGTTTACTCTTCTTTAGCTTTACGAGTGGATTTTGTTCATAGCGAGTGCCAACCCAAGCGTCTCCCCAACCCCAGATGTCTTCACAAATGGTCACCAGAATTTTTTTACCTTTGTATTTTAAAATTCCAGCTCCGAGATCTCCGCCTTGAAAATGCCTAACCTCATCGAACACATCATAGTTAGGAAGGAGTTGCTTACAGAAGATCTTTTCTTTTTTTCCCTTCTCAAGAAAAACAGCCGAGTTAAAAAAATATTTACCTACTGATGATTTGTTTAAGGTGACCGCACCAAAGAGAACTCCGATACCTGGCGGAATCGTTTTTTTTAGTTTTGATATGTATTTGAGTTGTTCGTTAACAAGGTCTCTTCGCTCTAGTAAGTCCGATGGCCAATACCCAAAAAGAGCTAGTTCTGGAAACACCACAAGATCGCAATGTCTTTCTTTTGCACGACGAGTGTATTCAACGATCTTTTGATAATTTTGTTCAAAGTTCGCTATGTGGGTGTTGATCTGGGCGGATGCGATTCTCATCTAAAGGGTCCTGTTTTATATTTTTCTCCAGATAATCTTTTACAGGACGACGGCCCGAAAATCCATCTCTATATCCGTGCCAGTGGGTGATTTGAGTCTCAGGGAACTTCCAACAAAAATACCCATCGCCAGAGTCGAAATCAGCAATCCACAATCCCTTTGAGAGCGCACCAAGTTTTTCAACCTTGGTTTGCCATTCCTGGATAAGGTTGTTTATCTCGAGCTCAGTTTCCATTTTTTTTGGTTCGTTGTTTGCGACGACATCTAGTTTTTGAATAAGTGCACTGACTTTTTCAGAATACTGCTTTGTGATTCTGTGAACAATCGGCATAAGTTCACAGATATCTGTATAACTAAAAACTTTCCGCGGCTTCAACTCTATGACTTTAGCTATCGCGCTATGCGCGTTCCCCTCTTCGATCATCCCTTTTTCCCCCACAAAATTTATTGCCCGAAGCGCCCCTAGTTTCAACAAAAATATGACAGTTCTTTTGACTCCAACGGTTAAAAGAAGGCCTACAAATTAATGCAACCAGACGTCCAGTTTCTTATTGAAATTTGATTGATCGGTGCGCCATCTAGAAGTATCTCAGTAATAATGAAAAACTTTTCTGCTGAAAGCTGTGATCATAGGGAATTTTCTCTTATCGAGTTTCGATCGGAGCTAGAGGCATTAGAGCTCATTAATAGCCTTCCAAGTCATGTAAAACTCTTAGATATGTTCAGTTTAACGAATGGCCACTTTGTGGTGTTCTTAATCTGTCAAAACCTTAAAAACGTCTATGACTCACTAAAAAAACATCCGAGTGCATTAGATGGTTATTTTACAAATGACACCATTATAGAATCTCTAAACGCGTTCTATTATCTGAATAAAACGGCGATATCCGACTGCCTTCTCATCATCGAAAGTGAAAAACTCAGTCAGATTTTTAGTATTATGGATTTGGCTCATCGGTCAGATTTACATGCTTTCGACTTAAAAAATCAAAAGGCCCATAAATTTAATACACTTTATCTGTCAGGCAAACTTGAGCATCTCAAAAAGTTTGAAAATAATCTTAAGAGCAACAGTGAAATCCAGTACAAAATCATTGAACATATTAATAAACCATTAAGCGATTTTTTAAATTAATCTTGGTAACACGAATCTAGATTTCGCGCGTAGGCTTGGGTTTGTTCACCACTTTTTGCGCTTTTAAACCAAGTCGTTGAACATCGCTCTGTCACGCTAAGGTATTTTTTAGCAATCTTTGGTTCTTTGCGTTCGTCGAGAGCATAAGAAAAACGTCTTATCTCCACGTCTACACCTCTAATATAAGGGCACGCTTTTAAGAGTGCGTCTAATGCCTTATCATAAGATTTAAGTTCAAATTCCGTTTTTGCTAGGCCCAGGTAACACCGGCCTGAGTTTGCTTGAACTTTAATACATTGTGAAAACAACGTGCGCCCTTGCTCCCAATTTTTTATGGAGCAGCTTGCCTGTCCGCCATTCCATTGTGCAACTTCGGAATTTTTGTAATTCTTGGCTGCGTTCAAAAGAATTCTTCGGGCTTGTGTCTCATCACCTGTATGTTTAAGTGCTAAACCAAGATAGACATGATTATCGGGATTTTTGTTATCTTTATTGATTGCCCTTTTACAAATTTCTTTGGCATTACCATAATACTTTTGTTCGATTTCTATTCGGCAAAACTCGTTGAGCCAAAATGGTTTATCGCCAAATTTTTCTAACACCTCAATGATAACTAATCTTGCATCGTAGAAATTTTTTTCTTTCCTGAATAAATTAAAGAGCCCTTGATAAGCGGGCTCATACTTTGGCGTTTTTTTAATGGAATCCCTGTAGGCCGTTGCGGCATCTTCGATTTTCGATTCTTTAAGATAGGCATCACCTAATCTTGTAAGCTGACTGGCCGAGGCTCTATTGTCTACGCGGATGAGCTCCAGTGCACGGATCTCTTCTTTTCGGTCGCCCGCAAGGGCGTACACCCTTGAAAGATGATCGAGGACTTCGATACTTTGTGGCTTGTTTGCCTTCCTCAAGTTTTCTACTGCTTTTTTATAATTCTTAAGCTTCGTATAAAGTTCAGCGATTGCAATATAGTCTTTTTTTGTTTTTTTAGGACGGGCTTCTAATGCCGTAATTTGTTGTGTGATTCCGTCGCGGTTAACAGAAGCAACTCGTCGAGTTGGACGTTTTCGTTGAGGAGCTGGTCGTCTTGTTTTTTGCACAGCCTTGCGTTGCTCTTGCGGCTTCACCTTTTTTTGAGGCAAGGTTTTCCGCGGTGTGTTTTGCGCGTAACTGGGCATTGCAACGATAATTGCTAGCATAGCGAAATAAATTGTTAATGCCTTAATACTTTTCATTATTCCTGACTCTTTGAGTACTGCAACACTTGACCACCGAAGAACACAAAAATGATCACGATGATCGAAACTATAACTAGTATCTTAATAAAATTTCCGAAAGTGAACTCCTCACTCTCTTCAAGAGTTGCATTATTGGCTTTGCCCACGCTCACTGGAACTCTTTTTCCTCTTAGCGCTTGCTCTGGGTCTGCTTCAACCCTTGCTTTCACTGTGGCATTGTCTTTACCCTTGTCTTCTTCTCGATCCATTGCTCCGTACACTGGAACATATCTGCTTCGCCCAGCTCTTGCGTCCGTGAGGCCCGCACCTGCACCGAAATTATTCGTTCCCGAAATCATTCCACTTGTTGGGTCTTCATCTCCGTCGCCACCGCGTTCAGACTGACTTAACGGTACAGCTCGTTTCCGACCGCCCATTTCAGCAAACACCCCCGATTGCCCACGATTTGAAGAGCCATCATAGGAACCTGATGAGGCAGAAGAGGAGCTACTTCCTCCTGAGCCTCCGTCACTAGATTGCGATTCACTATCTGCTCCCGCATCCGACGCTGTATCTCCTCCAGAATCCCCTGAACCTCCAGTGCTTCCAGAACCCTCACCACCCACACCGAAACGGAGGGCTCGTCCTTCCGCAACAGTAAACGGCTCGTAGAGATCATCACATTCAGTTTCAGAATTACCATCGGATCCCAAGGATGGGAGCTCTCCTAATTCCAGCAAACACTGAAAATATTCTCCGAAATAGTTTTGAGCAAACCTTTGAGTCGTGTCTGCTACTGCTAAAATAATTGAAGCAAGTACAACAACGATTACAAAAAGTAATAACACGTATTCAAGTACCGCCTGGCCTTTTGAATTTCTTAAAAATTTTAAGGTGTTATTCTTAGTCTTTAACATCATTCTCTTATCGTCATTTATGGCAACAATGTTGAATCATTCTGAGAAATTACAAATAAACTAGAGGTTTTCCAGCGCGTTCCTTTCACGATTTTAGCTCAACCAAAGTCTAATTGTCAGACCAAGGTCGAGCCCTCTGTTGCAACAATGTTGCACGCGTTTACAGGCCGTCTCAGCTAAAGCATCAATTTCACTAAGATTGAGTTAAGTAGCTTAAAAGTTTAAGAAAACATTGTCTTATTCCGATAAATCATATGGGGAATAACGTAAAAAATTTTTGCGATTTCCTTTTGATAGTTGAGAAAAAATGGAGGGTACATCAGTGAAGAAGGTTTCAAATTTTTTAAAGAAGCTATGGAAAGATGAATCAGGTCAAGGCGCGACTGAATACATACTTTTACTCGTGGTAATTGTGGGCTTAGTTATGGTGTTTGGACCGCAAATTAAAGACATGGTTTCAACTAAGGTGGGAGAACTCGGTGAAATGGTTCGAGGAATCAAACCTTAATAGAGAATAAGCATGACGACTGAATTAGTAATCCTCCTTATGGTTTTTCTCATTGTGATCGCTGGCATTTTTAATGTGCCGACGAAATCCTTTGAAGAAGCGGGCCCGAAGCTTGGAATGCGAATTGAAAAGCATTTAGAGACTGGCGCAGGGTTCGTCGGGAAAACAAAAGGAGCTCCGCACGAAATCCGGTGGAGAAGAAAGTAGGAGAATAGTTAAAAAATAAAGATGCCAACTGCTTTGTTACTGGCTGCGTGCCTAACAGATATAATGTACAAGAAAGTCCTCAACTGGTTTGTGGTTGCAGGATTCTTTTGCGTGTTAGCATCTCATCTTATTTTCGGAAATCAAGAAGTCCTTTTAGAAGCAAGCTTCGGATTAGGGCTTGCTCTCACACTCGCCTTGCCGCTTTATCTTATTAAAGGTCTTGGCGGTGGAGATTTAAAAATATTTGCCGTGTTTGGATTTGCAACTCATCCGAGTGCGGTTTTGTTTACATTTCTTGCCGCACTGGTATGGGGATGTATCTTAGGAATTTTAAGGGCGGTCTTCGAGAAAAAAGGTCAGGCCCTATTTAATAACTTTTATAAAATCATTACTCTCAAGAGACCTGAGCCTCAAACTTTACATAAAATACCTTTTACCGTAGCCCTGCTTGCTGGCTGGTTTAGCTTTTTAATTTACGAAGCTTACGGGAGGGTCTTATGAAATCATTCAGACCCTTAAGCAACCAAGCCGGACAAATCGCCATTGAGTACATATTGCTTTCTGTTGTTATGGTGGGTGTTTTTATTGGCGTTCGAAATCTTTTAGTGTCTGACAATACTGTAGCAAACTTTGTACAAAAACCGTGGCAGCTCGTTGCTGGCATGATCGAGACTGGAGTTTGGGGAGAGCCAAAACGTGTTCGCTCTAAGCACCCCGGTGCATTGGCCCGACATAATAGTTTCAAGGGAGACTCAGATGTTAGGTAATCAATCGGGTGCTATAACATTAGACTTTATCTTTGCATTCGTTCTTGTACTGTCCATGACATTACTATTAGGTGCATTTTCCTTTACTCTATCTATTGTTGAAGGCGTGCAATATCTTACTTTTAGCAGTTCCCGTGCTTACTATGCAGGAAACCTGTCGCCACAAGATCAAATTAATGCTGGTCAAGCAAAGTTCAACGAACTTGCAGCAACTGGTTCATTTAAAAAACTTCTTAAAAGAGATTGGTTTCGAGTGGATATCGACACCATTGGCGATTCCCACGAGCAATACAACTCCTCAGACGAAAAAGACATCTTCGACGGAGTTCGCACTAAAATCACAGTAGGCTTATTAGAAATGAATATTCCTATTTTTGGCTCCACAGAGGGAGAAAACCCGATGGTCGCCTACTTGACATCATTTTTAGGGAGAGAGTCGACAACCCAAGAGTGCATGGAAGTTGTCAGTGACAGATACAAAGAAATTTTAAATCTCGGAAGCTACCGCGGAAATAATGTCATCGAGTCCGCCTATTACGCTTTCGATGATAATGGATGTTAGAATGATTATGAATAAACGTACTAAAAAACAAAATATGAAAGGTATTGCGACTATTGAGGCCGCGTTACTTCTTTCTATTTTTGTGGTCTTTATGACCTATTGTATTGGTACGTTTGGAATCATTCATACTGGAATATTAAATTCTATTTCTTCCAGAGCATATGCTTTTGAAACATTTAGAAACAGAACAAACTTAAAATATTTTAGAGATAGCGCTGGAGCAGAGTTTGCTCAGACAGTGAAATACGGAGTACGAGCGCACGGCGTAGTGGACGAAAATGAAGACCTAGCACAGTGGTCTGTGACCTATCGCGATCTTGCCAAAGGCCGAGATGTCGCAAGTGAAAGAATTCGAGCTGAAATTGATTATGAAAACTTAAACGACGGAAGAAAAGAACGAGGCAGAGCCAGCCCAGTCTATATTAAGACTGTTTACGGAATTTGCCTAGACTTTGAGTGTGGGGGCTAACAACAATGAATCCGAATCCAACTAGAACATTATGGATATCTATCGGGCTGGGCGTTTTTGCTATGTTTTTAATATATAGCTATTCCCAAGAGAAAAAAGCTGAATACGATAAGAGATACGGAACCTCAAAAAGAATTCTCGTCGCAGCAAAAGATATTTTAGAGATGAGCACCATCGATGAGACCATGATCGAATATCAGGAAGTTCCCGTAGATTTTATTCAACCAGGTGCTGTTGAAGATCCAGATCTTGCTATTAATAAAGTTGCAGCAGCTCCTTTCAAAAAAGGCGAGCAAATTCTCAACACTAAAATTCTTAGCCTTGGTGCCAACACTGGTCTTTCAAGCCAGGTTGCGCCAGGTAAACGAGCGGTCTCTATCCAAGTGGACGAGGCCCGAAGTGTCTCTAAGCTTGTTCAACCTGGAGATCGTATTGACGTTTTAGCCAGTGTTGAAATTGGAAGAGGCGCTACTCGTGAAACAGAAGTTCGTACTATTATGCAAGATGTAGTAATTCTTGCAACTGGTCCAAAGATTACAAACAACATCCCGAGATTATTAGAAACCAATAATTATACCAATGAAGCCGTATTTAAGAACCTGAATGGAGATACTTCGTTTTCAACTATTACGGTTGAAGCATCGCCACAAGAGGCACAAAATTTAGTTTATTTAATGACGACTGCGCCCGGAAGCATATTCTTTACGCTTCGTAATCCCAACGACCGCCTAGTATCACCAGCAAGCGGTACAAATTCGAATTCAATTTTAGGACGAACAAGTCCACAACTAACAAGGCCAACAATGCCCGTTGTCCAAGCGCCTGTTGTTAACCCTGCTCCTACACCAAGGAAGCCTTCATCGGCACCAAAGCGTAGGGGTCAATTTATCGAGGTTAAATAATGAAGCACATTATCTACTCATTACTTCTCGTTTTTATTTTTACGGGTGCCAATGCTGACCCTAAAAAATCAAATAAGAAGTTTATTAATTTAACAGTAGGCCTAACGTTTGATGAAAAAGTTCCCTTCGTTCCAGCAAACCCTGTGTTCAAAGGAGATTTTAAAAAGATCACAAAGCTTTCATTATCATCTAAACTAAAAACTCTTCGATTTGAACCGACCCGTGAAGGGATTGGTACGCTCACTATTTTGGATTCTCGCGGACGAGTTGTGCAAGAGTATGTGATTACGGTGAAGCGAAGTGGGCTCGAAAACGTTGCCAGAGAAATTAAAAATCTTCTTGGTGAAATTGAAGGCATCTCGATTAAAATCATCAATAACAAGGTCGTAGTCGACGGCGAAATTCTTTTGCCAAGAGATATGAACCGAATCATGAGTGTGGTAAGTCAGTACGGCGATCAAGCCTCTGCCATTGTCACTCTCTCGCCTATTGCACAAAAGAAAATTGCAGAGATTATTGAAAAAGATATTAATAACCCCGAGATCACCTGCCGCGCGGTGAATGGTAAATTTATCCTTGAAGGTGTAGCCTCAGATAAAGATGAGTACGCAAAGGCTGAGATCATCGCAAATACATACGTTCCAGATTATGTTGTCGGCGCTGCTGAAAAAACTGGTGATTTAAAGACCCAACAAGTGAAGCCTGTTATTAACCTTTTAAGTATTAAGGAGCCAGGCCAAGCCCCACCTAAAAAGACAATCCAAATGATTGTTCATTATGTGGAGTTGAATAAAGACTATAATAAGCTTTTCAGATTCCAATTTACCCCTGACATTGCTGACGGCGGACAAATTCAGTTCCAGACTGGAAACCGTCAACCAGGCGGAGTCATTTCAACTATCACAGGAACTATTAGTAACCTTTTACCAAAGTTGAACTGGGCAAAAAATCATGGCCACGCAAGAGTTTTACAAAGTACAAGTATCATTGTTCAAGAAGGACAGACTGGTAAAATTCAGTCCGTAACACAAATACCATATCCAACAATTGGCCCTGATGGTCAGTCGGGAACTGGATTTGCCGATGCTGGGATTGTCTCAGACATTACGCCAACGATCTCGAGTGCAAATTCCGATGTCATTAATTTGTCTATTAACTTCAATATATCAGCCCTATCTGGTATGGCCGAAAACAGACCCATTATCTCTAGAAACGCTATCCAAACTGCAGTCGCTGTACGCTCCACACATAGTGCGGCTATTGGGGGATTAGTGTCCAACACGACCAATACGGGCTATAACAAGCTTCCACCGAATGCAAATAACAACCCGCTAATATCTCTTTATTCCTCAAAAGACTTTCAAAAGAAACAGTCTCAATTTGTGGTTTTCGTAACTCCAGTTATTAAGACATCGGCCTCTGCTGGATCTGAAAAGATTAAAGCCAAGTTTAGACTGAAGGACTAAAACCGTTCAGAGAAAAAAAAGGATCCCCTTTCAGGAATCCTTTATCTTGTTTTGCTCTTGGGTTTATGTGCTTACAAAGAAAATGGAAAGCTCACACTAAGAATCCAAGATTCTCGATCAGCGTTACCACGATAGTCCCCTGAAAGAAGAGATCCAGCATTCATAACTTCCATCGTAGTGTATTCCCCGTCTAGATATTCAAGGTTTACACTAACCATTGCAACACGAAGACCCGCTCCTAACTTATAAAGTTTCGGATCTTTATATTTAATGTTCGAATCGTTAGCTCCGCGACCGTCAAGCTTGACTTCACCAAACGGTATGTAAGAGCCCCAAACTCGAACACCTGCAAACGGAGTTTGAGCGCCTAAAGTGATGCCTGCTAACCAGCTCTTTAGGTCGTAATCAAAGTCACCATTTTGGTCGGTGAACTGCGGCTCAGAATAGGCTGTGTCCAACGCCAAAAAAACAATATCGTTAAAGTGGCCGCCAAACCGTAATCCTAAACCCAATCCTTTAAGGTCACCATCGGGCTGTGCAATCGATCTAAAGTCGATCTTCCCTGTCCCGTGCTCATAAGTGACGGACGGTTCTAAAAATAAACCACCATCGCTAGTCTGCGAATATGCTTGCGGCGCAAACATAAAAGCAATGGTCGCAAGGGCAGCTGTAAGTACTGATGTTTTCATAATGACTTCCTTTAATTGAAGGCTTACTTATGCCTTCGGTTTAGTTTGTAGCCTTATTCACGTCATCTGCCTTGTCTTCTATTTCATCGCCGATGTTTTTTGCTTCGTTTTCAGCTCTTTGCATTGCACACTCAACATCGCCTTCCATGCAAACAGCATCTTCAACTGCTCTTGCACCTTCTTTAACGTTTTTAGCTGTGTCTTCGCTAAACTCGTCGACTCTTTCACTTACTGTGGGTTCGTTAGCTTCGTTGTCCCTAGATGCGCCTTCCACAGAGATTCCAGCAGTCATAACAAACGACGCGATTGTAAACAGTGAGATAATAAATGATTTCATTGAAACTCCTTCTTTTATAAAAAATTAAATTTAGGGTATATTACGTGGCGATCGCCCAGTGAGAATGCTCACTACAAAGCTGATAACAGCCAACGCTAAGAATACAAACAGAAGTACTTTACCAACTTCCATAGAAATACCTGCAAGGTTGTTTGCGCCAAAAATGATTGAAATCAGCGCTAGAACAAAAAATGCAATTGCTGCTTTTAACATAAAATTCTCCTTTGTTAATTACTGTAAGTGCTCACTTACTTTATTTATATTATGTTCAATTTTATCTTTTAGTTCCTTTGCGCCAGTTGCTATTGCCGCCACTGGAGTTTTGCGAGTCGCAAAATATCCAATAGTAAAACCTAAAGCGACTGCTCCACCAATATACGCCCAAGGATTTTTCTTAACCGATTGCTCAATACCGTGAAGGGCATCAGCAGTGGTCTCGACCATCTTTTCTTTTGAACCCGTCATTCCACTCAAAAGATTTTTTCCGAGCTCTGACATCGTTGACGCAACGTCGGATGCACTTTGATTAGTGGCCTTTGAATTTGATGAGCTCGCTGCTCGACCTGTAGATTTATTACTGCTGCTTGTGGTGTTGTTTTGATCCGCTTTCATCTTTTCTCCTCTTTGGTTATTTTTTAAATTTGTTTTCAATTTCCTATAAGTAAAAGCAAGTGACATACCATCCATAGGTCCACTCAGATCGAATCTGGCGCTCTTAAAAAATGCTGCTGTGGCATTTAGGTTTTTTTACAGGGAACATGTCCCCATACGCCCCCAAAACGTGAAGATTACTACACATAATATTTGCAGGCTGAACTTATAACATACTGAATTTACTGGGGAAAAATAGGAATTTTTGAGGGTTTTTAAGTTGTGTTATGGGCATAAGTAAACAAGGAATAATTGGACATTTTTGCTTTTCGACTTATACATAACTAACTATGCAAAAAAAGAAAATACGCTTACTCATAATTGAAGACGACGAAGAACTTGTAGAGCTACTTCATAACTACTACGGACCTCGTGGTTATGAAGTATTTGGGTTTACTGATCCAAGTATTCCTCTTGATATCTTAGAAAAAGAAGGTGGATCTTCTCGGTACGACGTTGCCCTCGTTGATTTAAATCTACCGAAGATGTCAGGCCTTGAATTTACAAAGAAAATAAAAAACGTCTGTCCAGATTTACCAGTCCTTCTTATGACTGCCGATAACAGCATCGAAACAGCAATGGAAGCTGTTGAAGCTGGAGCATACGACTACGTTGTTAAACCGCTTCATTTTGCGCAGTTGAATTTAACTCTGCAAAGGGCAGTTCGGTTGAAGTCTGTTCAAGACGAAGTGAAAACTCTAAGAAGTTATGTCGATCCAAAAAATGTCTTGGACAAATACGTTTTCAAAAGCCAGAAGATGCTAAACATCTTAGACATTGCAAAGAGAGTGGCCGATAGCTCTGCCACGGTCTTGATTCACGGTGAAAGTGGGACTGGAAAAGAAGTTGTAGCGCGAGCAATTAGGGCGCTTGGCCGATTTAAAGATAAACCGTTTGTTGCAATCAACTGTTCAGCAATTCCTGAAACCCTTCTTGAGTCCGAACTTTTTGGTCATGCCAAAGGTTCTTTCACTGGAGCGATCATAAAAAAGCATGGTCTATTTGAAGAGGCAGAAGGCGGTATTCTTTTCTTAGATGAGATCGGTGACCTCAGCTTATCGCTTCAGGCGAAACTCCTTCGAGTTTTACAGGAAAGGAAAATCAAACGCGTGGGTGAAAATGAGTATGTCGATATTAACGTGCGCATACTCGCAGCCACACACAAGGATTTGAGAAAGGCTGTTGAGGCTGGAACCTTCCGCGAAGACTTATACTTTAGGTTAAATGTAATTCCCATCGTCATCCCACCACTGCGAGAAAGAAGAGAGGATATCCTTCCTCTGGCCCAGATGTTCTTACGGAAGTTCTCAAAAGAGAATAACCGCAATTTGAGTTTCTCTAAATCAGCGGTGGATTATATGCTTCAATTCCCATGGCAGGGTAATGTCCGTGAGCTGGAAAACGCAATAGAGCGAGCGGCTGTTCTTGCTACAAATAATGAGATCACAGCTGCAGAGCTCCCGCAACTTGAAGAAACATTTAATAAGAAAAATAGCCTTGAGGCTATATTCCAGCCCCTGCTGGCTAGAAAGGAGTTCCCGACGCTTGAAAAGATGTCCAACTCCTATATACAATTTGTAGTGAAGAACACAAACAGTACCAAAGAACACATTGCAAATATTTTGGGAATTGATCGCAAGACGCTCTATCGACGGATGCAAGCTGTACAAGCCGCTTCTCCTTCCAGAGAGAAACCGTCTCCAACAGCTGAGCTATGAACGAAGAACATTTAAACGTTGTTATTGTCGAAGACTCCCTCATGGATTATGAGCTGGTTGTTCGCGCCATTAAAAAATCATTTAGCAATATAACTACGACGATGGTTACTACGGCCGAGGCCATGATTGAAGCCCTTGAGCATACCCATACCGATATTGTTTTATCAGACTTTAACGTACCCGGATTCGGCGCACTGGCTGCGATAGAAATTCTAAATAAAAAATGGAGCCTAGAAATTCCACTTATTGTGGTTTCAGGTGCCGTGGGTGATGAAAAGGCTGCTGAAGTTATTAAAGCTGGTGCAAGCGACTTTGTAATGAAAAACAACCTTCAGCGCTTAGCTCCAGCGATGAAGCAAGCCATGGCTGATTACGAGAATAAACGAATTGAATCCAACCGAAGAAAGCAAGCGGAAGAAGCAGCATCCACAAGAATGCATGGCTTGGCGGTGGCTTCCCATGATTTAAAAAATCCTCTCAATTCTATTCAACTTTCCATCGAGCTCATAAGAAAGCATTTGCACGCACCCGACGGCCTAGAAAAAGCTAGAGAGCACTTAAACCGCATGGATAAAGCTGTGGTCAGAATTAAGTCATTAATTTCAGACTATATCGATCAGACAAGTCTAGACACAGGCACATTTACCGTAAATAAATCAACATCTCGAGTGGACCTTTTATTAAATGAAATCAATGACGTATTTTCTCCGGTGGCAGATAAAAAAAACATCAAGCTTGATGTGTCGCTTTTGAAATCTGAAACCTTTGCTAGCTTTGATTATAC
>CAYXYF010000001.1:25863-79353 GCA_964469265.1 uncultured Bdellovibrionales bacterium
TCAAGCTTGATGTGTCGCTTTTGAAATCTGAAACCTTTGCTAGCTTTGATTATACTCGACTATTCCAAGCCTTATTAAACATAGTTGGAAATGCTATTAAATTTACGGCGTCTGGCGGAAAAGTTTCACTAAGGTATATTAACGGCGATTCAAACAATCTTAAAATTGAAATTAAAGATACTGGAATAGGTATCGAGAAAAAATTTATTTCACTCATCTTCCAAAGATTTTGGCAGGGACAAACATCGGTAAAAGAGAAAGGCAGTGCGGGACTCGGCTTGTCTATCGCAAAAGGAATTATCGACGCTCACGGCGGCAAGCTTGATGTTTCCAGTATTCCTAATAAAGGAACAGTCTTTACAATTACCATTCCCCATGAGGAAAATGAAAAATCTAGCGAACGTACGCTCTCTACTTCCACACAAAATGGTTCCCGCAATGTTCTCTTAGTGGAAGATGACTTAGATTTAAAAGAAATCTTTACAGAGCTACTCACCAATGAAGGGTTTAATGTTACTGGGTATAGCGATGGCAATAAGGCATTTGAATACGTCTCAGAATCAAATGATGGGATTGATCTGATAATCCTAGACTACCAACTCCCTGGAATTAATGGCTCAGAACTCGTCTCTAAGATTCGGCTACTCCCTAAAAAAGTATCACAAGTGCCCATCCTAGTTACTTCAGCTGAGATGAATTTGGCTGAAGTGTTTCCAGATAACACGAATCTTTCATTTGTAAAAAAGCCTGTTGCGATAAATGATTTTATGAATGCTGTTGAAAACGCAATTGTAAACAAAGGTTAAAAACGTGAGCTTTGATCTACCGCCTGAGTACATTGAAAAGTATATTAAACGCAGATATGACGATCTAAAACAGTGTCTTTCTTCCTTAGAAAGTGGCGATTATAAAAAAATAGAACTGATCGCCCATCAAATGAAAGGAAACGGAACTAGCTTTGGATTTCCGCAGATCACTGAACTGGGCGGCACCCTAGAGACTTCTGCTCGCGCAGAAAGTGAACCCGAAGTTCGAGCAGGGCTCAATGAACTCAAGCTTATCCTAGAAGCTGCTCAGCATACGCGCGGGGTTTGATTTAAACTTAACCAGTATGAACCTAAACTTTTCACGGCATCGGCAAACTGATTAAAGTCTACTGGCTTTCGAACGTAACTATTCGCGCCGCCATCGTAGCCTCTTAAGACGTCAGTTTCTTCAACGGACGTTGAAAGAATGACAACAGGTATGTGTTTTGTTTTTTTTTGAGTTCGCAAGTGACCTAAGACCTCAAATCCATCACGCTTTGGTAGTTTTAAATCCAACAGTATGACTTGTGGCTCGATAGTCATGGAGCTAAAAAAGTTGATCGCCTCATCGCCATCTTTCAAAACAATAATTTGATTTGAAAAATTATTTTGATTAAGAGCGCGAATCGTTAACAATACATCTTGCTCATTATCTTCTATAAGAACTATAGGATTCATTTTTGACACCTTTAACTTCCACTTGTTACTATCCAACTCTTAGCTTAAACGAAAGTAGAAAGTTGCTCCCTCGTTTACTTTTCCTTCTGCCCAAATCTCACCACCGTGTTTAAGAATAATTCTTTTAACAGTAGCAAGACCCACTCCTGTGCCTGCAAAATCAATTGCGCTGTGAAGCCTTTGGAATGCTCCAAAAAGTTTGTCTTTAAAGCGCATGTCAAAACCAGCTCCATTATCTCTTATGAAATACACTTTTTGTCCATCGATTTTTGTCGTTCCGAACTCTATTGTAGGGTTTTTTGATTTAGAGGTAAATTTCCATGCATTCGCTACAAGGTTTTCTAGTGCCAATTTGAGTAACCCAGGGTCGCCATAGACCATGTTTTTTTCATTTGGAACAATTAAATTTCTCTTTTCATCGGGTTTGTCACTCTTAAGCTCTGTAAAAACTTCTTTAATTATTTCTGTAAGGTCGACCTTCGCCCTTGAGGCGTCGAGCCGTGAAATCCGCGATAAGTTTAAAAGATCATCAATTAATTTCCCCATTTTTTGCACGCCTTCTCTAATAAAGTAAAGGTACTGCTTTCCCTGGGCGTCGATTTTATCTGGATAATCTTCTAATAAGGCCTGACTAAAACCATCGATACCCCGCAAAGGAGCGCGCAGGTCATGAGACACGGAGTAAGAAAAAGCTTCAAGCTCTGCATTGGTGGATCTTAGCTCCGCGGTTCTAATATCAACGGTTTCTTCTAACTTATCGTTTTGGATTTTTAACTTTTCATTAAGGGCGTCCAGATCATTTAAAACTTCTTCATAAGCAACTGATGTTGAAACAATCCCTCGCCAGACGATCATCGATATTAAACCCGACAATAGTATCCCTAAAATAAATGACACATAAATGGTTAGCTTAGATTCAGCGTCATGCTCTCGAACTCTTTTTTCGCGAAGCTCTTCTTTGAGTTCAATAAACTCAGCGATTTCTGAACGAATTGATCTCATTTTCTCAAGTCGCCCAGGCCGTTTAAAACTTTCTGCGAGTGCGCCGTGATCCTTTTGTGCAACCATGGAGGCCATGTCGCGCATCCATATCTTTATTTCTTCTCGAAGAGATTCAAATTGCAACTTTTGCGCGGGTTCAAGTAATTCAAAAATTTCATCAGATAGTCTTTGGATGTGTCCGATGGCGATAATATACGGCTCTAAATACTCTGCTCTGTAGTCATATAAAATATAACCCCTAACACTAGTTTCAGTATCAACAATATATTTTTTGAGTTCATAGAAGTCTGCGATAATACGTTCCGTTTTTAGAAGGCGGCTTGTGGAAGCAACATAAGCACGGCTTTGGAGCCACATAATTGTTAGGACACTAACGACCAATAAAAACGGGAGTAAAATCGCCCAGAAAAATGAACGTCGAACATTAAAGTGAGGGTTTCGATTAGCCATTCCTATTTATAATTTAAAAATCAATAATTTAGAACCAAATTCGCCTAGAAAATTTTAATTTAGCTGGACATTATTCTCCGCTCGTGGGGCATAACGCAACCAAGTATTAACTGATATCAAAGCTCGCATATACTCCGTGTTGGCATTCCGATTGCTCTATTAACTAACAGCACATAACACCAACTTTAAGGAGCAAACTCATGAATGAATCAGTTATTTCTGGAAAATGGAAAGAAATTAAAGGTGAGATTAAAAAAACCTGGGGTAATCTCACCGATGACGAAATTGATCAAGCACAAGGAAATGTCGAAAGTTTAGCGGGAACAATCCAGAAAAAATTTGGATTAGCTAAAGAAGAAGCCTCTGAAAGACTCAACAAGATCTTTAGAAAATTTGATTCTGATGATAGCGAAGCAGACTTTCGTCCAACGGACCGAACGGACTCTACGCTAGATTCAGAAAATCTTTCGACTAAGATCTAGAGAGT
Organism: uncultured Bdellovibrionales bacterium; assembly: GCA_964469265.1. Lineage (GTDB taxonomy): Bacteria > Bdellovibrionota > Bdellovibrionia > Bdellovibrionales > JAEYZS01 > JAEYZS01. The sequence continues at coordinate 29,287 of CAYXYF010000001.1, forward strand.
TTAATCGCCCCGATCTCCCAATGTTTCCTCCTCGCAAAATCTCCACTAGACTTCGGTCTACGTGGAGATTTTATTTTATAGAACCTCACCTGCGCCCTCTAAATTCTTCAAATTAAGTCTGAACATTCCGATAGTTAGTTGATGGTAGGAAGTAAAAGATGAGCGCTCCGTTTCATATTATTTCAGTGATTGGCGGCAAAGGTGGTGTTGGTAAAAGTGTTTTTGCCGCAAACCTTGCAATTGCATTTACGCGTGAATTGAAATCGCGCGCACTTTTACTCGATCTCGATTCAGAATCTTGTGGAGATCAAAACGTGATCTTAGGATTAAAACCCCTTAAGACAATCTCAGAGATCGCTTCTTTTAATGGCCAGATAAATGCCCAAACAGTTTCAACACTAGTGACTAAGCATTCCTCAGGGTTAGGTTTTATCGGTGCAGTGAAATCTGCTGTGGAAAAATTAAATGTATCACCTGATATGATTGATAAACCGCTGAACCAACTGGGCTTAATTTTTCCTTATGTGATCGCAGACCTTGGTTGCAATATTGGCGATCTTCAAATGAAGATTCTAGAAAAAAGCTCATGCGTACTTATTATTTCTACACCTGAGGTTCTCGCAACCAACCAGTCTTTACGGGTCATGAATCAACTTATTGCTAGCACACTTCCCACTGATTTATTTCAGGTGGTGCTCAATAAATATGGGAAAGGCGCACTTCCGCCTCAAGCGTTAGCACAGACCTTCAAGAAAAACATTTTAGGAATCATTCCGCAAGATGACGCGGCTTCAAGTGCGGCTCTCCAAACTGGAGTTCCCGTTGTAATCTCGCAGCCACAATCCCAGATTGCACAGGCTTATCACGAAGTTGTTCGAAAACTTAGCGCAAATAATTTGCTAAACAAAATGCAGCGGTTACAACGGCCAACAGGACTGAAAGCTCCCACCCAATCACCTTCATCAGCTGCAGGTGCTGCAACGACAGGCTCACGTAAAAATAATCCAAGAAATCTTTTTAAAGAACAAATTCACAGAGAACTCATTAATACAATGAACCTTAAAAAAGGGATTACTGAAACAAAAGGCGACGCGGAAAAAGAACGCCAGCTTTTTACGAAGACTCAACAGGTCATCTCTCAACTCGTAGACAAAATGCAACCAGGCATGCCTCGTGACGAGCGCTCACAAATTATTAAAGAAGTTCTTGATGAGGCCCTTGGACTCGGGCCTCTAGAAGTTTTATTAGCTGACGATCATGTTACAGAGATAATGGTAAATGGAGCGGATAAAATATTTGTTGAAAAAGGTGGTAAGATTTTTCTAAGCCCTGTCACCTTTACATCGAATATCCACTTACGAAACGTCATCGAAAGAATTGTGACGCCATTGGGTCGCCGTATTGATGAGAAAACACCATACGTCGATGCCAGACTCAAGGACGGAAGCCGTGTGAACGCTGTTATTGAGCCGATTGCTATTGATGGGCCCTCATTAACGATCAGAAAATTCGCTCGAAAACCGATCGTTGCAAAAGATTATATTCAGTGGGGCTCAATGACAGAGCCCATGTTGGACTTCATGCGCATCTGTGTTGAGAATGGATTAAATATTATTATTTCTGGTGGTACTGGATCTGGTAAAACAACACTTCTTAATGTCCTTTCAAGCTTTATCCCAGCGACGGAAAGAATCGTGACCGTTGAGGATGCGGCGGAACTACAACTGAACCAAGAGCACGTTGTTAGACTTGAAACACGTCCTTCAAATATGGAAGGTACTGGCTCTATTACAATTCGTGACCTTGTACGAAACTCTTTACGTATGCGTCCTGACAGAATTGTCGTGGGTGAGTGTCGCGGTGGGGAAGCTCTTGATATGCTTTCTGCGATGAATACAGGTCACGACGGATCTATGACAACTGTGCACGCCAACTCACCCCGAGAAGCTATTGGCCGACTTGAAACTCTTTGTCTAATGGCGGGCATGGACTTGCCTGCTAAAGCGATTCGCGAACAAATTGCTGGCGCGGTCGATCTTATAATCCAAATCTCAAGACTCTCAGATGGTACAAGGAAAATAGTAAGTATTACCGAAGTTGCTGGAATGCAGGGTGAGGCCGTAACACTCCAAGAAATATTTAAATACAAAGAGGAAGGTTTTGATAAAAACCGTAAAATTTTAGGTCAGTTCTTGGCGACGGGCCTTATTCCAACATTTATTGAAGAGTTTGAAAGAAGGGGTTTAAAGATTCCCCGCACGCTGTTTAGCAATGAAACTGGATTTAAAAAAGTTTCAGGCGGTAAAGTATGAGTCTACTAGGTAACGACTTTATTTTTATCGTACTTATGGGCGCGGTGATTTTCTTTGCGTCGATGTATTTCTCCGATAGGATTATTGCCTTCCTCTACGACAAGAGTCTTGGAAGCAGACAATACGTCCTTGAAAGACTTGAGTTGATGTTTGTGGAGACTAATCCAACAAAAGTGACTATTACGATGCTTCTACTGAGTTTCGGATTAGGCTTTCTTGTTTTCATTGCTCTTTTCCCGAGCTTAATTTCTGGCTTTATTTTAGGCAGTATTATCACGATGGTGGGCTGGCAGGTTCCGAAATATCTTGTGGACTACCTCTATGAAAAACGATGTGCAAAATTTGTAGATCAAATGGTAGATGCGCTCACTATTATGTCCAACGGGATCAGAGCGGGCTTGGGGATCACGCAGTCAATGGAAAGAGTCGTCGACAATATGCCTGGTCCAGTTAGACAAGAGTTTGGGCTTGTCTTATCACAAATTAAATTAGGTCTGAGCGTAGAAGAAGCCTTATCAAACCTCGGAACAAGAATCCCAGTAGCTGACGTGCAAATGTTTGTCACCGCAATCAATATCCTTAAAGAAACAGGTGGTAATTTAGCCGAGACATTTACCACAATGGTAGAAACCCTTCGTGAACGCCAAAAAATTCATAAAAAAATCGAAGCACTCACTGCTCAAGGGGTAACTCAAGGAATTATCGTGACGATGGTTCCGTTTATATTACTGGTTGTTTTTCTAGTTGTAGATCCAAGTTTTGTTAAACCGCTTTTTACGACAACTCTAGGAATTATATTCCTCATGTTGATGTTGAGCTTGCAGGTGATTGGCGGACTCATGATTAGGAAGATAGTAAAAATTAAAGTTTGACTTCTAGCCCTAGGTCGAATGGCTATCGAGCTAGTATGAATGTAAAATAGTTTGTGGGAGAAAACTCGTAATGAAAAAACTTTTAGTAGTAATAATTTTAGCAGCGTCGGTAGGTGCACACGCACTTGTGGATATGCAGAACGCAAACTTTACTGAAACATGGGTTGATCTTGAAATCCCTGATACTGGTTACAATCTTAAAGTAGAGCGAGCGTATAACTCACGAACTCTTCATAACGGGCTATTTGGGTTTGGTTGGTGTTCGAACTTTGAAACATCACTTGAAATTTTAGCTGACGGACGAGTAAAAAGAGTTGAATGTGGAGCTGGTCAAGAAATCGTTTATGCTCCGAAGTCTTTTCGTAAAAGCGATGTCAACGAAGGTATCACTGCAATCGTAAACGCTACAAAAAAAGAGCGTCCAAAAATGTCAGCGCGTGACCTCAAAGCTCTTACTGAAAAGCTAAAGATAGATACTGTTTTTAGAGACAGAGAGGCCGCAAGGTTAAAGATTCAAAGCAAAGTCAAAGACGGAACGATCTTCTTTGCAGAAGGAAACTCCACAGATAAGATCATTCTTAGAAAAGGGCAATACGTTAGAGATTTAACAGATGGTTCTTCTGAGCGCTATGATTCTAATGGGCAGTTAGTTTACCTTTACGATAAAAACCAAAACTATTTAAAGCTCGATTATACAAATAAGCGTCTTTCTTCAATGTCTACAAGTAGTGGAAAGCGGTTGTCATTTCAATACACTCCCAATGGAAAGATTAAAACCATCCGTGGGCCAAGTAAGATGACCATCGATTATAAGTATGAAAAGCTAAACGATCTTGCCGAAGTTCGTAATGGAAAAGGTCAACGTACTCGTTATGAGTACGACGCCCTTCATAACATGACCAAGATTGTTTATCCTGACAAAACCGTTAAAACTCTGAAGTATAATCAGGATAAAGACTGGGTGACACAATTAGTGGATCGAAATGGTTGTGTTGAAGACTACAACTACACGCTTTCAAAGTCTGATCCAAAAAATCATTACTGGTCATCCGTCACTAAAAAATGTGAAGGAAAGACTGTGAATTCAAGCAAGTATGGATTCTGGTTTAAGCCAAGACCAAATGGCTCAGGCGTTTACCTCGCAAAACTTCATGTTGATAATAACGGCGAAAAATCAGACATCACCTACCATAATGTTTTTGAGAAACCAGTTACAATAAAAAGGGGAAAGGAAACTATCTCTTATACTTATTACCCGAACGGTTTACTTAAAACGAAAAAAGAGAACAATCGCTTAATTTCTTTTAAATACAATAACCAAAACAAGGTCGCCGAAGTGTCTGAAGGTAAGAGCGTGACCAAGTTTCAATACAATAAACTCGGCAACCTCACTCATGCTTCAAATTCTGACGGACAGGCTGTAAGATTAGAATATGATAACAAAGGAAGAATCGTTAAGATTTTTGACCAAGCCAAAAGGCTGATAAATATTGAATACGACGAGCGCTTTGGGAAGCCTAAAACAGTTGAGCGTCCAGGCGTAGGAAAAATTCACGTCTCATATACAAACGAAGGATCGATATCTAAGGTGGACAGTAAAAGCAAAGACCCTACAGTTGCCGTACAAGTTGCAAGCGCGTTCAATAACTTAATTGACATCATAACCCCTGCTGGCATCAATATTGGTCTTTAAGGAATAAATATGAAATTACTTATAGCCGCGGCTTTAATTTTATCTAGCTCTCCCGTCTTTGCTCAACAGAGCACCAGCACTCGGGACACAGAGGCAACGACAGCTTTAAACTGCGATACGCAGGTTCCTGGAACCAGTTGCCCTGCGAGGTACGCAGCTGCTTGCAATAACCTCTTCTGCGATACGAAGGCTCCAGAAGCCCCATCTACTCCCAACCCCCCAGCTTCGCAAACAGACAAATAGGGCTGCGCAGCTGTCTAAACTCTGTACAGTTTCAATTTGAGAGAGAGGCCAAGCCATTGAATTTACGTAGCTTTATTTGTCCCAAATTCGACGATATTGGCACAGCGGTTGCTTTATAAGTAGTTATGGAGGCTTATATGAAAAAAGCAGTTATTATATTGATGGTGGCATTATTCGGAACAAGCGCATTTGCAAATTCCGTGTGTTCAAAAAGAACAACGGGAACACTTCTCAGTGATTCAGGAGTTAGCTCATCATCTACTGTTAAATCAGGATCTACAAAAGGAACTCGGTAAAATAAGCTAGAGAGTCAGAAGTTTTAATAGACCTCTGACTCTTGCTCAGCTTCTTTCTTCGAGTCTTGCTCTTTTTCGAATGCAAGACTTCGCTTAAGTTCAAGTATCTTGCGCCGACCTGGCGAGTTTTCTAAACGAAATTGCTCTGTGACTAACAAGTCTGCTTTGGCGATCGCAGTTCGATAGGCTTTTCTTAAAACAATGAAGCCGCCCTTCGCAGTCTCTCTTATTGGTTCCATGAATCCAGATCTTTTAATAAATGAATCAGCGTGATTTTCAATCGTGTTCTGACTCACCTCAATTTGCATAAATACAACTAGCAAAAAAGTGAGTATTCCAATTTTTAAAATGTAAAAAAGATTGGCCATCCATGACTCCTTTTTTTAATCCTTAATTCGTATCCTTATTTAATACTTTCTTAATAGTCGCAACCAGTTCGTTAATTTGAAAAGGTTTTACAACAAAATCCAGACAGCCTGCATCGATTGCACGTGCCACCATGGATTCACTGCCCTCTGTTGAGCACGCTATTATTTTAGCCTTAGGATTCACCTGAAGAATTTCGGCCGCGGCCTGAATGCCGCTTTTTACAGGCATTACTATATCCATCAGAATTAAATCTGGGTTCTTCGACTGAGCCAACTCGACGGCCTCTTTGCCATTCTGGGCCTCACCGCAAACCTCAAACCCATGCTTCTGTAAGATCTGAATGAGAACTTCCCGAACGAACGCAGCGTCATCAACAACTAAAATTCTGTTTCCCATAGTCATCATTATATTACTGCTTATCAAAGTTTCCCAAATAGTTTATACAGATTGGATGGAGAACTCGTCCTCTATCGTTCATAAGGTTATTGATTTTCTCTCCGCCCTCAGTGGATTTCACACCTATTGTCTTATCTTAGGCGTTCTTTTTGTATGTGGAATGGGTGTTCCTATTCCCGAAGATATCACTCTTATTACTGCAGGACTATTGGCGGGCCAAGGTAAGATATCCATGGCAGGTGCAATGATTGTAGGATTTATCGGCGTCCTTATAGGTGATACTATTTTATTTCTCATTGGCAAAAAGTATGGCCGCAAAGTCTTCACATGGCCATTCTTTCGGAAAATTTTCACTGAAGCACGGATTGTAAAGGCCGAACTTCAAATTATGAGTCATGCAAAAAAAATATGTTTTACTGCGCGCTTTATGCCTGGACTTCGGGCTCCCATTTTTCTTACAGCCGGAATTATGAAGGTGCCGTTTAAGACATTCTTTTTCCAAGACGGACTGGCGGCACTTCTCAGTGTGCCCGTCTGGATTTATCTTGGCTATTGGTTTAGTGATAACATTGATGAGGCATTGAAGTATGCCCGAGAAATCAACTATGTCATCATTGGGCTTATTGTAATTGCCATCGCTGTGTTCTTTTACAAGCGCTGGAAAGAGAAGAAGAGCCTCCGTACCTAGACTTGTGCCAGCTTCTAAATAATGTGAAAATTATGCTATGAAGACTCTGCCTAGTATCGCCATCACGATTGCAATATTTTCGATTTTTTTACTTTCAACCAACGCCCATGCCCAAGCCCCGAAGGTCCAAACTGCTGCAATATATAGTGCTGAAGTTGACGACGCTCTTACTATACATAGCCTGTCGGTTCTTCCCGCTATGGATAACGTCGGTGGAATATATTCAAGACCTGTTGAAGCTCATTTAAAATCCATGATCGAAAAAGGCCACCAGTTTAAACACGTGGATAGTCAATTTGCTGGTGCACTTGTCAGTGCCAACGATCTTGAAAAGAATCCGCAACAAGTCAAAGATATCTCTCAGAATATTGATGCTGATGCCTTAATAGCGCCTCAAATCACCAAAAGCCCGAATGGAATACAGCTTCAGCTGAGTTTGTTTTTGAAATCCGACGGACAACTTGTGGCAAAGATGAACCACACTGAAAAAGGTGCTTTCGATATTAAAAATATGACCTCGCTGACGGAGTCACTGTTTCAGCAGCTTTTAAAACAAATTCCTTATGAAGGCTTAGTGCTAAGCAGAAACAACAATCTTGTTACAATTAACCTCGGAAAAAAAGACGGTCTTCAAAAAGGTCAACTTGTTACGCCGATCCTTTTGGTTAAAGTGAATCGACATCCGAAATTAAAGTTTATTATATCATCTGAAAAAGTTGCTCTCGGACAGATCAGGCTTGATAAGGTCGATGACACTTTGTCTTTTGGACAAATTATTGCAGAAAAAGATCGCGGGGCGATTCAAAAAAATACGAAGATTTCAGGTATCCAATTTGTTCAAAACTCTGATCCAGCACTGGACGAAGCTTTTCAGGTTGCAACGCCTCCGAATACTAATCCTACGTTTGGTGAAAATCCGAAAGAATGGCGTCCATCCGACCCACCAACCTTCGGAAAACTTGGAGTGGGCTTCGGCCTCGGACAACTCAGATACAACGCTCAACGCCCCACAGGCGCTGGCTCCCTTCATGGTAGCGCCAACCTTTTTCCTTCGGTGAAGCTTGCAGGAGAGCTCTGGTTGACCTCGCAGTGGATAGCAAATTTTGATATCGAGCAAGGCGTGATGACACTTGATAATCCAGAGTCCGGATCTGCTCCTTCAGAACTTTCCGTTAATATGTCCAACTACCTTCTGTCTTTTGGGTACAACTTTATGATCCAAGATGACTTTTTTGGGCCGAGCATTCTTTTGTCCCTAGGATATGCAAGCTATGGTCTTGATGTAGACACCAGCAATAATGCTGGCGGGGGGGCGTCTCTGACATCAACTAATTATTCGGGTTTGTTTTTTGGAATAAAAGGTACGGTACCAGTGAGTGCAAATAAAAAGTGGAATCTTGGTGGGTCACTGAAATACTTCTTAAGAGCGAATTTAACCGAAAGTCCCGCAGAACAAAGCTCAGGCAGTAACGACAACACGATGACTCAGTTTTCGATCATTGGTTTTTATCAGAAGAATACCAAGCTAAGGTTTACGACTTCCTTGGATTTTGCCTTATTTTCAACGAAGTTTGATAACAGTGGACCACACCCGACACCAGCGATTGATTCTTCACAAAAGTACACGATGCTCACTGGTGGCATAGAGTTTTTATTCTAAAACAATAGAGCTTATTTGGGTCCTGAAATTAACAATTCATTAATATTTGTTTGATTCTCCGGAGCACATTTCGACAAAAACACTGCCAATATTATCATCAAAATCCCCAATACAATAAAAATTTTATCCATCGAATATTCCCCGTTGTGTTCAACAGTAAACTTAATTACAATGTAAGCATGGATCAACAAGCTTTTTATGAACTCGGACAGTATTTAAGAAAGAAACGCTTAGACAAGGAACTTTCACAGGTTTATGTCGCAAAGAAGCTAGGCTACAGCTCACAGTTTATTGCTAACTGGGAACGAGGCGTGTCTTCACCGCCGCTTCCAGCACTTAAAAAAATTGTCGATATATACGGAATTAACCAAAGAGAATTTCTAGAACAAATCGAAGCTATCCAGAAGAGTTATTGGAAAAGAAATATCTTCTCGAAAAAGTCATCCAGTGCAAGCTAATAGAAGTTTAGATTAATCAAGGCGTGTTATGGAAAATACGAATATCTCTCGACTTGCTGTTAGCTCAACTACTCCCACTGAAATCGAGAAATTTAACATTTTAAAAAGCGAGCTTGTTAAGCTCATGCAGTTCAATGGTGTCACTTGTAAAAGCAAAGACATTGATCTTTCAAGTTTGGACTCCACGGTTTTAAAGACTGCAAACAAAAACCTCATGGATCAAATTCGCGGGCTTCAGTGTGCAATGTCTGAGCAGTACATCTCAAATCGTAATCTCATCACGAATATTCTAAAGAACATGTACCTGCGCGCTCCCGACCCTTTCGTCAATAGCATTGAAGAAGACGATCTTATTGAGGTCTATAACCTTGAGAACATTCAAGTCTTTAGAAATTTAAAGTTCTATGAGACAACCACTTACTCCTTAGAAGATCTTCTGCTTTATGATTGGCCAGAACTTTACTCGCGTCCCAAAAAAATGACCCAACAACTTTTGGACTTGGTTGCGTCTGTGATCTCACAGCCCGATACCGAGTTTACTAAAGAGATGTCAGATATTCCAGCGCACTACTTAAAAGAAATTAAAGCCACACCTATGCAGATTTCTGAAGTCCGCTTTAGATACATTTCACCAATCACAGACTTAGCAGGAAATAAGGCAGGCTTCATTGTCTCTTGTAAAGCTCGCTCAATGAAGGGTGAAATCGAACCCGCGGAATTAGACTTCATTTAGTTTATCTACGCCGCTTTTTTCTCTTCTTCGGAGTGCTCAACTTCTTTATAGACTAATATTTGATCTAAGTTCTTTTTTCTTGCAGCAACGATCCAGCTATTTCCAGTACAATGATTGTATTTGCTTCCCAAACTGACAGTGAGTTTTTCTTTTAATTGGTCAAGTGTATACCAAGGTGCCTGTGGAAAAAGGTGGTGTTCTGTGTGGAGATTGAAGTGATTTAAAATATACTTCGAAAGCCAACTCGGATAATGGCAAGAACGACTTACTTTGTACTGTTCCCAGACTTTGAGTTTATGTCCTCCACCATATTGCGGTAATTCCAAATGGTGCGGGAAATTAATGATCTCTACCATTGCAAAATAGAGCAAGATACCTGGCAGCACATTGAATGGTGTTAGAATTTGGGCCTTATACAAAACCGAATAAATAAGCACTGGTATTAGATATGAATTTAACCACGGTATAAGAGTCGCCATTCGCGTTGGTTTCTTTCTGAAAATGGCAGTAAAGCCGATGCTCCAAAAGACAACGTGTTGTAACAAGGCCAAAACTGGTATCCAACCTCTCCATGACATCTTTAGAAAATTATTTTTAAGACGAGAATTATTTGGGTAATCTTTGACGATCTTCATGACTGGATCTTTTTCAGTATTGCCTGCCCACCGATGATGTTCTAAATGACTTAGCCTCCATGGAGAATACGGCAGTATGCAGAAGGCGCCTGAAATATAGCCAATCAAATTATTTAAAGTTCGATTCTTTGATACAGTAAAGTGAGCTGCGTCGTGCATAAGAGCAAATGAACGAAACATTAAAATGGGTATCAAAACTTGCGCCAAAATAGAGGTCGCCACTGAGCCATAAATCAAACAAAAGCCGATGGCAGAAAAAATTAAAAAATCCAGAACTAAATGTTTTAATAGCTCAAAATGAGAAGGTGAAAAGTTAAATGATTTTATCACCTTTAAATATTTATCTTTATTATATTGCTCGAGATAATTCATACCTACTTATCGTCTTTTAAAAAAAGATCTGAATTTATATTGAAACTTTTTTTGTTGTTCCGATAAGTATTCATGTCAAATTTAATACCTTTTTTAGCTTTAAAAAAATTTAAGTTTGTCCGCCTCTCGGGCTCCCCACCAGATGTGAAATATCTAGAATATTATGATGCCGCCTATGACTGTTGGAAAAAAGTTTGGATCGAGGCCTTTAGGGGTTTAGGTATTTCAAAACCATTCGTTTCCGATGAATTCACGCGCCAAGAAGAGATCTTAACCATTTTTTATGGTCAACAGTGTGTCGGCATGATGTTCTTTAGGATAGTTGATTTATCTATTTATGCTTACCAAAATGATACATATTTTAAGCTATGGACCCTTCAAGATCTTAAAAATTTAGCAGAACACGGGCCTCTTATTGCGGTGATGTCGAATATGACTATCTCCACTGACTGGAGAAAAACATCTTATGATCTTTCCATGAAAGATCTTGTTGTATACTACACTTGCCAGAGATTTAAGGACAGCCAGACACATGGCATGGCGACATTTACTCGTAACTCTAAAAATGTAAATAAACTTGCAGAACGATTTGGCGGGATTTGTATAAGATCGAATATTGAGAATTACGGCCCAAGAGATTTGGTTAACCTTTTTAAATTTACACAGGAGTCAGTGACAGAAGGTGAATTTGATAACGTGAAGACGCTCGGCCGCTTTCTATATAAAAATGAGATCATCGCGCAAGCAGCCCCACTGCATACAAAACGTAAAAGCGCATAAAAAAACCCGACATATTAAATGTCGGGTTTCTAATAAAGAATTCGGTTTTGAAGAATGATATTACATCATTCCCATTCCGCCCATTCCGCCCATTCCTCCCATGCCGTCCATTCCTGGCGATGGCATTTTCGGTTCATCTTTTCTTGGTGCTTCTGCAATCATTGTTTCAGTTGTAAGCATCAATGATGCAACACTGACTGCATTTTGAAGAGCTGAACGAACAACCTTAACAGGGTCAATAACACCAGACTTAATTAAGTCTTCGTATTCTTCTGTTAAAGCGTTAAAGCCCCATGTTGCTGATTTCCCAGAAAGAATTCTATCCAAAACGATTGATCCATCAAGGCCCGCGTTTGAAGAGATCTGTCTAATTGGCTCTTCACATGCACGCTTAATGATCTTCAATCCGTGGATTTCTTCATCAGATGCATCTGCGTTTTCTAAAGCGAGTGAAGCTCTGACTAGAGCAGTTCCTCCGCCTGGAACAATACCTTCTTCAACAGCTGCACGAGTCGCGTTGAGAGCGTCTTCAACTCTTGCCTTCTTTTCTTTCATTTCAACTTCACTTGGAGCGCCAACATGAATAACTGCAACACCGCCTGCAAGTTTAGCAAGTCTTTCTTTTAATTTCTCAGCATCGTACTCAGAAGTTGTTTCACCGATTTGAGCTTTGATTTGCTTCACGCGAGCTTCGATATCTGTTTTCTTTCCAGAACCATCGATGACTGTTGTGTTGTCTTTATCAATAACAACTCTCTTTGCTCTACCAAGATCATCAGCTGTTGCTGACTCTAGTTTATTACCCATGTCCTCAGAGATAACAGTTCCACCAGTAAGGATAGCGATATCCTCTAACATAGCCTTTCTTCTGTCTCCGAATCCTGGAGCTTTAACAGCACATACTTGTAATGTTCCTCTTAACTTATTTACTACAAGTGTTGCAAGAGCTTCACCGTCAACATCTTCAGCGATGATTAGAAGTGGCTTGCTTTGTTTAGCAACGGCCTCAAGAATTCCGATCATGTCCTTCATTGAAGAGATTTTTTTGTCATAGATAAGAATGTAAGCATCTTCAAGGATAGCTTCCATTCTCTCAGAATTTGTAATGAAGTACGGAGAAAGGTATCCACGATCAAATTGCATACCTTCAACAACATGTAGTTCAGTTTCAGCAGTTTTTGATTCTTCAATTGTGATTACGCCTTCTCTTCCAACCTTTTCCATTGCTTCTGCAAGAAGGTCTCCGATAACTCTGTCGTTGTTTGCAGAGATAGAACCAACTTGTGCAATTTCATTTTTTTCTTTGATTGGCTTAGATGCTTTTTTTAGTGAATCAACAATAAGCTCAACAGCTTTGTCCATTCCTCTTTTTAGAGCCATTGGATTGTGCCCAGCGGTTACAAGTTTTGCACCTTCTCTATAAATTGCTTGAGCCAAGACTGTCGCAGTAGTTGTTCCGTCACCAGCATCATCGTTAGTTTTGCTAGCAACTTCTTTAACCATTTGCGCGCCCATGTTTTCGAATTTGTTTTCTAATTCGATTTCTTTTGCAACTGTCACACCGTCTTTAGTGATGAGTGGTGAACCAAATGATTTTTCAATAACAACGTTTCTACCTTTTGGACCGAGAGTAACCTTCACTGCGTTTGCAAGTGCGTTTACTCCGCGAAGAATCGATCCTCTTGCGTTTTCATGAAATAATAATTCTTTAGACATTTAAAACTCCCTATATATTTATTTATCTATTTTTAATTAGTTAAGTACGCCAAGAATCGAGCCCTCATCCATGATGAGATACTCTTCTCCGTCTAATTTGATTTCTGTTCCTGAATATTTTTGAAAGAGAACGCTGTCTCCAGTTTGAACTTCAAATGGAATTGTTTTACCATCTTCAGTCACCCGACCGCTTCCGACTGCCACTACTTTTCCTTTTTGAGGTTTTTCTTTTGCAGTATCCGGAATAAATAAACCCCCAGCGGTTTTTGTTTCTTCTTGTAATCTTTTGATAAGAATCTTATCACGCAATGGACGAACTCCGAGAGTCGCTGCCATAATTATTCCTCCGAATTTTAAATGTTAATAATTAACGGTTTAATTGTGTGGGCACAATATTGTTACTGGCTAAAATATGTCAAGGGGCTACCCTGAAGATCTTGTTCAGGGAAGGGTGGGCCTTTCCGCGTAACCATCTGAAATTACTGTGAAATTTTGTTCGTAGATTTATTTCGTGGAAATCAAAGACAGAACCTGACTCGGCTCCATCTTTTTCGGAGTTTTAAAGCCAAACTTTGCATTGTCCAGCGGTAACAAATTCTTTTTTCTTCGCTCTTCGATGACCTTGTCATAACCCAAAAGAATTTGCGCAACTTCCTCAGCCGTCATCATTTTTACGGCCTGAGCATAAGCATTTTGATCATTTTGAAAACGTGGAGAAAGGTATAAAACGAAGTAATCTTGGGCATTTAGATCTTTTGTGATTTCCAAGTTGATCTTTGCCTGTTTGAGTTTTTCAGTCTCTTCAGGGCCAAAACGCGCTGGCGTTTTCTTCTGCAAGTCTTCTAGTTCCGAAATGGCTTGAACGACGCCTGAAACCTTTTGCGACTTCCAATCTTTAAAGGAAATCACTCCTTCTTGAGCAAACGTCGCTTGAGACAGCATCCAGCCTATTCCAAGTAAAATAACAAACACCTTTTTCATAGAACCATTATCCTTCCACCTTTTTTATTACAATCTGGGTGCCACAATTTGCTGATGGTAGATTGGAGATAGATCGAAGGACCTTATAAAAAAGAAAAAGCTCCTGACGAATTTGGGCTCGATTGTGCTTTTCCGATGATGCCCCTTCCAATGATTTGCTTTTGGAATTTGCGTAGATAATTCTATAGAAATGAAAAAAGTCACAAAAGCCATCATCCCCGCAGCGGGTCTCGGAACAAGATTTTTACCCGCAACTAAAACGGTTCCCAAGGAAATGTTACCAATCGTTGATAAGCCAACTATTCTTTATGTGGTCGAAGAAGCGGTCCGCGCTGGGATAGAAGACATCATTTTGATATCGGGTCGGGGGAAATCTGCAATTGAAGACTTTTTTGATAACTCCTATGAAGTTGAAGATATTTTAAGCCGCGCGGGAAAAACTGATTTGTTAGAGCGGATCCATCGGGCAAAAGGTTTGGCAAATATTATTTCCATACGTCAAAAGGAAGCCCTTGGATTAGGCCATGCCGTTAACTGCGGACGCCCCATTGTTGGTGACGAGCCCTTTGCCGTTTTACTGGCAGATGAAATTATGGTCGGCACTCCTACGGTGACAGAAGAACTTGCAGCGCAATTTAATGAAACAGGAATTTCAACAATCGCATTAATGGAAGTTCCAAAATCCGAAGTTGTTAAATATGGCATCGTAAAAGCAAACCCATTATCGAAAAAAGTATTTGAAATATCAGATGTGGTCGAAAAACCTTCCCAAGAAGCTGCGCCAAGTACACTTGCAATCCCTGGAAGGTATATTTTTGAAAATGCCATTTTTGACGAGCTCAAAGACTTAAAGCCTGGCAAAAATGGAGAAATCCAACTCACCGATGCAATGACAAAACTGGCTTCAAAAAAACGCATGCACGGGATGACTTTTTCGGCGCGAAGATACGATGCTGGAGATAAATTAGGATTTTTAACCGCGAATATTGAGCTGGGACTTATGCACCCAGAAACTGGTGAAGGCTTAAAAACATATTTAAAAAACCTTGCGAAAAATCTATAGCAAAGAGGGTAAACATGAAAGCATTAGCATTTTCGATCTTCCTATTTGGAGCGTCTGCAATGGCGTATATCCCTTCAGCGGACTTTATATTATCTAAAGTCACTCGAAACGCAGGCTCTGGAATATATCAAGTCAAGCAAGAGGTTCACTTTCCGACAGCCCAACGAAATATCACTGTCACTGAAACATGGTGGGTGCAAGGTAACGATGTCATGTTTTTAAAAATAGAAGGGCCGCTCTTTACACAGTATTTTCTTTATAAGAATAATAAAAAGTTTTACTTCGATAATAACGGAAAATTACTCTCTATGCCGATTCCTAGAGACTTTCATGCAGACCTTTTCTTTGAAAGATCATCCAATAACTTAAGGCAAACATTAATTAATAAAAAGCTCATCCCTGCGCAAACTCTTAAAAAAAGACCTAGCATTAAAACAACAAAAGATCTTGAAGCCATCACAAAGCTTGATGAGCCCTACCTTAAACTCTCAAGGCTTGGTGGAAAAGTGAGTTACGTTTTAGGTTATGCAGCAAAAAATGAAAACGAGCCTGGAGTTTGGATTGAGCAAGATCGATTTGTTATTAATAAATTAAAGCTCCCAACGGGTTCGGAAATAGTGGCGGAGTCGTTTGCAGAACTTTCGCGCAATTTAACTTACCCTAGGTCTCAAAAAGTGATCTGGGATAATCAGCATGTGCAAATTGAACTTTCAAGAGGCGACTCTTTACGAACTGGTGTTTCCTTCTTTGACGAAAGTAACTTTTCTAAACTTGCTTCAAAAAATACGCCTCTCCCTGAGGAGTGGGTACAAAGTGCAGTGGGAGATTTTTATAAGAGGTTTAGGTGACAGAAAAGTATTTTGAAGTTGCCATCAACTCTCCTCTTAATCAAACCTACACCTATAAATTACTGACTCCAGATGATGATGCCTCCAATTACATAGGTCGCTTCGTTAAAGTGTCCCTCAGAAATCGTTCTGTTAATGGAGTCATAATCAAAGAGGTTGAAAAGCCCAAGGTTGATTACGAAATAAAAGAAATTTTAGAACTCAATACTGAGGCTCACCCCATTCCGCCAGTTTATATGGAGTGGCTTGAGTGGATTTCAAATTATTATATCTATCCATTGGGGCAAACGCTATCGCTGATGATACCTCCCTTAAAAAAGGAAGGTCGAAAGCCACGCAAAAAATCTCCCGTCCCAAGAGTGGAACAAAAAGACTTTGTGAAACTCACGCAAGAACAACAAGAGGCCTTTGAGAAAATATCTTCTCTTCAAGGCTATCAGGCTCACCTGTTGTGGGGAGTGACTGGCTCTGGGAAGACTGAGGTTTACCTTGAGTTGCTTCGAAAAATTTTAGACAGTGAAAAGCAGGCTCTTATCTTAGTTCCTGAAATATCACTGACACCACAACTCTTAAGAAGGTTTTCCGAGAGATTTGGAGATGAAATTGCTGTTATCCACTCTCATCTCACCGAACGAGAGAAAACAGACCAGTGGTGGTCGGTTGTCGATGGTAAAAAAAAGATCTTAATTGGCGCTCGCTCTGCCTTGTTCTGCCCACCTCCCAATTTGGGAATAATTATCGTCGATGAAGAGCATGAAACTTCTTATAAACAAGACGAGAAGCTGAAATACAATGCAAGAGACTGCGCCATTGTGCTTGCAAAGAAGTTAGATATTCCCATCGTCTTAGGATCAGCAACGCCCTCTATGGAAAGCTGGAAAAACGTTAAGGAAAACAAATACCACCTTCACCGACTCAAAGAAAGAATTGCAGAGGCACAACTTCCTGAAATAAAAGTTCTAGATATGCGGAAAAAGGATACAGAGAAAAATCCTGCTCTTCCGTATTGGATAACACAAGAACTACACGATGCCATTGTGCAAAGACTTTCTGATAACGAACAAGTGGCCTTGTTTTTAAACCGCAGAGGACTTTCACAAGTTGTAATGTGTCGAGATTGCGGAGATGTGCGAGGGTGCCCAAATTGTGACGTCACACTAAGCCTGCACGCCAAGATTCACCTTCTATGTCATTACTGTGGATATGTAGAAGACCTAACTCCTATTTGTCAGGACTGTAAAGTCGGCGAACCCACTGCCATCGGTATTGGGACAGAAAAAATTGAAGAAGAAATTAAAAAAATATTTCCAGAAGCTAAAACCATTCGTCTTGATCGGGATGAAATTTACAATCGGCAAACTTTAGAAAGTGCCATTGAAGCCGTTGAGTCTGGACAAGCGGACATTTTGATCGGTACACAAATGATCGCTAAGGGGTTGGATTTTCCAAAGCTCACTTTAGTGGGAATTTTACTTGCAGATATCGGATTTAACTTTCCTGATTTCAGAACTGCCGAAAGAAACTTTCAACTTCTTTCACAGGTGAGCGGAAGGCCTGGTCGCCATACAAAAAATGGAGAAGTAATTATTCAAACATATAACCCCGAATATTCGAGCTTGATGTTTGCTCAGCGCAATGATTATGAAGGATTCGCGGAGCAAGAATTAATGAATCGCAAAGAACTTTCGTATCCACCCTTTGGCCGACTTGCCAGTGTTAGGATGCAAAGCCTTGATCTATCAAAGGTTAAAAAAGCTGTTTCAATCATTGAGAGAAACTCTTTAGCTCTTCAGAAAAAATCTCCGCCAATTATGGTCTTAGGTCCAATAGCTGCGCCCGTTTTCAAACTCAAAAACAAATATCGCTATCAGATGTTGATTAAATCATCTTCGGCAAAAACTGTTCGACAGTTCTGCAAGTATTTGTTTGAAGAAACCGAACTTCCGTCTGGGGTACAGGTCCATATAGACATTGATCCCGTCAGTACTTTTTAGATCTTAACGTTAAGAAAAATCCCGTGAAATCCGATTGTTAAAGGGTCATGACAGATGCTGCACGAAAACTTTTACCTTGCCCAAAATGCAAAAACGAGGTCGAAGATTTATTAAAAATTGATGCGGGTATGAGGCTAGCCCTTGAAAAGGGTTCGCGCGCCGAAGCCGTCCTTCCACAAGTGTGTCCGAAGTGTTACACGGAACTTTCAACTGTCGTATCCCAAGGCGCAAAGTTACGAGCACAAAAGACAAGTCGTGAATACCATAAAAAACTTCTTTGGAAAAATCGTGTCGACTTTTTAAAACAGGCCCGCAACCTCATGTCCATTCGCGCCTATCACGAATCTGCGATCATGTATGAGAAGTATTTAAAAAGTGTTGCGGTCGGATTTGAAACGAAGTTCAGCGATCTTACGCCAGATCTTTTTAAAGACCCACGACACAGAAAAGAACTTACTCTCGTGACCTATGTTCTTTGGGACTTGTTTAAAATTTATGATTCAGATGCGCGCTATAAGGATCGCCAGCAACTTATCACAGGTATGCTTATTGCTTTTGCGCGGTCCAATAACAATATCCAAGCAGACATTGTACGAAAGCTTAAAAATTATTCTAAAGGCGCTCAGAACAAACCCCTTGCGCTAGAGGTTTTAAAAAGTGTCGATAAAAACTTAGTGCGATGTTTTATTGCAACAGCGGCCTTTGATTCTCGTAGCGCACATGAAGTGCAAGTTCTGTGTGCATTCAGAGACCAGCTCCTGATGAAGAGCGACTTGGGCTCTTTATTTGTTAAATTTTATTATGCTGTATCACCTTCTATTGCCCAATTTTTAGATGACAATCCGCTTTTTAAAAGGCCAATTCGTCACACCCTAACAGTGATTGCGACGCGTCTTAACCGTTGGTTGAATCTCATTTAATCTCTCGCAATACTGGCTCAATGAAAGCACAAAATCATTATGACTTTATTGTATATGGCGCAACCCTTGAAGGAGTTCTCACTGGCAACTACTTACATCAAAAAGGATTTAAAACCTTAATCCTTGAGCCGAGTGATCGCATTGGCCAATATATTGCTTCAGTTGTGCCTTCAAACGGACAAGAAATTCCTAGTGTATTTACAAATCTACCCTCTGATGATGAAACATTAAAACTCATAAGCTGGTTACGAGATCATCTTAAGCTTCCGTCCACTGAAATTTATGCGACTCAATCTAACCTCCCGCCAGTGACCTTTGAAAAAGGAACTTTTGAGCCTTTTGTTGGCTTTGGCGAAAATGCACCGAAAGAGACTGAGTTTTTACAAAGCTTTTCCTTTGCAAATCGAATAGAGCTCACTCCGTCCATTAATGAGTGGCTCCATCTTGCGCAAAATTCTGGGGTTCAAATTCAGTTTAATAGCACACTAACAAATATTGCTATCGAGGATAGCAAAGTTGCTCGAATAACAATTAACGGTTCTAAGGACTACACTGCTGAAAACTACCTGTTTTGCCAAAACCCCGCAAACCTTGTCACTTTTCTTGATCCTGCAAACACAGAAAATAAAGGGGTATCCCAAAAACTTATTAGCCGACTCTCCAAACCCGAGCACTGGTCATTATTGCAGTTGAGCGTGGCTCACAAGGAAGTTGTTTCCGACAGACGCGAGATTCACTTTTTATATGGAACTCAAAAATCACCCATCGTTAGCATCGGGCAGTTTTTTGAAAAGTCTTCTCAGTGGATAAGCTTTATTTCTCCTGACGTGATCGACATCAACCAAGAGGGAGTCCAAGTTATAAAAGAAATGAAGCGCCAAATTAAACGAGCTCACCCAGAAGCCTTTAATGACGTAGCATTTGAAAAGATCGCTCTTTGGCCGCAAACGCATGGTTTTATTGACCTTAAGTCAAAACACTTTGGTGAGCTTGAAGGCATTGAAAACCTGGGTGTCTGTTCAAACCACATCATCAACGAGGCCAACCCCCTATTGGGCGCTCTCATAGCCTGCAAAAATACCATGGAATTGATCTCGGGGCTGACCGATCCAGCGGAACTTCGAACGGCAGATTCAGAGAATACTGCTGCGCGTTATTAGGGGCTTTTTACATAGAAATTGACCAATGAATTTGCAGGGATCGCTGTAATCATGCTACACCAATCACACCGAAAACTTAAATTTTAAGTACGGCAAATCCAAAGCGGAATGATCCGTCTTTGGAAATTAAACACTTTCCAACATCTCTGGTGCTGATCGTTTGATAGCGATAAAGTTTCCAGTTGGGAAGGAAGTCTAACCAGGGAGGCTATATGGCTCAAATTACTATCAAAGAAATGCTTTCGTGCGGAGTCCACTTCGGACACCAAACTCACAGATGGAATCCAAAAATGAAAAACTACGTGTTTGGTACACGTTCGGGAATCCATATCATTGATCTACAAAAATCTGTCGTTATGGCTCAAAGAGCTGCCGACTTTGTTCGCTCCGTAGCAGCACAAGGCGGAAAGATCGTTTTTGTTGGAACAAAAAAACAAGCTTCAACAGTTGTTAGAGAAGCTGCTGAAAAGTGCGGTCAATACTACATCACAAAAAGATGGCTTGGTGGAACCCTTACAAACTTCGTAACAATTAAAGCTTCTATCGACCGCTTAAGAAAACTCGAAATGATGAAAGAAAAAGGCGATTTTTCTTACTACAACAAAAAAGAGCAATCACGCTTAGATAAAGAATACCAAAGACTCATAGAGTATCTTGAAGGTATCAAAGATATGAAAGAACTTCCGAAGGCAATTTTTATTGTCGATTTAAAGAAAGAGCACATCGCTGTTCACGAAGCTTCAGTACTCGGAATTCCAGTCGTTGGTATTTCAGATACAAACGCAGACCCAGACGTTATCGACTATCCAATTCCAGGTAACGACGATGCGATCAGATCTATTCAACTTTTCGCAAACCTCGTGGCAGATAGTTACCTTGAAGGTGCAAAGCTTTACCAAGAAAAAATCAAAGCAAGCACTGACAAAATGGAAGAGCAACAAGAGCAATCTGCTCCTAAAGCAGAAACAAAAGCTGAAGCTGCTGCTCGACGTAAGCTTGTCGCAGTGGGAACTGCTGATGACGTTGAAATTGCAGTTGAGTTAGAGCAACAGGCATCAGAGGAAGCTGCTGAGGCGACTGACGAAGAAAACCAAGACAATAAATAATTTGAATTTGAAGGAGCTATTAAAATGAGTATTTCTGCAACTGCAGTAAAAGATTTAAGAGAGCGCACAGGCGCTGGTATGATGGATTGCAAGAAGGCCCTTGAAGAAAACGGTGGAGACTTTGATAAGTCCATCGATTGGCTTCGTCAAAAAGGTCTTTCTAAGGCTGCAAAAAAAGCTGGCCGTACAGCTTCAGAAGGCGTTGTTTATTCTTACATTCACGGTGAAGGAAGAATCGGAGTTCTCCTAGAAGTTAACTCTGAAACAGACTTTGCGGCGAAGAACGATAAGTTCCAAGAATTTGCACGTGATGTAGCTATGCATATTGCTGCACTCAATCCGCAATATGTCACTTCTCAAGAAATTCCTAAAGAAGACATTGAAAGAGAGCGTGGCGTATTAAAGGCAAAAGCAATTGAAGAAGGTAAGAAGCCTGAATTTGTTGATAAGATTGTTGAAGGACAAATTAACAAGTGGTGTTCTGAAGTCTGTTTGTTAGATCAAAAATTCGTTAAGAATCCAGACGTCACGGTTCAAGAGCTTTTAACTGAGCTTATTGCTACCATCGGAGAAAACATCGTTGTTCGTAGATTCACAAGATACGAACTTGGCGAAGGTATTCAAAAAGAATCAAAAGACTTTGCTCAAGAGGTTGCCGAGCAGTTGAAAGGATAAACATTGTCACGTCCCGTTTATAAGCGAATATTGCTAAAATTAAGTGGCGAGGCTCTTGCTGGCTCGCAAGGGTTTGGTATCCATCCAGAAACGATTCAACAGATCGCACTTGATGTGGCGGAGGTTTACCAAGCGGGATATGAGATTGGAATTGTTATCGGCGGTGGTAATATCTTTAGAGGTATTGCCGCTTCAGCACACGGTATGGACCGTGCAAGTTCCGATTACATGGGAATGCTCGCAACTTGTATTAATGCTCTTGCACTACAAGATGCCTTAGAAAAGCTTGATGTCGATACGCGTGTTCAATCCGCAATTGAAATGGAAGAGATTGCTGAGCCCTACATTCGTAGACGTGCTATCCGTCACCTCGAGAAAAAAAGAATTGTAATTTTTGGAGGTGGAACTGGGAACCCTTACTTCACAACCGACACTGCAGCCTCTCTTCGCGCAATGGAGATTGGCGCAGACATTATCTTTAAAGCAACAAAGGTTGATGGCATTTATGACAAAGACCCAATGAAGCATCCTGATGCTAAGAAGTGGGATGAGTTAACCTATATTGATGTTTTAAATAAACGCCTTGAGGTAATGGACTCCACGGCGATCAGTTTGTGTATGGATAACAAGCTTCCTATTTTAACCTTTAACCTTAAAACTAGAGGCAACATTTTAAAGGCAGCTCAGGGCGAGCAAATCGGTACGCTAATTAAAACATAAAATATATTTTTTAAGAAGGATCCAGGAAATAACTATGACGAAACAAATTAAAACTACAGCAGAAGAAAACATGAAGAAGGCTCTTGATTCATTAAAAAGAGAGCTCGGGAAAGTGCGAACTGGAAAAGCTCACACCTCTATGCTTGATTCTATCCGCGTAGATTATTATGGAACTCTTTCTCCACTTTCTCAGGTTGCAGCTCTTAGCTGCCCAGACGCTAAAACCTTTCTCATTGCACCGTGGGAAGTGAGCACTTTAAAAGAAATCGAAGCCTCTATTGTTAAAAGTGATATCGGGATGACTCCGATTAACGATGGCAAAAAAATTCTCTTAAAACTTCCAGAGATCACCGAGGAACGCCGTAAAGAACTCGTAAAACAAATCGGAAAAATTGTTGAAGATGCTCGAGTAGCTGTAAGGCACGCACGAAGAGACGCAAACGAAGAAGTTAAGAAAGCACTTAAAGATAAAGTTATCAGTGAGGACGAAAGTAAAAAGTCCCAAGACGAAATACAAAAGCTCACTGATGATTATATTTCTAAAGTCGATCAAACAGCTCAGGACAAAGAAAAAGAGTTAATGACTGTATAGGAGCTATTTTGGAGACTCTCAACCACATCGCCATCATTATGGACGGCAATGGTCGGTGGGCGCAGCGTAGAGGTCGCCCCCGCACCCTTGGTCACATCCAGGGTGTGCGCGCAGCAAAGCGTATCATTGCTGCCGCAAGAGAGTTACAAATACCGAACTTAACACTTTATGCATTTAGCACTGAAAACTGGACGCGCCCTCAGCATGAAGTCGAAACCCTAATGAAGTTGTTATTTAAATATCTCACCAGAGAACGTAAAGAACTTATAAAACAAAACATTCGTTTCAAAGTATTAGGTCAAATTGAGCGTCTTCCTCAAAATATCATTAAAGAAATTATTAAAACAGTAGATGCCACCTCTCAAAACACAGGCATGTCCTTAAATCTGGCGCTCAGCTATGGCGGCAGAGAGGATATTACTCAAGCTTTTAAAAAAGCATGTGAGCTCATTCAATTGGGTAAACTCAATCCAAGCGATATTTGCGAGGGAGTTATTTCAGGTCTACTTGAAACCTCAGGACTTCCTGATCCTGATTTTATTATCAGAACAAGCGGCGAACAGAGATTATCAAACTTCCTTTTATGGCAATCTGCTTACACGGAACTTATTTTTACTCCGACACTCTGGCCAGACTTTACAAAAAAAGATCTTGAAGCCGCTATCAACGAATTTAAAGGACGTGAGCGTCGTTTTGGAACCGTTCCTGTACACGCAACCTCACCTAACTTATAAGAAAGTCTTAATAAATGAATCACACTCTTCTTCGCATTATTACAGCTTTGGCCCTTGTACTTTTGGCAGGCGGTGCGGCTGTCTTAGGGATCCAGTACTTCATTATCTTGATTCATATCTTTGTGCTGCTGATGCAAATTGAAACTGGAAAACTTCTATTAAAAGCAACGTCTCCAAAACTTATTTTGCCGTTTGTTCTTCAGTGCTTCAGTTTGACTTTAGTATTTAACTACTCTCCAGTTTATTTTCTTCCATTCCTTTTCTTAGTCACTGTTGTCTCGCTTGCATACATTCTTATTATTGAGTCTTCAAAAAACAATGCGGACCATTTGAACGTCTTAGCTCGATATAGTTTAGGGTTTTTATATATCGGTCTTGTACCAAGCCTCACAACTAAACTCTTGATGCTTCACAACGGAATATCTTGGTTTTTGATTTGCCTTGTCGTGGTGTTTAGTGGGGACATTGCTGCATATTTTATTGGAAGAAGATTTGGTAAAAACAAACTTATTGAATCGATTTCTCCTAAGAAAACTTGGGAGGGCGCAATTGGGGGTCTTGCAGCATCAGTTGTTCTCGGATTATGGATTGGTATCTATTTGTTCCCTGATATTAATATCGTTGTGTTAGGTACAAGCTGCGCTGTTGCAAGCGTTTTGGCGCAAGCAGGTGATTTCTTCGAATCCTTAATAAAACGAGTTTCTAATGTGAAGGACTCTGGGTCACTATTGCCAGGCCACGGAGGCGTTTTAGATCGATTTGACGGCGTTTTGTTCGCGATTCCAGTATTTTATTATATTGCGATTTAATTCCTATAAAGCTAAAATTTATAGACAAATTTGCATAGCAAATTAATTTCTTTATCTGAAGAAGGACAATATGGAAATAATCATCAGTTATGTTCAACAGGGCTTTTCTTTTATCATTCCACTGATAATTTTATTAGGTTTACTTATATTCGTTCATGAATTGGGCCACTTCTTAGTTGCAAAATATTACGGGGTGCGAGTTGAAACCTTCAGTCTTGGATTTGGTAAAAAGATCCTACGACATAAGCGCGGTGATACAGAGTATTGTATTTCACTCTTCCCGCTTGGCGGATATGTCAAAATGTACGGAGATGACCCAACCTCTGAGGTGCCTGAATCCGAAAAACAATATGCCTTTAATCACAAGCCTGTGGGACAGAGAATTGCTGTCGTTCTTGCGGGTCCGTTAATGAACTTCTTCTTTGCCATTATTTTGTTCGGGTTAATCGCAATTGTGGGAGAGCAAACAATCCAACCTGTTTTAGGTGATGTTCCTGTTAACTCTCAGGCTTATAACGATGGATTCCGTTCAGGAGATAAAATTCAAACCATCAACGGTGAAACTGTTCAAAAGTGGGATGACGTTCAAACTATCATCGAAGACAGCCCAAATAAAAAGCTAACCTTTGAAATCGAAAGACTCAATTCCGAAGCTCCTGTTGAGGTAACTGCCCAACCAAAGCTTGCTCCGAATAAAAATATTTTATCAAGTAGCGACTACGTTGGTGAAATTGAAGGATTAGGATTTACATCCATCGCTCCGACAATTGGCATCATCAGCGAAGACAGCGCTGCTTATCTGGCTGGCCTGCGCCTCGGAGATCAAATATTAGCCGTCGACGATACAGAGGTGCTTCGTTACAAAGACTTACTCCACGCTATTCAGAACTCGTCTAATGAAAATATAAAATTAAAAATCCAACCTGCTGAAGAAGGTAAAGAACCTTATGTTGTGGAAGTCAGCAAGTCTGACACCGACGCCGCAAGCCTGCTTGCATCTTTTGGAATTGAGAGCTCAGATCTTTATGTCTCCCAAGTCATTGAAGATAGCGCTGCTGCAAAGGCGGGAATTCTTGTCGGTGATAGAATTTATGCAATTAATGATACCCCAGTCTCATCTTGGCAAGAAATTGTCAGTGGAGTTCAGGGGTTTGACCCAGATAATAAGTTTTTAGCGGTGACCGTAAAGAGACAAGGTAAAGAAGAAGTTCTGCAAATTACGCCAGAGCTTATTGAACAAGTTGCTCCTACGGGAAAAGAACATCAGGTTTATGCGATGGGTGTTGTAACCGCAATGACTATAGCTCCACCTTATACATTTATCGAGCGTACATCTAATCCTGCAAAGGCGGTGGCAACAGGGTTTTCAAAAACGATTTATTGGACTAAGGCTACTGTCATGTCGTTTGTCCGCCTGATTCAAAATAAGGTGTCGGCAAAGTCAATTGGTGGCCCGATCATGATTGGTCAACTTGCTTCAAAAACATTTGAAATTGGCGTAAGCCCTTTCATGAAGATTATGGCAATCATATCCATCAACCTCTTTGTTTTAAACTTATTACCAATTCCAATTCTTGATGGTGGACACCTTGTGTTCTATACCATCGAAGCCATTAAGGGTGCTCCACTTTCTATGAAGAAAATGGAAATTGCACAACAGGTCGGATTGGTATTGTTACTTGCACTTATGGTGTTTGCTTTTGTTAATGATATATCAAGACTCCTACAATAATGTTTCTTTTAGCTCTTGATTCAAGCCACAGCACTGGGTCTTTATGCTTACAAAAAGGCCCAGATATACTTGATCACTCGGAGTGGAAACAAGAACGCTCCCATGCAGAACTTATCGCATCAAGAATCGATAAAGCCTTCCGACATAATAGTGTCGACCCACAAAGTCTCGATGCACTGAGTGTTAATATCGGGCCAGGAAGTTTTACTGGTATTCGTATCGCGGTGAACACCATAAAGACGCTTGCCTACGTTTTCAAAAAACCAATATTTACCTTCAACTCTCTTGAAACCATTGCCGCAAGCTGCTCCCTGGAGACCAAAAACCTTGTCGTTGCTATCAATGCACACAGCGAACTTTGTTACTTCCAAGAGTTTTCAAGTACTCAGGGCGTTTGGACGGTACAGTCGGAACCAAAAGTTCTTGCTGCGCGGGAGCTCAATTTACTGCTTAGCCAAAAGGAGACGGCCTTTGTAGGCGATGCTTTTACTATCTACGAAAGACTTCTTACAGACGTTGCGCTTTTGAAAAAACCTAAAGAATTCAACGATATTCCTTCGGCAAAATATCTTGCTCACCTGGCACTCACAACGAAACAAAAACCTCTCAAATGGGAAAATGTAGAGCCGTTTTACATTCGCAAATCAGCTCCCGAAGAAAAACGGGATTCTTCGCCTAGACCAAAGTAGTGCGACCGCGCTTATGACGTTAATCTAGACTAAAGTTTGAGAAGTAAAGTAGTTGTTTTCATTCATTTTTCACATGCTAGAATAAATACAAGCCTTAAGAATTAGGGCTATAGGTCTAACTATGTGGTTAATTAGTGGGGAAAGCAGTTATGAGTCAAAGACTTGATTTACATTATTACGAAATTTTGGGAATAAACCCGTCAGCATCTCTTGAAGAAATAGAACAAGCCTACATTAAAGCCTGCCAAATTTATTCAACAAATAATCCTGAGTTTGTCTCCTCATTTGATGAGACAGAAGCCGTTGAACTTAGATCTTGGGTTGAAGAGGCTTACAGTGCATTAGTCACTAAACTTAAAAATCAAACACAGTTTATACAGTCACTTCAAAAATCACCCGCTGACCGAGAGCAATTTCAATTTGAAAAAGAAGATGCCGAGTTAGATATTAATGATGAGTTAGAAAGTGAACTACTGAAATCAAATTTCTTTGATGGCCTTCTCTTAAAAAAAGTTAGACTAAAGAAGAATGTTTCATTGAACTACATTTCAAATAAAACATGTATTGGAATTCATCATCTTATTGCAATTGAAGCAAATGACTTTGAATCTCTGCCTGCTGCAGTTTTCATTCGCAGCTATGTAAAACAAATTGCACAAATTCTTGAACTCGACGCAAAAGAGGTATGTGAATCCTACATGAAGCTGTATACTCAGTCTCGTGGAGAATACTAATACATTTGAAATCACTGTCGGAGAAGATAAAGCGAATCAAAGAATTGATAAGGCGTTATCTTCTCATCCCATGATAGGTTCAAGATCTAAAGCTGCACTTCTGATTGATAAAAACTACGTTAAACAAATCACAGCTAGCGGGACTGAAAAGCCTGTTAAAGCGTCTTATCTTTTACAGGTGGGTGATCGCTTCGTTATTAGAGTCCCCGAAGTACAAGTTGACGTCGGACTTACACCTCTTGATCTTAAGCTCGATATATTATTTGAAGATTCAGACATCATCGTTCTAAACAAACCTGCAAACCTTGTCGTGCATCCTGCCCATGGACATCGCGCAGATACTCTTGTCAATGCCCTTGTCCATCATACAAAAGATCTTTCCATGGGCTTTGGCGAAAACCGTCCAGGCATAGTGCATCGTTTGGATAAAGAGACAAGTGGGCTTTTGGTGGTGGCTAAAAATAATGCCGCTCACGAAGCCTTAGCAAGACAATTTAAAGAACGTACCATCCATCGTATATATTGGGCACTAGTGTACGGAACTGTTAAACAATCTGACGGAAAAATCACATCCTACTTAGCCCGACATCCTTCTGATAGAAAGCGATTTGCTTCTCTAAAAGAACCTTTAGGGACTAACCCAGCAGGAAAACTTGCTATTACAAATTTTAGAAAGTTAGAGGAGTCCATTAAAGGTTTCACATTGCTTGAAATGAAGCTTGAAACAGGACGCACACACCAAATAAGGGTTCATCTTTCTGAAATGCAACACCCTATTGTTGCTGATCTGCTCTACGGCGCAAAAGGTAGAAACAAAAATATTAAATCCCATTCTGTTCGAAAATTAGTTGAGGAACTAAATCGGATTGCACTTCACGCTAAAGAACTTGGCTTTATACACCCGAGGACTCAGGAAAAAATGTTTTTTACCTCGCCCGTTCCAGGCAGTCTTTTAAATCTATTTACCGAGATCGAAATTCATGCCCATAAGTCTCAATAACTTTACTAAAAACAACACCGTTTATGGCCAGTTTTATGAAGACGAAAATGTTTTTATATTTTTCGGAAACAAAAACTTTGAAAAAGATCATTTTTCATTTTTTTCAGATGTGAAATTTCATTTTTTAAAACAGGTTCATGGCAATGAAGTTATTGAAGCCAACATTGGCTCAGACGTCTTAAAAGCAGATGGCCACTATACCAATCAAAAGCACTTGGGGCTTGTTATTCAGACCGCTGATTGCTTGCCTGTCATGGCTTATAGCTTAGATCGAAAGTGGATCTGCGCGCTTCATGCGGGCTGGCGCGGGGTTGTAAACAGAATCCTGCCCAGAGGCATGAAGTTTTTAACCGCAAAGAGTGCCATGGACGGAGTCTCGGTTTTTATTGGTCCGCACATCCAGCAATCAAGCTTTGAAGTCGATGCAGATGTCTGTGAACAACTTAAAAGCTGTACAAATCCACCGAACGATATGATCAATTTCGACTCTGAAAAAAATAAATACTACCCCAATTTAAAAAAAATCGTGCAGCTTCAGTTGCAGGAAACTATTAAAACGGAAAAGCTTTATTCTTCCCCCATTGATACGTTCACCGCAGGCGATTATTCTTCATTCCGACGGATGAAAAGCCCTGTCCGCAATTGGAGTTTTATTTATCTTAAATAAGTGATTCTACCATCTATCTGACGAGGCGCCTTTGGTGGTGTATGGTCTGCAAATCCCATCACGACGGCACATAAAAGTTCGAGTTCGGAATTTTCAGGAACCTGAACTTTATCGATCTCTAAAAAAGAATTTACCTCATCAGTGATTTCAAGGGGCGCTCCCATCACACAAGTCCCCAGGCCTTCCGCAGTGGCTGCTAAAACCATATTTTGAACGGCCATATAAACACTTCCGATGCTGGTATAATGCCTCTCGGTTGTATCATTTAGAGAATAGCAAAAGATAATCGTGGGGGCGTCTCCCAGAGTAAAAAAGAATCTCTCAGTGAACGCATATAAGGAAGGCTTAAGCGTTTTTTCTAAAATATCTTTAATGCCTAACCAGCTTTTTTGAGAATACTTCAGATACTGATTTCGCCGTTCACCCTGGACAACAAAAAAACGCCAATTCTGTCTGTTCTTTCCAGATGGAGCATGGGTTGCCGCCGACAAAACTCGATCCAACACTTCTTGCGCAATAGGGTCTGGCTTATACTTGCGAATGGACTTTCTTGACTCTATTAGCTCGTATAGTTCTTTCGGCTCCACCTATTAATTCCTTTCATTCATCAGCATAGATCGTTAAAATAAAGCTAACATACAAGATAGGAACTGATGACGAGTTTTTTTAAATTATACAAAAAATTACTTATTGCCATAGGGTGCTTCACGCTCGTTGCAATATCTTTTCTTGCAGTGGATCCTTTAGAACTATTTCCATCTATGGGTGTCGACCGAAAGGTACTGTCTACGCTCATTTACTCCCCTAACTCAGGCTCCAGCCAGTATCAGGTTCTCAAAGTAAAGCTTCGAGATAGTATTGTTATTGAGATTTATAAGATTTTTGATCAGTTTAATTACCAGCTCGTATCTCGAATTGATACTGGAAATAAATACGAAGGTTATTTTTTATTGGGTGGCAATGCCACTAACCTTGCTTATATTAACATTGACGACGATCCCGAGAACGAAATAATAGTTCCCAGCTTTGATGCAAACCTTGCGGCCCATCTTAATGTCATAAAATTTGACAGTAATACTAATACGTTTACACTAATAAACCAGAAATTCCCACAACTTGGGCCGAAAAACTTCTAAAGTGTTGCATCTAAATGACCGAATAAGAACCTATGAAGGCCGAAGAAAACAAAATTTTTATGTTACTAGTTATCGTTTCGGTCCTTGGCACATATAAGTTTTATGAAGTAGGAAAGTCTGCTGAATATCACCGAACACTCGCATCCGTTGAAAGTTCTGAAATTACACCAGAAGAAATTGCCGAAAATCAATTAGACCTTGAGCTTTTATCTCTTCAACAAACGTTAGGCGGAGATAAAATTAAGAAGTGTTACAACAACAGATTGTCCTGCGGCGGTATAAGAAACCATTCAAAGTGTTTAAGTGATAAAGTATCGCATTTTTTAAAGTGCGCCAACATAGACAGAACTCAAGTCGTTCATTTAAAAAAGAAGCTTCCGATATAACCAGCTTCTCGTTATTTATTCATATCCCGCCAAGACTTTCCTTCGCGGTTTTCCCGAGTTAACTGATACTTCTTTACAGCTTCGTTGTGCTCTTTATATGTCTTAGAAAAATAATGTCGACCTTCATTCATGCTGACGAAGAAAAGATACTCAGTCTTTGCAGGGCTAAGTGTGGCGACAATGGATTCTTTGCCTGGGTTAGCAATTGGTCCTACAGGCAAGCCGTTTACTGTATAAGTGTTGTATGGTGTTTTTGCTAGAATATCTTTTCTTCGGATATTGCGTACAAGTTCACCTCTTTCTACAGCCATGCCGTAGAGTATGGTAGGATCACTCTGAAACCGCATCTTCTTTTTAATACGGTTATGAAAGACTGAAGAAATCGTAGGACGCTCCTCGGGAGCACCAGTTTCTTTTTCAATCATACTTGCTAAAATAACAACCTTATGAAGTTTTGCTTTATCGTTTTCTAAGTGAGGCGCGACCTCTTTAATAACTGATCTAAAGTGACCGACCATCACCCTAACGATTCTTTCAAGGGGCATGCCCTTGGTGTAAAAATATGTATCTGGATAAAGATAGCCTTCTAAAGATGGCGCCTTAATCCCAATAAGATCTTGGATAAACTTTTCGTCCCGTACAAGTTTTAAAAACTCTTCCTTGGTTGCAATTTTATTTAACTCAATCACATTTGCTATTTCAAAAATATTTAAACCTTCTTGAATCGTAAAAGATCGTTGGAGACTTTTTCCACTCACGATGACATTTAAAATTTGATGCGGCCACATATCAGTCGTGAGTTCGTATTCACCCATCTTGGCCTTTTGATCAGCCTTGGTAAAAGTCGCAATCCGAGATATTAAACGCTTATTTCTAATAAGACCTTTTTCGTAAAGATCGTCGATCACGTTTTTAAAGGGTCCTGGCTTTACTTCGACGACTATTTTTTCAGATTGGTTGGAAGTCGGCCTAAGTTCTAAAAATAAATATGTTCCTACAAACAAAGCTGATAAAAAACCTAAAGCTACAAGAAACTTTATTATCTTCAAGAAATCACCTCTATACCAGGAGGAAGTTTACTCGCATCAAATGGAGTTGGATCCTCTAAGTTTGCCATCGGAACTGTACAGTATTGAACAGCAAAGTGCGCCGAAGGCCGATCATTACCAGATTTATCCATTCCACCGAAAGGCAATCGGGAGCTTGCACCGATTGTTCCTCGGTTCCAATTGACCAATCCCGCTCTTGCATGATGGTTCATTTGTTCATAGAGCGATCTTTCTTTTGTAAATATTGAAGTCACGAGTCCATATCCAGTAGAATTGATAAGATCGATTGTCTTATCGAAATCATCCGTCTGATAAATGGCTACGTTTGGTCCAAATATTTCTGTCTTCTGATAAACAGATTTATCAGATGGTTCTTTTACCAGATAAATACTAGGGCTAACGTAGTTACCAGCGTATTCTTTTTCCAAAGGTTTTCCACGCATCAAGCATTCAGCACCTTCTCGAAGCGCTATTCCTTGGAAGCGCAGATAATTTTCAACGGCTGTTTCATTGATAAGTGGGCCCATAAATGGGTTTTCTTTCCAATGCCCGATGGTGAGTTTTTTTGCGGCATTATAAAACCTATCAACAAACTTATCGTAAATGTTTTTATGTACGATCAAACGGCTTGTGCAAGAACACCGCTGACCAGTTGTAATGAATGCTGCCTGCAGGTTTTCATAAATGGCTTTATCAATATCAGCATCTTCCCAAACCAGAGATGCGTTCTTGCCACCCATTTCAAGCGCTAAGATTTTCCAATAATGAGTAATTGTCTCTTGTTTAATTTTTAGACCCGTATCGTAAGAGCCTGTAAATAAAATTCCGTCGACAAGTTCATGTGCGACTAAACGGCGCCCTGTTTCTCCGAGGCCCTGAACAACGTTAAAAACACCGTGTGGTAATTCTGCTTCATGAAAAAGCTGCGCCATAAATTGGCCCACATAAGGCGTCCATTCTGAAGGTTTAAAGACCACTGTATTTCCAGTAATTAACGCAGGAATAATATGGCCATTAGGAAGGTGACCTGGAAAGTTAAATGGACCCAGTACTGCCATAACACCGCGAGGTTTGTAGCGAATCACTCCCTTCACACCTGGCAAGGCATTTTCTATTTCCTGAGTTGAAACAAGCTGCATGGACTCATTGATAGTAATATCAATTTTACCGATCATTGCTTGAGCTTCGCCTAAGGCTTCCCACAGAGGCTTCCCTGTGTCTCGGGCTATGGCTTCAGCTAGCTGCGGTTTTTTTTGGGTGTAAATTTCTTTTAAACGAAAAAGATAATTTGCTCTTTCTTCTGTTTTCAGCGCCGACCAGCTTGTGAACGCTTTTTTTGCTGCCTCGACAGCAACATTGATATGATCAAAGGCGTACTCAAAGGTCATTATCAAATCTTTTTTATCTGCAGGCGAAAAATTCTTCATCTCGCCATCGGGCTTCGAGGGCACCATGAACTCACCATTAATAAAATCGCCTTTATAGAGATTCTCAGACATTACTATTTCCTTCCGTTTCCCTATTATACATCAAATAATCGCAGTGACAAAAACTCTATCGCCCGTTTTCAATTTCAAGATTTCTTTACTTGCTTCGGGAAGAATGATTGTTTCTCCATTTAAATGATATGCTGTCTGTATTGCCGCAAACTTTGAATCCCGCTTCAACCCGACTAAGCCTATATTTTTAAAGTCAGCCCGTGTTTCACTTGAAACTGATGCAGATTCTGCATTTTTAATTAGCGGAACCTCTTGCGTAAGAGCACCGAAGTGCGGGCCACCATCGAATGGGTCCACTTCATTTAAGTATTTAAACCCCAGTTTTTCTAAGAGATGCTGAGCAGGTCTGGTTTCCTCACCGACTCTTCCTAATACAAAGCGGGCCGCAGAGGACAGAAGGCATGTGTAAATTTCTGACTTCGGAAAAAGCGTTTGAATAAATTCTTTATGCTTATGACTGAGCTTATCAGCTTCCTTATAAGGCAGCCCAGTAAATCTACGCCCCATGGACTCCCAAAACTCACTCTTCCCTTGCGCCATCTGAGGTGGCGACAACTCACATAAAAGCTTATCTTCAAAACCATCAGGCTCCATTGCCATATACAAAAACCGAACCAATGAAATTTGTTTTCCGATTTTTTCAGGGACTCTTCTGTATTCACTGTCGACAAGAAGTCCACCGATTTCTGTAGGCCCACTAGTTTCTTCTTCTAGTTTTAGTATCTGATGAACAAATCCAATTCCGAGATCGTTTGAGAAATGTTCCTTTTTTGAAATCTTAAAATAGTAATGAGGCTCATCTTTTGTTCCATGTTTTGGAATAATCAACGAACTCCCCACAACAGTCTCGGTTTCAAGATCTTCAACAACAAAGAGATACAGTCCATCCGCTTTGTCTTTGATATTTCCTGCAAACGAGTCTTGGCTCCTTTGGATTTTCTTTTCTAGAGCTTTAATGTCGTTTGGAAGATTAATCATCGTGAATTGCGAACTTAAAATCTGCAAATCGCGAATGTCTTTTTCTTCTGCACTCCTTAAAACAAATGCCATACTCCACCCTTAAAATAGCTTTTTACTATTTTATCTCCAAAATTGATTTCTCGATTATTTTTTTAGCTGCCTCGATATCGCGGTCTTCTAGAACTGCTGGCAATAAGAACCGTAAACGCATCGGAGATTTTCCGCAGCCGAAAGTTAAAAGCCCGTTGCGATAAAGTTTTGAAAGAAGCGCCATGGTTGTTTCTTTTGCACCGTCAAACGGGGTTACCGCAACCATTAAACCCAAACCACCAGCGTCGTTTAAAAGACCCTTACAAGTTGTTTCGTTGAGTTCATTGAGCATTGCTACAAATTTTTTGTGAATCTGATTCACTTTTCCGTTAGGCCCAAGATAGTTTTCTTCAGTTAAAATTCTCAAGATTTCTGAGCCTGCTGCGAGCGCAGAGGAACTTGCTGCAAACGTTCCTGCAATAAGTCCTGGCTTTGGATTATACTCTTCCGTGTAAAGTGTTACGGCAAGTTGAGCCGTTTTTGCTAGAGTAAGAAGGTCGATGTATTTTCCGTATCCTAATGTCTCATAGGCAAAAAGCTCACCCGTTCTTGCAAATGTTTGAACTTCGTCGGCCCAGATTGCGATATTGTTTTCTTTTAAAACTTCAAAAAGTGGAATCATAAATTCTTTTGGAGCGCAGACAAAACCACCTTCGCCCAACATCGGCTCAAAGCTAAATACTGAGATATTTTTTGGATGTTTTGCTATATGATCTTTAAGAACATTAAGTGCACGCTCGCTGCTTCCCTTTGGATCCTTGGCATCGTAATAAGGTATTCTCAGAATTTCGTTATAATCAGGAAGCCCCACTTTGTAAGCTGGGTTATCGGTAAGTTCGGCCATCATCGTTGACCGGCCTGCAAACGCGTTTTCAAAAGCTAACACCATTCGCGCTGGAGTGTTTTTTTGTCGAGCAGCCTTTAAAGCATTTTCATTTGCCATAGTTCCGCAGGTTGTTAGCCATGCATATTTTAAATTGGAATTTTTAGAAGCTAGAGAAGCAATTCGTCGTGAAAAATCGAGGTATTCGCCGTTAGGTTCTAAATGCCCTTGCATGACCACGTCATTAAGCGCTCCTTTTAGAGCAGCTTTTATCACCTTCGGGTGAGAGTGCCCCATAAGGTGAATACCAATACCATTGATAAGATCAAGCTTCACACTACCGTCATTAACCTCTGTGTACGGACCGCGGCCTACACCGGTTCCTAAATAAGGGTAAAAAAGTGGCCGTCCTCGCAAAGTTCCGATTTCAGTGATCTCTTTTTGAGCTGCGTCTTTGTATTCAGGTTGAGGATCGCGCACGCCTTCAATTTTTTCACTCACAGCAATGACTTCTTTTACCGCCTCATTGAGGAGATCATCGATCTTTTTAGATTCTTTTAATTTTGTTCCGAGTAAACCGTTTGCCATAGCTTCCCTTTCTTAGATTCGCTGTTGCAGTAGCCGTAATAAGTTGTTGAACACTTTAGTTAAGCACCTTTAAAATGTATGAATGATAAAGCTTGTTCTGATATTTAAATTGTTTTTAATAACTGTATTTTTAGATCCCGTTGTCGCCGCCGAAAACAATCTTGGAAGAATCTTTGATGAATACCAGAAAAGTTATCGGGCTAACGATTTTGATTCTGCTAAAAATACGCTGGAAGAAGCTCTCCAATCCCACACTCATAACAGCTATCTAATATACAATTTAGGTTTGACCGAGTACAAGCTGGGAAGAGTCGGGACAGCAATCGGCCATTGGCGCAGAGCGCAAGAGATCAATCCTCGACTTAAACAGGCTC
Organism: uncultured Bdellovibrionales bacterium; assembly: GCA_964469265.1. Classification (GTDB taxonomy): domain Bacteria; phylum Bdellovibrionota; class Bdellovibrionia; order Bdellovibrionales; family JAEYZS01; genus JAEYZS01. The sequence goes on from CAYXYF010000001.1 coordinate 65,839, forward strand.
CTGAGGCGATTGATTATGCTGTGAGTCAAATGACGACCAAGCCTCTTGCTAAAAACACCGATTCGACTTGGGCTTGGCTTCAGGTTTTGGTTCTAGAAAATCTTTCTTTGAACCTACTCTGGCCGATATTTTTAATCGTATTTACCGTTTCGGGAATGGCCATCATTCGGTTTTTCGCAAATAAAAAGAAGGCCTTTGAAAATGACGAACCCGCACCAGTTCTTAGCACCAAAGTTTGGACCCTTCTTGCGGCCCTCATTGTGACAGGCATTTTAACCGTTATCACTTATATCGATCATAGTAACACTCGCGCGACTGCCATCTTTAAACCGACCGAAGTTAAAACAGGGCCTGGTGCTGAGTATGGAACCTTGTTTGAAATACCGGAAGGGACCGAAGTGTTGATTCGTGACAACCAAGAAGGATGGTATAAGATAGAAGATCCAACGGGCAGAATTGGTTGGGTTGCAAAAGATCATCTACTGATTACAACGATGTAACGGCGAAAGAGATACGATATATGCTTAATCTTTTATGGGACAATATCTTTAAGAAAGACGAAAAATCACAGAAAATCTCAAGCCTTCTTAGCCAAAATAAAATCTTCTCAACACTTTCGGGATCGGAGCTTCGAGTTGTCGAAAGTCTGATTCACGAGCGCCATTATCGCTCGGGAGAAACGATTTTCCGTCAAGGTGATATCGGAATTGGAATGTATATCATCGCAAAGGGGGCTATTGATATTTCAGTCGTCGAAGTTGAAGACGTCACCGGTGACAATAGCTACAGCGAAGTTCTTATTACTAAACTAAAAAAAGGTGATTTCTTTGGCGAATTATCTCTTGTCGAAGAGCAAGGAAAAAGAACTGCCCACGCAACGGCCATCGAGGACACTGTACTTATCGGATTTTTTAAACCTGACTTGGGCGTTATTCTCCAAAGCCATCCCACCATCGGCATTAAAATCACTATGAATTTGGCTGAAGTCGTTGGAAGACGATTAAAAGCCACAACCGATAAGATCTCTCAGCTGAGAAGCGAAATGAAAATGCTAACGGAGTTACACAATAACAATGACGTCGCAAGCTCAACTCATAAAACGTGAGAAAATTCTGCGACTTCTCGCAGTCTTTTTTACCATAGCTCTACTGACCTACATTCTTTTTGCTGTAGATAATTTGCTTATCTCTTTTGTGTTAGCCTTTGCATCCACATACTTGCTCACACCTCTTGTGCGATACTTTGAGCGCGGGGGCATGAGTAGAAACACAGCCATCTTAATTCCTTATTTTACTTTAATGGCTCTTACGGCCTTGGTATTTTTTATTACTATCCCACTCGTGAGTGTCCAAATGAGCGAGTTGCGGCTTGAGCTTCCAAAATATGTTAATGGAGTTAATATTTTGTTAGCTAAGTGGGAAGGCTACTTAAAGGACTATGTTCCCTTTGCCTTAAAATATAACTTCGGAGAAAACCTTGCTCGGCTTGCGGAATCTGGAATTACAGGAATACTTCAAAGTGCACCGAAGTATGCTCAGCAGTTCTTAACAGTTTGCCTTCTTTCCCCAATTTTTTGTTACTTTATGCTCAAGGATGGCAGAACAGTCTCCAGAGCCTTGCTCTCGGTTTTTCCAAATAATGTATTTGAGATGGCGCTTTCTCTTAGTCATAAAATTAACGTGCAATTAGGCGATTTCATCCGCGCTAGACTCATTGAAGCCTTTATTGTTGGGCTTGTCGTGTGGGTGGGCCTTACAATCCTTCAGTTTCCCTATGCACTTTTCCTTTCAATATTTGCAACCATAATGAATTTGATACCTTACGTGGGTCCATTTATCGGAGCTGTTCCGGCCTTCATTATTGCCATCATCAACCAAGAGGCATCACTCAATGTGCTTTTAATGTCTATGGTTTATTTTATCGCACAGTTAGTAGACATCGTATTTATCATCCCCCTCATCGTGGCAAGAACTGTGAACCTTCACCCAGTGACCGTGATTGTCGTGTTCATTATTGGAGCTTCCTTAATGGGGGTTTTGGGCATGATTATTTCCGTTCCTGTTGCCAGTGTTTTAAAACTTATCTTCTATACGATTTATGATCAGCTGATCAAATTCAGGGCATAGAGTTTGACATCAAAAAGATCTCCCCTATAGAATCAGTGCGATAGAAAACTATAGGGGAATCGGAGCTTTATGCGGGTTTTATCTTTTTTAAAAATAATCATCTTGGCCGTCCTTGTGATCTCCTGTTCAACTCCTGACCAAATGGATGTCAATTCTGCAGAGAGAGCATTTAACGAGGCCAAAGAATACGAAAACAGCAAACGATATGAAGAGGCCCTTCGGCGCTATGATGAAATAAAAAGCAAGTTTCCTTACTCGCAATATTCAAGAGAAGCCGACCTTAGAATCGCTGATATTTATTTTAAAAAAGAAGAATACCAAGCAGCGGCCCTATCTTATTCTAACTTTAAATATCTTCATCCAAATCACCCTGAGATTCCTTATGTGAGCCTTCAGGTTGGGCTAGCATATTTTAACCAACTTCCCAAAACCATTGACCGAGACCTGTCCAAAGGTCATCAGGCTATTCAGGAATTCAATATCGTAATTGAAAAATACCCACGAACGGAATTTTCCAAAATTGCAGAAGAGAAGAAAAAAGTTGTTCTTGATATGCTCGCAAAAAAAGAGCTCTACATTGCAAACTTTTATTTTAAGAAGGAACATTTCCTTAGCGCTATGAGACGCTATGAAAACTTGACCAAGATGTCCGCGCCTGCCGACGTAACAACCGAGGCCTACCTCAAAGGTGCCATCAGTGCATTTGAGATTGGTGAGGTCAGCACAGGCAAAGCCCTCCTTCAAAATGCTGCAAAAAAGTTTACCTCTTCAAATGTTTCAAGCGAGATTGAGCAGATAAAGAGGAAGTATGGCATATAAAGACTATTCTAGCTTAGTCCAGGACGCAAAAGAGCACTTTATTGAGGGAGACTACACGACGGCAGAGCCGCTCCTTCATCAAGCTCTATTACAAAACAACAAAGATCCTGAAATTTACCAAATGCTTGCTACCCTATTTTACGACAAGGGTCAGTTTAACAAGGCTATCCGCGCTTTTCGGCGCGCCCTAGAAATCGATCCAGGCTATACGGATGCAAGTGTGGGGCTATCAATTATCCTTAATGATCTTGGTCGTTATGATGAAGCAAAACAGGTCTTTCAAGAGGCACAAGATCTTTTAGATCAAAAGTCCAAACAATCAGATCCATTCTTAGAAGGTCGCATAGCACAGAAGCATCAAGAGCTTGGGGATCTTTATGTTCAAATCGAACGGCATGAAGAGGCCCTTGAGCAATTTTCTAAGGCGAAGAAGTACTCTAACAGCCCAGGCCAAATTGTTCTTAAGATTGCAGACTGCTACGTCAAACTTCAAAAAGAGAACCGAGCAACCCATGAGTTGCAAATCTTTTTAAGAGAGTACCCGCAAAACAATGAGGTTCGTATCAAGTTGGGTGTATACCTGTACCAAATCAATCGCGTTCATGATGCTGTTGAAGAGTGGGAAAAGGTTCTTATCCGAGATCCAAATAACGGCGATGCAAAACACTATGTTCGCTTAGCCAAGGAAGCACAATTAACCGAAATTGCAATAGACAGTCATTTATCCCATAACGAGTTAGAGGAGCTATAAGATGTCACAGATTAAAGACGACATGGTCCCATACCTAAAGGCCGATGAGATCGACGAGATCGTCACTCGCCTTGCCGAAGAAATTGAAGCGGATTATAAAGGTGAACCGATCGTTCTTATAGGGGTTCTAAAAGGATCACTCCCGTTTATTGCAGACCTTTCTCGTAAGATAAAGCTCGCACAAAGGGTGGACTTCGTTTCTCTAGCGAGTCAGAAGAGCGGGTCTGGCGAATACATCATAACCATCAACCAAGACATCACAACTCAGATTTCTGGCAAACATGTTCTGATCGTTGAAGAGGTCATCGATGCTGGAAGAAAATTAAACTTTTTGAAAAACAGAATCTTGTCATCTGACCCAGCTTCCCTTAAGATTGTTACGTTACTGGATAAACCCGCAAGACGTGCAATAAACATTCATGCGGATTATATTGGGAAAACCATCGAAGACCGATACGTCGTAGGTTATGGTTTAGATGACAATGGGCTTGGCAGAAACTATCCCGACATATACTATCTAAGACATTAAACATCAGGTGCGGAGAAACAGATTTCACCGCAGGGGAATTGAAAAAATGATTTTTTCGGCTAGAGCAACAATGATGTTCATCTTCTCGGTGCTGTTATTTTTTGTGTTTCAGGCACTCCTAAGATAAACGCTTAAAATTTAATTGGGTTCAACTATTCGGCCAATCAAATCATATTCCATCGAGTCTGTCACTTCGACACGGACAATCTCACCAACATTGGCATCGCCTTCATTAATATAAACTATACCGTCAATATCTGGGGCTTGTTGCGTGGTGCGACCCTTTAGGAGTAACTCAGACTCTTCGCTCTCGCCCTCAACTAAAACATCAACAGTTTTGCCGATAAGTTTTTTATGAGCGTTTTTGCTAATTGGAACTTGCGCCGACATCAATTTATGAAAACGTTCTTCTTTTATTTCTTCGTCGAGCTGATCAAGCATCTTACCGCCTGCAGTTCCTTCTTCTGGTGAGTACTGAAAACACCCAACGCGGTCAAACTTTTGTTCTTTAACGAATTCTAAAAGTTCTTCAAATTGTTCATCGGTTTCGCCTGGAAAGCCCACAATAAACTGTGTCCTGATAACGGCCTCTGGTATTTCTTGGCGGATCATATTTAACGTGCTCACGATCTCTTCTCTTGTCATTTTACGATTCATTTTTTTAAGCATTTCATTGTTGATGTGCTGTAGAGGCATATCGAAGTACTTAACTAAGTTATCTCGCTCTTTAATGAGCTTTACCATTTCTGGAGTAATCCCGTCTGGGTATAAATAAAGAACACGAATCCACTTTAAACCTGGAACATCCGACAAAGCTCTTAAAAGCTCCACGGGACTTTCTGAGCGCTCAGGATTTTTTCGTTTTAAATCCCAACCATAATCTGTAAAGTCATGAGAGATAACATTGATCTCTTTAACTCCACCTGCAACAAGAAGCTTCGCCTCGTTTACAACATGTTCAAGGGACCTTGACTGTAAATTGCCACGAATCTTTGGAATTGCACAAAATGCACAACGCTTTAAACATCCTTCAGAAATTTTTAAGTACGCCCGGTGAGGCATCTGTGAATTAATCCGCGGTGTATTTTCTTGCTGTAAGTATGTCGGAAGATTAAAAAACTTTTTCTTGCTAGGATCGACTCTGTTTTCATCCAATATCTTAACGATGTTTTGGAATTCGCCTGATCCTACAAAAACATCGGCCTCGGGTAAATCTTCAACAAGCTGATCTTTGTATCGCTGGGTAAGACATCCCGCCACGACAAGTTGCTTAAGTTGTCCTTCTTCTTTCATACGCGACATTTCAAAAATCGCACTTAAAGATTCTTTCTTCGCCTCTTCGATAAATCCGCATGTGTTGATGATAATTGTTTCCGCATTTTCTGCGCTGTCGGTGACTTCGTATTCTGCTTGCGCCAAAGAACCTATCATCATTTCAGAATCAACAAGGTTTTTCGGACAACCCAAACTAATGAAGTGCACTTTTCTTTTTTGAGAAGAAGTTTTGGTATCAGACATGTTAAACCACCTCGCAATTAGAGATGGGTGACGCTTGAGTTTTTTGGCGGCCTAAACTGAAAGACCCTTGATGGAACTTTGGGTTCAAAGTCCTGGTCTGTAAACTGAAGTTGGGTTTGGTTTCCCAATGAATCCCAAAATGTGAGAGATGTAATAAGTTCGGATTGGTAATCGACTTTGAGTTCGACTCTATCGACTTGGTCAGCCTTTTTCTTGGGTGTGAGCTTATATATAATTTCATCATTTTTTCCGCTTGAGCTTTCTATTTTGTAATCTCTCTTCAACTTGCCAACACCCTGGAAGATACTTAAAAAGGCCTGATTCTTTAGGCTTTTGGCAGACTTAGAATGTAGTATTTGTACTTTATCCTGCGCATCGTCAAGCGGATAATCCACCACCCAGATATTTTTACCATCCATAATAATCATATGTTTGTTAGGCAATTCAGCCTCAAGCTTAAATCTCCCTCCAGGAGCCAAATAGATTTTACCTGAGTAGGATTTTGTCCTCTCCAAGAGCGCCTGAGTCACTGCAAACTTAGCTGCCATTACAACAAAATATGACGTGTATTTTTTTTCTACTGTCTCAAGCAGTTTGGCCTGATTAACAGATTCTCCAGATGGAATGCGCTTACTATTCCCAGAAGGAACAAGGTTGAGTTCATTTGCAATTTCAGATCGCACATTCTCAGAGCGAGTAACTGGAGCCGTCTTTTTAGTCTTTACATTGGGCGAAGACAAACTTGCTAAAACAACCGCACTCGGAGGAGGCGCGCCCAAGGACTTCGCTTCAACCTTTTTTTTGGGCTCAGCACCTTGAATAGTGGGCTCAACGTTGAAGAGCTGATCTGGTGTTTTTGCGACGGGCTCTGGAGGAGGGGGCGCTTCTTTGGGAGTGCGGTCTTGATGCGCTTGCACTAGGTTGCCCACCATACTTTCAACAACCGCAGTCGGAATTGAAGCCAGTGGTCCTTTGACCTTAGAGGGCTGCGAGTTGTTTTTTGCATTATAGTCAGATCTAAAAAACTCGCGCTCCTTGTGATAGATTTCCCCAAGGTTTTCGTTATCATAAGCTGACTTTCTGTTTTGGCTCTTTCTTAAGGTCACTGCTTCTTCGGCTTTCTTTGGAGCTGCTTTCTTTGTGACGGCTTTTCTTGTGGCTGCTTTTTTTGGCGGGTTTTTGCGGACCACTTTTTTTCGGCTCTTCTTTGTGACCTTTTTTTTCGAAGAAGCTTTTGATTTAGATTTAGCCGACGTTTTTACTGAGGTTTTAGTTTTTTTAGGTGATGTGACCTTTGTTTTTGATGTCTTTGATTTTGCCCGAGACTTTTCCGCGAAGCCGAGGCCTGATGTAAAGGTAATGAGCACGGCCATGAAGGTCGCTAAAAAAATTCGAGTCATATTATTCTATGATATCAAAACTCTAATATCCTCGGCAAGCGAGCGCCCACACTTCGATTTTATTTAGACCTTTGATTGCCCTACTTGCCGCCAACACCGTGGCGCCCGTTGTAACCAAGTCATCAACAAGTATGACTTTGTCAAAATTTGCCAAGCGATCTTTTGCCCCTATAAGGTTCTGAAACCTTGCGGTTTTCTTAAGGTATTTCTGCCCGACTTTCTTATTTTTCCAATAAAGAAGGGTCTTCATTTCATATCCGCACTGCTCCGCAATTTCTTCTGCAAGATAATAGGAATGGTCTTTTGCCCCGACCTTGGTTGGGGGTATTGGAATGACAACGCATTTTTCGTTGGTGAAGTTACGAAGAGCTACTTCTTTGGCAAAATATTTTAGTGCTGGCCTTGGAGTTCCTCCTTTTAGACCACGAATCACATTACCCACAGTTTCATCCCCATTGCTCCACTGGTAGAGCGCTCGGATGGCAAAGTTCACATTTCGTAATTCGCAATGGTTTTTAGGTAAACGAAACTTTTCAAGTTGAATCATACAGCTTTTGCAAAAAAGCTGAATTTTGAATTCATAGCCACCACAGTTTTTACAATTTCTAAAATATGAAAATAAACTCACTCCTAGGAGTAGCTGCAAAAACCTAACCTACGAAAAGTCATTTAAATCGAATAGTAATAAAATTTGTGCTCGGGAATGTCCGAGATCCGTAAACAGAGCGAGTGTTTGTCCGCATAGCGTTGCCTATTCCAGAAGACTTTGTCCCGTCATTTCTCCTGGCTTGCTCCACCCAAACAGCTCTAAAATTGTCGGAGCCACATCACATAAGGCTCCGTCTTTTAATTTCCGATTTTTATTTTTTTCAGAAATCAAAATACATGGAACGGGATTCATTGAATGCTGGGTCATAGTATCACCCGTTTCTGATATCATCTCTTCAACATTTCCGTGATCTGCTGTGATTAAGATTTCAAAAGAATTTTTTAGAGCCTCAGCCTCTAAACGGCCCAAGCATTCATCGATCACCTCAACGGCACGGATGGCGGCAGCCTCGTTACCTGTATGGCCAACCATATCGCCATTGGCAAAGTTCACTACGATAAGAGAATAATCTTTATTTAGCCCCTCTAAAACTTTTTGTGTCACTTCAAAGGCACTCATTTCGGGCTTTTCATCATAGGTCTTTACGTCTTTAGGTGATGGAATTAAGATTCTATCTTCTCCTTCAAAAGGATGCTCTACTCCGCCATTGAAAAAATATGTGACGTGCGCATACTTCTCAGTTTCAGCCACCCGTAACTGTTTTAATTTTTTTTGGGAAACAAGTTCTCCTAAAATATTTGTTAATGGTTGCTGGTCAAATAAGACGGGAAACGGGAAATCTTTTTGATACCGTGTCATCGTAATCCAGTTTTCTGGAGAAACTTGGACGTCGACTGGGAATTCTTCAAAGCCTGGCAGCGCCATGGCCTGAGAGAGTTCGCGCGCACGGTCTGCTCTATAATTAAAAAATAAAACCTGATCTTGAGGAGAGATGCGCACTCCGCCTCGGACTTGTCTCGGCAAGACAAACTCATCGGTTTCTTCGTTTTTATATGCATCAAGGATTGCTTCTTCTGCTGAATCAAACTCTTCAACAGAGCCTTCTTGAGTCAACGCCTGATATGCTTGAGAGATTCTCTCCCATCTTTTATCACGGTCCATTGCATAGAAACGACCAACGACGGTTGAAATTTGAACGTTCGGCATTAAATCGATTTGAGTTTGTAAGTTACGAATATAATCTATGCCGCTTTTTGGGGGAGTATCCCGGCCATCAGTAATAATATGAATGAACACAGGCTTATCTTTTGAAATGCCTTGGACTGCCTCTAAGAGCTTCAGCAAATGGACTTGATCAGAATGAACCCCACCGTCTGAGAGAAGACCAATAAAGTGCAATGCGCCCTTTGGATTACTTGCCACTCTTTGAAGGTGTTCAAGAGTTTCAAAGCCTTTTTCGCGAATGTATTTATTAATTTTTGTTAGCTCTTGGTAAACAACTCGTCCTGATCCTAAATTGAGATGGCCCACTTCTGAGTTTCCCATAATTCCTGGGGGCAATCCCACCTCCTCGCCTGAGTTAAGTAAAAGGCTATGAGGATATTCTTTTAAATAACGATCATAGTTTGGAGTCTTTGCTAGATAAATAGCGTTGTGTTCTTTTTTTTCTGAGTGACCAAATCCATCAAGGATAACTAACAGTGCTTTATTCATGCCCCCAGATTATTAGAACTTTGGTTAGAATGCAATTTAAGAGCAACTGAAACTATTCGTTGTGATAAGGAATTCCATTTTGAATTGTAAACGCTCTATATATTTGTTCTAACGCAGCCACCAGCGCGACATGATGGTTCATGACCATCTTAGATAATGCGATTTTCTTATTGGCTCTGTCTTGGACTTTATCGGAGACTCCGAAGGCACCTCCGATAAGAAACACAATTCGCTTTGGATTTGAATCCATTGCCGTTTGAAACTGTTTTGAAAAATCTAAAGAATCGCTAGTCTTGCCTCTTTCATCAAACAAGATCAAATGATCCTGATCCTTTAGCTTAGAGAGTATGGACTTTGCCTCTTCTTGGATCTTCTGCTCTTTTTGCCCACGCGCCAGTGGAGGACTTTTAATTCTGATGAGTTCAAAATCACAAAACCGTGCGATTTTTTCTGAGTAAACATTTTGAGCTTCTACGGCCCAATTTTCTTTTTGAGATTCAACATAGAAAAGAGCAACTTTCATTTAAAGTCACTTTTCCTTAATGGCGCTATCCTTGAGATTAAGATCAATGCCTTCTTTCCACAATTCTTCTAAGCGGTACTCGTTTCTGACATAATCATAGAAGGCATGGACAATGAGTGCACCGTAATCAATTAGAACCCAACGGCCTTCTTCTAATCCCTCAAGGCTAATAGGTAAAACATTATATTCTTCTTTTACAAAGCGTACTAAGGAGTTTGCGAGCGCGACTGTTTGCTTCGTGCTAGTTCCTGAACAAATAAGAGAGTATTCACTCGGTGCACTTAAACTTCTTAAGTCAAAGCCTCTGACGTTAATTCCTTTTTTATCAAACAAAACTTGTGCGCAAAGTCGGGTGAACTCTTCAAAATCTGGAATTTTTTTATCCAGAGGAGCATAGAGATCGTTTTCTTTAATATAGTTTTCAACTTCAAAACTGAGATAAGAGTCTACACTTCTGCGCAATTTCAGACGCTTTCTAACTTGAGTTGCGGAAATATCTAAATCTTCAAGCTGTGTGTAAATAATCTGCCGTCCCGATTTTAGCTTGGCAATTCCGCTAGGTTCAAAAGTTTTAATGAGCGGCTGAACTCCCTTCGGAAAGTCTTCAATGTCAAAAGGTAAATCCGAATGCGGACGAGTTGTTACGACTAAGTTTGACGCCTTAAGGATGTCTTCAAAGTTTTTCCATTGATCGAGTGCTTCAAAAGTATCTGCACCCATAATAAAGTAAATATTTTCTGAACCATATTTTGATTCATAATAACGAATTGTCTCAATCGTATAGCTCAACCCACCCCGCGCAATTTCTTGCTCGTCTACTGCAACGTTTTTCTCATCTTTGATTGCAAGCTTAATCATATTCACGCGGTGCTCACCTGATGGCATATCAGCGTCTTGGCGAAGTGGATTTTTGTTATTTGGAACAATGAAAAGTTTGGAGAGTTTGTTTTTATCCATGACCATACGCAAACTATTAAGATGACCTGCATGAATCGGGTTAAAACTACCGCCAAAAATTCCAATCTTTTCTTTCATATATTTTTTCTCCAAAACTTTCTTAATCTCTACTTCGCACTAAACTGTTGAGCTCAAAGACAACTTCTTTTAAGCCATATCCACTTAAGCCCGATACCAAAAAGACCTTATAACCTTTTTTCTCAAATGACCTTTTAATTCCCATCAGCTCATCGGAATCCACAATATCACATTTATTAAGCGCAACCACCTGAGGCCGCGTCGATAAAGGACTCTCTTGATCCTTGAGTTCATCATAGGACTTAAGCTCGTTATTAATCATCTCAAAGCTTTCAAGAGGCGGATGCTCGTTCATAGGGCTAACATCTACCACATGTAGAAAGCATTTTGTTTTTTCAATATGTTTTAAAAATTTAATCCCTAAACCCGCACCAGCGTGAGCTCCTGGAATTAACCCCGGAATATCTGCTACAACAAATGAGGATTCATCACCCGCCTGAACAACGCCTAAGTTCGGAACTAATGTTGTAAACGGATAATCAGCAATTTTTGGGCGAGCAGCAGATATTTTTGAAATCAAAGTTGATTTGCCCGCGTTAGGAAATCCAATTATTCCCACATCGGCTAATAGTTTGAGTTCAACAGACACTTGCCGGGCCTCGCCAGGCTCTCCTGGCTGAGCGTGGGTCGGTGCTTGGTTTACAGAGTTTTTAAAAAAGTTATTTCCTTTTCCACCGCGACCACCTTTTAAGAAAAGAATCTCTTGTCCGTGTTCGTTGAGTTCAAACTCTACGCCCGTTTCTTTGTCTCGAATTATAGTTCCCAGAGGCAACTCCAAAATGAGGTCCTTGCCTTCTTGGCCAGAGCAGCGTTGAGACTGTCCTGGGTGACCATCCTCAGCTTTAAATACGCGTTTAAATTTTAAACCCAACAGTGAATTAAGATGAGAGGTCGCCTTAAAGATAACATGCCCACCGCGACCACCATCACCGCCGTCAGGACCACCTCTTGCTACATATTTTTCTCGACGAAAACTGACTTTGCCTGGGCCCCCTTTTCCAGACTCAACAGTAATTATCGCTTCATCTACGAACTTCATAATACCTCGACTCGCATTTTAAGTTGCGATGTCTTTAGATTCTTGTAAAAAAAAAGTACGCGTATTAGGCGTACTTTTATCCTTTAGCTATAACTTTAAATTCTTAAAATTATAATTAAGATGCTTGAGCTTCAACAGGAACGACTGAGATCTTCAATCTTGTCTTGTTTACTCGTTCAAAGAGGACCTTCCCGTTAACTTTTGCAAAAATAGTATAGTCTTTTCCTACGCCAACATTTCGGCCTGCATGAAACTGAGTTCCTCTTTGGCGAACAATAATTGTTCCAGCGTTAACTGTTTCACCACCAAAGCGTTTTACACCTAATCGTTTACTCTGTGAGTCTCTTCCGTTTCTGGTACTACCACCAGCTTTCTTCGATGCCATATCTTACTCCTACTTCCTAATTACTTCTTCTTAGTCGCTTTTTTCTTTTTACCTGAAGACGTTTTCTTTGCTGCTTTTTTTGCGGTCTTCTTTTTTGCTGAAGTTGTTTTCTTTGCAACTTTCTTTTTCGCTTTTGCAGTTTGCTTAGCTTTTTTTGCAGCTCTTTCTTCTTTACTTAGAGTTTGCATTTTAGCTTCTTGAGCCTCTAATCGCTCGATCTTTTTCATTGGATCAACAACAACTGGCTTTGCATCTGCCTTTACAGTTTCGCCGCCTGCAGTGATTGAGACAACAAATAATTGTGTGTATGGCTGTCTGTGGCCATTTAAACGTCTGTAGTTTTGTCTGATCTTCTTTTTAAAAATTAAAATCTTAGATGCACGGTCTTGCTGTGTAACAACAACTGTAACTTTTGCGCCCTTAACGTTTGGAGTTCCAACTAAAGGTTTCTCACCGCCTACAAACAGTACATCTTCGAGATCAAATTGTTCGCCAAGCTTTCTATCTAGCTTTTCAACTCTTAAAGTTTTCCCAGCTTCTGCGCGATACTGCTTGCTACCCGTTTCAATAATTGCGTACATAAAATGCGTCTCCTCTGACAAGGATCTAGAAGTATCTAAATCTCAAATAAGACAGCATAAATGCCACATGGCATTGGTAACTGTCAACCGAACATTCGAAGAAATTGCCTAAAATCCCGCCATTTCACAATTTCCAGCCAAACCTATCAAAAACCCCAAAAAAACCACCGCTTAGCACCCCATTCCTCCGCAGAGTCCTTTTTTAAGGGCGGCGAAGTATAGAAATCTATCCGAGCGACCAAACCACCAAACTAGTTGAACCAATTCCTCCGCAGAGTCCTTTTTAAGGGTGGCGAAGGGGTTGGCTGCGAGGCACGAGGAGCGAGGTATAGCAACCTATCCGAGCGACCAGACCACCAAACTAGTTGAACCATTCAAAAAGGGGCAGATGCAAGGCGCGAGGATTGGAAAGAACCGCAGCATAGCCGGAGGCTATGTGAGGACGCTTTCCAACCGCAAGCAACGCAGTCAGATGCGCCTTTTTCAATGGTTCACATTTCTATTTCGAATTGTTCTACGTGATAATCCTGCTGCACCTTAAATATG
>CAYXYF010000001.1:79453-103659 GCA_964469265.1 uncultured Bdellovibrionales bacterium
TCACATTTCTATTTCGAATTGTTCTACGTGATAATCCTGCTGCACCTTAAATATGATCCGCTTAGATATGTTTTTTTCCAATAATTCCAGGGATATGGACTCTTCGTCGTAGATCCAGTCGGCGATGGAGGGGTGGCAGTGGACTAGGATGGAGTCGGAGTTGCTTTTGAGCATGTAGATGTCGCGCTCGATTTGGCGGAAGATTTCGCCGCTGATGGTGTTTTTGTTTTTGATGTAGCCTTTGCCGTCGCAGTAGTTGCAGGGTTCGCAGAGGGCTTTGAGGAGAGAGGGGCGAACGCGTTTGCGGGTCATTTCGACGAGGCCGAGGGATGACATTCCGGTGATACTGGTTTTGGCGCGGTCTTTTTTTAGTTCTTCTTGGAGGGCTTCGAGGACTTTTTCTCGGTTAAGTTCTTTTTCCATATCGATGAAATCGATGATGATGATGCCGCCGCAGTTTCGGATTCGGAGCTGATGGGCGATTTCTTTTACGGCTTCAAGATTTGTTTTGAGAATGGTGTCTTCTAAATCTTTTTTCCCAACGAACTTTCCGGTGTTAACGTCGATGACAACGAGGGCCTCGGCTTCATCGATGATGATGTAACCGCCAGATTTTAACCATACTTTTCGTCCGAGGGACCTTGAGACTTCAAGATCAATTTCGTATTTATCAAAAAGGGGTTGGGCTGCGCCGTAGAGTTCAACTTTATTTTTAAGTTTTGGCATAAACTGTGAGATAAATTTTGAAACTTTTTTGTAAACTTCATGGTGATCTACAATCACGCGAGTGACTTCATCATTGAGAAGATCGCGGACTGCTCTTAGCTCGACGTCAAGATCGGTGTGAATAAGGCCTGGTGCTTTCTTTTTTTGATAGTTCTTTGTGATCTCTTGGCTAAGAGATGCGAGGTATTTAATATCGTTTTCAATACTCTCTTCAGTTGCACCTTCGGCAGCGGTTCGAACAATGAAACCACCTTGTGCTGGAGCGTATTTTTCAACGACAGTTTTAAGCCGGTCTCTTTCAACTTCATCTTCGATTTTACGAGAAACACCAAGATGATCCAAAGTGGGCATGTACACCACATGACGGCCTGGCAATGAGAGATGTGTTGTTATCCGAGCGCCCTTTGTTCCTAGAGGATCTTTTGCGACTTGGATGAGAATGTCTTGTCCTTCACGAAGGAGATCTTGAATAGGCGGGCGATTTTCTTCTTTTTCATTTGCTCCCTCATCAAATAAAATTGTGCCGCTTTTTTGGTTGTCGTCTTCGTCCCAAATGATTTCTGAATTGTTTTTTCCGCTAATATCTGAGCGCACATCTCCCACATAAAGAAAGGCGGCTCTATCTAGACCAATGTCTACAAACGCTGCCTGCATTCCTGGAAGCACTCTTGCCACTTTTCCCCGACAAATTGAGCCGACTAGGCCTTTGGACTGGGTACGCTCAATCATTAAATCGGTTAAAACGCCATTTTGGACAAATGCAACGCGGGTTTCGTTGTGCCTGACATGAATTAGGATTTCTGATGACATAGGGGACCATGCTAGACCTATGTCGATATTTAATCAATCCGATTTTTTGCCGATAAGAAATCATGGCAAAACTAGATGACCTATTCAAAATCATGAGAGATCAGGGCGCGTCGGACTTGCATATCACGACTGGCGCTCCACCATACCTTCGTGTTCATGGTGAAATGGTAAAATTAAATTATCGCGATTTGTCTGCTGAAGAGACTCAAGCTCTCCTTTTTGAAATATTAACCGAACGTCAAAAAAAGAATTTCATTGAGAACTGGGAATTAGACTGCACCTATGCAACTCCTGGCATTGGACGGGTTCGGGTTAATATATTTATGCAGCGAAAAGGATTAGGGGGATCGTTTAGGTCCATTCCTGATGAAATCTTGCCCTTAGAAAAATTAAATTTGCCACGTTCAATCCTCGATCTTGTCTCTGTAGATCGTGGATTAATTCTTGTGACTGGTCCAACGGGTTCGGGTAAATCCACAACTCTTGCATCAATGCTTGATTATATTAATCAAACAGAAAAAGGCCATATCATTACAATTGAAGACCCTATCGAGTTTGTTCATGAAAACAAAAATTGCTTAGTGAATCAAAGAGAGGTCTCATCTCATACTAAATCTTTTGCAAAAGCATTAAAGGCAGCGCTAAGAGAAGACCCTGACGTTATCCTTGTCGGTGAGATGCGTGACCTTGAAACAATCTCTCTTGCAATGACAGCCGCTGAAACAGGTCACTTGGTTTTAGGAACACTTCATACAAATAGTGCCGCTAAAACTGTGGATAGAATTATTGATATTTTTCCGTCGGAGCAACAATCACAAGTGCGAACTATGCTTTCAGAGAGTTTGCGTGGAGTTGTTGCGCAGACACTCTTTAAGCGCTTTGATAAACCTGGCCGAGTCGCTGCGGTTGAAATTTTAATTAACAGCCCCGCTGTATCCAACCTGATTCGTGAAGGTAAGACGTTTCAAATTCCTTCAATGATGCAAACAGGTAAAGGCCAAGGTATGGTGAACTTTGAAGGTTACATCCAAGACCTTGTTAAAGCTGGAAAAGTATCTAAAGAAGATGCTCTTAAGTTTCTTGGAAAAGCAAAGGCCCAACCAGCAGCACAGGCTCCTGAAGTGCCTGTTGCCGGAATGCCTGGAGCTATCAAGAAGACAGCTTAACTTTATTAAAAAGAAAAATTATAAGAAACCAGAGTGGGCGCAGATTTAAAATCTGCGCTTTCTCTTTTTGTAGGGTTTAACAAAAGAGGATTATCAAGACTTGAGAGGTATTCTTTAGGTTTTGTCGCAGTATTATAAGTGACATAGACAGTTCCAAAAACCGCACCAATGGCAAATCCAATAGCAATATTACCTAAATGGTCTTGGGGTCTGCCATGGAAACTCAATGTGCTTAGTCCCAGCACGGCGCCACCCAATCCTGCCAAAAAGATCATGGTCAGTTGTTTTTTAGGTCCCATCTGAGTTGTGCTTTGTCCTTGCTGTGCAAAGGCGCTTGATGAAACAAAAGCTACTGTTACAAGAATTATGATTGCAGATTTTAGACTATTTAAAATCACTCGGCGTCTCCCCGTCTGGTTCAATAGTAAAAGTATCGCAACTCGGCCGTTTAGAATCAACATCAATAACTAAAACCTCTTTAACTTCTGAGCGCGGCGGTCCGACCTTTAGAGCTTCCACGAACTGATTAAATAAAGTTTCGTCTTCAAACTGCGCCAGCACCTCGACTTGAGAGTTCCTAAGATTACGCGCCCACCCAACAATTTTATGCTCTACAGCCTTTAAACTTGCGTAGCGCCGATAGCCCACGCCTTGAACTAAACCTGAAACTAATATTTGTTTTGATTTCATAGGCTTTTAATCTATATCTTATGTCCCATGAGTATGCATCGAAAAATTTTAGATAAAGAATTAAAGAATCTCACAGAAAATTTTCTAAATTCAGCACCAAGCGCTGTCTTGACCGAACAACCTATTTCTTCAGATCTTAACAACTATATCGATCATACACTTTTAAAACCTGACGCTACCATTGAGCAACTTGAAACCCTTTGCTCTGAGGCAAAAAAATATAATTTCAAAACTGTGTGTGTCCCGCCTCACTTTCTTAACAAAGCAAGCGCCCTACTTGAGGGCACATCAGTAAAACCTATTACTGTTATTGGATTTCCGTTGGGGTACCAAACAACGGCAACAAAGGTTTTTGAAACACAGAATGCTATTACACTCGGCGCAAAAGAAATCGATATGGTCATTAATATTTCCGCGCTCAAAAGCGGGGAGTTTGATTTGGCTTTTAATGATATAAAACAAGTTATCCAGGCCGCAAAAGGGGTTCCCGTCAAAGTCATTATTGAGACGGCCTATCTTACTCTTGAAGAAAAAATCTTTAGCTGTGCTTGCATTCAACTTGCGGGCGCAGAATACATAAAGACTTCAACAGGCTTTGCTCCAGCAAACGCAAATATTGAGGATATTATTTTGTTCAAGCACCTATTAGGTGACAATGTGAAAATTAAAGCCAGTGGCGGAATCAAATCCCGCGAGCAAGCTTTAAGTTTTATCAAAGCTGGCGCTAATCGCATCGGAACAAGCTCTGGTGTTGCTATTGCAACTGGTGCAATTTCAGATAAGGCGTATTAAACATGCTACCCATTGAAGTCATTACAAAGAAACGAAACAAAATTTCCCTAACACCAGAAGAAATTGAACTTATCATTAACGGGTTTACGACAGGCAAGATTCCTGACTACCAAATGTCAGCATTTTTGATGGCAGGCTATCTCAACGGATTTTCGTCTGAAGAAACTTATGCGCTTACAAATTCAATGATTCGTTCAGGCCGAACGGTCGATTTTTCAGATTGCGATTTTCCAACCGTAGATAAACACTCCACAGGTGGAGTTGGCGATAAGACAAGTATTATTTTAGGTCCGTTAGTGGCTGCTTGTGAAGTCGGTGTCCCGATGATCGCTGGTCGTGGCCTTGGCCACACTGGAGGCACCGTTGACAAGCTTGAAGCAATCCCAGGTTTTAGTTGCGATATCAACTTGGAAAACTTTAAAAAACAAATTCAAGAGATGCGCCTTTGTTTGATGGCGCAAACAAACGAGATCTGTCCTGCAGACAAAAAAATCTATGCATTAAGAGATGTCACAGCAACTATTGAGTCTATTCCTCTAATTTGTGCTTCAATCATGTCAAAAAAACTTGCCGAAGGAATTGCGTCATTAGTCTTAGATGTTAAATACGGTAATGGCGCATTTATGAGAACCTTCGAAGACGCCCGCAGACTCGGATTAAAGCTCCAAGAGATCGGTAAAAGCGCTGGAAGAAATGTTTCGGTATTTATCACTTCCATGGAGCAGCCCCTCGGAGAGTGGGTGGGTAATGCGACTGAAATTAAAGAATGTGTTTCAATTCTTAAGGGCGATCCTTCCGAGAAAAACACCAAAGGATTTTACGACACAAAAGATCTCTCTTTAACCTTAAGCGCAGAGATGCTGCTTCTTTCAGGAAAGGTCTCGAGTTTTGATGAGGGCTTAAAGCTCGCAACAAAAACTCTTGAAAGTGGTAAAGCCTATGAAAAATTCAAAGAGATTTGTAAAGTTCAAGGCGGTAATTTAGAGGCTCTTCCTGAGCCGACAAAGTATTTAGAGGTTAAAGCAGATGCCGAGGGTTACGTGGAGTCTTTTGATACAAAAGGTGTTGGCATTGCAGGTATACTTTTAAAAGCAGGCCGCCAAGTGGCCTCAGATAGAATAAATCCAGTATCAGGAATTCGTGTACACAAGGGCCTCGGTGACAAAGTCCAACGCGGCGATGTGCTCTGGACTCTTGTTAGTGATGAGACAACACATTTCGATTCAGCTCAGGAACGATTAAAAACTTGCATTAAGATTTCAGAGGAAAAAACCACGGCCCCTGTGCTTATTGCTGATCATTTTTAAAGTAGTTATCAACAAATTTTGAAACAGCATCGCGAACCTGAATGGCATACATTGAATAAGGCATGTTGAGATCGTACTCAAAGTTGACCTCTTTATCGTTCAAACGATCATAAGAACGATAGACGGTAGATTCGGGATCAACCAAGCGTGTCGAATAAATTCCTATGGACGTTCGGTAAAAGTCTTTTTGTGAAAAACCTCGAATAAGCTGTCTTACATTTGCGTCTTCGTGGATCACATTAAATAAGTAGCTTTCAACAGTTCTTCTCTCACTTTGAGTAAGATGAGAATAGCTTCTATCATCTTTTAAAAATCTATTTATTTTTTCAAGTTCAACCAACTCATTCGGTGTTAAGCCCACCTTCCGAATATGTATCACAAGGGCATGGCTGATATCGTGCATGAAAAGCGCTGACGCTGTATCATCGCGAACTCCGTCATAACTTGTTTTTGCATTTAGTGTCATACCCAGCGGAGCTATCTCCATTCCTAAATAAAGAAAATCTCGCATCTTTAGCTCTGCAAAAACTGGCAGTGGGGTTAATCCACTATTGAGTAACATCCTAAATGAACGATCCACCTTATCTTGGGATTGCATATATTGCGTGCGAACTGCTTCTTCCACATTTTGAGAGCGCGCCATGGCTGCATTAAAATTAGACACGTCTCCCTGACTATTGTTTTTTAACGAAATAAGATCCGCGATGGCAGCATTCGCTTTTGTGTAGAACTCTAAAGTCACCGCTTTCTCATTTTGGGCACGAAGGATATCTTGCAAAATCACATCTTGAAGCTTTTCTGCATGAGGCACCAAAAGAAGTTCAGATTCTGGCCGCGCATAATCTTCTTTTAGTAACGACGCCGCCTCGGTCAGCATTTTCGACAGAAACTCGTTATGATCTTTAAAGGGATCAAGAGTTCTTAGGCGGGCTCGCTCTCCACTATTTAAAGCATTGACGAGCCAATCCACCGATCGAATATTTGTATTTATAATGTTTGAAGAAGAGGAAGGAGTTGAAAGAGCCCTAGTTAACCGATCAAACAACCCTCCGCAAGCTGGTGCTCCCCAACTAGCAGAACTCAACAACAACGACAACGACAACGCGAGTACAACCACAAATCGCATATCAATCTCCACACCAATAAGACTCTAACAACTCCTACATGCACAAAATAGCAATTCCAATGCCTGGTGAATTCAAATTAAATGTTAATACAGATGGCCCAATTTTGTGATGGCGTAAAATTGTTTGCCACTATATAGTAAATTGACCTTTTATGATCCCTAAAACGACAACGAAGAGGACCTATGAACTTATCTGAAACCGTTAAATTCATCAAAAACCAGACTGACAATCATTCACCCAAGGTCGGATTTATTTTGGGTTCAGGCCTTGGAGAATTCGCAGACTCTCTTTCTGATAAGCAAGTGATTCCTTTTGAAAAGATACCTCACTTTAAGAAACCCAAGGTCTCTGGTCACTCTGGTGAACTTGTTTTTGGGAAAATCGGCAGGGTTCCCGTCGTCGCCCTAAAAGGACGTGTGCATTTCTATGAAGGTCATACTACAGAAGAAGTCGTCTATCCAGTGCGAACGCTTGGAAAGCTGGGGATCGAGATATTGGTTGTAACAAATTCATCTGGTGGTCTCAAAAAGAGTATGCGTCCTGGCGATTTTATGATTATCGAAGATCACATTAATCTTACGGGGCAAAATCCACTTATCGGAAAAAACGATGATTCACTTGGTCCTAGATTTCCAGATATGACTCACACTTACGATAAAAAACTTATACAAAAACTTGCGGCCTCACTTCGCAAAATAAAAGCTAAGCATTCTAAGGGAATTTATTGTGGAGTTTTAGGTCCATCCTATGAGACTCCAGCAGAAGTCCGTTATTTGCAAAAAATTGGTGGCGGTGCTGTCGGCATGAGTACCGTTCTTGAAGTCATTTCAGCAGCCCACATGGGTATTAAAGTGGCTGGCTTAAGTTGCATTACAAATCCCGCGGCAGGAATTTTGGATAGACCTCTTAACCATAAAGAGGTCACTGATGCTGCAAAGAAAGCTACAAAAAACTTTTGTAGAGCATTAACCGAATTTACTAAGTCCCTTTAAATCTCTCTTGTAGTCGAAGATCTTTGATGCCCGAAAATTTTCGGACATTGGTCCTGTATTGTCTCATTTTGATTTTACCGAAAAGAACTAATAGCACGTCTCATACTTGAAGCTCATGAAGAGTTTCTGGGGAAGGGAAAGCATGGATTGCTTATTGTTCGGTAGAAAATCTCAACTTCGAATTCAATTTATTTTCGCACCCGTGTTAGCTTTTTTATTAATTAGTTGTGCAAAACAAGATACAGAGATGATGAAGGTGTTTCCAGAGCTCACGCCAAGTTGTGAGAGCACTGCTCATAAAACAAGATTCGTCATAAAAAAGAAAGATGGAACAATTTATTCCGTCAATGCCAAGTCCCGAGATGATCTCATTAAAAATCATTTAGAATTTCAACTCGAAGACTTAGAGCTTGTCGAAAACGACCAAATAATTCAAAGAAATGATTACTTCCTAAGAAACGACATTAATCCAGCATTCTACGATACATGGGGAGCTGAGCGCATAAATGCTCCCTATGCATGGAGTAAAAATATTAAAGGCAAAAATGTTGTTGTTGCGGTGATCGATTCTGGAGTGGATATTACCCACCCCGCTTTGAGTTCAAAGATTTATATCAATGAAAAAGAAATGTTCGGTTTTCCAGGCGTCGATGATGACGGAAACGGTTATGTCGACGATGTACGCGGGTGGGATTTTGCAAAAGATTCTCCTTATAACGACGATTCATCTGGTCACGGAACCCACGTGGCGGGAGTTATTGCAAGCGCGCACACGAGCTCAGTAAAGGGCATTGCGCCTGACGCAAAAATTTTACCTCTTGATTTTATGAACGGAAATAACGGGTATACGAGCGATGCTATTAATGCCATTTTGTACGCCAAGCAAATGAAGGCTCAGGTTATTAATGCAAGCTGGGGCTCTTCATTTTGTTCGAAAATTTTAAATACAACGATCGACTCTTTAAACGAATCCAATACGATTTTTGTTGCAGCAGCAGGAAACTCTGGAAATGACCTATCCAGATATCCTGAATATCCAGCGGCATTTATTAGTAATGTGCAAATCACGGTGGGAGCGATAACTCGAAGAGGATTTCAGACGTACTTTTCAAATTACGGTAATCTTGTCGACGTCGTGGCCCCAGGGGATGAAATTAACAGCACCTACCTTTCTCACGGCTATCGGCCCATGTCTGGAACAAGCATGGCGGCTCCCTTTGTTAGCGGTCTTGCCGCTCTGATTTACGGAGTAAATCCTAATCTGACGGTGTCCGAGGTGAAAAGCATCATCAACCAAAGTGTTGTGCCTGGGAATTTTCAGGTCCGAACCCGCGGTGAAATCAACGTGGCCCAAGCGCTAGGCCTTCTTGGTCTGTAAATTTTGATAGCATTGCGGGGCGGCATTTTTGATTTTCTGTACTGCATATTGGGTTGCCCTCAAAGTCTGACTTTATCAGAAACACATTGAGACTAGAGAGGAAACTCGATATACATGAATCCTTCAAAAAGGGATTCATATATGCGCACTTATATCAAAGATTTAAAAAACTTTGTCGGTGAGAAAGTCACCCTCAAAGGATGGGCCTATAACGTTCGATCTTCTGGAAAAATTAAATTTTTATTACTCCGAGATGGTTCAGGCCTTTGCCAATGTGTATTTTTTAAAGGCGGGTGCGAGGAAGATGCGTTTAACAACTTTGAACAAATCACTCAGGAGTGCTCCCTTTCTGTAACGGGAACCGTTAAAGCCGATCCACGCCAACCTGGCGGCTACGAACTTTCTGCAGAAAGTTTTGAGATTTACGGAAAGTCTGTCGATTTTCCAATTACGCCTAAAGAACATGGCACTGACTTTTTAATGAACAACCGACATCTTTGGTTAAGATCAAAACGCCAGGTCGCGATTCTTAAAATCCGCTCAACCATTATCAAAGCCATCCGCGACTTCTTTGATAACGATGGCTTCACCCTAGTGGACTCACCCATTCTTACGCCAAATGCGTGTGAGGGGACTTCAACTTTATTTGAAACAAATTATTTTGACCTTAAAGCTTTTCTTTCTCAATCAGGGCAGCTCTACGGCGAAGCAAGTGCTGCGGCTTTAGGTAAGATCTATTGCTTTGGGCCTACCTTTAGAGCAGAAAAATCAAAAACAAGAAGACACCTTATTGAATTTTGGATGGTCGAGCCAGAAGTTGCATTCAACGATCTTTGGGACAACATGGAGCTTGCCGAAAAGTTTATCGAATATATTGTCCAAACCGTTGTTAAGACAAACGAAGAAGAACTAAAAACTCTTGAGCGTGATATTGAAAAGCTTAAAAAAATCAAAGCACCGTTTCCGCGCATTCACTATAAAGAAGCCGTCGGGATGATTAAAAAAGAAAATCCAGACTTCATAGATGGCGATGACTTTGGCGCGCCCGATGAAACCATCGTGTCCTCAA
This sequence comes from uncultured Bdellovibrionales bacterium, assembly GCA_964469265.1. Lineage (GTDB taxonomy): Bacteria > Bdellovibrionota > Bdellovibrionia > Bdellovibrionales > JAEYZS01 > JAEYZS01. Next base: position 89,511 of record CAYXYF010000001.1, read on the forward strand.
AGTACGATACACCAGTATTTGTCCATCACTTTCCCGCTCCGATAAAAGCTTTTTATATGAAAGAAGACCCTAAGGAGCCTGGCTACACAATGAGCTGTGACCTCTTGGCAACGGAAGGTTATGGAGAAATCATTGGCGGGGGTCAACGTGAAGAAAGCTATGATACAGTTTTACAAAAACTTCGAGAACACAAACTCGATGAAAAAGATTTTGAATGGTACTTGGACTTAAGAAAATATGGAACGTTCCCGCATTCAGGCTTCGGCCTGGGAGTTGAGCGAACCGTTGCCTGGATTTGTGGACTGCCACACATCCGAGAAACAATTCCATATCCACGATTGTACGGAAGAATTCATCCTTAACTTTTAAATTATTGGTAATCTCAAAGGGGAAAAAATGGAAATCGATCCACAAACAACACAAGATAAGATCAGGCAGCTTGAGCATAAGGTTGAAAAAGCATTACAAGGCGGCGGCGAAGCCCGCATAAAAAAACAAAAAGAGGGTGGCCGCCTCACCGCTCGTGAGCGAATTGATATCCTTGTTGATCCAGGAAGCTTTGTTGAAATGGATCGATTCGTTACTCACCGATGCACGAACTTTGGGATGAACGATAAAAAAATTCTTGGTGATGGCGTTATCACAGGCTATGGGCGAGTAAACGGAAAGCTTATTTACCTTTACTCCCAAGATTTTACAGTCTTTGGTGGATCTCTTTCGCGCACCCAAGCTAACAAAATTTGTAAAGTTATGGAGATGGCACTTAAAAATGGCGCGCCAATGATTGGAATCAATGATTCAGGGGGAGCGCGAATTCAAGAGGGTGTGGAAGCTCTTGGCGGCTATGCAGATATCTTTCTTAGAAACACTCAAGCATCGGGTGTCATTCCGCAAATTAGTGCGATCATGGGCCCCTCTGCGGGCGGCGCGGTTTACTCTCCTTCGCTTACAGATTTTGTTTTCATGGTCAAAGACACAAGCTATATGTTCGTCACTGGTCCTGATGTGATTAAAACCGTGACCCATGAAGATGTCACAAAAGAGGCCCTTGGTGGTGCCGCAACTCATGCTTCAAAATCTGGAGTTGCACACTTTGCAACGGACAACGACAAACATTGCTTACTCATGATTCGAGAGCTTTTGAGCTTTATTCCTTCTAACAACCTTGATGATGCTCCAGTCATCCCGACAAAGGATGCTCCAGACCGCATTGAAGAAAAGTTAAATACTCTTATCCCTGACTCATCTAAAAAACCTTACGACATGAAGGAGCTTGTGAAGCTTGTTGTGGACGAAGGTTACTTCTTAGAGGTTCATGAACAATATGCAAAAAATATTATTGTCGGCTTTGCGCGCTTAAACGGAAAGAGCGTGGGAATTGTTGCAAATCAACCTCAAGTTCTTGCAGGTTGTTTAGATATTGAGGCTTCAAAAAAAGCTGCGCGATTTATTCGCTTCTGTGATGCATTTAATATTCCGCTTATCACATTTGTGGACGTTCCTGGGTTTTTACCAGGAACAAACCAAGAATGGAACGGGATCATCACCCACGGTGCAAAAATTCTTTACGCTTATGCCGAGGCAACTGTTCCTAAAATTACGCTCATTACAAGAAAGGCCTACGGTGGCGCATACTGTGTTATGGCCTCTAAACATATTCGTGCTGATGTGAACTTAGCCTATCCTTCTGCAGAAATTGCAGTTATGGGTCCTGAGGGCGCCGTGAATATTATTTTCAGAGAGTCTATCAAAAATTCTAAGAACCCCGATAAAACACGAAAAGAATTAACAGACGATTACCAAAAAACTTTTGCAAATCCATATCGTGCCGCTGAATTGGGTTACATTGATGAAGTGATTGAGCCTTCCTTTACAAGGAAGAGATTAATTCAGTCTCTTGAGATGCTTAAAAATAAACATGAAGTTATGCCGCGCAAGAAGCACGGAAACATTCCGCTTTAATAAAGGATTGCTATGTTTAAAAAAATCTTAATTGCAAACCGTGGTGAAATTGCCCTCCGAGTGATTCGCGCTTGCCGAGAGCTGGGCATCCAATCCGTCGCTGTGTTTAGTGAAGCTGACCGAGGAAGCCTTCACGTTATCTTAGCCGATGAAGCATATTATATCGGACCAGCACCCTCTAAAGATTCTTACTTAAATGTCGATAACATCATTGAAGTTTGTAAAAAGTCCGGCGCTGAAGCTGTTCACCCTGGTTATGGTTTTCTCTCTGAAAATACTGAATTTGCAGCACGCCTTAAAAAAGCTGGTATTGTTTTCATCGGACCATCTTCTGAGTGTATTGAAATGATGGGTGATAAAATCACCGCTAAAAAGACCATGGAAAAGACTGGTGTACCGACGGTTCCAGGCAGTGATGGTGTCGTAAAAAATGCTGATGATGCTGTTAAAATTGCGAAGACTGTTGGTTATCCGATCTTAGTTAAAGCTTCTGCTGGTGGCGGCGGTAAGGGCATGAGGCTTGTTCACAAAGAAAGTGAACTTGCATCTTCATTTAAGGCTGCACAAAATGAGGCTCGAAACTTTTTCAGTAACGACGCTGTATACATTGAGCGCTACATCCAAAATCCAAAACATATTGAAATACAAGTTTTTGGAGACAAGGAAGGCAACGTCGTTCATCTCTATGAAAGAGAATGTTCTATTCAAAGACGACACCAAAAAATTATTGAAGAATCACCAAGTCCTTCTGTTCCAAACGATATCAGAGAGAAAATGGGAGAAATCGCAGTAAAAGCTGCAAAGGCCATTGGATACTATAGTGCAGGAACTTTTGAGTTTATATTCGATAATACCACTAAAGAATTCTTCTTTATGGAAATGAACACAAGGCTTCAGGTGGAGCATCCAATTACGGAGATGGTCACGGGAGTAGATCTTGTTAAAGAGCAGATTCATGTGGCCGCAGGAAAGCCTCTGAGTTTCAAGCAAAGCGACATTAAACAAAACGGTCATGCTATCGAGGCTCGTATCTGCGCTGAAGATCCACTCACTTTTGCGCCCAATCCTGGGCTCATTCACAGATGTAGACATCCGCAAGGACCGTTTATTCGAGTTGATTCCTACGCATACCCCGATTATGAAGTTCCAATTCACTACGATCCCATGGTCGCAAAGCTCATTGCTTGGGGGCATACAAGAGAAGAGGCCATCGCACGTCTTTCAAGAGCTTTAGATGAATTTACTTTAACAGGTATTAAAACAAACATTCCTCTTCACAAAACAATTCTTGAGCACGAAAAGTTTTTAGACGGGTCTTATACAACCCAATTTATTGAAAAAGACTTTGGGGACTTAAAAGACATGTTTAGATATTTAGACGATCGGTTATTTTTAATCTCCGCTGCAATTGAAGCTTATAATTCATATAAAGAAAGAGGAAGCTGGAAGCTCAATGAGTTACCAAGCAACTGGAAACTCACAGCTCGAGAACGCTCATTAAGAAGATAAAAGGAATTTAAAAATGGAATTTCAAGCGCGACTTAAAGATAAAAACTATATTATACATGTCGACGAGCAGCCTCATTACTGGGGAATTACTCTTCAAGAAGAGGGCAAAGAGTCCGAATATCACAAAATTCCAAAAGAACATTTTAAAAAGATGGACCAAGGAGTAAGCTTCTTATTTGAGAATACATCTTATATGGTGGATATCCTTGGATCAGGAACGCAATACACAGTTTACACCCGTGGATCATTTAGAGAAATTCCACTCTATAACGACGAGAGCCTTCTTCATGAAAGCCTTAAAGGCGGAGGCGGCATTGGCGCCTCTGATAGTTTAAAAGCAGGAATGCCTGGCAAGATCGTAGATATTATGGTGGAAGCAGGACAAGCTGTGGATGCTGGCCAACCGCTTCTTATTATGGAAGCCATGAAGATGGAAAACGAGATGAAGGCCACCCACGCATGTGTCATCAAAGAAGTTCTTGTTTCTAAAGGGGACTCTGTAGAATCAGGCGCCTTACTCTTAAAATTTGAAATGCCTTAATTTTTGGAGAACCTTACTGAAGTGAGTAAAGAACATAAGACATCATCTGAAATTGAGCTAAAGCCCTTTTATACTAAAGAGGATATTTCTGACGTCGATGCAAGTGTACCGGGGACCTACCCATTTACGCGCGGGGTTTACCAGACCATGTATCGTGGTCGACCGTGGACGATGAGACAATATGCAGGTTTTGGTTCTGCAAAAGAAAGTAACAAGCGATATATCGAATTACTTGAAAAAGGACAGACTGGTCTTAGCGTCGCCTTCGATCTGCCAACACAGATGGGCTATGACTCTGATCATGTGATGTCCACAGGAGAAGTCGGAAAAGTCGGCGTTGCTATCTCCTCCATTGATGACATGGAAAGGCTTTTTAGAGATATTCCACTCGATAAAGTATCAACCTCAATGACCATCAACGCCACTGCAGGCATTCTTTTATCTTTTTATATTGCGATTGCAAAAAAGCGAGGAATCGATCCCACAAAAATTTCAGGGACCATACAAAACGATATCTTAAAAGAATATATCGCACGCGGCACGTATATCTACCCTGCACAGCCGTCTTTACGAGTGATCACAAATATTTTTGAATACTGTACAGAAAATGTTCCAAACTGGAATACAATCAGTATCTCTGGATATCATATCAGAGAGGCTGGCAGTACAGCCGCACAAGAAATTGCCTTCACTCTTGCTAACGGAATTACTTATGTCGATGCCGCAGTTATGGCTGGTTTAAAAGTTGATGAGTTCGCACCACGTCTATCGTTTTTCTTTAACGTACATAATAACTTTTTTGAAGAGATCGCGAAGTTTCGCGCTGCCCGCCGAATGTGGGCAAAAATTATGAAAAATCGTTTTGGCGCTACCACCGAAAAAGCAATGATGTTGAGATTTCACTCTCAAACCGCGGGCTCAACGCTGACAGCTCAGCAGCCAGAAAACAATATTTCTCGTGTTACATTGCAAGCCATGGCTGCGGTGTTGGGCGGGACTCAAAGCCTTCATACCAACTCCATGGATGAAGCCTTGGGACTACCAACTTCAAAGTCGGCAACCATTGCACTAAGAACACAACAAATCATAGCTCACGAGAGTGGTGTAACCTCTGTTGCAGACCCTCTTGCAGGCTCTTATTTGATTGAATCACTTACCAACGAACTTGAAACCGCTGCTACCAACTACATTGAGCGTATCGAGGATTTAGGCGGTGTTTTAAACTGTATTGAAAGCGGATGGATTCAAAAGGAAATACAAGAGGCGGCATACCGCGCACAAAAGGATTTTGACTCCAAGAAATCCATCGTCGTCGGCGTGAATCAATTTCAAAATATCAATGAAAAGCCCCCTGAAATAATGAAAATCAAATCCGCCGTCGAAAAAGAACAAGTTCGTCGTCTCAAAGAGTTCAAAAAGAAGAGAAATGTCTCTAAGGTCCAACAGAAGCTAGAGCAGCTTCTCAATGCGTCTCAAACAGATGATAACCTGATGCCCGTGTTTATTGACTGCGTTGAAAACAAGGTTACGCTAGGCGAAATCTCCGATACTCTCCGCAAATCTTTTGGCCTTTACAAAGAAAGCATCACCATATAGCTTTTCCGTAGGAAACCTTGAGGGGGGTTTATGCGGGGGGGATCGCTTTACACGTTACTGTGTATATTCTTTATTTCACTACAAGTCTCAGCTAAGCCTTACTGTCCAGAAGAAAACTTTTGGCGTCAGCCGACTCCTGGCGACGCCATTGAGCACATCGTTGAAACCCATCCCAGCCAACGCCTTGATTTTGATAACTTAAAAGTTCTTGTTTGGAATATCTACAAGGGCGGAAAATCTGGCATTTACACAGACCTAAATATTTTAACTCAAGATATCGATCTTGCACTTCTTCAAGAAGCACATTTAAGCAGGACATTTTTAAACCTCGCTTGTCAACGCAACGATTTAAACTGGAAACTTGCACGCAACTTTACTGATGCAAATGGTATTTATGCTGGTGTAATGACTGCTGGGCGCTCAAATCCTGATGACTTTTACTATTTAAAAAGTCCTGGAACCGAGCCATTTTCCAATGTTCACAAAATGACAATGGTTACGTTCTACGATTTACCCGATCAAAGTGATCAGCTGATGGTTTTAAATATCCATGGCATTAACTTCGTTGCTCAAAAACATTTTGAAGATCAAATCACTGTCGCTGCAGAGAAGATTAAAACCCATACTGGGCCTGTCATTTTTGCAGGAGATTTTAATACCTACACCGCAGGAAGACTCAGTTTCCTCAAAAAAGCTCTCGGAAACTTGGGGCTCAAACAAGCAGAAGTTAAAGGGAATGAATACCAAGGCATCATCGTTTTAGATCATCTTTTCTACCGAGGTTTAGAAATTACTAAAACAGAGGTGCTAAAACACATAAATACCTCAGATCACAAGCCCATTTATTTTGAGTTGGCGCTTCAAAAGACACTATAATCGCTGTTTTTGTTTACAAGTTTTAGGTTAGGGAACTATAGTCCGAGATATGTTCAATCTCGGAATTCAAGAATTAACATTGATATTCATTATTGCCCTTTTGTTCATAGGTCCTAAACAACTCCCTGGGCTGGCAAGATCTCTGGGGAAAATGGTCCGAGACTTTAAACGTGCAACCAATGAAATTACAGACTCGTTCCAGCGTGAAGCTAAACAATTTAACGATTTTCAAGATGACATCAAAAAAGACATCGAACGCGAAATCAATTTAATTCCTGAAACATCCTCAGTAGCTACCAAAACCAATAATAACAACACGGTCGCTGAAGAAGATAAAACAACTCCTGCAACCAAAGAAGAGCCATCAGATGACAAAGCCTAAAGAAGAAGGCGAATCCTTTGTTACACACCTTGAAGAGTTAAGAAAAAGACTCCTGTACTCTTTAGGCTTTATTGCGGTGGCCTTTAGTATCTGCTGGAACTTCAGTACTGAGCTTTTTGATATTATCAGAAAACCAATAGCACCGTTTCTTGATACTGCATCAGGTGGATTAGTTTTTACTGGCGTCATGGATAAATTTATGGCGCACTTGAAAGTCTCTTTTATGGCCGCGATAATTATGTCATGCCCATTTTGGCTATACCACGCATGGCGCTTTATCGCACCAGGCCTTCATCAAAACGAAAAAAAATATGGCGCATCCTTCATCTTAGCAGGAACATTCCTCTTCGTTAGCGGAGTCTTGTTTGTCTATTTCTTTGTTTATCCAGTCACCTTCGACTTCTTAATGAACTTCGGTGGAGACACAGATAAGCCCTTAATTACCATCGCAGACTACGTCTCGTTTTTTATATTAACAACACTCATGTTTGGCTTGGTCTTTGAACTTCCCCTCGTCATTGTCATGCTCGGAATACTGGGAATACTGGATGCAAAATTCTTAAGAGAAAAACGAAGATATGCCATCGTTTTACTTGCAGTACTGGCGGCAATTGCGACTCCAACCCCAGACGCACTCTCAATGGGAATCATGATGCTACCCTTAGTGGGGCTCTACGAAATCTCAATCTTCCTCGTAGACTGGTTTGGTAAAAAGCAAGATCTCGAATTAGAAGACTAGCGTGTGGCGACGACCCTCATGTAGCCAAGTTGGATGACGGCGTTTTTATTTTTAATGAGTTTACGCACTTCTTGTTTAACGTTTTCTAGTGAACGCTTAGTGATTCTTTTATCTTTCATTAGATTATCGGCAGCAGAGAACATAAGTTCCTCGAAGTAGAGGGCAAATTCTTTTCTGGCTTTTGGATTTCTCGAATCGTAGGTCATGCCTCTGTATTCGACACCAATTTTTTTGTATTTAGCATCTAAGAGTAGATTTGCAAGGGTTGCTCCCATGAAAGGGTTTCCACCATGTTCCCATTGGAAATCGTTAAACTCGAACCAATATTTTAAGATGTTTGGACTATAAGGGTTTACAAAGAATGAAGCGTTTTGAACTTCCGTGCAAAAGATAGGAGCTTTTGCTTTTAGTATTTTATGAAGGGATTTTAGAATTTTACCTGGATTAGGAACGTGTTCTAAAAACCAACATATAAACGCTCCATCAAACTTTTCATTTATTTTATGTAGTTCTTCGGCGTTCATGCAGTACAAACGCACTTGGCCTTTTTTGATATATTTTTTAAGGCGCTCGTTTGCCACTTCCAACTGGGCTTGGGAAAAGTCAACACCGACAATCTCAAGGTGCGGAAACCTTTCTAGCAGAATCTCTGTTTGTGCGCCAACGCCGCAACCCACCTCGATAATCTTTTTTTGTTTGCTAAAATCGACACCACCAAAAACTTCTTCTTCCAAAAGCCTTGCTTGGTAAAATAATCGGTCTTGCTCTTCTTGCGAGTATCCATGGAGATAAACAGATTTGCGCTTTGATTTCATGGCGCTATTGTGCGACTGGCTTTTTAGTCTTGTCAAACGGGATTGTGACAATTCCTTTTTCTTCTAAGGTTTCTCGCGCTAATGAAGAACCAGTTTTTAAATATTTTTCATAGAGCCTCAAAAGACTATCATCATTTTGCACGAGGGCCTTTTGACTAATAAGTGTTAATAGATCTACATATTCAATGAAACGCTTTGAAAATTCTGAGAACACACACTTTGCTGTGTCTTGGCGGGTTTCGGCAGCAAGCACTCCATAAGCGGTTTGCCCCATATCAACATAATAATCCACATCAATAAGTTTACGATTTAAAGAGTCTGAGAAAAAACCACTCACATATAAAGAAACATCCCCTAGCTTTTTGAGCATTTCTACTTTAACTGTCGGGTTTGCGCTTTGAGCTTTTAGGAAGGTTTCAGCAAGGGTTTCTCTAGTAAGTTTTCCGTTTTCCGATTGTGAATCAAATAGATTTGTAGTTGTCACGTAGTTGTCCAAGATCGAAACAAGATAGTTCCGTGCTAACGGAAATGTTTTCATGTTCCTTGCAGCAACTGCTTCTTCAACAACATCTACAAAAAACTCTCGAGTCGATTTAATAAAATGAATATTATTACTCGTTTTATCCTGCATAATAATGCCCTTACTACTTTTCGGACGTTATGTAAGGTTATTATACTATAAATAAAACGAACTCTCGTATCATTTTGAGAATTCAAGACCTGATATAAAATCTAATTATAGAATCTATAATTCAATTTTTTACGTGGCCTCACCAAGGGCATTCTGGACCGACTACAGTTTTCACGCAATGTTGTGAAAATAAAAATTCTGCAAGTCTTAAAATATCATCACGTGTAACTGTGCGGATCAGCTCTGCAAACTCACTGGGAGTTTTGTGGCGAATCCCGTAAATTTCATCAAATAAAATCAGCGAACTCACACTGCTTGTTCTTTGCGTGCCGATATCATGTTTTCCAATGATATTCTGTTTTGCTCTTTCAAGTTCTATTTCGCTTACCTTTTCAGAAGCAAGCTGATCAAATTCAGCCTGCATCATCTCAATGGCTTTTGCTCCCTTATTTGGCGAGCAGCCAATATATGCGCCAAAGTAACCTGTCTCAATTCCATCTAAACGAATCGGTGAAACAGAATATGCTAGGGAAGCTTTATCTCTAAGATTCATAAACAGTCGTCCGCCTTGTCCTGATAAAATAGCCTGCATCACCGTTAGCGGATACCTTCGCTCGTCATACATCGAAAGACCTTTAAAGCCATAAACGATATGGGACTGTTCTTTATCGAGTACTTTAAATACCTTTTGGTCGTGTTGGATGTTATCGTGATCAAACTTTGAGTCAAATCGCTCACCATCTTCCATCTTATCAACAATACTCTCAAAGGCGTCTATCCATACCTTTTCCTCAAAACCACCTGCCACACACATCGTAAAATTTTGCGAGGTAACAAGTTCTTTGGTTAGCCCCATTATATCAGCAGCCTGAACTTCTCCTACCGAGTCTAATGTGCCGTATGTTTCATTGGCGTAGGGGTGGGCGCCAAATAGGCTTTTCATAAACGCTGCAAATGCTAGTGATGAAGGATGGTCGGTTAAAGAAGCAATTTGATTGAGAAGGATTTTTTTCTCTCTTTCAAATTCGCTTTTTGGAAATAGCGAATTGAGGAGAACATCTTCCATTAACGGACTCACGTGGGATTCAACATGGTTTAACATCTGCAAGTGAACGCCAAAAGAATTTCTTCCAGAAAATGGACTCATGTGGGCCGCATTTTTTTCAAGAACTTCTGCAAGCTGGGATTCGGACTTCGTGATCGTCCCAGCAAGCCATGTCTTAGAGAGCAGCTCCGAAACGCCGACTTTATTTGCAGGATCGGCCCTTAACCCGCCTAGAAAACCTGATCTGGCACTGACAACATGAGTATTTGGAAGCGGTTGTAAGTATAACTTTGCGCCTCGTTCATGTTCAACCACCTTCAAGGTGCCCGCAGCTTGAGTCTTCTTGGATCTAAAGACAACTGGAGATTCTTTAGCCTCTTGGATAAACGAACTCGCACTGAATGGCCGCAACATATCGAAGGCTTCTTTGTAATCTTTTGCCCACTTTGAGATTGCACTTTTAGGTGATGAAGCTTCGTGCGGATAAACCAACGTTACGGTCATGTTTTCAGACGAAAAATACTTTTTAAGCATTTTTGAAATTTGCGCAGGCCTCATTTTTTTCATCTTTGCTAAATACTTTTTAAAGTATTCAGGATCATTATACATAAATTCGTTTTGTCCGTACTTTCGGGCAAGTGAATCCATTGTCTCCTGATAGTACTCACTACTTTCAAGCTGAGTAATCACTGTTTTTAGCTCATCTAAACTTGGCTCCTCTAAACTAAGAGCAATAAGTTCATTGGCAATTTCTTCAAGCGTTGGCAGTAGATTCTCAAAATCCAAATAAGCAGAAATTGCGAAGAACCCTGGCCCAATAGGCGTAAACTGGGATGCGCCAATCTCGTTCACTAAGGGTTTCTGAAGCCGCAATGCCTGAACAAGTCTGGTGTTGTCTCCATAGGAAAGAATATAAGAAAGAAGATCCAACGCAATGAGTTCATCTGTTGTTGCGCCAAGAGTTTTCCAAGCGACGTTAAGATAACTTTCTTTAAAATTTGATTTTTCTAAAGCAATAGAAACTTCGTTTTGTGGTATCTCTTTTGGACGAGTGACTTTTTTAAGGCGACCACCGAGATCTGAAAAGTGTTTTTTAATTTTGGGTTTGATTTCTTTACTTTTGAAATCACCCACAATCACTAAATACATATTTTCAGGACAATAGCGCTCATAGAAAAGTTTTTTAATTTCTTCAACGGGGGTGTTTTCAATGATGTGATCGTATCCAATTACGGGACGCGAATATGGATAATTTTTATATAGTGTCGAAAAAAGAAGTCGGCTTGATTTTCTTGCGGGGCTATCGTTGGAGCGTTTAATTTCCTCAATAACAACCTCACGCTCATTATCTACCTCTGTTGAATCAAAAAGAGGCCGGCCCATCATTTCACTCATTGCATCCAGTCCTAAATCAACAAACTGGCTTGATAAGGTCATATAAAACACTGTCTGATCAAAGGACGTATACGCATTGAGCTCGCCCCCCGCCCCTTCAATCAATTTTGCGATTTCACCGACCTCATATTTTTGAGTTCCCTTAAAAAGTAAATGTTCAATAAAATGACTTAGGCCCTCTTGGCTCTCACTCTCATCTGCGCTACCTGTTTTTACCCATGTTTGTATTGTCACAACAGGCGCTTTATGGTTTTCTACGAGCAGAACTTTTAACTTATTGTTTAACTTAAAACTTTCAACCATTTCCAACATTCCTTACTTCGAGTTCATTATGAATTTACAGGCAGACAGAAAAGACTCATTCGGAATTTATGTCCACATTCCTTATTGTTTACAAATTTGCCCATACTGCGACTTCGCAAAATACGAAGTCGGAAAGATTCCTGACCAAAATCATTATACAGAACTTTTACTCAAAGAGATAAGACAAAAAAATATTTTCATTTCCAAAGAGAAACTGACTTCTGTGTACTTTGGTGGCGGCACTCCTAGTATTATGTCCGTCGAAAATATGCGGAAGATTCTTGATGAAATACGGCATCATTTTCGATTATCTGAGGACATAGAGATCACGATTGAGATAAATCCTGGGAATATCGACGAAAAAAAATTAAACCAGCTTCTTGAAATGGGAGTTAACCGCTTTAGCGTCGGTTCACAAACTTTCGACGACAACCTCTTGGACATTATTGGACGCAAGCACTCCGCAGAAGAAACCGCAGAGACTTTACGTTTGCTTAATAAATATGACTTAAATTTTTCAATGGATATTTTGTTTTCCTTGCCCCACCAGACCCTTGAAATACTCAAAAAAGATCTCATGCGGGCCCTTGAGTACAATCCGCGGCATATTAGTACCTACTACCTCAATGTCCCAGAGAGCAATCGTCTCTCAGAAAATCGCGCTGATGATGAAACACAAGTCCATATGTTTAAGATCATCGAGCAGACCCTAAAAGAAAACAATGTCCAGCGCTATGAAATATCCAATTACGCCGTGCCTGAGTTTGAATCCAAGCACAACTTAATCTATTGGAATGACCAACCCTATTGGGGAATTGGATTAAGCGCCCATTCATTTTTAAAACACCCGCCATGGGGCATTAGGTTTTTTAATCCAAAAAGCTATTCAGGATACGAAAGCTATATTGCCTCCTTGAGCAAACCCCAAGTCGTAACAGAAGGCCTTAAAGAGTCTCGCATTGAGGTTTTAGAGGAACATCAGTCCATGACCGAGTTCTGTTACACATCTTTGCGAAAAATGAGCGGGCTTAATTTGGACCATTTTTTCCAAAAATATTCAAAAATCCCTCGCACGTTAAGCCGTGAGCTTTTGACTCTTCAGAGCCGTAACTTACTTCTTAAAAATGGCTCTGTTTACCAGTTATCAGATGAGGGAAAGATTCTTAGTAATCTTGTTTTTGAGCGGTTGACGTTTTTAAAAGAAGACCTATATTAATCTACTGTAATAAAAGGAGTCTTAAGTGGTTAATAACGAAGATAACAACAATCCGACGGCAGAAAACCCTGAACAACCCGAAACAGAAGAGAGCATAAACGAAAGCCCTGGTGAGCAAAAAGCAAATTCAGAGGCTGGCGCTGAAGAAGAATATAAAAAGCAAATTGAAAAGCTTCAGTCGGACATTTTGTATCTTAAAGCAGACTTTGAAAATTATAAGAAACGAATGATCCGTGAGCGCTCAGAATATATTAAATACGGCGCAGAGAGCTTAGTTGTTGCGCTCCTTGATCTGGTGGATAATTTCGAGCGTGCAATGGCAATCGAGATCAAACCCGAAAATCTTAAAAGTTTTTCAGAAGGTATTTCAATGATTGCTGGTCAATTTAAAGAAACACTAAACAGATTCGGCGTATCTGAAGTTAAAGCTCAGGGCGAGCCGTTTGATCCAACTTATCACGAGGCAATGGGCGCTGAGCCAAGCTCTAAACATCCTCCAGGGACAATCACGCAGGTATTCACAAAACCATATAAGCTGCATGATAAAGTTATCCGTCACGGGAAGGTCGTTGTTGCTGCCGCACCGAAAACTGACGACAGCAATGGGAAAGAGGAAGATAATTAAACCGCATGGCAAAGTATGAGGATTTTTATAAAATTTTAGGCATCAATCGGAGTGCTACCGAAGATGAAATTAAAAAAGCTTACCGAAAGCTTGCCCTAAAATATCATCCTGATAAAAATCCGAATAACAAAGAGGCCGAAGAAAAATTTAAAGAGGCCTCAAGAGCGTACGAAACTCTAAAAGATCCCAAGCGCCGTCAGCTCTACGATCGCTATGGCGAAAACCCGTCCTATGCACAGCACTTTCACGGCTTTGATCCATTTGGAAATTATAACCAGCGACAGCAACGTCCTTTTTCAGGAGCGACCTTTGGTGGTAGCGCCGATGGATCGTTTCAAGATTTATTTTCAGAGTTATTTGGGGAGTTTTTTCAAGCGCAGTCTTCTGCACAAAGACGACCTCGAGCCACTCGCGGAGCGGACTTAAAGTACACGCTTTCTGTTTCTCTTGAAGATGCTGCGCGTGGCGGAGAAAAAATTATTCACTTCTTAAGAAAGCGCGGAGACGCTGAGAA
>CAYXYF010000001.1:103759-219564 GCA_964469265.1 uncultured Bdellovibrionales bacterium
CCCACCCTCACAGGCCGCATTATGTTGACCATACCTGCGATGACACCGTCTGGAAAAGTTTTTCGCTTAAAAAACAAAGGCTTTCCTAATGACAAAACTCGCGAAACGGGGTCACAATATATCAAAGTCCTGGTGGATATACCGACGGATTTAAATGAAAATGAACGAAAGTTTATAGAAGGTCTTTCTGAGAAAGAGTATATTCTAACGAAAGAGTTCAAAACTAAACTTTCTTAATCCTTCAAACACTTTAAGGATAAGTCATGCGCATACTGCTTTCTTTATCTCTATTGGCATTTATAGTTTCATGTACTTCAAGACCGATCGTTAAAGACCCTCCGCCGCCAGCAGATCAAGCTGTTCAAAAAGAATTCGCCCTGGCAAAAAAAGATTTTGTAAAAAACCCCGCGCGTGCCTTAAAAAGACTTGAGTCTTTAATCCAAAAATATCCGAATACTGCCACAGCATCGGAAGCAGCCCGAATTGCAGGCGACCATTACGTTAAAATCAAACGTCCAGAGCAAGCAATAAATGCGTACTCGTTTATCATCAATAATAATTATCGCGAACCTTTTGAGGGCGAAATTTATACGAAGGTTATTCGCATCTATTTGACACAAAAAGAAAATCAAAAGGCACAGGCTGTTCTTGAACAAGCACTTCGTTCGGGCACGCTATCTCCGAGTGAACGAGCCGAGCTTCTAAATTACAAAGTCGAATTTCAAAAGCTTGAACAAGACACACTTGGGCAGCTTGAAACTTTAGCAGAAATGTACCACACAACCGACAATGCTCAGGCAAAACAAAGTTACCTCATTCGAGCAAACACCATCGCAGATTCTTTAGCCCGCCCGCAAGATCTTGACCGCGTTTTAAGGAATTCAAACCTAGAGTTTATCCATCCAAGCATTCACTACCGCATTGGGAGTGTAGCATTTGAGCAATCAGATTTTTCAAAAGCGCGTCACCACCTTTCAAAAGTTGTTTCGCTAAATCCTAACTCTGATCTTGCAGAAAGCTCCCAAGATTTTTTAAGACAACTCAGCGCTCGATCCAGCGTCAATGTCAGAACCATCGGTGTGATTTTACCATTGAGTGGACGTTATGCCGACATCGGCAGGAGCGTTTTAAACTCGATACAGCTTGGCCTCGGTGTCTATGACAAAAGCACAGATATCAGGCTTGCAGTGATCGATAGTGAAGGAAAATACTTAGATGCAAGAAGGGCCGTCGAGAAGCTCGTTGTTGAAGATCATGTCGTTGCAATTATCGGAAGTCTACAAAGTAAAACCGCAACTAGTATCTCTTCTAAAGCTCAGGCCTTAGGCGTTCCAACAATCGTTCTTTCTCAAAAATCTGGAATTACTGAAATCGGAGATTTTATTTTTAGAAATG
Source organism: uncultured Bdellovibrionales bacterium (assembly GCA_964469265.1). Taxonomy (GTDB): domain Bacteria; phylum Bdellovibrionota; class Bdellovibrionia; order Bdellovibrionales; family JAEYZS01; genus JAEYZS01. Next base: position 105,155 of record CAYXYF010000001.1, read on the forward strand.
CTCTAACAAGTGAGATGCAGGTCCAGCATCTTGTTAAAACTGCTATGGGGAAGCGCGGGTTTAAGCGCTTTGCAATTCTTTATCCAGAAGATGCCTACGGAACCGAGTATGCCAACTTATTTTGGGATGCTGTTATTGCAGCTGGTGGCGAAATCAAAGCGGCACAATCTTACAATCCAAAAGAAACTGACTTTAGAGCGTCGATTCAAAAGTTGGTCGGGACTTTTTATGTGGATGACCGTGCACAAGAATACAAACACAAGCTTGAAGAATGGAAAAAATCTATAAATCACAGAACAGCTCGCACAGAAGTTCCTAAAGATTTATTAGCGCCGATTATTGATTTTGATGCGATCTTCATCCCTGATAATACAAGGGCTTTAGGTCAGATTTCAGGTATGCTCGCCTTCCAAGAAGTCAGCAATGTCACACTTTTAGGAACTAACATCTGGAACACTTCTGGAGTTATAGAGCGAGCGGGAAACTTTGCAAATTCCTTATTGTTTGTAGATAGTTTTTTAGTTCAAGATTCACAGTTTAAAAATTCAGAGTTTTATAAAACCTACTTCCAACACTTTGGTAAAACTCCATCACTATTTGATCTTCAAGCTTACGATACGGCTTTAATTTTAAAGCGCGCTGTCTCAGGCGTAAGTTCGAGAGCCGATTTGAGATCACGGCTTGCAGGCTTGAACTCTGTTCCAGGGGCCTTAAGCAACTTAAACAGTGAGGCTAATCGTGATTTTACTCGTCCGATTGTGGCATTAACCGTGGCAAACAACAAGATTACTACACTTGAAGAGGCCGCCAAAGAAGTTGCCAAACCTGCAACAAAATCAAAACAAAAAAAATGAGCTATTTTCTTTTTTAACCTATTTTCAACTCCAAGCAGTCATACATTGCAACAGCCTAGACCTTAGGGCCTAGGCTGAAGAGATCAGGCATGATGCCAGATCTGTATTTTTGGGGGGAAAATATGATCACAAAGGAGCTTATTCAAAGCTGCAAGATGAAGCTAATCGAAGCAAAGCAAGATATATTAAATCGCTATAAAGATGCCCATAGTATGCTCTCCCAGTTTGCCGATGATAAAGGCGGAGACGAAGGTGACCAAACGGTACGCATCTTAGCCGAAAAAGATGCTCTAAGAACTCAAAAAAGACTTCGAGAGACTCTTTTAGAAATTGAATCTGCTCTCTACAGAATAGAAAATGGTCTTTTTGGAATTTGTGAAGAAACCGAAGAATTCATCGAGCCCGAAAGACTTCTTGCAATTCCTTGGACACGATTAAGTATCGAAGGCGCAGAAACAAGAGAGTTACCAAGCTATCAGCGCAGAGCTGATTAGAAATTAAACTTTTTTAATATAAACAGAGCGTTAGGCGCTCTGTTTTTTTATTGCAATGACCACTAATGAACATTAAACATCCTCTTATTGAAAAGAGGGATTTAATGCCTACAGCAAAACTTTCTAAGGAAAAACTCCAACTTTTTAAGCACAAACTTCTTTCAGAAAAAGAAGAGCTGCTCAATACTCTTAAAGTCAGCGGGCGACCGCCAAAGCAGGAAGAAACCGCTGGAGATCTCGGCGATCAGAATATAAGAGCTATTCAAGAGCAACAATGGCACCTATTTCAACAAAGACTGCGGCGCCAGTTGCTCGAGGTTGAATCTGCGTTACACAGACTTGAGTCGGGACAATTCGGAATCTGCGAAGAAACTGAGCAGCCTATAGAAATTAACAGGCTGCTATCTATACCTTGGACAAGGTTCTCCATCGAAGGCGCTAAACTAAGAGAGAGTTTACAAAGATAAACTTAAAGGCACACCCATTCTCTCCGATAAATCTCATGAGTGAGAGTTATCTCGCATATCACTGGAGGATTGAATGAGTGCCGATGACAACAAGCTGCTAGATGTACCTGAACAAATTCCACTTCTGCCTGTTCGCGATATAGTTGTATTTCCGTATATGATCCTTCCCCTATTTGTAGGGAGAGAAAATTCGATCAAAGCAGTCGAAGAAGCACTAGCAAAAAACAGATACATTTTTTTAGCATCACAAAAAGAAATTACAGAAGAAAATCCTTCTCAAGACACAATATATGAAGTCGGCACCATCGCGATGATTATGCGCATGAGAAAGCTCTCAGACGGTCGTGTGAAGATTCTTATTCAAGGTGTAGGGAAAGGTCGCGTGACCAAATACACAAAGACTGAGCCCTTCTTTGAAGTCTCTGTAGACAAGATTGAAGAAACACCCGTGCAACTCCCAGAATTAGAAGTGGAAGCAATGGTAAGAACTGTTAAAGAACAGTTAGAAAAAATCATCGCACACGGAAAACTTTTATCTCCAGATATTTTATTAGTCTTAGATGAAGTCACTGATCCAGGACGTTTGGCAGATCTTATTGCAAGCAACCTTGGACTTAAGGTTTCTGATGCCCAACACATTCTTGAAACATTTGATCACAAAGAAAAGTTAAAATTAGTCAGCCAAATTCTAACCAACGAATTAGAAGTCTTGGCAATGCAACACCGGATTAAAAACACTGCAAAAGAAGAAATGTCTAAATCACAAAAAGAATATTTCCTCCGTGAGCAGTTAAGAGCTATCAAGAATGAATTGGGCGAGGCTGATGCAAAATCTGACGAAGCCGATGAAGTTCGAGAAAAAATTCTTTCAGCAGAAATGCCGTCAGATGTTGAACAAGAAGCACTCAAGCAACTTGCTAGACTTGAAAGAATGCATCCAGATGCTTCCGAGGCATCAATGATAAGAACGTATCTTGATTGGATGACTGATCTTCCATGGAATATTGAAACAGAAGACAACCTTGATCTTAAGCATGCAAAAGTAATTTTAGATGAAGATCACCACGACCTTGAAAAAATTAAAGACAGAATTCTTGAATTCCTAGCCGTTAGACAGCTAAAAAACTCAATGAAGGGTCCTATCCTTTGTTTTAACGGACCTCCAGGAGTTGGAAAAACGTCCCTTGGTAAATCAATCGCAAGAGCGATGGGAAGAAACTACTTCCGAATTTCTCTTGGCGGCGTGAAGGACGAAGCTGAAATTCGTGGTCACAGAAGAACATACGTCGGCGCTATGCCAGGAAAAATTGTACAAGCTTTAAAGCAGGTTAAATCAAAGAACGCGGTTATCGTACTGGATGAGATCGATAAACTAGGTTCTGATTTTAGAGGCGATCCATCGGCGGCAATGCTCGAGGTGTTGGACCCAGAGCAAAATGCTACCTTTAGAGATAACTACTTAAACGTCGACTTTGATCTTAGCAATATTATGTTTATTGCAACTTCAAACGTACTTGAAAATGTTCCCGCAGCGTTACGTGATAGAATGGAAGTCATTAACCTTTCAGGCTACACCGAGCAAGAAAAAGTGATCATTGCAAAAAAACACGTCGTCGAAAGACAGATTGAAGCAAACGGGATCACCACAGATAATATTGAGTTTACAGATGAAGGGCTCATGCATCTTGTTAGCCACTACACGAGAGAGGCTGGGCTTCGTAACCTTGAAAGAGAAGTTGGAAGTGTTTGCCGTAAGGTTGCAAAAGAAGTCGTTATGGGCGGACTAAAAAAGAAGACGATCACACCAAAAGTTGTGGAAGAACTTCTAGGGCCTGCTCGGTATATAAGAGATGAAGATATGAACCAAAATCGAATCGGTGTCACAAACGGCTTAGCTTGGACTTCGGTTGGCGGAGAGGTTCTTTTCATCGAAGCAATTAAAATGAAGGGAACGGGAAAACTCGTTCTTACGGGTCAAATGGGCGATGTGATGAAAGAGTCTGCCACTGGGGCAATGTCATACGCTAAGGCCAACGCAAAAGATCTTGGTATTAATGAGAAGATTTTTGAAGAGTATGACTTTCACGTCCATATTCCAGAAGGCGCTACGCCAAAAGATGGCCCGTCTGCTGGGATCACAATGGCAATATCTCTTGTTAGCTTGTTCACAGATACTCCTGTAAGAGGTGATGTTGCGATGACGGGAGAGCTCACAATTACAGGAAGAGTGTTGCCGATTGGTGGCCTTCGAGAGAAAGCGCTCGCGGCTTTAAGACTCGGAGTAAAAGATGTCATCATTCCATTTGCGAACATCAAAGACCTTAAGGAAATTCCAGAGGATTTCAGAAAGAAATTAAACTTTATACCTGTGAAGCAACTAAAAGAGGTTATCGATATTTCTTTAGATACAAAAACAAAGAAAAGATCGAGCACCAAATCTGGTGGCGGCGGACTGAAAAAAGATAAGATCGCATCTTCTCCAGCTGCTTAAACACAACAAGAGAGCCCACGGATACTCTGTGGGCTTTATCTTTCCCTCACTTTATTGCCAAAATGTTGCCAGCGTTTGTTCTCGATTAAATTATAATTAATTTGCCCTCAATTTACTAAGGTCTGGGTTGGATCATACCGATACATTCCTTATCTATGAAAAAAAGAGAAATCTATGTCTTAATAAGCTTTGTGATCTTGTTTGTGCTTTTTGCGATATTTCAAAACTTCTCTTTTCCCAATAAACATCTTGATAATTTAACCAATAAAAACTTTTACAAAAAGAACCTTCACAAGTTTGTTCCAACCTATTCATTTAAAAATAGCATCGGCGGTGGAGTGGAGGTCCCATACGGTTACAAAGAAGAAATTCAACGTAAAATTGCCAGCGCTAATCAAAGAATAATTTTTGACCGTAAAAAGTTTTTAAAAGAGGGCGCTGAAGCTCTACCCATCTATAAAGACATTCAAGATTTTATTAAAGACGTTGCTTCAAGCGATGAACCATCTGCTTCCGATGAGGCCTGTGTTGCCACCTCAGTGGAATCTAGCGGAGCATGTATTGTGCGACAAAATTACCATGCGATAAATGAGCACGATGACGAAAGCGGATCTATCAAAGTGCGCGCAAATCCGTTAAGACAGACTGCAAGCATTTCTGTTCCAGGAGAGATTTACTCACAACTCAATTATGATGCGGATTCTAATCGGGTGAATGTTCAATTCAGAACAAACATCAGTGACGATGCGGGTGTTCGTCTCGAGTTGGATTCGTTAGATCAATCTGGAAAAATTAATATTGATTTAAGTTGGTAAAACTTCTGTTTTCAAGCTCTTGTCGAAGTCTTTCATTTTCACTTTCTAAAACCTTAGCCAGTGTTTTTAAATCTGAGACTTCTTCTTTGAGTTGAAAAATTAGCTCTTCTTTACTTAAAAGAGCAGTCATGTAAGCCTTTTTAACTTCTTCAAGGGTCTGACGGGCCTCTGACAAAGACGGTGTGTTTGAACTCTTCGGAAACTCAATGGGCTTGCGTCCGCGTGGTGCCTTTTCAACGGCATCATCGATAATAAAATATTTGCCGTCTTCTAGTTTGAACAAAATGGAGTTGTCCTTAATTCGGCGTCGAAGCGTGGAAACGCTAATCTGATGCTTATTTGAGTATTCAATTAATGGTAGCCAGCTCTTCTCGGTCATCTTTATTCTCCATTCTAGGCCCAATACGCATACTATTTCAGCATTTAGACCAATGTAAATAAAAATGAATATCCAACGAGTTTATTTGCCGTTCTGCTAGATAGCTTGATATATTAACTCTATGCGTTTTAAAGATAAAAGCTCCATAGCACTCGTTCTCAGCGGCGGCGGAATTAAAGCGGCGGCATTTCACATCGGTGTTTGCCTCGCTCTTGAAGAAAAAGGATTTCACTTTAACGGTGGGCTTAAATCGGAATCAAAGGACGAAGAACTTCCTCCGCAAACTATAAATACCTACGTTGGTTCAAGTGCTGGCGCTATGATCAGCGCAATCTTGGCGTCGGGATATAGTGTCGATGATCTTATTGTCGCCTTTGAAATGGGAATTAAAAAGAAAACAAATAAGCCCGCGCGCTTAAAAGCTTTAACCTATTGGGATATCTTTGCGCTCAACTCGCCTGGATTCTTACGTGCTATACCAACAAAGTTTAGAACAAAGTCTCTTGTTACAGGTGGATTTGAGTCCTTTTTAAAAAATGGTTTTAAACTTAACGGTCTTTTTTCAACACGAGGTTTAGAAAAGTATTTAAGGACGCAGGTTCTTCCTACAAATGATTTCTCTGAGCTTTCAAGCAGACTCTACATTGTTGCCACGTCACTCAATAGCTCGAAAAAAGCGATATTCGGTCCCCATGACAAATCAAAGTTTGAATCCACACAGATGAAGCTAAATTTTGCAAACATCAGTGAAGCCGCAGCAGCTTCTATGTCTTTACCTCCCGTATACTGTCCCTATGGATTAAAAAACGAACGCGGTGAAATGATTTATTTTTTTGATGGCGAAATTAGGGATACGCTTTCATCTCACGTCGCCGTCGATAATGGCGCTGATCTTGTCCTAGCAAGCTATTCAATTCAGCCTTATCATTACAATGAAAAAATGGGCAGTTTGCACGAATATGGAATTCCACTAATTTTAAATCAGGCCCTGTATCAAGTTGTTGAACAGAAAATTTTAAAGAACATGGAACACCTAGATGTTCTGCAAACAATTTATTCTACCGTTGATAAGTATTTTAAAGAAAACAAACTCCCTGAAGAGGACAGAAAAAAGATTCTCGATCTTATTTCTAAGAAAGCGAACCTTAATCCGAAAACAGAATACGTCTACATCCACCCTAATCCGCAGGATTATGAGATGTTCTTTGTAGATCATTTTTCTTTGAACAAAGAAATTCTAGAGAGAATTGTTAAAATTGGATTTAAGAGCGCCTTAAAAGTTTTAAGACGCTACGATATCTGAACTTAGTAAACTGCTGTATTTAGAATTTTATCAAGAAACGGTTGAGCCGCCAAACCAAGAATAATAACCATGATCACACAAAAGTACACTGTCGCTTGTGTGCCGATTCCATCATTTTGAATAAACTCTTCTTGGGACTCTTTATCTTTCATAAACATAAATACAATTGGCTTAAGATAATAATAAACACCAATCACAGAACTCATCACACCCCATGCCACGAGCCAGAACTGTTCGGCTTGAAGAGCGCTTGAAAACAAGAACACCTTTGCAAAGAACCCACCAAATGGCGGGATTCCAGCTAAACTAAATAGGCAAATTGCAAGACCCGCAGCCACCCATGGACGAGATTTAGATAAGCCCTTTAGAGCATCAATTGTAAGTTCTTTTTCTTCGTTATTTTCATAGAGGCATGCAATTGCAAAAGCGCCGATGGTCATAAAGAGATACGTAATCAAATAAAACATTATCCCTTTAACCGCAAAGTCCTCTACACCAAGAACTGCTGCAATAATGCCTAAGAACAAATAGCCTGAATGCGAGATGCTTGAATAAGCCAACATTCTCTTAAAGCTTGATTGCTTAAGAGCAACAAGGTTTCCGAAAAACATGGTCAAGATTGCGACCCATTGAAGCATGAAAATAACAGAGCTAGATTGAACAAGTCTCATCACAGGAACAAAACTCAACAAGAAAACAAATATAGAGATTTTCACTGCCGTTGCCATAAATGCAGTTACTGGCGTCGGCGCACCCTGGTAGACGTCAGGTAACCATGCGTGAAACGGCACAAGGGCAACCTTAAAGAATAGTCCAATGAGGAATATCATCACTCCCATTGTCAGATACACCTGATTTGCTCCTGATGCATTTTCAAGAATCGTAGAGATATCGGTTGTCTGGGTTGCGCCGTAAATAAAAGCTGCGCCCAAAAGTAAAAAGGCTGAGGCAAAGCTTCCTATAATAAAGTATTTAAAGGAAGATTCCTTAGGAACAAAACCATTCCCGCCAATTCCAATTAAAACATAAAGAGGGAGAGATAAAAGCTCAATTCCGACAAAAGTTAAGATGAGATCATGCGAGTAGGTTAAAACAACCATACCCAACATCGTACTTAGTAGTAAAAACATATGCTCTGAATACTGAGCTTTTGGGATTGCAGGATGCTTATAGGATAGAAGTATCGTAAAGAGCACCGACAATATTAAAAAGACACTAGAGAGTTTTATAAGCGGGCTATACACGACGGCATTTTCAAAAGCCAGGGTGATCTCAGTGGTTGAACGCAGTGATACTGCAACTGCCGTTAATCCAATTGCGGCAACACCAAAAATAAAAGTAATAATCGGTCGTGGCTCTTTATTTCCTCTTAAAACTTTTATAACCAATGGCACTAAGCTTAATAAAAATAAAACGATTAGTGGAATTGTGATGCTAAGATCTTGTATATATACGCCCATAATCTCCTACTCTTTCATTGCCGTCGAAACGCGGTCTTCGCCGTATATTGGAAGTCGATAATCCGATTTATTCTCGACGAAGTATTCAATGCTCGCTTTGGAATAACTTAGAAATTGATTGGGGAAAATTCCCATCCAGAAAATCAAAACAATAAGAGGAGCCATAACGGCAATCTCTCTTGAGCTTAAATCTTTTAATACTGGATTTGAGCTATCAGCAGTTGCGCCCTTAACCAATTCTCCCTTGGCTCCAAAGAACACTCTTTTAACCATCCACAACATGTACGCAGCTCCAAAGATCACTCCAAGTACCGCGATACTGCCAAGTGCAGGGTTTTTTATAAAGCCACCCATCAAGCTAAAGAATTCTCCGACAAAACCATTTGTGCCTGGAACACCAATACTTGCAAATGTCACAATCAAAAACATGATCGCATAAACAGGCATGACGCCCGCAAGACCACCGTAGCTCTTAATTTCACGAGAATGTGTGCGTTCGTAAATCATGCCGACCAATAAGAAAAGAGCGCCAGTGCTGACCCCGTGGGCCAACATCGTAAAGATTGCTCCTGAGATGCCAAGGCTGTTTAAGGCAAATAGGCCAAAAATCACGTAGCCCATGTGAGATACTGATGAGTAAGCCACAAGTTTTTTGATATCAGGTTGAACCATAGCAACAAGGGCACCGTAAACTATTCCAAGAGCGCCTAGGAGCATGAAGACCCAACCCCAATATTGTGTAGCTTCTGGGAACATCGGCATAACAAATCTTAGAAATCCGTAGGTTCCCATCTTAAGCATAATCGCCGCTAGGACCACTGATCCTGGTGTAGGGGCCTCAACGTGGGCATCTGGCAACCAAGTGTGCACTGGAAACATCGGAACTTTGATTGCAAATGCTAAGGCAAATGCCAAAAACAAAAGCGTCTGCATATTTAAAAATTCATTTGCCACAAATGGAATCTCTAATCGGTAGAAATCAAGAAGAGATGCACTCATCACACCGAGCTGAGCCTCTGTCATAAGAAGCATTGTAATGATTGCTACTAACATCAAAAGAGATCCAGCCATTGTATATAGGAAGAACTTCATTGTTGCATAGATACGGCGAGTTCCGCCCCATATACCGATCATAAAGTACATTGGTATAAGTGACGCCTCAAAGAAGAGATAAAATAAAATGCTATCCATCGCCACAAACGTTCCAAACATACACGCTTGGAGAAAAAATAAATTCACATGAAAAAGTTTTACTCGAGACTCCACCGATTTCCAGCTACCCACAATAACAACAGGTAAAAAGAATGCCGTTAAAAGAACAAGCCAAAGAGATATTCCATCAATTCCGACAAAGTAGTGAATGCCAAAGCTTTCAATCCATGGGTATTTTTCGACCAACTGAAGTGCTGGCGAGCTTTTATCAAACACAAACAGCAAATTTAGGCTTACGAAAAACTGAACGACCGCCAGAAACGCTGACGTCATTCGCACTTTACTCTCTGGAAGCATCAAAACTATTAGTGCGCAAAGTACTGGTAGCGCTATTAATAAGCTCAAAAACATTTTTTACTCCTGACCAACGTCCTTAAAATAAAATCACCGATAGCATGGCCACAAAGCCAATAACTATGTAAAACGCGTATCTTTGTAAGTTTCCTGTTTGTAAAGATCTTAATCCCTCTGCAGAATCCTGAACAAAATTCGTTAGCTTATAAGTTGCCTTATCAATGAATTCCACATCCATATAAAGCCAAAGCGCTCTGCTGAATGCGACCGTAGGACCAATAATATATTTTTGATAAATTTCATCGACAAAGTATTTATTGTAAACCACATCGTAAAGCTTACCAATTTTGGAAACCACAATCTTCGGCTTCTCTGTGTCTTTGATATAGAAGATATACGCAAGCGTTGCCATCCCACCAGCCACTGATAATGAGATCAACATGAGAAGAACTTCTTCAATGACGCTAGGGTCAGTGATGCCAGGAATTGGAAGTATTTTTCCAGCAAACCAGCCCTCAAGAACATGCGGCAAGTGGATTGGATGTCCAATTACATGGGGAATTCCGATATAACCACCCACGACTGAAAGAATTGCTAAGATTACCAACGGAATCGTCATAATAGGAGAAGACTCATGGGGATGAACATCTTTAGAGACTCGCGATTTGCCCCAGAATGTCAGGGCCATTAAACGTGTCATATAAAATGCAGTTAGGCCTGCACCAATAACACCCGCCATCCAGAACAGAAAGTGTCCGCGCGGAGAATGCCATGATAACCATAAAATTTCATCTTTACTAAAGAAGCCTGAAAATAGCGGAGTTCCGATAATTGCAAGCCAACCCACAACAAATGTCGCATGGGTGATAGGCATTTTCTTTTTTAATCCGCCCATCTTGCGAATGTCTTGCTCTCCGTTCATACCGTGAATGACGGAGCCTGACCCCAAGAACATTAGAGCTTTAAAGAAAGCGTGGGTCATGAGGTGAAACATTGCTGCGCCAAACGCGCCCACTCCAGCTGCTAGGAACATATAACCTAGTTGCGATACCGTCGAGTAAGCTAATATCTTTTTAATATCCCACTGTGCAAGACCTATAGTTGCAGCAAAAATTGCAGTTAACGCACCAATAACTGCCACCACCATCATCGCCGTTTCAGAAGCTAGAAACAGTGGGTTTAAGCGAACAATCATGTAAACACCAGCCGTTACCATGGTCGCAGCGTGAATCAATGCAGAGACTGGCGTTGGACCAGCCATCGCATCCGGCAGCCAAACATAAAGAGGAATTTGCGCCGATTTTCCTGCCGCACCTACAAACAAAAGTAAACATGCAGCCGTCACCCATGAAAGCGGAATACCTGCAACGTCATACATGCGCGCATTGATTTCTTGAAACTCAAGGGTTCCAAATAACGAAAACAGAATAAAAAGACCCAGCAGAAGTCCCGCATCACCAATTCTGTTTGTGACAAAGGCCTTCATCCCAGCGTTTGCCTTTTCAACATCTTTAAACCAGAAACCGATTAAAAGATAAGAACAAAGGCCAACACCTTCCCAGCCCACAAACATAATTAGCAAGTTCGATCCACCGATCAAAAGGAGCATGTTAAATAAGAAAAGATTTAAATAGGCAAAGTATTTCGAAGGACGTTCATCATGAGACATGTACCCAATACTGAACATGTGAATAAGCGTCCCCACACCCGTCACGACAAGAGACATTAAGATGCTAATTTGGTCGAATAAAAAGGACGCGTTGATCTTTGAGTTTTCAATTGCTGCCCACGTAAAGTAGTTAACTAGAATTTCCCGTTGATCCTGTGGTAAGTCTAAAAGTCTTGCAAACAAAATGGCAGCACAGACAAATGAAACCGCTGCGGCCAACGTTGCCACCGTTCCTGCCACATAGGCATTTTGGTTTCGGAAACGTAGTCCGTTAAACAAGAAGCCAACAATTGGAGAGAGCAGCAGTATGCCTACAATTAAATCATTGCTCATAAAAACCTTTTCTTCCCTAGCCTTTTAAGTTCTCAAATAGCTTAATATCAACGCCGTTAAATTTTCTAAATACCGACACCGCTATTGCTAAACCAATGGCAGCTTCCGCTGCAGCAACGGCGATAACAAAGAAAACAATAACCTGTCCGTTGGTATCCCCAAAATATCTACTGAAAGCGACAAACATTAAGTTCACCGCGTTTAACATCAATTCAATACTCATTAAGATGACGATAACGTTTCTTCGAACCAACACACCGATCATCCCAATAACAAAGAGGATCATCGAAAGCGCAATAAAGTGATTAATTGAAATGCTATTGATCGTGCTTAGCATGTGTCCCGCCTTTTGCTTTTGCCAATGTTACACTTCCAATGAGAACGACCAGAAGCAACACACCAATGATCTCAAACGTAAAGACATGCTTTGCAAATAAAGACAGCGCAACGTCCTTTGTCTGAGGGCTTGTTTGCTCTAACCAGTCGGGGCGCCCGTCTGCAAAGAATATAACAACAGGAACCAACATGATTCCAAGAGCGACTCCTGAAATTAACGCTTTACCAATGTTTTTGGCTAAAGTTCCTGAGAATGATTTTTTGTCTTTTCGTAAATCAAACATCATTAGAACCATCACAAAGAGAACAACGACGGCTCCTGCGTATGTTATCAGCTGTACCCCTGCTAAGAAGTAAGCCTCTAACACGAAAAACAGAGCGGCCAATAACAGCATCACAACAGCTAAGAAGAGCGCTGAGTATATAGGACTTGATACCAATATGACTGCCAGGGCAGCTATTACTACCAGGGCGGCGAGTCCGTAAAAAACAATCGGAATAAAATTAATATCCATTCTCTCTCCTAGATCTTAGCAAAATACAAAACAACTGCGGTCACGATAGCATTACCAATCGTCCACGGCAGAAGTGTTTTCCAGCCTAAGTCCATTAATGTGTCATATCTGAAGCGTGGTAATGTCCAACGAACCCATACAAACACCCAAAGTAAAAATGCAACCTTAATACAAAACGATCCTAAGAATATTAATGAAGTAATAACACTCGATAATGTCCCAGCGCCGAAGGCATCGACCATCATAACGTTGAGCTCATCTGGAGTAATACCTGGGATATGGTAGCCGCCGAGATAAAAAGTTGTCACAAGAGCTGACGCAACCATCATGTGACCGTATTCACCCATAAAGAATAAAAGCATTTTAAAACCACCGTACTCGGTATGGAATCCAGCAACGAGTTCTCCCTCAGATTCTGGCATATCAAATGGTAGTCTGTTACTTTCAGCAAATGCCGCAATGAAAAATAACAGCGCCCCTAATGGTTGAAAAAATAAGCCCCAGTTTGGTAAAAATGGAATCGTGTAAGCCTGACCTAACATCGTGAAGGAGAGAGGACCTGTTTGAAGTTCCACCATTTTATTTAAATCAAATGTTCCGTAAATCATAAGAATCCCGACTAGGGACATTGCCAATGCAAGCTCATAAGAAATCATTTGCGCACTTGCACGAAGCGCACCTAGAAGAGAATATTTATTTGCAGACGCCCAGCCCGCAATAAGAAGACCGTAAGCTCCAAGTGAAGAAACCGCCAAAACGTAAAGAATTCCAATATCGATCTTTACGCCCTGGATGTGAAACACATAAGGCCCCCATGTTTGGCCGAGAAGCTCAAAGGATGCAACATTAACGGGAATTGATAATGGGATTGCTGCAAACGCCAGCGCTGCAGGAATAAGAGCAATGATCGGAGCTGCAATAAACAAAAATTTAACGGCATTTGCAGGAATAAATTGTTCTTTAAAAATAAATTTTACAGCGTCTGCAAGAAGCTGCAAAAGGCCCAACGGTCCAACCCGGTTAGGGCCCAGGCGGTTTTGTATAAACGCAGATCCACGTCTTTCAAGCCATACAAGAATTGGCACCATCTGTACCATCATCAAAAAAATGACCGCAATCTTTATAAGATTAATACTTATCTCAAAAATATCTTTACCCATGAAGTATTCCCAATTGATTTATTTTTAATCCCACTCTAATGCGCCAGCTTTAATTTCATAAACCAAGCCAAATATTAGAATTGCCATAAAGATCCCGATTGCGCCGAGCAAGTAACCGCCAAACGCCTGAATATTTTCCATGTAGATAACAGTCCACGGGTATAAGAAGACAACTTCGATATCGAAGAGAATAAAAGAAATTGCGGTCAGATAAAATTTTACTGGAACTTTTGTGGTGCTTGGATCTTGTCCTGGAATACCACACTCATAAGGCATATCTTTGACCTTATCCGTTGGAGCTTTAAAGCCCACCAAAGTGGTGAGTCCAACCATCGTTGCGCCAAATCCAATTACAACAATAAACAAAAATATAATGGGCAGTAGCTGATCTAACATTGCTGTTCCTCATACCATTTTTAATGTTTAAAATTAAACCTTTAAAATATTCTAATTACTAGAATAATTGGACATATATTTTAAAGCTCTTTTCAATTGACCCCCTGCATCTTATCTGAGTAAACTACGCTCCTCAATGGAACCTTTTCTTAGCAACATACTCTCCGATTTAGAAAGTGCACTTTCAAAGAATAGTTCTCTCAACAAGCCCACTGATGTCATCGGTTCGCAGTCATCAACTGTGCTTGCAAGTATACTTGGATCACCTGATTACATCGATCTACATCGAAATCCCCAACTAGTCATTGTTTCGAGTGACGCTGAGGCCAAAAACTTAGAAGAAGACCTTAAGTTTTTTAATCCCACACTTCCTGCCTACGTTTTACAAAGTTACGATGTTTCACCGTATTCTGCTCTATATCCCAACTTTCGCTCTGTTGCTGACCGAATAAACTGGCTCTATCGCGCACAATATTCCATGGGCGGTGAAGTTTTTATTGCCTCTATCCAAGCACTCGCTCAAAAAAGCTTACCTAAGGAACTTTTAGACAAGTTGACAACGACTCTCAAAATCAATGATGAGCTTGAAGAAAACTTCGTCAAAAAACTTTCCCACTTTGGTTATCAAACTTCGCCTCGCGTAGAAGATGTCGGACAAATCTCGGTGAAGGGCGGAATCATTGATATCTTTTCCCCAGCTCATCCCTATCCCATCCGCGTGGAACTTTTTGGCGATAACATTGAATCCTTACGATATTTCAGCGCAGAGACGCAGAGAACACTTGAACCAACGGACGAACTCGTTATCTTGCCCGTGCGTGAAGTTATTTTCGATGAAGGCACCCACGAGCGCGTCTTAAGTCATCTCAATAATCTCTACAGAGAAAAAGAATTTTCCAAGGAGTTCCGAGAAAACATTTACGAAAGCCTTATGTTCAAAAGATTCTTTCATGGCATTGATTTTTTAATTCCCTATTTTTACGAAACCCTAAATTGCCCTATAGAGTTTTTTGATAATAAGTTATCGGTGTATTACCTAGATCCTCTAGAGACCACACGCCAATACGATAAGTTTATTTCTAAACTAAAATCAGACTTTGAAAGTTTAAACAGCCCAACTCTTACGCCCGAACCCTCACGCTTGTTTGCAAAAATGGAGGACCTTAAGGCAGAGTCAGGGTCAAAGACAATTCACTTTGCGGCAATTGAAGTCCTCTCTGCAGACAGCGCCAGGGCATCTGAAAGCAGCGCTCTTCAACTAAAGTCCACACCCATTCAGACACACACAACAAACCCGCAAGAATTGCTTCAAGAAACTAAACAAAAAATTTCGCTTTATCTTTCTGAGGGTAAACAAGTTATTGTCTCAACCCATACAACATCCCAAGCAGAGCGTATCAAAGTTCTTCTAGAGCAGTTTGATCTTCCTTGCGAGCTCCATGATGCAAGCTTCGCTAATTTTGAAGAACTGTTTGATTCAACAAAAACCCATATTATTCCGCGGTCATTATCTGAGAGTATAGTCTTTGGTAATTCCGCCTTCTTACGCGAAGAAGATTTCTTCGGGAAAAAAGAACGATCGCAAACCTCGAAAACAAAATCGGGGGCTTCAAAGAGCATTATCCTTTCTGATCTTCGCATCGGAGATTTTGTCACACACACAGAATTTGGTGTCGGTATCTATGAAGGCCTTAAAATGATAAAGGCTGGAAATCTTGAAAGCGAGTTTATACAGATCAAATACGAGGGGGATGATAAACTTTATTTACCTGTTTATCGGATTAACCTAATAAGAAAATATTCTGGCGTGGGCTCCCTTGATAAATTGGGCAGTAATGCTTGGGAAAAAACCAAGATTAAAGTTAAAAATCATCTTAAGGATATTGCCTCAGAACTATTAACCCTTTATGCGAAACGCTCTCAAGTTGAGCGCCCGCCCTTTAAACCGCTTGATATTGAGTACAAAACTTTTGAAGGTCAATTTGCATACGACGAGACAGAAGATCAACTCAACGCCATTGAAGCAATTCTAGAAGATATGCAAAAACCTTCTCCTATGGATCGGCTGGTTTGCGGTGACGTGGGATTTGGTAAAACAGAAGTTGCCATGAGGGCTGCATTTAAATGTGTGCAGGATCAAAGACAGGTTGCCGTTCTTGTTCCTACAACTATTCTTAGTTTCCAACATTTTGAAACGTTTAAGAAACGTTTTAACGGTTGGCCCGTTCAAATTGAAATGCTCTCTCGCTTTACTTCTGGCCCCAAAGCCAGAGAAGTCGTTGAAAATTTAAAAACTGGCAAAGTAGATATTGTCATCGGAACCCATCGTGTTTTAAGTAAAGATATACAGTTTAAAAATCTTGGCTTACTTGTTGTGGATGAAGAGCATAAATTTGGTGTAACCCATAAAGAAAAAATTAAAAAAATGAAGACCGCAGTGGATACAATTGCAATGTCAGCCACTCCAATTCCAAGAACATTAAACATGAGCCTGATGGGGATTAGAGATTTAAGTCTGATCAACACAGCACCGCAAGACCGTCTTCCCGTTCGTACATTTATTTGTAAATCAGATGATACACTCATTCAAAACGCCATCGATAATGAAGTGCAACGGGGCGGGCAAGTCTATTTTCTTCATAACAGGGTTCAAACCATTGCTGGCGTTGCACAGAGGTTACAAGAACTTTGCCCAGGCGTGAGAATCCGTTACGCCCACGGACAAATGAAAGAAGATGATTTAGAAAAAATCATGATCTCGTTTTTTCAAGGAGAGTTTGATGTTCTTGTCAGTACGACCATTATTGAATCGGGCATGGATGTTCCGAAGGCAAACACCATCATAATAGATCGTGCAGACACTTTAGGTTTAAGCCAGCTTTATCAACTCCGCGGACGCGTGGGAAGAAGTAACGAGCGCGCCTACTGCTACCTCGTGATCCCAAGATCTGGGGCCATTGATCCCACCGCACAAGAGAGGCTTAAAGTTCTTCAAGAAAATACTGATTTGGGTTCTGGTATTCGAATTGCTCACCATGATTTAGAACTGCGGGGGGCTGGTAGTATTCTGGGTGAAGCTCAATCAGGACATGCAAACTCTGTTGGCTATGAGCTTTATATTGAACTTTTGGAACAGGCACTTAAAGAAGCTCGAGGTGAGGACACCCAACGAGATGAGCTTGAGCCAGAAATTAACTTGCGTATTCCTGCACTTATTCCCCATGACTACATCTTAGATATTCGCGTGAGAATGGGATACTACAACGCTCTTGCTCAAATCGAATCTCCAGATGATATGGACCGCTATGAATCAGAACTTATGGACCAGTTTGGAAAGGTTCCAGAGCCTGTAATGAACCTTATGGGAGTCATGCTACTTAAGAAGTTCTGTAAAGATTTAGCCATCCGTGATTTAAGCGCTGGCACAAAAGCCATTTCTCTTGCGTTTACTGATTTCACACCGATGAAGCCAGATATCATGATCGAGTTAGTGACGGGAAATAAAAAGAAATACTCTATTACGCCAGATAGCCGCCTCATCATTCAGATGAATGAAATCAGCTGGCCACAAATTTACTCTGAATTAAATTATTTAATGTCGTACATCTAAAAAATTTAGAACTCTACTTTTACGCCCGCGCCAAAATGGGTTAGCGATGAAAAATCTCCTATGACATCAGCATCTTCATAGATACCCTTTATACCAGAATCAAGATAAGTTCTCATCTCAGCATAGATAAAGGTGTTTTCAATTCCGTTATCTATATAGGCAATTTTATCTGCAATGGGATCAAGCCAATCCAACTGAAAAAGAACTCCTGCGCTAACAAAAAAGTTATCCGCAGCGCCTGAATATTCTAATCCTGTTAACGCATCTGTTTCATTAAACTGAAAGTAAGAATAACCCGCTGATGCGTACGGAACAATATAGGGCTCATCAAATAGGGTGTCTAAGTAAACTGTCAACTTTGCTGATGGCACCAACATCTCTAGCTCTGCTCCTGCAAATGTTGATAGATAATAAGATCCGCCTAGGCCAAGAGAGATTGCCATCCAAGAAAAATTTTTCTTAAATTCTAAACCGAAACTTGGCATTGGATAGTCCGCGGCTTCATAAAATGTTTCAAAGCTTGCGCCTGAACCATTTATAATCTGAGAAATATAATTTACGGGATTATAATCACTTCCGCCAATTTCAACTTGGTACGTCCAAGAAGGACGACGCAAATTAAACGGTTTTAGGTATTCGCCAACTTTAATAGACGTCGTGCCCTCATAAAAAGGATCGGGCTCGATCTCCACTCTTGTTTTTTCTTTCAGGGTTTCGAGTTGATCATTCGTGAGTGTTTTTTCGTTTTCATAGACAATAACTTGTCCCTTGGGCTCTGGCGGATAATAAACAGGCTGCTCTTCAAACTGCGGCTCTTGAGATGGCTGCGCTTGCTCAATTATGGGATCAACTTCAAAGTTTTTGAGATCTTCTGGAGAGATTTCTCTTCTTTGCGGCTGGTTTTCTTCAGCGTTTTTCTGCAACTCATCTTCATAGGAAGGTAGTTCTTTTTCTGGTCCGTCTGCAGTTCCAAATCCTTCTTCGAATAGCTCTTCATCAAAGTCTTCAATTGTATCGCGAGGCGGTTGAACTATTTGGAGTTCAGGTTCGGCCTCTGGTTCTTCTTCCCGTTCTTGAACAGGTAGCTTTCCAGTCGAAAACTCTTCATCAAACTGAGGGCGGTAAGGTGTTTCTTCTTGTTTTCTATCACCCGTATCATCCTCAATTGGAATGTCGCTGATAGTTTCAATGATTTCAGCTTCTGTATTTAATTGTGCCGTTGTTACTGCTGGAAATAACAGAGCGATGAGGAGTAAAAACTGAGCTGGTAGACCTTGGTGCATTTTTACATTATAAAGAAGTTTTTTTATTTAAGAATAATATTTGCGTATTAAGATAGTAATATAGATGAAAGTTCGTTTTTGTTTCGCTGTCTTACTCGTCATGTTCTTAGCCTGTGGATGCGCCTACTTTTCCACGGCTTCTGCTGACGATAAATCCCAGACGAATGACCAGAAGGTTAATGAAATCATAGCCACCATGACGCCGTCTCAAAAAGTTGGCCAGCTTCTAATGCTAGGAATACTGGAAACGGAAATAACCCCCAACCTTCAAAAAAGAATTTCAACAATTAAGCCTGGGTTTTTAATTCTCTTTAGGAAAAATATAATAACGCCAGTACAGACCTCAAAACTTTTATACGGAGTTCAGAGTACAGCTCACAAAGCTTCTAATATTCAAATGATCGTGGCCGTGGATCAAGAAGGTGGAGACGTTGTGCGTATTCCGACAAGCCCTGCTCTTCCGACGGCACTGGCGATGGGAAGAAGCGGTGATCTTCAAAGCACATTTAAGATTGGAAAATATATTGGTGAAGTTTTAAATGTTATGGGCATTCATATGAATCTTGCCCCCGTGCTTGATTTATCTGACCCCGAGAAAGTTTCTTTTATACAAACAAGATCCTTTGGAGCAGATCCAAAAGATGTCTCGGTAGTATCCAATGAGTTTGCTCGTGGCGTTCAGTCATCTGGAGTTCTTTCAACCGCAAAACACTTTCCAGGGCTCGGCCACCTTAAAGAAGATTCTCACAAGACCATTGTGCAAAATCCAGTGACAAAGGCGGAATTTTTTAAATCGTATCTTAAGCCCTACCAAAAACTCATTAAGGAAAATTCCATCTCAGCAATTATGATGACTCATCTGATTTATCCAAACCTCGATCCCTCCATGAAACCCGCAACATTTTCATCTGAGATCATAAATATTATAAAAGAGAGATTACAGTTCAAAGGCCTTATTGTGACGGACGACGTAGAGATGGCGGGAGCAAAATTTTATAGTACTGCAGGTGAAAGAGCTGTGCAGGCATTCCTCGCGGGCAATGATGTTTTGATGGTGGCCTGGAACAAATCCTCCCAGAGGCAAGCCCATCAGGCTTTACTCAAAGCTTACGAAGGCGGAATTATCTCTGAGGAACGTCTTAACTCCTCTCTTAAAAAGATTATTGCACTCAAAGAAACATTGAAGCTCACAGAGCCTCCGGCAGTGACATCGCCTCGTACAATTTTAACAAAGCTTCGCGACAACGCTCTAAAGGAGCCCGTAAATAAAATCTTTGAAAAGATCTTTAATGATGAAGTGACGCGTATTAATCCAAAAATTACAGCCCCCACTAGTATCGCGGTAATGTCTGCTGAGTATTCATTCTACAGACGCTTTATCTCGTCTTACGGAAAACAATCACAGTTTGTCCGTATCAGAAAAAAGTTCGATTTAAAAAAATCAATTTCTATTCTTCGTAATGCGAGCATGATTATCGCAAATGTTTCGGGCCCTTCTAGTGCGCGCATCGTTAATAACCTTCCACCAGAGTTAAAGAAGAAGTCCGTTGTCATTAATTCTCGCTACTTGGGATCAATTAAAAACGAGGACCAGTTTTTAGGTGTTATGCAGATTTCAATGAAACACCCTGATATGGGCGTTTATATCGGATCATATCTTGATAGCAAAACGTCAGGTGAGGAGATCAATCGATCGCTTTCCTCTGAACAAAAAAACTCAGACACTCCAACTGCTCGTTGATTACCGAATTGCTTCTGCAGGAAAAATTTTATCTTTTATTGATTGAGGGTGAAGGTCTTGTGAAGACTCTCTCTTCATTCGGATCTTGCCGATTTGAATCGGCGATGGGATTTCGGCTTCGCTGATGACATTATCAGAATCAAGATAGATCTTTGCCGAGGCGAGTATCCGTGTCCATGTGCTACTAACACCGTCAAGGGGCTTTACCTGTAAACGATCGTTTTCGATTGTTGTTTGAAGTTGTAAAATGCTTTGTTTACCGAAAATATTCACTTGCCGAGAGGGTGATTCCATTAGTGCAAGGGTCACGGCACTTAATGGGTCAAACACCTGCGAGGTATTTTGAGATGGATTCATGTACTGAATTTCTCTCTCGAGGACCAACCCTTTTTTGTTTTCGATGTAGTTAAACCCATCGACTAGCATTTCCCATTTTTTGAAGATGCTCTTTGTAAAATCTTTTTCTTCGTAAGAGAGAAAATCAAAGGCCTCGCCATTTTTTTCCCAAGTGGATTGAGCTTCAAAATGATAGGCCGCCAAAAACGACAGCTTAGCCTCGCACTTAACATGGACGACATAATTTTCGCTCTCGGTTTTACAAAAAAGCAAGCTTAGGGTACCCGAACCACCAAGACCAGAAAGTGAATAGTTATATTCAGTATTTTCTGGCCATTGAATGTTGGTTACTTTGGATTGAAGTTCCACAAATTATTAGTGATTCATTCTTGCTACGGAAATTCTAACTAGAGCTCTTTCTCTTTTTAGCCTGTATTTTTCAAGCTCATCGCCACCGACTTCTCCCAGCGCTTTTTCCGCTTTCTTAAATGAAAGCTCAGCTCTTCCAAGATCAATCTCTGATGGTCGCTCTGCTGTTTCAGCAAGGATATTTACCGTATTGTCGGCGATTTCACAATAACCCCAACTCACAGCAACACTCTCTACTTCGGAGGATCCCTTCCTTTTGTAACGAACAACGCCTGTTGTAAGAGTCGTCATCAAAGGAGCGTGACCAGGAAGAACGTTGAGCTCACCTCTTTGTGCTGGAACTAGAATATCTTCCACTTCCACATCAGTGATGAGCTTTTTCTCTGGAGTAACAACTGTTAAGAATAATGGGTTCATATTAAGCCTTTAGTTTTTTCGCCTTTTCGATAGCATCTTCAATTGTACCAACCAGATAGAATGCTTGTTCTGGTAGATCATCATGAAGACCTTCCATGATTTCCTTAAAGCCTTTTACTGTGTCTTTAATATCGACATACTTACCTGTTAAGCCAGTAAACTGCTCAGCAACGAAGAATGGTTGAGACAAGAATCTTTGACACTTTCTAGCTCTTGCAACGACAAGTTTATCTTCCTCAGACAACTCATCCATACCAAGAATTGCAATAATATCTTGTAACTCTTTGTACCTTTGTAGAAGCGCCTGAAGCGATCTTGCTGTTTGATAGTGCTCAGTTCCGACAACCTCTGGCGTTAGAATTCTAGATGTTGAATCTAGAGGATCAACCGCAGGGTAAATTCCTAGTGCTGCAATTTGACGGCTTAAGTTTGTCGTTGCATCTAAGTGAGTAAATGTTGTTGCAGGAGCTGGATCCGTATAGTCATCGGCAGGAACGTAAACTGCTTGTACCGATGTAATAGATCCCTTCTTAGTTGAAGTAATACGCTCTTGAAGGTTACCCATTTCAGTAGAAAGAGTTGGTTGATAACCAACCGCGGATGGAATACGGCCAAGAAGCGCCGACACCTCAGCACCTGCTTGAGTAAATCTAAAGATGTTATCAATAAAGAAGAGAACGTCTTGGTTTTCACGGTCTCTAAAGTACTCAGCAATTGTTAGGCCTGTTAATGCAACACGCGCTCTTGCTCCTGGTGGTTCGTTCATTTGACCAAAGCAAAGAGCTGTCTTTGAAATAACTCCAGACTCTTTCATCTCTGCCCAAAGATCGTTTCCTTCTCTTGTTCTCTCTCCAACACCCGCAAATACTGAGTATCCACCGTGCTCTGTTGCGATGTTACGAATAAGCTCTTGAATAAGAACCGTCTTACCAACACCCGCACCACCGAAGAGACCAATCTTACCACCTTTTGCGTATGGGCAAAGAAGGTCAACAACCTTAATACCTGTCATTAACATTTCTGCAGACGTGGATTGATCTTCAAACTTTGGAGCAGCTCTATGAATAGACCAGCGCTCTTTTGAAGCAATGCTTCCACCATCATCAATTGCATCGCCAGTGACGTTAATAATTCTTCCCAGAACTTCGCTTCCCACTGGTGCAGTGATTGTAGCCCCTGTGTCCATAACTTTTTCACCGCGAACAAGACCCTCTGTTGCATCCATTGCAATAGCACGGACTGTGTTGTCACCAAGATGCTGAGAAACTTCAAGAGTAAGGTTCCATTGCGTTTCAGAGATGCCTTTGTTTGTTACTTTCAAAGCTTGATAAATTGGAGGTAACTTTCCATTCGGGAATTCGATGTCTACAACCGCACCCAAAACTTGTTTAATGTGTCCGTTTTCCATGCTCATATTTTTACCCTTTCAATGCTTCTGCACCGCTGGTGATTTCGATCAATTCAGTCGTAATCGCAGCTTGTCTAATTTTATTATAATTTAAAGTCATTTGATTAATCATTTCGCCAGCGTTTCTTGTCGCGTTCTCCATTGCCGACATACGAGAACCATGCTCTGAAGCGACACTTTCTTGCAGGCTTCTGTAAACCTGGACAGTAAAGTGCTTTGTTAAAAGAGCGTCTAAGATTTCTTCTGGTTGTGGTTCGAAAATAAAATCAAGAGCGTCTTTTTCATCGGTTTCTTCGTGACGAACAGGAACTAAAATTTCATCCACTACGTTTTGGCTAATTGCTGAGACAAACTCGTTATAAACAAGTCGAATCTCGCTGTATTCGCCCGCAGCGTAATACTCAAGAAGCTTTTTAGAAATCTCCGCAGCCATTTTATAATTGATTTCATTTGCTAAGTTATAAATGACATCCACTGTATGGACGCCTAACTTCTTAAAGTAGTCGTACCCTTTTTTGCCGATAAAGAGGAAATCCATTTTTTCATATTTCCCGCTTTCTCTTTCATAAAATTGTCGAGCGTATTTATTAATGGATCCGTTAAACGCCCCACAAAGACCTCTGTCAGACGTTAGGACAACCAATAAAACTTTACCGCCCTCTTTAGGTTGACCTAATAAAGGATGGTCAAGCTTGTTTGACCTTGCTAACTTCTGAATGACATCAGCAATACGGTACGCATAAGGACGGGCATTCACAATCCGCTCTTGTGCTTTTCGAAGTTTCGCAGCAGAGACCATTTTCATTGCCTTGGTCGTCTGCTGTGTCTTCTTCGTACTGTTAATTTTGGACCTAATGTCCTGTAAGTTTGCCATAATTTATTTTTCCAATTACGCCTTAAAAATAGTTTTAAATTCTTTCAAAGCTGCATTTAGAGTTTCTTTTGAAGCGTCAGAAATTGTTTTTTCATCTCTGATTGCTTTCACTACCTCGTAGTATTTTTGCTTCATAAACTGGTTAAACTCATTTTCAAACTTAGTAATTGCATTCACAGGGATTTCATCTAAGAAGCCGTTTGTTGCGGCATAAATAATAATCGCCTGATTCTCAACTTCCACTGGTGAGTATTGGTTTTGCTTAAGAATTTCCACAAGTCTTTGACCACGAGTCAGCTGGGCTTGCGTCGTTTTATCAAGGTCTGATCCGAACATCGCAAATGCCTCAAGCTCTCTGTATTGTGCAAGTTCAACTCTGAGTGTACCTGCAACTTGTTTCATTGCTTTAACTTGAGCAGCCCCACCCACACGAGACACAGAAATACCAACGTTAACCGCAGGTTTAATCCCTTTGTGGAACAACGAGCCTTCAAGGAAAATCTGTCCGTCTGTAATGGAGATCACGTTTGTTGGAATATATGCAGAAACGTCACCCGCTTGAGTCTCAATAATCGGAAGTGCTGTTAAAGAACCGCCACCTTCTTCTTTAGAAAGTTTTGCCGCTCTTTCAAGAAGTCTTGAGTGTAGATAAAAAACGTCACCAGGATATGCTTCACGTCCTGGCGGTCTTCTTAATAAGAGTGATAGCTGACGATAAGCTTGAGCTTGTTTTGTTAAGTCATCGTAAATGATAAGCGCATGTTGACCGTTATCTCTGTAGTACTCAGCCATTGCGCAACCTGAATAAGCCGCAAGATATTGTAGTGGCGCAGGGTTTGAAGATGTCGCCGCAATAACAGTCGTGTAATCAAGAGCGCCTGCACTTTTTAGCTTTTCAACAACAAGGGCTACCGTTGATTGCTTCTGTCCGATTGCCACGTAGAAACACTTAACGTCTTTGCCTTTTTGGTTGATGATCGTGTCGATTGCAATTGTTGTTTTTCCCGTTTGACGGTCACCAATGATAAGTTCACGCTGACCTCTTCCAATTGGGATCATAGAATCAATTGCTTTAATTCCCGTTTGAAGAGGCTCGTTGACTGGTGCTCTTTTAACAATCCCTGGAGCCTTTACATCAACAACTCTGTGCTCAGTCGCTTGAATTGGACCTCGGCCATCAATTGGATTCCCAAGAGCATCAACGACTCGACCCAAAAGACCATCGCCTACTGGAACCTGAACAATCTTCTTTGTTCTTTTAACGGTGTCGCCTTCTTTAATCGCGTAGTCATCACCGAAAATCACGGCACCGACGCTGTTGGTTTCTAAGTTTAGTGCCATTCCAAAGATGTCACCTGGAAACTCAACGAGCTCCCCAGACATAACATTGTCTAGACCGTAAACTCTTGCAACACCGTCACCTACAGAAAGAACGCTTCCTGTCTCGTTGACGTCAAGGGTCTTATTATAGTTTTTAATTTGATCTTTCAAAACTCTGGTTATTTCTTCTGCCCGGATTTCCATTTTAGATGACATCTCCTTGTACCTTGTTTTCTTTCATTCTTTCATTTCTATTGATTAACTCTGTTAACTTGTTCTTTGAGCTTGGTGAGTTGCGTTTCAACTGTTCCATCAAAAGTGTAGCTCCCCACCTTTGCCAAAATTCCGCCCACCAACGTCGGATCTTCTTCATATTCAAGGATCAATTGATTCCCTGTAAATTTAGAGATCACGCCTTCGATTTCTTCTTTTTCCTCGTCAGATAATTTCTGAGGAGAAGTCACCGTGCCTCTTAAGACATTGTTTTTCTCATCATTGATTGTTTCAAAACTTGAAACCACTTCGTCTAAACTATTGATTCTATCCTTAGCGGCCAACAATCTTAGAAAATTTAAAGCCTCTTGCGATAACTTGATATCCGAAACTGATTGATCCACTACTAGCTCTTTTTCACGTCGTGATAATACGGGTGAAATCAAAAGCTCTTTTAACTTTGGCTGATTTAAGATTTCTTGAGCGCTACGAAGCTGTCTTAGTGAATCTTCGGTGTTGGATTCACCAACCGCCTCAAATAGAGCCCGTGCATATCTTTTTGCTACTTCCGATTGTGCCTTCATTGTACGGTTCCTATGTTTTCAATAAATTGGTTGCGCAAATCTTTTTGGTCGTTGTCATTAAGGTTTTTCTCTATGTCTGTGCGAGCAAGCTTTAGCGCTTCCTCAAAAGCTTCTTTGCGCAAATCTTGTTTTGCTTTTTCGTATTCGTACTGAGCAACATTTTTAGCGTCTTTGATTATGTTTTCTGCAAGCTCTTCAGCTTCTTGGATAAGCTTGGATTTTAAAAGCATTGCATCAGCCTGAGCTTTTTCAATTGCTGCTGGCGCCTCTGCCTGAAGTTTGGTGAGTTTTTGCGAGACTTCCTCATGGCGCTCTTTTGCTTCTGTGAAAGCGCGCTGAGCCGACCTTTTTGCTTCCTCGTGGGTAACAAGGCGGGATGTGAAGTAAGAGCGAACTTTTTTGTGAGTGAGGCCATACAAAAGAGCAATTAAGAGGGTAACGTTAATCATTTGATAGTACACAAAAGTCGGAATTCCATCTGCGTGTTCAGCCGCAAACGCTACCGTTGAACCAAATAGAATTGAAAAAATTAAAATTACTTTTTTCATAATGTTTAAACTTCCCTGCTTAGAACTTTTTTCTGAATATCGCGACTCAGCTCTGGGATCATCCCTTTAAGTTGAGATCGAATTTTATTAGCCTCTTCGACTGTTTCACCGCGGGTTTTTTGCACTAAAGCCTCGGCCTCTTTTCGTGCCGTTTCAATGGTGACAGCTTGTACAGCTTGGGCTTCCTTATTTGCGGCCTCGTAATAAGATTGCACTTGCGAGTTCACTTCACGAGCTTTTGCTTCATATTCAAAGTTTAATTCTTGAGATTGTGCGTTTAGTTTTTCTGCGACCTCTTGATTGCCCGTTGTAATTTCAAGCCGCTTATTGTGGGCTTTCATATAGGGCTTAAACCAAAGGCGCGTTAAAATAATATACGCTACACAGAAAATGATAAACTGATAGAAAAAAGTGCCATCAACACCTAATTGCGAGAGCATTTCCATTTTATAATCCTTAAAACTCTATATATAGAAAAGGGTCATTGAGTTACTAGCATCACATAAAATGGATGGCAAGGATTTGAGAAGCGATTTTGTCTTTGATCTTTAGGATTTGGGCATGTGCGTTGCTCCTTCGAAAACAACGCCTTCTTCGATTTTAAGACTCGGTGTCGTGACGGTGCCCTTGAAAATAGCGGGCGGGAACATTTGAACCCTTCGTCGTGCAAAGATGTTCCCCTTTACTGTTCCACTAATAATAACAAGGTCGGCCTCAATTTGGGCCTCAACTTCGGCCCCCGCATCAATAACTAGGGTGTCTTTTGTAAAAATCTCGCCTTTGAATTTACCGCCAATGCGCACGGTCCCCTCAAAAGTCAGTTGTCCCTCAAAAGAGGCTCCCTGATCAATAAGGGCCGTAACATGTTCAAAAGATTTTGAATCAAGGGTATTGGCAGCTCTTTCAATGACGGTTTCCATAAACTACTCTTTTTTTAATCTGTCAGTAATCTGGGTCAGTTCAGAATCTGAATAAAAGAAGACCGATATCTTCCCCTTTCCATTATTGTAATCGATTTTAACCTTTGTACCTAGTGTTTTTTGGATATCCTCTGCCATCATAGAAACCAAACTTTCCGTAC
This sequence comes from uncultured Bdellovibrionales bacterium, assembly GCA_964469265.1. GTDB lineage: Bacteria > Bdellovibrionota > Bdellovibrionia > Bdellovibrionales > JAEYZS01 > JAEYZS01. Next base: position 133,117 of record CAYXYF010000001.1, read on the forward strand.
TATTATCTAAGCTTGGATCGTCTTTTGTCTTATTGGCTGACTTAATAAGCTTCTCTGCTGCTCGAACGGTGAGCTTTTCTGAAGCAATCTTTTTTGCCACAGCTCTTTGAGCATCGGGGTCCGTAATAGCGAGCAAAGCCTTTGCGTGTCCTGCGGTGATTTCACCTTGAATGATCATGTTTTTGACTTCTGGAACTAAGCCCAAAAGACGAAGTGAGTTGGCAACAGTTGCGCGCTCTTTTCCTACTTTTTCTGAAATCTGTTGCTGAGTTAAATTAAACTCTTTAGCCAAACGTTCGTAGGCTTCAGCTTCTTCAATTGCATTGAGGTTTTCGCGCTGAATGTTTTCAATAAGCGCAAGCTCCAGAGATTTTTGATCATCGATATCTTTTAATATCACAGGAACTTCAGTAAGGCCTGCTTGTTGAGCAGCTCTCCATCGACGCTCTCCTGCGATGATTTCAAAGTCGCCCTTTATGCTTCGTCTTGCAACGATGGGCTGAAGAATTCCTTGCTCTTTAATCGACATGGAGAGTTCCGCAAGCTTGTCTTTATCAAAATATCTTCGAGGTTGGTAATTATTGATCTTTAATTTTTCAATCGCGAGATTCCAAATTCTGTTCTCGTCAGGAATCGCAGGCGCTGGAGTTGTTTCTTTAGGAGTAGTTTCAACTGCAGGGGGCGATGATTTCTCCTCTGCAAGTCCTGACAAAACGCTTTTTGCATTGTCAGAAGAAACGTCAGATCCGAATAAACTTCCTAAGCCTCTTCCTAATCCCTTTGTTTGATTTTGTTTATCTAAGTTAGACATTCACTTCTCCTTGTCTGATCGTGCTTGTTAGGGCGGTTGCATTGGTCGGCGCTGGAGCGGCCTCTTCTGAATTTGCGTCTGTTGTTGTTCCGTAAACTTGTTGATCAAGCTCTTTTGCAAGTTCGGTATACTTTAAAGCTCCAACTGATTTATTATCGTAGTGAATAATAGATCTTCCGTGGCTTGGAGCCTCGCTGAGTCTTACGTTTCGCGGAATGATAGATTTAAATACCTTATCACCAAAGTGTGTTTGAATTTCTGAAACCACCTGATGACTTAAATTATTTCTTGTATCAAACATTGTTAAAACAATGCCTTCGATTTTAAGATTTGGGTTGATTCTTTTTTTCACAAGCCCCGCAGTATTTAATAACTGACTTAATCCCTCTAATGCGTAGTACTCACACTGAAGAGGGACTAAAAAACTATTGCTGGCTGCAAGTGCGTTGAGAGTTAAAAGTCCAAGAGAGGGTGGGCAGTCGATAATCACATAGTCATACTCATTTTGAACAAGACTAAGGGCTTGTTTTAAACGGAATTCGCGGCCCTCTGCGTCAACAAGTTCAATTTCAGCTCCCACCAGATCATTGTTAGCCACAATGATATCCAAATTTTGAACACTGGTCTTTTGTCTAACATCTGCTACGCGTTTTTCACCGATTAGAACGTGATACACATTTCCATTCTGATTTTCATGGCGCTTTACGCCTAAACCGCTAGAAGCGTTGCCCTGAGGGTCCAGATCAACGAGCAAAACTCGTCGCCCGATCTCTGCAAGAGACGCAGAGAGGTTAACTGAAGTTGTTGTTTTACCAACTCCTCCTTTTTGATTAGCTACACATATGACCTTTCCCATTGTTGAATCCTTTCCCATGTTGACCAAGTGTATGAGTGAGTATTCACGCTGACTCTTTATGATACTCAGCAAGTGAATATTCATATGTTCCACGTGGAACACTCTAGTTTCTACTTAGTTTTACCGAATAAAGTACTGTGAGAACAAGAAATATTTACTTAGGAATTTTTATATCACTATTTATGGTGGCCTGCGATAAGCCCGAGAGCACCCCAGAGCTTAAAGATCCAATCTATCTTGATCTTAAAACCCAAGAATCTATCTTTCAAAAGCAAATTGATGACAAATTAAAAGAAATCGAAGGCCTTGAGCAAACGATGGGGGAGCTCTTAGATAATGACTACCAAAAAAAGCTCACTCGAGAAGAAATTTTTAAAACAAAAAACGAATTGGCAAAGCTAAAACAGAAAAAGGAGTTTTATCGTATCTCCAAGGAGAGCCGACAGATTTTTGCCCGCCAGCAATACCTTGAATACTACAAGAACAAACAAAAATGGCCGCCAGAAGATATTAAAGAGCAGTATTTGCAAAGAAAAAAACTGGCAGAGGCACCGAAGGCATGGCAACGAGGCGTTGCCAGCGAAAAAACTCCATCAGAGTAGTCAATTACTTGGTTTTTATAGCCCTAACAAGAACTCTGTGACCCAAAGATTCTGGCAAATCCATCTCTAACACCATATCAGTGTTCCACGTGGAACTTATCGGAGCAGGAAGGGCTGCAACTTCTGTAAACCACCTGTCACTTTTAAGACAATAAACAACACTGCCTTTTTCCAAGATTTTGTTTCCCATGAGCAGTGTCCGTGCAAGGTTTGCAAAATCTCGAGACATGACCCGCACTGGCCCGCTAATCGTGAGTTTCTCAGGTTTGACATGCATGATATTTGTATTGGGAACTTCAGTTCTTGCTACGATATGTTTTAAAAAATCGGCCTTCCGTATATCCTCTTCCACAATGTTCACCTGCAAATCTGGAAACAGGATGGAGAAAACTGCGGCCGCAAAGCCATTCCCCGACCCAATATCATAATAGGTCTTAACATCGGGGTTTTCAGCTTGAATATACTTTGACGCTTTGATGGACTCGTAAAAATGCAATAGATCTGCGTCTTTTTCAGTATAATTAGGAATAAGGTTCAGTTCCTGCGAGTAGCGCAGAAGTTCTACGTGAAATAGTCTGAGTAGACTTAAGGTATCGTCTGACAGGTCCGAAAAATGATCGCGAATTCTCCACTTTGGTTCCATAATTGAATTCTCCTATGTTGATTGTCCCAGTTGATGGATCTTCTTTCTCCCCTTAATATGAATCAGTATGGCCTGAATGGCTGACGGATTAACACCACTTATTCTTTGCGCCTGACCAATGGTAAGTGGCTTTACCTGTGTCAGCTTTTCTATTTCTTCTGCCGAAAGCCCTTTGATATCCATGTAGGAAAGATTCTCATCAAGCCTTAATGATTCTAAGCGAATCGATTGACCAATAAGTTCTTGTTGGCGCTTAATATAACCTTCGTATTTGATATCAATTTCAACGGGCTCTAAAACTTCAGGATCGAGATCCATCTTATAGCCCATTGCGTCGATCTTCTGAGTGGTCAGCTCAGCTCTTCGGAGCAGCGAGTCAAGAGTTGTTGGCTTGAGCAACTCTGGGGTTCCTATCTCTCTTAATTTTTCCTGAGTTTCTTTATTGGGATAAAGAACTGTCTCCTTAAGGAATGCCTTTTGAATTTTGCGACGTTCTCTCACTTTAAGAACTCGCTGATAATCCGTATCTTCAATTAACCCAACGTCTCTACCAAGGTCCAGTAGCCGATCTAGCGTATTGTCTTCGCGAAGCGCAAGTCGGTGCTCGGCCCGAGAAGTAAACATGCGATATGGCTCCTTAGTTCCCTTTGTAACAAGGTCATCAATAAGCACCCCTATATAGGCTTGATCTCTTCTCAATACAACTGGTTCAAGGTCGAGAACATCTCTTGCGGCATTTATTCCAGCCATCAAACCTTGAGATGCTGCTTCCTCGTATCCGCTAGTACCGTTGATTTGACCAGCTAAATAAAGGTTCTTAATAGCTCTTGTTTCAAGACTTAGTCGGATTTGCGTTGGTTCAATAAAATCATACTCAACGGCATAGCCGTAACGCGCGAACTTGACGTTCTCTAGCCCATGAATGGTTCTAATAAACTGATCTTGCACGTCTTGTGGGAGGCTTGTTGAAATTCCCTGAAGATAAATATGATCTGTTGATAATCCTTCAGGTTCTAAAAATGTTTGATGTCTCGGCTTTTCAGCAAAGCGAGTGACCTTGTCTTCAATACTCGGACAATATCGCGGACCAGAGCCCTCAATGACTCCACAAAAAATCGGAGACTTGTCTAAGTTCTTACGGATGATCTCATGGGTCTCTTCGGACGTGTGAGATAAATAACAATCTATTTGGGGTAATCCAAATTTGCGATCACTCTTAAAACTAAAAGGATAAAAAACTTTGTCACCTGGCTGTGGAGTCATCACCGAGAAATCAATTGAATCTCTTAGAAGTCTTGGCGGAGTTCCCGTCTTCAAACGCATCACTTGAAAACCAAAGCTCTTTAGTTGATCTGATAGACCAGCTGTTGCTTTATCTCCGACGCGGCCACCTGATTCTTGTTTTAAACCAGTATGCATCACCGCATTCATAAATGTGCCTGTCGTAAGAATCACTTTCTTTGCGTGAATTGCAGAGTCATCTTTTAATCGAACGCCAATACATTTTGATCCCTCAAGGATTAAAGACTTTGCTTCTGCCTCGAGGAGAGTTAAGTTTTTCTGATTCTTTAAAGTCCCAGACATATACTCAACATAAAGATCTTTATCACACTGAGACCTCGAACCACGTACTGCAGGTCCCTTTGTCGCATTTAATCTTTTAAATTGAATGCACGACCAGTCTGTAGCAAGCGCCATCTCTCCACCAAGAGCATCAATTTCACGAACAATATGTCCCTTGGCTAAACCCCCAATGGCAGGATTGCAGCTCATAAAGCCAATACGCTCAAGATTAGTTGTAATAACAAGAGTACGTACACCCAAGCGGGCTGCGCTCAACGCGGCCTCAATACCTGCGTGGCCTGCACCTACAACTATAATGTCATACTGGTTATTTGACTTCATATATTAAGTTATTTTCCTATGCAAAACTCTTGAAATACCTTTGCCATGACTTGATCATCAAGCTCTTCACCGAGCAATTCTAACGAGCCCGAAAGTGCATCCCGAAGTTCAAAAGCAATAAACTCTCCCGACGCCGAATCTGAAATAAGATCTTTTGCTCGCACAAAACATTGATTCATTCTCTCTAAAAGTTCAAAGTGGCGCCCCTTAAGAACAACGGTGTTGCTTTCATGAAAGGACTTTTTTATTTCGGATTCTACAAAGCTTATAACATCTGCTAAACTTTCGTGTTTTTTTGCGCTAACTAAAAACGTTTCATTATCAATTATCTTTTTTATCTTTTCTGAAAAGTTCTTATCTGCAGCGGGAAGATCCGTCTTATTGCCAAGAACAATAATTTTGTCCTTAAATTTTTCAATGAGTTCCGCATCTAGCTCCAAAGTTTTCGATGCAGTATCTATAACATAAAAAATATAATCCGATTCTTCGATTTGTTTCCGAGTCTTTTCAATTCCAATTCTTTCGACAGTATCCGAAGTTTCATGAAGGCCTGCGGTATCTACAAACCGTACCTTTACACCCTCAATGATCACATCTCCTTCAACAACGTCTCTTGTTGTTCCAGGAATATCAGTTACGATCGCTTTATCTAATTTAATAAGTTGGTTAAAAAGGCTCGATTTCCCAGCGTTGGGCTCACCCACGAGAGCCACTTTTAGGCTATCTGTGATCACCTTCCCAGTTTTATAAGAGTTTAAAAGCGCACTATTAATTTGATAAACCTCATCCACCCTCGTTTTGATCTCAGTGTTATCAAGGGTTTCAAGATCTTCCATGGCAAAATCAATATTTGCCTCAAGGTGCGCTAACACCCAAGTGGTTTTACTCTGAATTTCTTTAATTCTTTCGCTGAGCTCGCCTTTTAGTTGTCTTAAAGAACTCTCAGCTGCCCGCTTTGTTTCACTCTGAATAAGAGTAAGGATGCTTTCCGCTTGCAGAAGATCAATTCGTCCTGACATAAAGGCCCTGAACGTAAACTCGCCCCTTTCGGCCAACCTACAACCTGCCATAATTAAGTTTTGTATGATTTCTTCAGAAATCACGGGGCTCCCGTGACAGGAGATCTCTACTGTCTCATCTCCCGTAAATGACTTTCCTTGTTTAAAGTAAGTCATTAAAACTTCATCAATATTTTTTGAATTATCAAGAGTCCTCAAGTTCGTGTAATAAGCGCGGTGGGACTCCACAGATTCAGGAAGGTCGGCAAGCTTACGACAATACGTCAGCGCCTTTTGACCGCTCACTCTGATGACTGAGATTCCCCCATGTCCTGAGGGCGTCGCTACGGCGCAAATTGTATCGTCGACTTGTCTATAGTTATACATTTGCTCTTTTTGAACTCTCGGGTCTATCCCCTTTGGAAGGATAGATTTTAATTTTTTTAAAGTGGCCTTCGCCGACAGAGCGGCTCTTTACTCGACCATCTTCCGCTAAGTACTGATGGATCACTTTTCTATCCTTCGGCGCAAGAGCACGGAAGTACACAGACTTGTTTTTATCTAAAGCAATTTTCTTTAATTTGTCCGCAAGCTTTATTAGCTCTTCGCTTGCCTCTTTTCTGTAACCATTAGAATCGCACACGACGTTTATTTTTTCGGTTGGAAGTTGGTGTTGCAAAACACGCTTTAAATAAAGTTGAAAAGCATCTAAGAGCTGGCCTTCTTTATCCACTAGTTCCTTTTGATCATTTCCGAAAATTTCTACTTCGATGTTTTCTTCATCTTTAGACGTAAGATCATACGAAAGATCGAAGTTTGCATGACCAAAAATTCCGTCCAAAGTTTCTTCGATAATTTGGATTGCAGTTTCACTTGGCTGGCTTTTCTTTCCACCAAATATCTTATTTAAAATTCCCATCTTCTTCTCCTCCTACAGAGACATTATTTTCTAGTTCAGTTTCGTAACTACGCCTACTTGCTCGCCCGCGCTGGATTTGTCTTTCATGATCAGATATTGCTGTATAATCCCAAACAGAGTGCTTACGAATATATACAAAGTAAGCCCGCTTGGAAGCGAAATCATCATTAGAGAAAAAATCACAGGCATAATTTGCATAACTTTTGCCTGAGCTGGATCCATCGTCGTTGGAGTAATTTTTTGTTGAATAAACATAGTAAGGCCCATCAATACTGGCAGAACGTAAAAGGGGTCTTTAAGGCTCAAATCCTTAATCCATAACATAAAAGGAGCTTGATAAAGCTCAATACTCTGAGCCAACACATTATATAAGGCGATAAAAATCGGAAGCTGCAATAACATAGGCAAGCATCCACCGATAGGGTTTACCTTCTCCCTTTTCATTAATGCCATTGTCTCAAGCTGAAGCTGTCTTGGATCCTCTTTATATCTCTCTTTGAGAGATTTTAGTAATGGCTGAATGACTTGCATCTTCTTCATTGAACGATAAGAAGTAATGTTCAGAGGCAACAAAATCATTCTAATCAGAAGAGTCACAATGATAATGGCTACACCATAGTTTCCTACAAGCGAGTAAAGGAACTTTAAGAGAAGTAAAATTGGCTTTGCAATGACCGAGAAGAATCCAAAATCAATGATCTCTCCAAGGCGACTATCAACTTGTTGGAGCAGTTTTAATTCTTTTGGTCCTATAAAAGTTTTTGAAGAAAAACTCTTAACCGCACCGCCAGCTTGTACATACTTTAAAGAACCAACAGCAACACTTCTATCTAAGTCCACTCGAGCAGAAAAACTTGGCGCAAGATCAGACTCATCGATGATGGCTGTCGTAAAATAATGTTTTCCTATGGACGCAATTGAAACATTACGAAATTCGTCATCAAATATTTTTGAATCTTCTGGATCAATTCGAATGACTTCGGAGGAGCCTGAGTGAGATACAAAAACAACTTCATAATCAAACGACGGCATCAAAAACGACGAAGATTTATCCTTAATGATTTCTTCTGTTAACATCAGTTCCACAATAGCTGGCACTTCAGACATCTCTGTATTTGAAACCACAGTATGTTTTACAGGATCCACTGTAAGTGTTCTTGTAACGGTCATTGAGCCTGCTTGCCCAACTCCCCTAAATTCTGTATCGCTAATCTTTTCCAAACTAAAGTGCACAGAATTGCCGTTAATTTTTAATTCCCCGAGGTAATTTTCCTTACCGCCATGAGATAACAAAACTTCTGTTCCATCTCTTTCGCGAAACTGATTGAGTTTTATATTTCGCAGTCCCATACCACGAGATGAAATTTCAAAAGTAAAAGGCTCACTCTGGAAGCCAATAACTTCTTCAACCCCATTTGCAGATGCACTCTCAGAGGCTTCCGTAGGGGCCGTCGTTTCTTGATGAGTCGGAATAGATTCAAGGCCCTTTTCAACAACTTTTTGAATTTGTTCTGGCGAAGTCACTGGATATTTTTTTGAAAGGTAATACTGCCATCCAAAGATACATCCAAACACCAAAAGAATTGCAAATAACGTTCTTGGGTCAAAGAAATTATCATTTTTATTGTGCGGTAGATTCATGTTGTCTTTTACCTCTGTTAGTTCGTGTTTTTACACTCTGGAACAGGATCAAAACCCTTTGCCCCAAACGGTCTACATTTAAGTAGACGTTTCGTCGTTAATATAAATGCGGTTTTAAAATTATACTGATTAAAAGCTTGCGTCGCATAAGCGGAACACGTCGGGTGAAACCGGCACGCGCCCCCTAGAATTGGTGATAAAACAATCTGATAGGACCTTACCAATGTCAGCGCGATAATATTTAGAAACTTATCGAACTTTTTTAACGGCTGAGTCGAGTTCGTCTTTGAACTCTTTGAATGTAAGTTTTCGAAAATAACTGGCATCACTATTTGCTCTAATAATAACGTTTACATCAAAGTGTTTTTCAGGGTGAAAACGCAAGTTTCTGAAATATTCCCTACACCATCTTTTAAGTCGATTTCTAAGGACTGAGCCTCCCACTTTTTTGGGAATGATCCAGCCGTATCGATTTGTGGATTCGGAGTTTTGTAGGTAGTTGAGAATTAACCAACTATTTGCGTATATTCTTTTCCCTCTTTTTTTGAGAGTTTCAAAATCACTTTTGCGACGTAAGGTTGTTATCTTCTTATTTGCCACCAGCAGAAACCGTTAGTTTTTTTCTGCCCTTTGCTCTTCTTTTTGCGATAACAGTTTGGCCGCCACGAGTTGCCATACGTGCTCTGAAACCATGAGTTGCTTTACGACGTTTTTTGCTTGGTTGATACGTCCTTTTCATTTCCTGTTCCTCCGTTTGAAGTGTAGTCGAAATGTATACAATACCTATTCGAAATATATAAGGATTTTTTAACTTCCCAATATCTAAATAAAGGGCAGATAAATCATGACGCATCCCTGCCTGTCAAGATGTTGAAGTTTTATGCATCAATACCATTGATCATACGAGAAATTATTGCTACATCCACCTATCTTGTAATAAACCCTTTTCTAGTATTTGCAGGGGGCAAAATCTTGGAATCTCACATTTGGGACTCAGTAAAAAAGAATATTAAAATCAAGAATCCAGACAATGCTTACCTAAAGACATGGTTTGATCCCATTGAACTTCTTGATACTGAAGAGAGCCATAAGGGCACTGTGTTCAAACTGGGTGTCCCAACGGATTTCCATAAGTATTGGATATCTGAGAACTTTTTAGACCGTATTTGCCAAGAAATTTCATCCGTAGTTCAAAAACCTTTTGAAATCGAGCTCATTGTTTCACCAGAGTTAGATAATTCTGAAGCTGCGCCTACGGAGCCCTCGCCAGCGGCAGCTATCCATCCAAAAGCTGCAGCAGAAGCTCAAGCAGAATTAAGCTACTCAAGCCCTGCAAAATCTCTAAGACAGGTGCTTAATGCTGAATATACTTTTTCCACGTTTGTTGTCGGAAGAAATAACGAGTTTGCCCATGCGGCTTGTTTTAACGTCGCAAAAAATCCAGGCGGCGGTTACAACCCACTTTTTATTTGCGGTCCTTCAGGCATGGGTAAAACGCACTTGCTCAATGCTGTTGGTAACCACATTCAAGATAGTTTTCCTCAACTTAAAATTCGCTACGTTTCTACGGAAACTTTTTTAAATGAGTTTGTCTCTGGAATTCGTCGTGGGGACATGCCAAAACTTCGAAAAAAATATCGCGATGATTGCGATGTTCTCTTGCTTGATGACATTCAAGTTCTAGGGCGAGGAGAAGCTTTTCAAGAAGAGTTTTTCCATACTCTTAATGCATTTTTTGATCGCGGCCGACAAGTTGTGGTCGCTAGTGATCGCATGCCTCGAGAAATCACAGGTCTTGAAGATCGCATTCGAACCCGTTTGGAATGGGGTCTTATTGCAGATATTAAGATGCCGGATGTGGAAACACGAGTGGCTATCCTTAAATACAAGGCTGAAAAAAAGGGCCTTCTCGTGCCTGACGATGTGGCAAACTACATAGCTCGTATTTCAAAAAGATCCATTCGAGAACTTGAGGGCAACCTCAATAAAGTCAAAATGTTCACTGAATTAAGAGGGTTACCTATTAGCCTTGATTTGGCTAAGCATGTTTTGGTTAACCATTCATCAGAATCTCAGCAGCTGACTGTTGAGGATATTCAAAAAATGGTAAGTGACCACTTTCAAATTAAAATCTCTGATCTTAAATCGACCAACCGTTCAAAGCCCATTGTCGTTGCAAGGCAAGTTGCCATGTATTTGGTCAAAACATATTTAGAGAAATCCTTAGTTGATATTGGTAGAGCTTTCGGAAATCGCGATCACACAACTGTTATCAGCGCTTTGCGTCGGGTCGACGAACTACAGGAGAAAGATTCAGATTTACATAAGGATATCGAAGATTTAAGAAGGAAGATCCACAATACCACAGGGGTGTGAATGTGGACTGTGGATAAGCGATGTGGGAAACAAGTGGGTTGGGTGTGGAACCAATCTTGTCCCCAAAATGATGCAAGGAGCGCTGTTTATTATTGATAAGTTTTTCCACACCAAATATGTAGTATTTCCAGGTATTTGAATCGTAATATCGGTTATCAACGGACCTACTACTACTACTGTATTTTTATATAGATATATAAATAGTTATAAGAGACAAATTTTAAGGAAAAACAAGATGGAATTAAAAATCAAACGAAGTGATCTTTTAGACCTTATCGGCAAGACTCAAAATATCGTTGAGAAGAGAAACACAATGCCTATTTTGGTAAATGTTCTCTTAGAAGCAAAAGATAATGTTTTAAAAGTATATGCAACAGATCTTGAAGTGAGCCTAACTGATGAAACTTCTTGCAAAGTCACTTCATCTGGAAAAGTAGCAGTTGATGCAAAACAACTTTTTCAGATTGTTAAAGAGCTTAACGAAGACGGAATTATTCAGCTTAAGAGCAAAGAGAATAACTGGTTAATTATTCAGCAAGGAAAAGCTTTATTTAATTTAGTGGGTAAGAACCCAGAAGAATATCCCATCTTCCCGACTTACACTTCAGACAATTTTGTAAAAATTAAATCTTCAACTCTCAAAGAAATGATTGAGAAAACAATTTACAGCGTTTCAACGGATGAAACTCGATACCACTTGAACGGCGTTTTTTTTGAACAGATTAAAAACGGTAATTCTTTTCAGTACCGAATGGTAGCAACAGACGGTCACAGATTGTCATTGGTAGATCGTGAAACTGGATTCGAAGTTGGAAGCGAAGTGAAGTTTGATCGTGGAGTTATTATTCCGCGTAAAGGTTTATCTGAAATTTCTAAGATACTTGAAACTTCAATGGAAGATGTTGAGTTCACTGTTGAAGGCCCGCAATTAATTTTAAAAAATAATTCAGCAGTGTTAATGATTCGTTTAATTGAAGGAAAATATCCAAACTTCTTACAACTAATTCCAAAATCTTTATCTCGTCATATCGTAGCTTCACGTCACGAGCTCATTCAGAGTTTAAAAAGAGTTTCTTTGTTATCCAACAAGAAATCTAAAGGCATTACTGTTACCCTTTCTCAAGGAACAATGTCCATCACGAGCAATAACCCTGAATTAGGTGACGCTAAAGAAGAGATTCAAGTTAACTATGACGGTGAAGAAATTAAAATTGGTTTTAATGCTAGATACCTATTGGATATTCTAAATAGCTTCAATGAAGACGAAGTTGAAATTGAACTTAATGATCAACTTTCTCCAGGACTATTCAGACCAAAGCAAGACAACAAGTATACTTGTATCGTCATGCCTATGAGAATTTAAGTTTTCATAGCGGCCTGAGTATTTCTTAATAGGTAAAACTTTAAGTGCGCTTAAAAAATTTAAGTCTTTATAACTTTAGAAATATCGCACAGGCTAATGTTGAATTTAAGTCGCATGTAAATATTTTTAAAGGCCTTAACGGACAAGGAAAAACCAACTTTGTTGAGTCCATTTATCTTCTCTCAAAGGGTAAGAGCTTTAGAACTTTTGATATTGGTCATTTAATAAAATCTGGTTCTGCTGAAGGAACCAGAGCCTTCGGTCAATTTTTATCAGACAACACTTCAAACGAAATTGAATTAAAGATTCTCAATCATTCCAAAACACACAGCTTAAATTCTAAAAAAACAAACTCATTAAAAACCTTTAAAGCTTTTCCAGTCATTTTGTTTTCACCAGAGAGTTTATCAGCTGTGAAGGAAGGTCCTGAGGTTCGGCGCAATCTCATAGATGAAACTTTAGTGCTAGAAGACGAAGCCCACATTAAAACCTTACAAAATTTTAGGAAGATTTTAAAATCAAAAAACCTCGTTTTAAAACAATTCAAGCAAGGAAAAATCAACTCCTCTCAGGCAAGAGATATTCTCTCTGGTCTTAATCCTGTTTTTTTAGAACATTCCGTTGAGCTTATGAACCTGCGTACGAAAATTATCAAAAATATCCACCTCACTTTTCAACAATCCTTAGCGGAAATCACAGGCAAAAATGTGGATATACGTGTGAATTATGTGCCTAACTTTTCAGAGGGTAAAAGTGTCGATTTTGCTAATACATTGCGTAATAAAATCGAGCAAAATATCGCCATAGAGATGGCTTCTGGACTGAGTTTATACGGTCCTCACAAAGATGATATTGTTTTTGAGTATAACGGGTCAGACAGTCGGTTTTATTGCTCTCAAGGCCAACAGAGAGCCCTTATTTTAGCGTTTAAATTCAGCCAGATCTTGTATCATAAGGCTATTTATGGTTATTATCCTATATTAATTCTCGACGACGTTTTGTCGGAATTTGATAGGGAAAAAAGATCATTTCTCATACAGTTCTTAAACAAAAACGAAGCGCAGACATTCTTAACGACAACTGACGTGGACGACTCACTTGAGCCTTCAAATCTGGATATGTCTGTGTTGAATGTGGATCAGGGTAGGCTTCTTGAACTGTAAAAATATAGATCTATCAAAAGATTTGAGTGGAGAAAAATATAGTGACATCGAATGTGACAAATACTTCCTATGATGCGGGATCGATCCAAGTTCTTGAAGGTTTAGAGGCAGTTAGAAAAAGACCTGGAATGTATATCGGAGATACGGGCGTTCGCGGATTCCATCACTTGGTCTATGAGATCATTGACAACTCGGTTGATGAGCACCTTGCAGGACACTGTAAACATATCAACATAACAATTCACCCCGACGACTCCATTACGATTGAAGATGACGGGCGCGGCATTCCTGTCGCGGCTCATAAGCAAGGAAAGTCTGCACTAGAAGTCGTGATGACGGTCCTTCACGCAGGTGGAAAGTTCGATGCTTCAAGCTATAAAGTCTCTGGTGGGCTCCACGGTGTGGGAGCATCAGTTGTAAACGCACTCTCTGAGAAATGTTCTGTAGAAGTTAAGCGTGAAGGAAAAATCTGGAAACAAAACTATGAAAAGGGGCTTCCAGCAGGTCCGATGGAAGAAATTGGGAAAACTGAAAAAAGTGGAACTAAAACAACATTTCGCCCAGACAGAACCATTTTTAAAGATGAAACTTTAACTTTTAATTTCGATATTCTTGCAAATAGAATTCGGGAAATAGCGTTTCTGAACGCGGGATTACTTTTCAGCCTTGTTGATGAAAGAACTGGTAAGAAACAAGAATTCCAATACACACGCGGTATCGTTGAATTTGTTGAATACTTAAATGGATCTAAAAAACCTGTTAACTCTGAAGTTATTTATTTTAAAGGTGAGCGTGACGGTGTTGAGATGGAAATTGCTCTTCAGTGGAATGAATCTTACACCGAGTCAGTCTATTCTTACTGTAACAACATCAACACCATCGAAGGTGGAACGCACTTAATTGGGTTAAAAGCAGCATTAACTAGAACTATAAATGCATACGCTACGGGTAAAAATCTTTTAAAGAACTTAGAGACCTCTCTTGATGGTGATGATATTCGTGAAGGCTTAGCGGGCGTCGTAAGCGTAAAGGTTCACGGGCCACAGTTTGAGGGTCAAACAAAAACAAAGCTCGGGAATACAGAAGTCAAAGGTTACGTTGAGCAACTCGTAAACGATAAACTCATGGATTGGCTTGAAAGAAATCCAGCGCAAGCAAAAACTACCATTGGAAAGTGTGTTGAAGCAGCACGTGCAAGAATTGCCGCAAGAAAGGCAAGAGAGCTTTCAAGAAGAAAGACTGCGCTTGATGGTGGTTCACTTCCAGGAAAGATGGCAGATTGCCAAGAGAGAGATCCTGCACTTTGTGAGCTTTATTTGGTTGAGGGTGACTCAGCAGGTGGATCTGCAAAACAAGGCAGGGATCGAAAGACGCAAGCTGTTTTACCTTTAAAGGGTAAAATCTTAAACGTTGAAAAAGCACGTTTTGATAAAATGCTAACCAACGAAGAAATCAAAATGATGATCTCTGCAACAGGTGTTGGAGTCGGACCAGATAATATTACGAACATTGATAAACTTCGTTATCACAAAATCATTATCATGACCGATGCCGATGTTGACGGTTCCCATATTCGGACTCTGCTTTTGACATTCTTTTACAGACAAATGCCTCTTGTTCTTGAGAAGGGACATATTTATATTGCTCAACCACCTCTTTACAAAGTGAAGAAAGGGCAAAAAGAGACTTATCTCAAAGACGAAAAAGCTTTAACGAACTTTTTATTAGAAGAAAACTATGAGAATTTAAAATTTAAGTCCGCTGCTTTAACAGAGCAGGAGGTAAAGACCTTTATTTTAAGAATTGAGAAATTCCAAAAACTTCTAACAAGTATTTCTCAAAAATATGATAGCAACGTTTTAATCTGGTTCTTACAAAACAAGACAAACCTAAAAGAAGTCTTAAAATCCGAAAGTAGTATTGACTTAACTTTTACACAGCTAAAAAAGGATCTCAAAAACAATCCTTTACTGGGAATCTCAGACGTTAAGTTTAAATCTGTTCCAGATGATGAGCACAGTAACTTTAAAGTAGATTTAGAAATTATTCGTTTTGCAGAGAAGGTGACTTTCCCAGTAAGTTCTGAACTTATAGAATCTATCCAGTTTGGTGAGTTAAAGAAAGATTGGGAAGAGCTGGAATCAAAACATAAACTTCCGATCAATGTTTCTATCGATGGCGTTGAACACAACTTCACTAGCTATAGAGATTTCTTTGATGCCTTTATGGTGAGCTCTAAGAAAGGAATTTATGTTCAACGGTATAAGGGACTAGGTGAGATGAACCCATCACAACTTTGGGAAACAACATTAAATCCTGAAAACCGAGTTCTTCTCCAAGTGAATGTCAGTGACGCCATTGCCGCTGATGAAACTTTCAGTATTTTAATGGGTGAACAAGTTGAACCGCGTAGAAAATTTATCGAAGAGAATGCTCTTCTTGCTAAAGAATTATTTGTTTAAGGCGTAGAGATGGAACCAGTAGAAAATAAAAATGTAATTAGTGTCGATATTAATAAAGAAATGAAGGAAGCATACCTTCAGTATTCAATGAGCGTGATCGTCGGACGTGCTCTTCCTGATGCACGAGACGGATTAAAGCCAGTTCATCGTCGGATTCTTTTTGCGATGAAAGAGATGGGAAACTACCACAATAAACCCTACAAAAAATCAGCAAGAGTTGTAGGTGATGTTATTGGTAAGTACCACCCTCACGGCGATACAGCAGTTTACGATACAGCAGTTCGTATGGCTCAAGACTTTTCATTAAGATACCCGCTGGTTGATGGGCAAGGAAACTTTGGTTCCATCGACGGAGATAGCCCAGCTGCGATGAGGTATACGGAAATCCGTATGACTAAACTTGCAGAAGAGCTTTTAAATGATATTGAAAAAGAAACGGTTCAGTTTGGTCCTAACTATGATGACTCATTAGAGATCCCGCATGTTCTTCCAGCTAAATTTCCTAATCTACTTGTCAACGGAAGTTCAGGAATCGCAGTTGGGATGGCAACAAATATTCCCCCGCATAATTTATCTGAAGTCATTGATGCCTGTATTGAGATTATTAATAACCCAGAATGTACTTTTGCGGATCTTTTAAAACATGTGAAAGGGCCTGACTTCCCTACGGCGGGAACAATCGCTGGTCGTTCGGGAATCATTGACGCTTATAAAACTGGCCGCGGTGGAATTACATTAAAAGCAGTTTGTGAAATTGAAACTTTCGGCAACGAGCGTGAAAGAATTATTGTTAAAGAACTTCCGTACCAAGTGAATAAGGCAAAGCTCATCGAGAACATAGCCGATCTTGTAAAAGATAAAAAAATCGAAGGAATTTCAGATATCCGTGATGAATCCTCTCGTGAAGGAATGAGAGTTGTTATTGATATTAAGCGTGGCGATTCTGGTAATGTTGTTTTAAATCGGCTTTATAAATTTACACAACTTGAAACCCGCTTTGGAATTATTCTGTTGGCTCTTGATAAAGGTAGTCGTCCAAGGATTTTCAATCTCAAAGAAGCATTGGAAGCATTTGTTCAACACAGAAGAGAAGTTGTTACTAGACGTTGCATCTATGACTTAAAGAAAGCGGAAGCACGCATTCATATCTTGCACGGGTTAAAAACAGCTCTTGATCATGTCGATGCAGTAGTTGAAACCATCAGAAAGAGCCCAGACGGCCAAACTGCAAAAGCTAACCTTATCGCAAAATTTACACTCTCGGAAGTTCAAGCACAAGCCATCTTGGATATGCGTTTACAAAGACTCACAGGTCTTGAGCGTCAAAAAATTCTTGATGAAATTGCTGAGATCGAAAAACAAATTACCTGGTTAAAGATGGTTCTTGGCGACGTCCAAGAAATTTATAAAATCATTGTTCAAGAGTTAGAAGAAATTAAAAAGAACTATGGTGATGAGAGACGAACACAAATTTCTCAAGAAGAATCTGAAGCTCTTGAAGATGAAGATCTCATTCAAAAAGAAAACGTGATGGTAACAATCACTCACAGCGGTTACATTAAGCGCATTCCGATTGAGACCTACCGCGCACAACGACGTGGTGGGAAAGGTTTAAAAGGCATTGAAACCCGAGAAGAAGATTTTGTTACCAATATTTTTACAGCAAATACTCACACTACGCTTTTGGTCTTTACCGATAAGGGAAAAGTTTACTGGTGTAAGGTCTTTAAACTTCCTGCGGGAACTAGAACTTCTAAAGGAAAAGCCATTGCAAACGTAGTTCAATTAGCTTCCAATGAAAAAGTCCAAGCTATCTTACCCGTTGAAGAGTTTTCTTCTGATCAGTTTGTAGTCCTGGTTACGAAAAACGGAATTATTAAAAAGACATCCCTTGATAATTTCTCTAATCCAAGACCATCAGGAATTATTGCATTAACGACGGACCTCGATGATTCCTTGGTTTGTGCACAGTTGACTTCAGGACGCGATGATATCTTTGTTGCAACAAGAAAAGGTATGTCTATTCGTTTCAGCGAGGAATCTGCTCGACCGATGGGAAGAACTGCTCGCGGTGTAAAAGCTGTGACACTAGGTAAAGAAGACCATGTGATAGGTTGTGAAATCATAACTCCAGACTGTAAAAAAACAGTCTTGATGGTTACTGGTAAAGGTTATGGCAAACGAACCGAGACAAGTGAATATCGCTCACAGGGCCGCGGTGGCGTAGGGATCATTACTCAGAAAGTAACAGATCGAGTTGGAGATGTGATCTCAACAATCTTGGTTAGCGATGATGAAGATGTCATGCTTATGACAGATAAGGGACAAGTTATCCGTATTAACTGCAATAAGATTTCTGTTCTCGGGCGTAACACTCAGGGCGTGAGATTGATTAATGTTAATGAATCTGAAATTGTCTCAAGTGTAGCGCGAGTTGCGAATGAAGATGAGGGCGATTCAGGTGAATCACCAGCTCCAACTCTTCAGTAGAGTTTTAGTTCTTATCTCATGCGTGCTTTTACTGGGTTGTGAAAGCCGTACTGGCGAGTCCGCTCTAAAGGCTGCTCGCCAAAAAGCAAATACCAATCCTAAAGAAGCACTCAGCCTTTATAGCCGCGTAATGCAAGTTAATAAAAATGAACCAATTGCACTAACAGCAGCTCTAGAGGCTTCAAGTCTTTGTCATAAAGAAAAGTCGTGCGCTGAAAATGAAGAGTATTATTTAAGATACATTATTAAAAATTCAGACTCAGAGGCCGAGCAAATCCAGGCACAAAAACGTTTGGCTGAAGGTTATTACGAAAAAGGTTTTTATCCTCACGCAATTAATGAGATGAACCGCCTCCTCTCAAAATCAAATTTTAAAGACGGACGCTTAGAGATAAAAATTAAACTGGCAAAAAGTAACTTCTATATAAAAAACTTTTACCAATCCGAAGTTGAACTCAATTCTTATCTTAAAGAAGCAAAAACTGACGAAGACCGGTTTCATGGCTACCTACTTCGTGCAGACATTAATGCTGCCAATAAAAAATATAAAGATGCCATGGAAACCTATAAAGAAATTCAAGCACAGTTTAGGGATTTGTACTTTAGAAATCAGGTTTATATGAATGAGGCTCTTTTACTTGAAGAACAAAAGTTCTTAGATGAGGCCGTGGTTGTTTTAGAATCTGTCAGAGATCATGTTGATCAAAACAGAGATTTTATTGATTCCAAAATTGAACGCCTTAAAGAGCGAAAAGCCTTGATGCCAGGGGCATCAGGACGCCTCCGAAGATAGGGATAGGAAAAAAATGGGAAAACGAGAATATCTGATCTTTTTAGGCCTGGTTTTCGAACTGGTTGGGCTAGTGATTGCCCTTGTTTACGCAGGGTATTATTTAGATAAGAAGATGGGATGGTCTGGAGTTGGCATTACTGGCGGCGCTGTACTGGCGTTAGTTATCTGGGTTATGCATCTGATGATGGCATTTAGGAACGTGAAGTGATGTTAAAACTCTTATTTGTGTTACAACTTGCTTTTGGGCTCTTATTTACAGGAATTATCTACTTTGTAGCCGGATCTGTTGCATCGATTTCCTTTCTCACGGGAGCCATTTTTGCGAGTTTAAATACTCTGTTTTTAGTCTTCATCGTCAGTCGGCTTTTTAGGAAAAAATCAGTTGCCCCAACCTTGATCCTCATTATATTTAAATACACGATTTTTGGGTTAAGCCTATACTTCCTCGTAACCTCGCAACTTTTAGTCGTTTCGTGGTTCGTCGTTGGTTTAAGTATTTTACTTCCGACGATAATTGGCCTAACAGTAATGCATATAAAAAAGATTAAGCAGGACGAGAAGCTCCAAAGTAAAATCAATAAGGAAAGAGATAAAACAAGCTATGGTACATTTTAATTGGACTCAATTAATCCCAGGAGTAGGTCATCATTATATTCACGTCGCTACTGCTGCCGTGACGACTCTACTTCTTACTATCTTTAGTCTACTCGCTTACCGCGCATATAAAAAGAACCCCGACTACACTCCTGCGGATAAATTTTCTATCCGAGCCATCGCAGAAGTCATGACAGAGTTTATTAGCGGCTTGGTAGATACCGTTGTGGGTCCGCACGGGAAAAAGTATGTTCCGATGTTTGGAGCAATCTTTGTTTATATTCTTATCAATAACTTCATGGGCCTTCTTCCAGGAATGACTCCAGCAACCGACAACTTCAATACAACACTTGCCGTAGGGATGTTTACATTTATTGCTTACATGTTGCTTGGAATTAAGGAACATGGCGGTGCTTATATAAAACAATTCACAGGGCACTTACCTTTAAACCTTTCGCCGATTCTTCTTCTTTTACCGTTGATGTTTGTGATTGAGTTAATTTCTCACGCAGTAAGACCTATGAGTTTGGGTCTTCGTCTCAGAGGAAACATGGTGGGTGACCATACCGTTTTAGGTATTTTCACAGATCTCGTTCCCGTTGGAGTACCAGTAGTATTCTATCTACTTGGTATCTTCGTATGTTTTATTCAGGCATTTGTTTTTACGCTACTTTCAATGGTGTACGTATCCATGGCAGTAGCACACGACGAACACTAATCTTTTCTAAAAGGAGAATTATAATGAAAAGAATGTTTGCACTTATCGCTCTTATGTTCGCAGCAGTTCCTGCGTTTGCACAGGAAGCTGCTACAGAAGTTGTTAACACAGCTACTTCTTCACAAGCTGGCCTTTTAGGTCTTGCGTCTGCTTTAACAATTGCAGTTGCTGCATTTGGTGGAGCTCTTGGACAAGGTAAAGCTGCACAAGCTGCTCTTGACGGAATTGCGAGAAACCCAGCTGCTCAAGGAAAGCTTTTCGTACCAATGATTATTGGTCTAGCTCTTATTGAGTCTCTTGTTATTTATGCTTTCGTAATCGCGTTCATGCTTTTAGGTAAGTTCTAATTATAACTTAAATAGCTAAAAAAAATAGAAAGACCCAAGGCTCAGTACCTTGGGTTTTTTTATAGGCACTTTACGTGACGGTACTCGGTTTTTCCCAGTAGCCATAGCGCCCGACGCTTTTCCACGGGACAAACATATTCATAAAGGGTTTCGTACTCTTCTGATGAATCTGGGGACTTAATCAAAACATCCTTTGATTTCACCTCTAAAATTGTATGAAAGGTCTGAGTAACTAGTTTCAAGTTTTCTGGGTGAAGCTTTATTACAAATCCAAAGCCCCCGCTCAAGCGCGTTGCGAGATCAAGATCGTAATCATCTTCAAGGTGTTTTCTAAGGTAGATGATTACTGCATTATATTTAGACCCAGGTTTTGCAATAAGTGCGACGTTATTGGTTTCTGAGTCAAAAACCCTTACTGAAACAATCTCAATGACGTGCTCTGAGTTTTCGTCGCTAATTATGACGCTCCCGAGGGAAGCCGCTCTGGCTTGAAAACAAAACAACATCAGTACTATGAGTTTAATATACATCCTAACCTCTGGAAGCTTTTTGATCTAATAAGCGTTTACTAGAAGTCGGGGCATTTTCCCATTTAAGATTTCGTCACATCTTTCCTAAATGTTTCTTGAGATATTGAGCCGTGTAGGATTGTTTATTCTTCATGATGCTACTAGGATGTCCTTGGGCAATGAGCTCTCCGCCCTTCTCTCCACTCTCGGGTCCAAGATCAAGGATATAATCACTAGATGCGATAATATCGAGGTTGTGCTCGATAACGACAACGGTGTGTTCTTGCTCAACAAGACGATGCAATAGTTCTATAAGCTTTTTAGTATCTTCAAAATGTAAGCCCGTCGAAGGCTCGTCAAGAATATATAAAATTTTTCCAGCGCGTCTTTTAGAAAGCTCTTTAGATAATTTTATTCTCTGAGCTTCTCCTCCCGAGAGTGTAATTGAACTTTGCCCTAATGTTAGATAGTCAAGACCTACGACATGAAGGATCTCGAGTTTCTGTTTGATGTAAGGTTGTTTATCAAAAAACTCCAAGGCCTCTTGAACGCTCATGTCCAAGACATCTGCGATGGATTTCCCCTTAAATTTAATATTGAGAGTTTCAGGGTTATAGCGTTTTCCGTTACAAACATCGCATTTGACATAGACGTCGGCCATAAAGTGCATTTCGACTTTGATATGTCCGCCGCCTTGGCAAGCCTCACAACGCCCACCTTTGACGTTAAAACTAAATCTCCCAGGCTTATAGCCTCGCAATTTTGATTCGGGAAGTTGTGCAAACAGGTCCCGAACTAATGAAAATAGGCCTGTATACGTGGAAGGGTTTGAGCGAGGCGTTCGACCAATTGGTTTTTGATTGATCTCTATTACTCCAGAGAACTTCTCGAATCCAGAAATTTTATCAAACGGGCTTGGGCGATAATCTCGAATATAAAACTTATTAGAAAGATATTTATAAATAGTATCGATCACAAGCGTACTCTTGCCGCTACCTGATACGCCAGTAACAGAGGTCATAGCTTGTAGCGGAATCTTTGCTGAAATATTTTTAAGGTTATTTCCAGAGGCGTTCTCTACGCTTAAGAACTCCTTAAATTCTTTTTCTGGACGCAAGTGATAGGCGACCTCTCGTTTAGAAAGATATTTTCCAGTAAGACTATGTTTTGATCTTTCAATCTCCTCAGGTGTACCTTCGGCAAGAATCTCTCCGCCGTATTTGCCAGCGCGAGGTCCGATATCAAGAACATGATCAGCCATTCGGATTGTATCTTCATCATGCTCAACAATAACAATAGTATTTCCCTTGTCCTTGAGTTCAGTTAAGGCCTTTAAAAGTTCGAATTGATCTCGCGCGTGGAGGCCAATACTAGGCTCATCAAGAACGTAGAGAACACCCACCAGTGGAGATCCAAGCTGATTTGCGAGTCGGATTCTTTGCGCTTCACCGCCTGAAAGAGAGCGTGTTGACCGAAACAAATTCAAATGGGATAGGCCCAGACGGAGAAGAAAGCTAATCTTATAATTAATTTTATATATTAGTTTTTGAAGTATCTTCTCTTCGCGTCCTGAAAGAGTTAAAGAATTTATCCATTCTAAAATATCTTTAAAGTTCATGGCGCTAACTTGATGGATGTTTTTCTCTTCAACGTAAACAGCAAGGGCCTCTTCTCTTAAACGCGAACCCTCGCAAGTAGGACATGTATCGCCTTCCTCGTAGAGATCTTCTCCGTCATCAATTTCTTCATGAAGATCTTCAAGATCTGCTTCCTCAAGTGTACCTAGGCCACTGCATGATGGGCAGTATCCACGTGGATCATTAAAGCTAAAAAGCCGTGGTTCTAAATCTGGTGGTGAATACTGACAGATTGGGCATGAGGCATCTTTTGAATAAGCCTTGTAGGTTTCATCTGATATGTTTTCAATAGCGACTGCGCCTTTTGCTAATTTCAAGGCAACGTTGATGCTTTCTTCTAATCTTTTTTCAAGACCTTCTTTGACGACTAGACGATCAATGACAATATCAATGTTGTGTGTTTTTGTTTTCCGAAGTTTTGGTGCCTGTTCAAGCTCATAATATTCGCCGTCAATTTTTGCCCGAACAAATCCTTTTTTAAGCCACCCTTCAAATTCTTTCTGAAATTCTCCCTTTTTGTTTCTTATTACGGGCGCCAAGATATGAATCTTTGTTCCAGCTTTCAGAGATAAGGTTTCTTGAATAAGGCGATCAACGTTGAGCTTATCAAGTTCAATATTATGCTCAGGGCAAATTGCCGTTCCAATTTTACTAAACAAGAGTCTGAAATAATCATAGATTTCCGTAATTGTTCCGACGGTAGAGCGTGGAGAAGCAACAGTTGTCTTTTGTTCGATGGATATGGTGGGCGAAAGACCAACGATGGAATCAAGATCTGGTTTTTTTAGTTGCTCTAAGAATTGGCGCGCAAAGGTTGAAAGACCTTCAACATAGCGACGTTGTCCTTCTGCATAGATTGTATCAAATGCAAGAGTCGACTTACCGCTACCGCTTATTCCAGTGATAACCGTAATCTTATTACGAGGGATGAACACATTAATATTCTTAAGATTGTGTTCTCGGGCCCCCTTAATAAAAATGCCGTCTCTTTTTTCAACCATATTAATATTTCGCTTTTTTAAAGAAGAGGATTTACTATTTTTTCAATCTCATCTTTAAGTTCTTCAAGACGACCTAACGAGGTCGCTTCAAAGCGCAGTACAACCACTGGCTGGGTGTTTGAAGCTCTTGCTAAAAACCATGAGTCTTTAAACTGGACTCTAATCCCATCGATCGTAATGACGTCTGCGCTTGGAGTAGAAAGATATTTCTCTTTTATTGTTTCAACGATTAAATGCTTTTTTTCTTCAGTCGTGTCTATTCTAATTTCTGGCGTGTAAAAAGCTTCAGGTAAGTCTTTAATGAGATCGGAAAACGACCTCCCTGTTTTTTTAAGGATTTCTATTACTCTTAGGCCCGCATAGGGAGCATCATCATACCCAAAGTTTCTGTCACTAAAGAAAATATGTCCGCTTAGTTCTCCACCGAACGGCGCTTTTTCTTCTTTGATTTTTTGTTTGATAAGACTATGACCTGTCTTCCACATAATGGGTGTGCCCCCATGTTTTGCAATATCCTCATAAAGTCTATGAGAACACTTCACATCGCCGACGATTTTATAAGGCTCCCCGCCCTTATGATCTTTTAAGATAGATCGACTGATTAAAACCATAAGCTCATCGCCTAAAATCATTTTGCCAGTTTCATCGACAACACCAATACGGTCAGCATCTCCGTCAAAACCAATACCAATATCAGCTTTTTGATCCAGAACTGCCTTCTTCAGTGCGGTTAGATTCTTTTCTACCGTAGGATCAGGGTGATGGTTCGGAAAAGTTCCGTCGGGTTCTTCAAATAGAATTGTAGGTTTTAAGCCACAAGCCTCATAAAGCCTTCTTGCTATGATCCCTCCAGCGCCATTACCGCAATCTAAGATCACATTTATTCCTGAGAGATCACTAAATTCTTCTTTGTATCGAGCAACGTAATCATTAAAAATATCTAAAGACTCAGTTGTACCTTGGCCCGTGATGTAGGAATTGCTTTCAATAATTTTACGCAACTTCTGAATGTCTTCACCATAGATAGTGTTTTTACCGAGGGAGATTTTAAAGCCGTTGTACTCTGGCGGGTTGTGGCTTCCTGTCACCATAACGCCACCATCAATATCTTTATAAAAGAAAGTCGCAAAGTAAGTCATAGGAGAGGTGACAAGCCCAAGACGTTTTACGTTAAAGCCAGAGTCATTGAGTCCTTTTGTTAGCGCCTCAACAAGTTTAGGACTAGAGAGCCTGGCATCTTCGCCTACGGCAATAGTTGCATTTGGTTTTTTATTTACCGAGAAGTGAAGGGCGGCGTACGCTCTTCCAAGTGCATAGACAAAATCCTCATCGTAATGTTCGCCAACCACGCCGCGAACATCGTATTCTCTAAATATAACTGGGTTCATTACCATTTCTACTTACCTTTGAAAAATTTAGTAAATTGACGGATTACTATACTAACTTTAGAGCAGTTTGAATAGCGTTAATCATGGATGTGGGGTCGGCTTTGTTTTTACCGAAAAGATCTTTTGCCGTCCCGTGGTCAACGCTTGTCCGAATGAAGGGCGTATTTAAAGAAATTTGTACTCCATGAAGTTTTTTGTGAAGCATTTTAAAAGGAATTAGTCCTTGATCATGATACATGGCAATAAATACACCGTATTTTTGATACTGAGATTCCTGAAATGCGACATCTGGTACGAGGGGCCCATAGACTGGAAAATTGTGTTTCTGGGCTTCCCTGATTGCTGGAGATATAATCTCTTTATCCTCGTGACCGAGCTGCGGAAGCTCACCAGCGTGGGGGTTGAGCCCAAGCACTCCAATTCTTTGAGCTCTCCTCGGAAGTTTGAGCATTTTTAAAAAACTCGTAGCGCATGCAAAAATATCAAGTAAAAGGGATTTTGAAATTCTTGAAGGCACATCCCTTATGGAAACATGGTCGCTTACCAAGATAACTGAAAAAAGTTTTCCGATAAACGCCATATAAATATTTTGCTCTTGGTTGATTAGCCTTCGCATGATGTCTGTATGACCCTTATCGCTTAAGCCAGATTTACGTATAAGTTCCTTTGAAAGAGGCGCCGTCACAATCCCATGAATTTTTTCATCAAGAGCAGCCCTTACACCCTCTTCAAAGCACAGAGCAGGATTAAGAGGCGTGTGTATTTCAATAATCGTATTAGAGCTAAATTTTTCTGATAGAGCTTCTTTAAGGCTTTCAACTGTTGTAACTGAAAATTTCTTTCTAATCTGCGGAAGATATTTTTTTTCTGATAAAGGATTTCTAAAATATAAAAATTGAATTCCGCGCTTTGGTCCAATCTTATTTAAAGCTTTTGCTGAGACTTCAAAGCCAATTCCGTCAACATCTCCAGTGGTAATAAGGACACGCTTCTGCTTTGACATCTTATGAATTTATTTTGATAAATGAACTTAGTTTGCGCTCTTCGATCCAAAACTTAAACTGCTGCGCAAAAGCCTTTTCGTAAAGAATATTTTGTATTTCATTTTTTTTCGCTTCAAACGCCGGGTCTTTAATAATCTTCTTAGATACGAGCTTTACGATATGATACCCGAGCCTCGTAGGCACCACACCTGTGTGAGATCCTGCAGAAAGGTTTGCAACTGCTGTTTCAAGTTCTTTTAAAAACTCCCCACTTTTAAAGTTTCCGAGAAATCCACCGCTAGTAAAGTTGGGATCCTCACTAAACTGCGATGCAAGGTTATCAAAGGATTCGCCAGCATTTAACTTTGCAAGTACACTTTCTGCTCTCCGTTTTGCCCCTTCTTTGTCGCCACCTTTTGGGAGAAAGAGGATGTGTGCTAGTGAATACTCATAGCTTGTGACGGAGCTACCTTTGTAATTGTTCATATAATAATTTTGTATTTCGTCATCTGTGATTCTAATTTTTGAAGAAATCATTTTCTGAATTAACGCCTGTCGCTCCAGTCGCTGTTTCATAAAGTGTTGGTATTCTGAAAAAGATATTCCTTCTTTTTTAAGAGCGGCAATCAGCTGTGCCCGAGTCATTTTATTGCCGCTCGCAATTTTTGTTATTTCTTGGTCTACTTTTTCAATCGTTACAGAAAGATCATTTCTTTTAACTTCAGACTCAATAAGGCGCTCGTTGATCATGTGTTCAACAAGAGCCTTTCTATTTTTGAGTAATTTATCTTTATCTGAGATAAGAAGATCGTCGACGAACTTCCCTTTTTTCAGCTGTGCTTTGTAATTTGTAATATCTTGTTCTGTGAGAATCTCGTCATTTACAATGGCCACAATGCGATCAACGGTCTCAGCATAGGATGCAATGCCGATGAGTAAAGTGAAGGCTAGAATAAAGATTTTCATAACTACTCTCCTAGTGGCCTAACCTGAATAGAATTTATGGCCGCATCATTCTTAAGTACTCGTGATAATCGCAATTGCTCTTCAAGCCAAGCTGTATATATTGCATGTTCCTTATTTCCACGAGCGATTCTGTCAACTTGATCACGGACATCTTCAAATCGTAGAGTCTGCTCAGCCCTTTTCCCTATGACCTCGAATATATGATATCCATAGGGACTTGTGTGGACGCCACTTCGTTGTCCGACTCGCATATTAAATGCTTTATCAAATACTTCTAATGTACCTTTTTCAACCCATCCTACATCACCACCACGCTTTGCTTCTGGTGCAACAGAATATTTTTCAGCAAGCTCCGCAAAGTCCATGGACGGAGTAAGATTATGATAGAGGCGATTAGCGGCATCTTCGTTGTCAAACACGATCTGTCTGATGCGAACCTGTGGTTTGCGTTTAAAATTATCCTTATGGATATTGTAATAAGATTTAAGCTCCTCTTCTGTCGGAGGCTGTGTTTTTGCAGCCAAAGAGTGGAAGACTTTCTTTTGCAGTAAGCGACTTTTGATTTGGTCTTGCCAACTGCTCATCGAGATTTGCGTTGTGCTTATAGCCTCTTTAAAAGAAGCATCGTCAGGATAATTCTTTCGAATTTTTAGGATCTCTTCTTCAACCTCTTGTTCGGTGACGCTTACGTCGTTTCGCTCAGCCCACCCAGCAATAAGGGCAGAATGGATAAAGTTTTCAACGATTTTATTTTTTGCAAAATCAACGATGTGGGTGTCTTTTGCAAGGAGAGTATCGTAGCTTTCAAGATTGCCAGCTAAGCGCTCAGAAAACTCTCTCGCTGTTAACTTGCGCTCATTGACCTGAATCAAAACGGTATCTGCTAAGGTGTTTCTATTGTGAAGGTCAAAATAGAGCGTAACCCCTACAAAGAGAAGGGCCAAGATTCCTCCCCAGAATAGTATGACAAGGTACTTTTGTTTTTTCATCGTTTAGTAACTTATGGTTACGAATTATAGTTTTTTAGTGAAAGTCTTTACTTTATATTTTGACTTTAATTTCTCGAAGAATTCGTCGAATAAAACTTTCTTTTTAGATTCTTTTACTGCTGCATTGAGCTTCACTTTATCAGCGTCTTTATATGGCTTTTTGCCAGTGAGCTTAATAATGTGGAAGCCAAACTTCGTTTCTACAAGAGGAGATATTGCATTATTAGAAAGTTTAACAGCGGCATTGTAATACTCAGGCAACAACGTTGTGTCGGTGTGCCATCCGATGTCTCCACCGTTTTTCTTAGAAATAACATCATCGCTATATAATTTCACGAGTTGCTCAAAGGGACGCTTGCTCTTTTTAACTTCTGCATAGATTTCATTAGCTCTCTTTTTTGCAGCTTCAACTTCCGAAGGACGCGCGCGCTCTTTTAATTCAATAAGGATATGGCTTGTTCTGATTTCTGGATGTTTATTGTAGTAGTTTCTCATTTCACGCTCAGAGACCTTAATAGCGTCAACTTTTTTACCGATTTCTTTTTCAATGAGATCGACATAAAGAACTTGGCGGATTCTTTCCTGCACGACAGGATCGTTTCTTAGGTTTCTTTTCTCCGCTTCCATGACTCCAACTTCGTAACGAACTAAGTCTTCAAGAAAAAGATCTTTTGCTGGGGGGTTGAATGCATTTTTGACGACTTCTTTGTATTTTTCATTGAATTCTTTTTTGGTGATGTTTTTCCCGCCAACAACTGCAACAACATCGTTTTCTTGTGCAAAAGATGTGAGGGTAAAAAACAATACTAAAGCAATTCCAAGTACTCTTGCTAATCTGTTGAAAATAGACATAAATCCTCCCAAAAAAGTATCTTAAAAAGTATCTACTAACTATGGGGTCAGTTCAAGAAGTTCGGTGCAATTCTTGGGCGGCTAGTTGACCTGCGGCATTAATGGCATTCTTCAGTTGATCGGCAAGCTCTGGACTGCGTGGGTCGTCATCTCGAGAGATAGGAGACAGAGGTTTTCCCCAGACAAGATGCACCTTTGCAAAAGGCCGTGGCATGAATGTTTTATTCCAGCTCTTCTCAAAAGAAATTTTAGAAGTTGTGGCAACTCCTCCAGGATAAATTTTTGCATTCAGAAGTTTTGACAGCTCAAATACTCCTGGTTTGGGTTCGTAGATAGGCCCTCTTGGTCCGTCGACAGGAACAACAGGAATATATCCAGACTTCGCCAGTCGAATTAATCCTTTTAAACCCTGAATTGCTTTTTTAGAAGATGAACCTTTTGAGGTTTTTGCCCCAAGCCAAGTTAAAACTCTCGCCATTAATTGGCCATCGTTACTTATCGAAGTCATTGTAGCAAACTGGTAATGATCGGCATAAGAGATCATGGCAAGCTCGTGGCCATGCCAGAATGCAAATACAATGGGAACATTGTTTTTAATGTCCCCCTGAAGCTCTTCGTTGGAGTGAAGTGATTTGCGCCAAGTTAAAGACCAAATCCGATATACAACAAATACAAGCGCTGCAACCACAAAAGATTTGGCCTTTTTAAACATAGTCTACCTTAGTGTTGGAGAAGCTTTGAAAATTCCTCTTTCAGTTTTGGAAGAATCTCAAATGCATCACCCACTAAACCGTAGGTTGCTTTTTTAAAGATAGGTGCTTCAGGGTCTTTGTTAATAGCGACGATGACCTTGCTTGAGCCCATACCCGCCATATGTTGAATTGCTCCTGAAATTCCAGCAGCAATGTATAAGTTAGGCGCAACAGTTTTTCCTGTTTGGCCGACCTGCATAGCATGTGGAACCCAACCAGCATCAACGACGGCTCTAGATGCTCCAACTGTTGCTCCAATCACCTCTGCAACGTCTTCAAGAAGCTTAAAGTGTTCAGGGCCCTTCATTCCACGGCCACCCGAAACAATGATAGAAGCTTCTGTTAAGTCAGGCTTTGCTGAAGAACTCTTAACGACTTCTTTTGTTTTGACCTTTGTTTCAGAGGGGTTAAACGCTTCTTCAAGCACTTCGCAATTTGAAGTGCTTTCACTCGGCTGAGGGAGTTGATTTGGTCTCATCAATACGATTTTGATTTTGGACTCAGATGTAAACTCTGCGGTGGCTACAACTTTACCCGAATAAAGAGGTCTTGTTGCGCTAACATTGGTCCCATCAATTTTAATTCCGATGCAATCGCCAACAATTCCTGAGTCATATTTTGCGGCAACTCGTGGAAGCAAATCTTTTGCGGTCATAGATCCAGAGGCTAAAATCACATCGGGGGAAAATTTCTCAATAGCTTTTTGAAAGCACGAAAAGTAGTGAGTGGAGTTGTAATCTTTTAAATCTGCGCTTGAAAAAGCAAAAGCCTTTTGAACGGAGTAGTTTTTTAAAGCTTCAGCCACCGTCCCAGAATTTTCACCAATAAGAATAGCTGCAACGTCGTGCCCTTGGGTCGCGCTCAACAATTCAAGAGAGCTTTTTTTGATCTTGTTGTTTGCAAATTCAATAAATACTAAAACTTTTGCCATTTTAAATCACCTTTGCTTCTTCTCTTAACAGTTGAACTAGTTTTTTTGCTTGTTCTTGTGGCTCGCCACCAATCATCTGAACTTCAGGTCGTTCAGGCGGTAAGGCAAAGTTTGAATACTTTACTTTAACAGCGGCAGGGTCCACTGAAACATCAGCTAAACTCAATTCCTTAATGGTCTTCTTCTTTGCTTTCATAATGCCAGGAAGAGAGGCATATCTTGGAGTGTTAAGCCCTTTATTAGCTGTAATCATCGCGGGAAATTGTACTTCAATGATTTCTTTTGCTCCGCCCTCGATCTCTCTTTCAAGAAGCGCGCCGCCTTCTGTGTAATCGGCTTTGGAGACAGAAGTGATATGCGGAATATCTAAAAAAGCGGCAACCATTTGTCCCACTGAAAAGTTGTTGTCATCAATAGCAGCTTTGCCAGAAAAAAGAAGGTTTACTTCGCCAACTGTTTTTGCAGCATTTGAAAGTGCCTTTGCAACATTGTAGTTATCTAAAGTTTCTGGAGCATCAACTACGATGGCCTCGTCTGCCCCCATTGCTAATGCCGTTCTTAAAGCATCCACAGCTCGCCCTTTTGGTCCAACTGTTATCACATGAACTTTTGTCTCTGGTTTTGCCGCTTTAAGTTTTAAGGCTTCTTCCACGGCAAATTCGTCGTAAGGATTCATGATCCACTTAATGCCAGCGGTGTCTATTCCATCACCACTTAGCTTTATTTTAGTTTCCGTATCTGGAACCTGCTTGATACAAACTAGAATGTTCATTGGCTTTCCCTTTCAATAATGACCGAAAATTTGAGGCTTAGACTATGTCAAAACAAATCTGGGGTCAAAAAACAAAACTATCCACATGACTCACATACTTATCCACATATCTAGGTGTCAACTCTGCACCACCCCACTAGATGTAGTATTTAAAAGGGCTAGTTTTTAAGGAATGCTGCGTGTTAAATCCTTTTTTAACCCCCTTTCTCTTTTGGGTGGTCTAAACTAGAGGAAGATTTACAGCTCTGTGTACATCCAAAGTCATTTTTCACCATAAGCTAAACATCTCATCGCTCTAAACCGAAAAAGTGCAATGAGGTTATTATGAAAAAATTCGGACAGATCATGAATGAGTTGGGGTTTAACCCAAATGCTTCTCCAAGCAGCAAGGCTGCTTTTGTAAAGTATTTGGCAAAGCAAGCCTACAATGTCGATTTAGAAGTCCCCGAAATTTATCACTCTGAAGAACAATCAGGAGATGTCACTTTAGATTCTTTCTTAGGAAAGAGCCATTCAAATTCAAATGTAAAAAACTTGTTTGATCGCACAAAAAAATCAAACGCACCAGAGCAGCTGGAATTTTCATTTGAGGAATTAAAGAAGGCCGATTAGTAATCGTTTTCTTTTAAAAACTTTTCCGTTTTTAAATTTACAAAATCAGGCATGTCGAGTTGCGTGCAGTGTGTTCCGTGCGGAACAACAATATACTCACTACCCTTAATTTTTTTATGTAAAACTTCCTGAAATTCAATCGGTGTCACAGAATCTTTTTGTCCACCAATAATAAGCGTTGGGCAAGTCACTCGGTCAAGAACACCAGTTCCATCGTATTTCATCATTTGCTCGAAGAGTGTTAAAAAAACATCGGTTTCAATGGCAGCAACACCCTTAGCGTAAATTTCGATATCTTGGAAACCTATAAGATTAAGATTAAACCCTCCGCCAAGAGCTGAGAGCCTCATAGCAAGTGGATTGGTAACAGTCTTCTTCCATAAGTAAGAAAAAGTCTCAGGTAGAACATCATAGCCTTGCTTTGCGAATGAGAAAACACCGTTTACAACATCTGTTCCAAACATTCCATTTAATGGATTTGATGCAAAGCCATTTATAAAAACAAGATTTTCAAAAATAGAGGGATTCATATCATAGGCGCGCACCAAAATCTGACAGCCAAAAGAGTGGCCCCAAAAGCTTGCTTTCTCGTAGCCAAGATGGTTCAGAAGAAGCGGTACATCCCTTGCGATGGCATCAAGAGATAGGTTTTCTCTGTTTTTGGGAATTTCTGAGTTGTGGTGCCCACGCAAATCAAAAACAATTGTTTGGTAGTTTTCAGAAAAATATTTGAGTTGATGATGCCAATGATTAATGAGGCAAGCTATACCGTAGGTTAAAACAAGAGGCTTGCCCTTTCCGCGCACCTCATAATAAATCGGAGTGCCATCAAAACTCTCAAAGTAACCTGTTTTTTTCTCAAACTGCTTCATCTAAATATCCGATTTCAAGTATGGTGTTGCCGATAGTCAGATCGACATTGCCGTGAAGAACTTCTTTTGTTTTCTTAGCACCATTAATAGTAAAGACATTGTCTCCGATAGATTCAATTACGATATTGTTATCCTTTTGTACAATGGATAAACAAAGTCCATCAAGCTCTTGATCAAGTATACACAAATCTGTTGATTGTGGGCCGATTGATCTTGGACCATAACCTAAAATCCACTCTCTGCCTTCGTGAGCACCTGATTTGATGTGGACGTAGAGACATTTTTTAAAAGGGTATATTGAAACGGGAACTTGCGGGGCTTCAAATTTTTTCAAGTACTCAAATATAGATTCTCTCCATTCGCTTAAATTTGAAGAGGAAGTTTTTTTAACGTCAAATTCGCTAAGTATCTCAAAATTCGTAGAACCAATGGTGATAACAACGCCTGGAACTAATTTGATCTTTTTAATCGCATTGCCATCAACAAAGCTGCCATTTGTGGAATTCATGTCGAGATAAAAGAGCGCACCGTCTTCTTCGATAATTTTTGCGTGAATAGAAGATGCTTTTGTGTCTTTGAGGTTAATGTCCGCCCGCGAGCGCCCTAACGTGACAGAGCTTTGAAGCTTAAAAAGATCGTTACTTCGCGGACCAGAGGTAATCTTTAAATACAAATCCATTCCTCCATTATATAAAAAATATTAGAAATATCTATAGCTTAGGATCTTTGGTCGGGTCCAAATTCAGCCAGCCGTCCTTTGAACGGTCTTCACTGCTGAACAAAGAGTTTGCATCCTTACCCCTATCCATGGCATAAAAGTCGTCTTTGAAACCCTTGCTCCAACTTTGAGATTGGGGCCAAAGTCTACCGACTGGAAACCGAAAGGATTATAATGAAAAAGCCTGTAACTATCCGCCCTTACGAATCAATCGTTATCATGAAAGCTGATACGCCTGAAGAGAAGCAAAAAACTCTTTTCAAAAGAAACAAACAAATCATTGAATCACATAATGGCGAGTTTTCTCATATCGATACTTGGGGCAAGAGACGTTTAGGTAACCCAATCAAAAAAGAAAAAACGGGTATCTATTTTCACAGTACTTTTACAGCAAACACACAAACTGTGGCAGAGCTAGAGCGTACAATGAAAATTAATGATGACGTTTTAAGATACGTTCACATCAAATTAGATGAAGGCACAGATCTTACAAAGCACGTTCAAGAGTTCAAAGACTCACTCAGTGCCGCTCAAGCTCGAGAAAAAGAAAGAGAAAAGAACTTTGAGAAGGCTCGTGCGCAACGACAAATGAAGCCGTCTGTATAATTCAAATAAATGATTTCAACGCAAAGGTTATTTTCGGCGTTATTTCTTCAAGTTTCGTGTGTGCTGCTGACCTTGAGTACGGGAGTATTCGGAGCGGCACCCTTACTTCTGTTAAAGAGAACGTCGGATACTATTAATTTTATCTTCCTTCAGCTGTTAACGATAACAATTGCGCTTTATTTTAAAGTCCACATTCTGGCCCTAATGATATTTTGTCTTTCGGTTCTCATTCTTTCTTACGCTCTTTTAGAAGCAAAACCAATCCTCACAAAAACGGCCACATCTGTGGCCCTGGCCTCTGCCGTGTTTTTTGGGACGCTATTTTTGTGGGTGCATTTTAATGAAGGCGCAGGCTTTGGAGAATGGCTCACCCTAAAAACTGAGTCCTATATCGCCCAGACCAAGTTAATTGTAGGGGAGATGAGCTTTGAAACGCAGACGTTGGTGAATCAAATCCCTTCAATTATCTTTATTTTCTTTGCTGTAAATGTTTGGGTTGCGATCTTTTTTGATTCTCGCGCTCAAAAACGCATGGGCTATGTTTCTGCAGACTCTGAGCTTAAAAATTTCCGCACCCCCGAGGCTTACATTTGGGTAGTAATAGCGTCATTGTTATTTTCTTTTGTGCAGACGCCAATTCCAGGTTTACAGGAGGCCGCATTAAATATCCTGAATGTCTCGCTTTTGCTGTATTTTTTTCAAGGGCTTTCCGTGCTGTCATTTTTAATGGAAGTTTTAAACTTTGGTTCGTTGCTTAAAATCATCGTCTACTTTATATTCGTTGCTCAACTCTTGCTTCCGATATGTTTGGGTATATTGGATTTTTGGTTGAATTTTAGGAATAAAATCTCTAAAAAAGCACATTGAGTAAATTTAAATAGGATACAAACAAGGAAGAGCTTCATGAAAGTTATATTAAAATCAGATGTAAAAAACGTAGGTAAAGTTGGCGAAATGGTTAACGTCGCAACAGGGTATGCAAGAAATTTTTTATTTCCTAACGATCTTGCAAGTGAAGCTACTGAAAAACGATTAAGAGAATTTGAACACATAAAGAGAATGGCTCAAGCAAAAAAGAAAAAAGCAATGTCTGATAAAAAAGACGTGCTTCAAAAGCTTTCGGGCAAAACCATTACGTTCAAAGCAAATGCATCAGATACAGATAAATTATTTGGTTCCATCACTGCAGGGGATATCGCACGGGAGCTAGAAAAAGAAGGCTTTAGTGTAGATCGCAGAGATGTGATTCTGGATGACGTGATCCGAATTCTTGGCCAACACAAAGCTTCAGTTAGCTTTGGTGAAGGACTTGAAACAGAAATTCTTGTTTCGGTAGAACGAGCTTAAGACACCGTAGTTACGACAAAAATATACGTAGTTAGTTTTTTGTTAAATTTGTATTTGGCAAGGGGGGTTTTTTGAGAGTTCTTCCGCACAACATCGAAGCTGAACAATCTATTCTTGGTTCCGTGATGTTGGAGCCAGAAAAGTGGGACGAGGTCAGTGACACGATCTCTGAGGAGCACTTCTATAAAAACGCTCATAAAACAATTTACTCTGCCTTTCGTGAACTCAGTCTCAAGGGTCAGCCGATTGATATTTTAACGATCTCAGAACTTCTCACTAAAAATAATGATATCGATGCCATTGGCGGTGCTTCTTATCTTGCGGAAATACTTAACCTCACACCGACGACGGCGAATTTAAAATCGTATGTGGACATTGTCGTTGAAAAATCCATTTTAAGAAAAGTCATCGGAGAATGTCAGTCTCTTGTCGCAAGGGCTTATGATCAAGATTACGAGAACATTGGTACTTTCCTTGATAATGCAGAGGCGAGTATATTTTCGATCGCTGAAAAGAAAAAGGTTGAAGGCTTAACGCCTGCTAATGAAATTTTGAAATTGAACATGCAGCGAATAGACGAGCTCTATAATGCTGGCGGCGATGCCGTAACAGGGATCTCATCAGGGTTTACAGATCTTGATAAAATGACGGCGGGTTTTCAACCAGGAGAGCTCACGATCATTGCAGCACGGCCGTCCATGGGTAAAACTGCGTTTAGTTTAAATATTGCAACTCATGCTTCCGTTCGCGAAGGCAAAAAGGTTGCCTACTTCTCTCTTGAGATGGGTCAAGAGTCTTTGATGCTAAGAATGTTAGCCTCAGAGTCTAAGATTGATATGGGCTTGATGAGACGTGGAAAAATTCCGGACTCAAGCTGGCCAAAACTTATCAACACTGTGAGTACATTGAGTAAATCGAATCTTTATATTGATGAGACCTCTGGAATTAGCCCATTTGAAATCCGTGCCAAATGCCGTCGATTAAAAGCAACGCACGGCTTAGACATGATCATGGTCGATTACCTTCAGTTAATGAGCATGAAGCAATCAAAGGTGGAAAGCAGAGAGCGAGAGGTTTCAGAAATTTCTAAAACTCTTAAAGCCATCGCAAAGGAACTCAAGGTTCCTGTGGTTGCTCTAGCTCAGCTCAATCGCGGCGTAGAGGGCCGCTCTGATAGACGCCCTATGCTTTCAGATCTTCGTGAATCGGGCTCAATAGAGCAAGATGCAGACGTTATCATGATGATTTATCGTGATGATTATTATGAGCGTGAAAACTCTGAGCAAAAAGGAATTGCAGAAATCATTGTTGGTAAGCAAAGAAACGGTCCGACTGGAGTCGCAAAGCTTGCATGGCTTGCACAGTATGGGCAGTTCGCAAATTTAGCGCCAGAAAGTTTATCGCAGTTTACTCCGCCAGCCCCGAAGGAAGGATCTGCAAAACCGAAGGGCCCCCTCCCGAATTTTGCCCCTAATGTTTAATAGTTAGGCGCGTAATCCAGACCGATGTCTAGATTTCTATAACACACCAAGTATGCATTAAAAGATTACCCTTTTTTTGGTTTGATGATGTCATTCCAATAGAGGGGTTTAGCATGGAAGATAAACTTTTTGATTCGATCATACAGAAAACAGGGTTGCCGCAGGAGCTGATATCCAACGAGTTCCTGCAAAAAATACAAGACAAGGGTTTTGATAAGTCGACAATTACTTTGGAGCAAATACGGATTGTTCTGGCAGAGTACCTGCAGGACGTTATCCTGCAGGCAAAAGAAGATTTTAAATAATTGTGGGGCTTGCGAAGTTGCTCATCTCATACGACCCACTGATGTGTTGGACCCAAGTAGATAAATTTGTAATTACGTTAAAGAACGGACCTTTATTTTATAGCCGTCCATTTTCTTCTTTAGTGTGTTTCTGTTAATTCCTAACATTTTAGCGGTCTTAACTTGGTTTCCGCGGTGAACTTTCAAAGCAAGCTCAATAAGAGGCTTCTCTACTTGTTCTAAGACAACGTCATATAGACCATTTAATTCAACGGATGTTTCTTGTTGCTCGTCAAATAAGACTTCTAGTTTTGATCTTACAAGCTTTTCTAAACTTACTGATTTTAAATTTGCAACGAATAGGTGATTAGGTTGAAAAGCGTCTGTTGTAGTATTCTCCATTTGATCGCGGCTCCTGTTTCAGTTTTAGAGTTAGTGGTTTAACTTTATTTTTGTAGTGAGTGTTATACACCTTTTGTCTCTAGAGGCCAGATATATTTATGCATTTGCAACTGCATTCTTACTTGACATCCGTCTTTTAGAATCCACTGAGCAAGCTCGGCTTCACTCACAACTCCATGACTCGGACTAAATAAGACAACCCGTCCTTTTGAGAGGTGTGTTTGTACAAAACTTTTTGACCAATGGAAATCTTTTTCTGAACAAATTACGAATTTAAATTCATCTTGAGCAGTAGTATGGGAAATATTATCCAAAAGAAATGAATCTGCCGCGCCGCTATCGGGAGTTTTTACGTCGATAATTTTCTTGACACGTTTGTCGACTAATTCAACTTCAATAGCACCGCTAGTTTCGATTGAAACATGATAATCTAAATCACAAAGTCGCTTCATGAGTTCTAGTGTTTGCTTTTGCGACAGAGGTTCACCGCCCGTTACGCAAACATATTTTGCGGGATAAGATTGAATTTTTTCGATGATCTGCTCTAGCGAGATTTTTTTACCTTCATAATAAGCGTATTGAGTATCGCAGTAGGTGCAGCGTAAAGGACACCCAGAGGTCCGAACAAAAACTGTCGGTACGCCTGCCCAGCTGGACTCACCTTGAATACTGAAAAATATCTCGTTAATTTTTATCATTGGTTTCTCGATTAAAGTCCTAATGATTTAAAAGCCCCGACTACCAAAGTCAATACAAGTTGGATTATGATTAGGATATGTCGAAAATGATTGAAAAATTTCAAAGAGATATTGTCGTTATTTTGTGGTTAGCGGGAAGTGTATTCTTATCCTTAGCCTTGTTTAGTTACAATCCAAATGACCCGTCTTTAAATACCACAGGAACGTCTTCCGTCGTTCAAAACCTATGTGGTTATTTTGGTAGTTTCCTATCAGATATCTTTTACCAAGTTTTTGGGATTAGCGCGTGGGTCTTCGTTTTGGCGGGAATAAGAAAAGCCTACTTTCATCTGAGCCAAAGAAATTCTACTAGAAAGGTCTCAGGTCATATTTCAGTAGTATTTTTTGCGTTGTTTATCGTAACAGCTTCATCTCTTGTGTCTCTTTATTTTTCTGAAACCAAAATCTTTAATAGCACTATCTACGCAAGTGGCCTTTTAGGCTTATTTGCTACAAAGGGGCTGATCACAGTATTTAATAAAGCTGGTGTTTCAATTATCCTTTGGAGCACGATTTTAGTTCTTACAATTTTATACACTGAAAAATCCTTAAAAGAGTTTAAAGATATTCTGTTGCCAGTTTCTTTAAAGCGCTCACTGATCAACTTGAAAGACTCTATGGTCATGTTTTTTAAAGGTCTCTTTAAAAGTGTAAAAATCCACAAGCCAAAGCGCCCTACCGTAGAATCAAAAACACTAAATGCCCTTGAAGCTAGAATCATCAAAGCATCAGAAAAAGAAAGTGATGATGATGAATTTGAAGACGACGAACTAGAAGAGCTTCATGAGCTTGAAGAAATCGCAGAAGAATTAGGAATTGAAGAAGACGATGATGATGAGCCCATGGGCGCAGAGGCAGAGAGAAAGCCTCACTTTATCATTCAGAAGATGAATGAAAGAAAGTCTCACATCACTCAAGCGGAACATAAAAAAATTAAAAGAATAGAAAAATGGGAATTACCAAAACTCTCCATTCTTGAGTCTGCGCCTGCAAAAGGCTTAAAGGTTGATGAAAGAGCAATTAAAGAAAACACTTTCTTACTAGAAGACAAACTTTCCCAGTTTTCAGTCAAAGGCCAAGTGGTTGCGGTCAGGCCTGGCCCAGCGGTGACCATGTATGAGTTTAAGCCGAATGCAGATGTTAAAATTTCTAAGATCACAGAGTTAGCAGATGATATCTCTCTTGCACTAAGTTCTGAATCGGTGCGGATCATAGCGCCCCTGCCTGGCCGCGATGTGGTTGGCATTGAGAGCGCTAACCCCAATAGAGCACCAGTTTATCTTAAAGAAATCGTTGAAGATAAAACCTTCTGGGATGAAAAAGTCAGGCTTCCAATTGCGTTGGGTAAAGAAGCTGGCGGTGATCCTAAGACCGTCGATCTTAGAAAGATGCCACATTTACTCGTTGCTGGAACAACGGGCTCAGGGAAATCCGTTTTTATTAATTCCTTATTAACGGGCCTACTCTTTAAACATTCGCCAAAAACATTAAAATTAATCTTAGTGGATCCAAAGCAAGTGGACTTGGCAGCGTTTCATAATGTGCCCCATTTAATAATGCCTCCAATTAAGGAACCCAAAAAAGCAGTTGTTAGCCTGCGTTGGGCAGTTCGAGAAATGGAAAAGCGTTATCGTTCGATGTCGAGATTTAAAACCCGAAGCATTGAAGAATTTAATAAAGCTGTATCCGATCTCTCAAAACAACAGGCTTCAGGACATCAAGCTTACAACGACGAGCTTGAAGCGCAGAACAGATCAAATGTTGAGGGTTATTACCATAATGAAATACCTTATATTGTTATCATCGTGGAAGAGTTCGGCGATCTTATGGCCGTGGATAAATCCAATACGGAGCAACTCATTGTTCGGTTGGCGCAAATGGCACGTGCATGCGGAATGCATTTAGTGTTGGCTATGCAGTCCCCTCGTCGCGATGTCGTAACGGGATTAATTAAAACCAATATTCCTGGGCGCATCAGCTTTAAAGTTGCTAGTAAAACAGATTCTCGAATCATCCTTGACGAAGCTGGAGCAGAAAGACTACTTGCCCAAGGAGATATGTTGTTCTTGGCTCCAGGTGTTTCTAAGCCGCAAAGACACCATGGAGCGTGGGTCTCAGAACCCGAGATTCATGCTCTGACCTCGTTTTGGTCTAAACAGTCTGAACCTGATTTTGATCCAGCGGCAATGAAAGTATTGAGCGGCTCTGGCGGCGGATTTGAATTCTCCGATGGCTCTTCTGGAACATCCTTTGATGGTGAACCCGAAGAGGGCTCAGATGAAAGATACGATGAGCTTCTGGCTTATGTGTCGGGGCTTAAGGAAGTGAGCGCTTCTTTGTTGCAAAGAAAGTTCCGTCTGGGTTATCCAAGGGCAGCAAGGATCATTGAGATCTTTGAAAAAGAAGGGGTTGTTGGTCCCTCAAATGGTAGCAAGCCGCGCCAAGTACTAATCAATAAATTGTAATTGCAGATGAGGCCTTTGTGCCTTGTCAGGCATGGTCGCTCATAGTACAAATAAGCAATGAAATTAGCGGTATATTTTCTCTCACTGTTTATTGCGAGCGCAGCCCTTGCTCAAGCAAAGGTCGAAAGTTCAAAACAAAAAGAAAACTACAAAGACATCATCAAAAAAGCTCAAAATCTCACCGTGCAGAAAGACCGTTTGCAAGGCGCCAAAGTCATTGTTCGAGTTTTAGAACATGATAACCTCAGTAAAAAAAATCGCGAGGAATTAAAAAAGGCGCTCCAAGAAATCTCTTCTCTTTTCTATACGGAAAAGACTCAAAAAACTTTCGAATATGCAAAATCCCTTCTCAGAGATTCGCCACAAGAATCTTTGGATAAATTTAAACAAGCCTTAGCAGAAGAACCAAGCAATGTGACTATTTTGTTGTGGGCAGCTAGAAACGCCCTTTATCGAGGGAAGTGTGATGAGGCCGAAGCTTACACATCAAATGCTTTGGCGGTGAATCCCTTCCATTCTTATTTGCAATTAGCAAGACTTCAGGCGCTGGCTTGTGTACAAAAATTTTCAGAGTTTGACAAAGCTCTTGAGGAATATAAAACCATAGAGGCCGAACATCCTTTATTTTTCTCATTAGTAATGGCGCAGAATCTTTTTCATGAAAAAAAATATTCTCGGGCATCTTCATACATCGAAAAAGCAAAAGAAATTGATAGGGATTATCCAGAGATTTATTACTGGGAAGTCCAAATCGGAGACAAACTGGGGGAATCGGTTCGTAATGCGGTCCTCAGATTCGTAAGGGGCTGCCGAATACTGA
This sequence comes from uncultured Bdellovibrionales bacterium, assembly GCA_964469265.1. Taxonomy (GTDB): domain Bacteria; phylum Bdellovibrionota; class Bdellovibrionia; order Bdellovibrionales; family JAEYZS01; genus JAEYZS01. Next base: position 174,922 of record CAYXYF010000001.1, read on the forward strand.
GCGTTGCTGATTATTTTAAGTATGAGGCCGAGCCAAGACTTTGCCAGCAGTATAAGTCCTATGAAAATGAGTATAAAAATATTATTGAACGCGGAAAAAAGGAATTCGATTAATGAAAAACATTTTAAAGGTTATGCTATTGGTTCTACCCCTTTTACTTTTAGAAGTAGCGTGCGGAGTTAAGGGTGATCCAATTCCACCTAAGATCCCGTCGGAATTGGGCCGAGGCCAGCCAACTTATAAAGGTGCAACAGAAGAGTTGGCCTTTCCAACCGTGCCGCCAGTAGTTGTTCCGACAGCAGAGGATGCAAAGAAAAAGAATAAAAAATGAGTGATTTAGAGTTTGTAAAGCTGTCAGGCGCAGGCAACGATTTTATAGTTATAGATTTAAGGCATTCTAGAAGAAAGCTTCCGAAAGCCTATCGCAAGAAGCTTGTAAAAAAAGTTTGCCATCGCAACTTCGGTGTCGGCGCTGATGGGCTGATATTTTTAGAAAAGCCCCGATCAAAGAAAAATAATTTTAAATGGGATTTCTACAATAAAGACGGATCAGATGCGGAAATGTGTTTAAACGCATCACGCTGTGTGATTCGTTATGAATTTGATGTTGTTAAATATAATAAGAAACAAGCTTATTTTGAGTCTGATGTGGGAGTTGTCTCGGGGAGTAAGGTCGGTAAAAATATTCAGGTCGAACTACCGATTAAAAAACAAAAGGTAGCGCCCCTTGAGGTTTCTACAAAAGATAAAAAATCAGTTAAGGGCTACTTCGTGAATTCAGGCGTACCCCATTTTGTTGTTTTTCAGAATAAACTTGAGAGTGTTTACTCTATAAAAGAGCTCTCATCAGAGCTTCGGTTTCATAAAAAATTTAAAAAGCCAGGGAGCAATATTACTTACTGCGAAAAAAAGGGATCAAATATTCGAGCGGTGACGTTTGAAAGAGGTGTAGAGGATTATACTCTGGCTTGTGGCACGGGAGCAGTCGCGGTGGGCATGGTGTTTGATTCAGAATTCTCTAAAAACCCTGTTACAATCCAAATGCCTGGTGGAAAGATTAAAGTTACGATGAAAGAAAGTTTTGCAAAAATTGAAGGACCATCTGAAATCATTTGCAAGGGAGTTTTATGTTTGAAGGTGTAATAACAGCGTTAATAACGCCATTTAAAAACGGCCAAGTGGACTATGATTCTCTTAAAAAACTTGTGCACTCTCAGTTGGAAGGCGGCGTGGATGGCTTCGTAGTCCACGGCACAACCGCTGAGAGCCCAACAACAACGGCATCCGAGAAAGAAGATATTTTTAAGTTTATTAAATCAGAAGTATCACGACAGGTTCCTCTTATTGTGGGAACGGGTTCAAACTCAACTGAAGAGAGCGTTGGTAACTCAAAAGTTGCTGAGCGATGGGGAGCAGATGGAATTCTCGTTGTTGTGCCTTATTATAATAAGCCCCCTCAGCGAGGGCTTTTTGAACATTTCAATAAGGTCGCTAACGCCGTTGAGATACCAACTGTGTTATACAATGTTCCTGGACGAACTATCACTTCTTTAGAAAAAGAGACTATTATTGCGCTCAGTGAAAATAAAAAAATTGTCGCCATTAAAGAAGCGAGTGGAAATGTGGAATTCGGAGAGTCATTGGTAAAGAGCTGCAGAAGCGACTTTCATATTCTAAGTGGCGATGACAAAACATCCATGGCGCTTGCAGCTCGAGGCGGCAAGGGGGTCGTTGCGGTGGCCTCTCACATTATACCAAGACACATGAAAGACACATATTCAAAGATTAAAAGCGGAGATACTGGAGCCCTAAAAAAATATGAGGAGCTTTATCCGCTAATTGATAGTCTCTATGTTGAATCTAATCCAATTCCGATAAAATATGCTCTAGAAAAACTCGGAATTATTAGCAGTTGTGAAATGCGCTTACCACTTTCCGCGTTGGGGAATGATTTAAAACCAATCGTTGATGAAGAAATTAAAAAGGCAGGATTATGAAAAAAGTATTTTTATTCGGCTCCACAGGAAAAATGGGAAAAGAAATATCTGCTCTTATTGAAGAAGACTCAGAGCTTGTTACTACCAATAAAATTGAAGAATCTGATGTCGTTATTGATTTTACAAACCAAGAAGCATTTTCTAAAAACCTGCAAGAAGCACTGAAACAAAAAAAGCCTTTTGTTAGTGGAACTACAGGGTTAGATGATAAACAATTCTCAGAACTTCAAAAGGCGTCTTCTGCAATCCCCGTTTTATGGGCGTCAAACATGAGTGTAGGAATCTCCGTTTTAAATCAGATGCTCGAACAATTAAGAAGCATTAGCGATTATGATTTTTATATTGAAGAGACCCATCACGTTCATAAAAAAGATTCGCCAAGCGGTACGGCTTTAACAATTAAGAAGGGTTTAGAGGCCTCAATAGGAAAACCTGTTAACGATACTCTTGCGCTTCGAGGCGGTGGAGTTTTCGGGCAACACAAGGTTATCGCATTGGGGCCAGAAGAAACATTGACCATACAACATGATGCCTTAAATAGAACGGTTTTCGCGCGTGGAGCAGTTAAGAGTGCAAAGTGGATCATGGGTAAAAAGCAAGGTCAGTATACGATCTCGGATGTCCTTAAATGAAATTGTCCCTTCATCGCGCACTCGTTGGTGTGCAAACAGATTTAGACCCGCAACTAACCCTTCATCGACGGGTAGCAAAGGCACTCTATCGTGCGGTTGATATTCACGGTGTCTCGGGGGTGTATCATTTCCGTGATAGAAGTGATGAAGGTCTATCGGTAGTTTATTCAATTCGAACGCAATCTGAGGCCCAGGGGCTTAAAAACAAAATCGATGAAATTCAAAAGGGCATTAAAAGCACTCGTTATAAAATAGAGTTTTTAGCATTCGATGATCTTATAGTGCGCAAACCAGATTTCGTTGTACCGTCAACAAACCTTCATATGGTTAAAAGATGGTGTATGCCTGCAGCTGATCTTTGGGGAGATTATATCCATCCTATTGAAGGTAAAGATTTAAAATCTTTGTCAGAAACAACTGGCTCACTAGAGAAGATAGAGTTCTATGCGCAAAGTAAATCGCTTCTTGATTTTTTATCTAGGCAGGCATAGCCTTCAAAAAGAAAACATATTGGAGTACGTATGAAGTTTTTTATCGACTCAGCAGATATAAACGAAATCAAAGAAGCCCATCGTCTCGGATTAGTTGATGGAGTTACGACAAACCCAAGTCTTGTGGCTAAAGCAGGAAGACCACTTCCAGAAATCATTAAAGAAATCTGCAATGTTGTAAAAGGCCCAGTTTCAGCAGAGGTTATTAGTCTCGAATCTGAAGGCATGTATAAAGAGGGAATGGAGCTTGCAAAGATCCACGACAATGTAGTGATCAAAGTTCCTATGACTGAAGACGGCCTCATCGCAGTTCAGAGATTTTCGGCCGAAAAGATTAAAACAAATGTGACCTTAGTTTTTACTCCCCTTCAGGCTCTGTTAGTTGCAAAGGCTGGCGGAACAATGGTTTCTCCATTTATTGGCCGACTTGACGATATTGGGGCTGAGGGAATTGAGTCTGTTCGCCAGATGGTCCAGATCTTTAAAAACTACAATTTTAAAACCGAAATATTAGCAGCAAGCATTCGAAATCCTATTCATCTTCTGGACGCAGCTTTGGCTGGAGCGCACATTGCGACTATACCATTTAAAGTTATTAAGCAGCTTGCACACCACCCTTTAACAGACAAAGGTATTCAGATATTTTTAGATGATTGGAAAAAAGCGAACCCACAAAATTAGAACTGGACTTTTGAATAGCCTCATTTTGACCATGCTTATGGTCCTGTTGGGCTGCGCCTCTGGAGCCTATTCCACCCATGACTATGAATACCCTATTTTGGATATTCAAAATGTAATCGCACAAAAGCTTCCAGAAGGAGTTGGCGCCATGAACTCCAATCGAAGGGTGCTTTATTCCAATAGATTTTTTGTTAAACAATCCAGTCGAGAAGTTCCACTTATAATGAGAATAGTCATTCGCGGTGACCGCAGACCATATGGTCTAGATGTTTCCGTAAGAACAGTGTCTGCAAGAAATCCAGATCTCATCGAAGCTTTTGACAATGGAAGTGATTTCCGTGGCCAAGATTCCCTGGCCAAAAGAGTAGTCACGGAGATTGAAACTGAGCTTGCCCAACGTCGCAAAAACAAAAACATAATTGACGATTTTAGAGCATTCTAACAGACTGGTATATGTGGTGCCTACTCTAGGATAATGAGTAGTCATAAAACGAGAACCATGGATGGATAGCTTAAGTTTAAATAATGTTTTCAACATTATGGCAAAAATTATTTTCGGAAGCGTTGTTGCTCTGCCGCTTTCATTGTCGAACTATAGCTTAAGCCATCAAAAAGGAATGAGTTTAAATTATTCCAAAACCGCTCCTCCCCTAGCAATTTTTGACGACGAACGAATCCCAAGTTTTATCGATGAATTTGTTTTTGATTCAACGAAGAGAGTTTCTCTTAAAGCAACCAAAGTTTTAAAGCAACGGAAGAAAACCGCTGCCATGGCAAACCAAGTTGCAAAAAAGTTTGCAAGCCTTCAAGCGGCGAATGCGCCAATTAAAGTGCGGGTACGCCACCTTGCTGGATTATCGATTACAAAAAAATCTTCTGAAATATTACAAGCAACATTTAAAGATCCTTCCATAGATCACAAAGTAAAATTTGTTCCAGTGACACAAAGCCGATCTGCTGAAGCAAGTCATAACAAAGCTTTTGTTAAGAAAAAAGAATTTGTAAATAACTTAAGACCTACGCTTCGAGCGCGAGTTGAGGCTGCAGAAGGCTTCGACGAAGTTTTAAACCAAAATTTTATTCCAAAGGTTGAGACCTTCGAACAACGAGCTAAAAACGTTCTATCTCAGTCGGGTTATGTTTTTCCTAAAAAGGACAAACAACACCAAGAGGCGCAAGCTCCTGAAAACACCCGAAGAACGTACGCACAGAGGGTTATCACCCAGCAAGCATCTCCTGTTACTGACCAAAATCATCACAATAGTAGAAATGAGATTGCAAGAAGGTTTGCAAATAGCGGTTATGCACGAGGATTAACACCGCCCAAGGCTAATGGTGCAAATGATTTTCAAGAGCCGCCCATTGACGCTAAAGACGAACTTGTAACTGATAAAGCTATTGGTGATACGCATGATAAGAGTATTGCTACTGTGGTTAAAGCAACTCAAGGATTAATCTCAGGACCCATTGAAATATCAGGTGGGTTGGCCTTTACAAATAACAATCAGCATATCGTCGTGTATAGACAAATTGCTGGAACAAAGTATGAATTCGGACAAGTCTTAATCCAAGAGGGTCGGTACGAAATTTATATCGAAGACTTAAGTACTGGAATTGTCGTTGCAGAGCTGATTGATAACGGGGATATGATTGGTCGAGCAGAGATTTCGATTCCTGAAGTTGTAATGCATGCAAAAGGAAAAGATTTATCAGAGGCGCCACTTGAAATTAAACCCGTGGTCGACCGCGTGATTGTTGATACAATCTCAGAATACAATGTCTTTACAAAGAAAAAATCAAAACTAGAAAGCAAGGTGCTCATTGCAGACTCCTTGCCTCACGCAAGACCCCTTTTAAATTCCACCATTATTATGAAGGCTACGGCAGACGATCATTGGGGGAATATTTCTGTAGGCTCTACTCGCTCACCATTTTTAAATATATTAACGCCTGCGTCCACTGTGAAGGCGCTTATTGAAATACTTGGAGTAACAATACCTCCTCAAATTATGGGAATTATTCGGGGGGAAGTGAGTGTTTTAGGAAAGAAGGTCGCTGGTGCGCAAGTTGAGCTTATGGGCAATACTTCCGCGCAGCCTGTTTATTTTAATTCGTTTATTCCAGACCCTGCTTTAACTCAGACATCAAGTAACGGAGAGTTTGCGTTTGTAGGGTTAACTCCTGGCAGCTACCTTATTCGTGCAAAGTATAACAACAAATATCTATCGCCAGTTCTTGTCCCAGTTGAAAGCGGTTATATTACTCGCGCAAACTTTGAAGTTCAAAATCCAAGTATCAGTGAAGCCTTTGTATACAATATACAAACAAGTGAGATGATGTCCGCAAATTTAGGTTTCATTGGCTCAGACCAAGTTGTTCCAGTCCACGCAAGAAAATTGATATCTTTTTCAGGATCAGACGGTGTGCAGTTTCTTGAAGCCATTTCCGATGATCCAAACTTTTATATTTCAAGAGTGACAACCGATAAATCGGAAAAAGAAATCTTGGTCCCAATGGTACCTCGCCTATGGCTTTCGCATTTGTTAAGTCGCTTTAAAATAAACAGAGTGCCTGACACAGGTATTATCATCGGCACGGCCCCGAATCTTCCGTATGCGGTGGAACTCGATCAAAGCGGTTATAACAGTGAAACCCAAGTCATTTATTTTGATCAGCAAGGGCAAGCGGTCCCAGGTGCTATGGTCACTCCAGCAGGTGGCGGGTTTGTGATAGTCAACGTCAACAGCGGATTCCGCAGTCTAGCGACCCGTTACTATGGAACCGAAAATATCAAGATTTCAACCGTCGTTGTAGATAGTTCTGCAATAAACCTTTTCCCGTCTAAGCTATAAACCTTAAATTGTCTGTCGTTGCTCTTAAATATCGAATAATGACTAAGTTTTCCTTGGTTTTTTGTGCGGAATTGGATAAGTAAAGCACAACTAATAAGCGAGGGAGGTTATTTGTGAGTCAGACTCAACAACAGCAAGTTTTAGAACTTTCGCTCAAGGATTTTACCCACGGAACTCAACAACAGCGAAAAAAGTTTATCGATGATCTTTTCTTTGGGATGAAGGATCTTGGTTTTATCAACCTCAGAGACCATGGGATTGATTCCAATTTATTAAAGACGGCCTATGAGCTAAGTGAAAAGCTTTTTAATCTTCCTAACGATACTAAGAAGCAATATGTTTTAAAGGGCACGGGCGGAGCGCGAGGCTATACTCCATTTGGTGAAGAGCACGCTAAAGATTCTCCAGTTATGGATTTAAAAGAATTTTGGCATGTAGGACGTGATCCGATTGAAGGTGATCCTAGCGCGAAATATTTTGCGCCAAACATTTGGCCAAAAGAAGTTCCAGAATTTAAAGAGCTATTTACTCACCTTTATAATGAATTAGATAGAACAGCGTTTATTTTATTAAAGGCTTTAACATATCCTTTAGAAATTCCAGAAGATTACTTTGATAAACTTGCTGGCGGCGGAAACTCGATTCTAAGACTTCTCCACTATCCGCCGATTCCAGAAGGCGTTGACCCAAGATGTGTACGCGCAGCCGCTCACGAAGACATTAACTTAATTACTCTCTTAGTGTGCGCTTCGGCTTCAGGGCTTCAGCTTCAAGATCGTAATGGCAAGTGGATGGACGTTGAAACAGCATCGCACTTAATTACTGTCGATGCTGGAGATATGCTGGCTCGAATTACTAACGATGTTATTCCATCGACTACACATAGAGTTGTGAACCCTGAAAACACAGAAAATAAAAGCCGATACTCTATGCCGTATTTCATGCATGCTCACCCAGAATCTTTACTGGAGTGCATACCATCGTGCAGAGGAAGCGGAGAGAAATACCCGCCAATTCGCGAACACGACTTCTTAATGCAAAGATTAAAAGAAATTGGTTTATTGAAGTAATTAAAGGGAGCTGGTAGAGGGCCTCTCTACTAGCTTACCGTATTTTTGATTCTTATTTTTAGCTAAAAACTCAGTGACCATTGTTGAAGGGATATGAACAACATATCCCTTTGGAACTCTTAGGTTCTTTTTAAAAGCATCGTCTTTAATATCAAGATTGTATTTTTGTAAACCGTCTTTGCTGAGCCCCGTGTACTTCATAAGAGTTTTAATAGTAAGAGACTGTGTGAGTTTTAGCTCTTGGAACTCAAGTGGGTTCGGCTGCTTTGGGGTGTTGTAGATGTCCTCTTTATACATTTCAGCGTGTAGAGCTGCAATGAAAGATGCAAAGAAGTTTTGCGATGCAAATCCGAAGGACTTTGCACGATTGCGCATAATAATTCTACCGAGGTCATGGGTCTTATATTGGCGAACGGCCTTTCTTAAGCTACCCACGCCGTGATTGTATGCGGTTAATGCCAGTGGCCAGTTTTTAAGAATCTTTTTGTTTTGTTTTAAAATTGTAATTGCAGAGTCGGCAGCCTTTATCGGAGAGTTTCTTTCATCAACAGCTTGGTTCATCAGTAAAAGTTTTTTGCCAACATAAGGCATAACCTGCCAGATGCCGCTTGCACCTACTTTGCTGACGGCCTTCACATTAAAGCTACTTTCAACAAATGGAAGACGAGTTAATTCGACTGGTAGACCTCGCTCTGTGAATAGCCTTTCAAGTTCTGGCATATATAGAGCACTTGTTTCAAGGCCTTGCTCGATAAAGTCTCTTTGGCCAAGTTGTGCGCGAATTCCTTTAAGGGCGTCTTTGAAGACCTTTTTTCTCTTGCCTGGAACAGAAGCTAGTAAGTCGTAAATTCGTTTTTCTTCTTTTGAGAGCTTTTTATAGTTTTTTCTGTTTGCAAGTTTTTTAATGGTGTTGCGGACGGCATCTCTTTGAGTCTTAGAGTATTTTTTGGCAGCATGATACTTTGTCCACTTGTGACCTTTTCCATTATAAATGGAACTTAAATCAATAACTTTATAAACAATCCAGGGATAGTCAGCATAGTGAATGACTTCTGTTTGAGCCCCGTACTTCGTATAAATATCAAACCAAAATGAAACCCGTGCCTGAAAATCAGCGGGGACTTTGAAATCTGCAGAGATCTTATTTTTGTGATCTTTTAAGATTGCATCTTTATCAAAGTTCTTGGGTTGGGATTTCGCCGCTTCACTTTGATCAATGCTTGAGATGGCCCGTTGCGATCGTGTTAATGTCGGCTCCATCACTGGAGAAGCAAAAAGCTTGGACTCTGTACCAAAGAAGGTGCCAAACCCAAGTCCTAAAAATAGATATACATACATGCGTGCCATAGTAACTCTTAATAAAGCAATAAAGATGCCAATATCAGCTCCAATATGGACCTGTTTTCAAGGGTTTGTCTGCGCGTCGTTTTGAGAAGCTGTAAATAAGTTCGTCAAACGGTGACAAATTTAATGCTGTCCTAGTTTGATACGGCATTATACAATCTAGGAGAGCATGAAAGAACACGCAACTGCAGAAGAAAACACCTTCAAACACGCCAAGTATACCGCCATTATTAGCGATATCCATCTAACTGAAGCTGAACCCGAGCGTCCGCCTGGCGATCTGTGGAAGAAATTTAAGCGAAAAGAGTTCTTTTTTGATGATCTCTTAAGAGACTTCTTTGAGCATATCGATGAGCAATCAGGCGATGATGAAGTTGAGCTTATTTTAAATGGCGATGTGTTTGATTTTGATGCGGTCATGTCTTTCCCAGAGGACGCCCCCTATAAGATCACGTGGCTTGAGCGGACTAGGGGATTATTTCCAGAGGAGCAAAAGGCTTCTTATAAAATTCAAAAAATTCTAAGTGAACATCCCATCTTCGTCGAAAGCCTTCGAAAATTTATTCAAAAGCGCAATAGAGTGGTTATCACAATCGGGAATCATGATCTTGAGCTTCACTTTCCTCAGGTCCAAAAAGACATTATCAACGCTCTTGAACTCACCGAAGATGAAAAAAAACGAGTTCGTTTTTGTGAGTGGTTTTATATCAGTAACGGCGACACGCTTGTAGAACATGGGAATCAGTATGATCCCTACTGTGTTTGTCAAAACCCCATTCATCCCTTTGTTCAAAAATTTAATCGTATTGAGCTGAGACTACCCTTTGGAGATCTTGCAGGAAGGTATATGACAAACGGCATGGGATTTTTTAATCCCCATGTTGATTCCAACTTCATTATGAGCTTTAAGGACTACCTTAAATTTTTTACCAAGTACCTTGTTCGGACTCAGCCCTTAATTATGTGGACGTGGTTTTGGTCCTCGGTGGCGGTGCTCATACAATCTTCTTTGGATCGTCTCCTTCCCGAGCTAAAAGATCCCCTCACAATGGAGGATCGGGTTAATGATATTGCTTACAAAGCCAATGCGGAACCGCGTATGGTTAGGGAGCTAAAAGAACTTGCAGTCAACCCTGCGGCAAGTAATCCCATTCGTCTAGCAAGAGAGCTGTGGCTTGATCGTGCGTTTATTGTGTTGATTGGATTTATTTTTATCTTCCAGATTTTTACGATCATAAAACTTGCCTATGATATTTCATTTTTTTGGATGTTTATCCCGCTTTTCATTTTAGTTCCGTTTTTTGTTTTCTACGCAAAGTCCATTGATTCAGATGTGGCCGCAGTCAAAGAGCCCAATGAATGGATTTTAAGTGTTTCTTCAAGGATGACGAATGTTAGAAGAGTTGTTTACGGTCATACCCATATTGCACGACATGAGTTTATAGGAATAGTTGAGCATTTAAATTCGGGCTGCTGGACCCCCGCTTTTTTAGATGTGGAATGCACAAAACCATTTGGCAAAAAGACCTATGTTTGGATTGAGCCAGGCCCCCACGGACAACGGGTCGCGCAGTTAAGAGAGTTTATTCGTGGAGATTCTTATCAAATCAAGGGTGGGAAACGACACATTAAAGACGATGCGCCCACTGTCATTCATGTTAGCTCTTAGCATATACGCATAGCGACGTTGGCGCGAGGCGCGTCAATTCGACAAATCTTAAGGATTCGTTAAAATTAACTTCAAAACGAATATATTCGAGTATATTTTAGTTTGAATTACAAAAAAAGCTCACCAGAGTGTTTTGGAGGACAAATGGCGGACGTATTAGTAGTAACAAGCAAGGTTAAAAAGTATATCAAAGAAAAAGCGACGATGAATACTTCTGCAGAGACAGTGGACGTGCTCAGTAAAGCAGTTCAAGCCCTTTGCGATCGCGGAATTGAAAGCGCTAAAAATGACGGAAGAAAAACTGTCATGGCTCGTGATATCAATATTGATCATTTATAGTGCTTACTAAAACTGAAAAATAAATCAAAAAAGGCGAGGTCTTCCTCGCCTTTTTTATTTTATCAACTTTTGGAAATCATCCCAGGATAAAATCTTTACACCAAGCTCTTGGGCTTTATCAAGTTTTGAGCCCGCAGCCTCACCAGCCAAAACATAGCTTGTCTTTTTGCTCACGGATCCGCTCACTTTCCCTTTATGGGATTCAATCATAACCTTTATATTATCTCGCTCCATGGGGAGTGTGCCTGTAATTACAAAAGTAAATCCCTCTAGCTTGTTGGAAGAGACTTTATTTTCCTCTTCCTGAATTTCAACGCCGTTTTGAATTATTCTTTGGATTTCTTTTTTAAAGGACGCTTGTGAAATACTATCGATAATCGACTGAGCAACTTTTGGTCCGACGCCCTCAACCGTAACGAGCTCATCAAACTGAGCACCTAAAAATCTCTCAAGAGTACCAAAGTAATTAGAAATAAGCTTTGCTGTTTGTTCTCCGACAAACCGTATCCCTAGAGAATAAATAAAGCGGGAGAGTGAAGGGTTTCTGCTGCTGTCAATGCTATCAATAATATTTTGCGCAGATTTCTCTCCTTGTCTTTCAAGACCAAGAATGTGATCGAGTTCAATTTTAAAAAGATCGGAGTAAGAATGGACAAGCCCTGTATCCACAAGTTTATTGATGAGTTTATCTCCGACCTTTTCAATGTTCATAGCCCTCTTTGAGACGAAGTGCTTAAGAGATTCTTTTATCTTGGCATCGCAAACGGGGTTGGGACATCTTAATACGACTTCGCCCTCGGCTTTAACGGCCTCTGACTGACAAACAGGACAGAGGTTCGGAATCTTGAAGGGTTTTGAATTTTTGCCTCGCTTGTCTTTTAGAACTTGGACAACCTCAGGGATAACATCTCCAGCCCTGTGAACAATCACATAATCCCCTTCTCGAACGTCCTTTCTGTCAATTTCATCTTGGTTGTGTAAAGTGGCATTGGTAACGGTAACGCCACCAACTAAAACAGGAGTCATGACGGCAACGGGAGTGAGCGCTCCTGTTCTTCCCACTTGCACCGTAATTTTTTCGATTTTCGTTTCAGCCTGCTCGGGTTCAAACTTTGCGGCGTTTGCCCATCTTGGAGATCTTGCAATAAAGCCTAACTCTTCTTGAAGGCTGAGACTATTGACCTTTACAACAATGCCATCAATATCAAATGGTAACCCTTTTCTCACTTTGTGAATATAGTGATAGTAGTCTACGGCCTCTTGTGAGTTCTTCGCTAAAGTTAAATATTTATCGCTAACTGTAGGGACCCCCCACTCTCTAAATTCTTGAATAACTTCTTTTTGTGTTGAAACTTTTAAGCCTTCGGAGTCGCCCAGTGCATAGCCATAAAATCGTAAGGGTCGTGAGGCTGCAATCTTTGGGTCCAATTGTCGAATCGTCCCTGCAGACGCGTTTCGCGGATTTGCGAATGGAACTTCACCAGCTTCTTGTTGGGCCTCGTTTAGCTTTAAAAAATCATTCTTAAGCATTAAGACTTCGCCACGGATTTCAACAAGCTTTGGCGCTTTTTTTGTTTTAAGCCTCATTGGAATAGATTTGATAGTTCGGATATTCGATAGCACATTTTCACCAGTAATGCCGTCACCTCTTGTCAGCGCGCCAGTTAAAATACCGTCTTCGTAAATTAATTCAATGGCAAGGCCATCAAGCTTGAGCTCACAGAAGTACTCAATATCGCTTTCGCTCGCTAAAACTTTTTTAGCTCGCTTATCAAAGGCCAAGATGTCTTCGGGTGAATAACTGTTTTGTAAAGAGAGCATGGGCTTTCGGTGTTCCACTTTTTGAAATCGCGAAAGAGGCTGTGCGCCTACGCGCTGTGTAGGAGAAAGCTCCGATATGATCTCAGGATATGCTTCTTCGAGATTTTTTAGCTCTTCAAATAATTTGTCATATTCGCGGTCTGATATCGTCGGTCGGTCTAATACGTGGTAACTGGTGTCGTGAATTTGGATTTCTCCGATAAGCTCTTCGTAGCGGCGCTTGATCTCTTTGGTTTTATCTGAAGGTGGTTGTACCTTTTTCATAACTTTTCCTGCCTAAACTGTAAGAGTTTATATCATATTAAAATAAACATACAACGCATTGCGCGCTGAGATGAATTCTTATGATGGAAGATATAGTCTGTACCCTTGTTAAATCTGAGGACAAGGTAATGAATAAAAACGATGTAGAAAAAATTGGTCGCCTCTCGCGGCTCAAGCTATCAAAAGAAGAAGTCGAGTTTTACACCGAACACTTAACGATGGTTTTAAAACACTTTGAAGAACTGGCGTCGATTAATACTGATGATGTTGAGCCAATGGTGACTCCCGTTGTTCGCAAACCGTTGATTGCAGAAGATGAAGTTCGACGAACGGTCAGCCCAGAAGACATTCTTAAGAATGCTCCTGAAAAGAGTGGGAACCTGTTCAGGGTGCCTCCAGTTGTAGGAGTAGACTGATGAAATTTTTAAAACAAAGTCTTCTAGAAACAAGAGCCAAAATTCGCGCTGGGGAAGTTAAGGCAGCAGATGTTGTGACAGAGTCCCTATCGCAAATTAAGAAATACGATAAAGAGATCAATTCATTTATTACGCTTAATGAACAAGCGCTAAAACAAGCAGAAGAAATCGACAAAAAGATAAAAAACGGTGAAGAGGTCGGGCGGCTTGCAGGCATCCCAATTGCTGTAAAAGACTTGTTTTGTACAAAAGGTCTTCGTACGACGGCAGCTTCAAAAATTTTAAATGATTTTGTACCGCCTTACTCATCAACAGTGGTGGAGAGGCTTGAAGCCGAAGGTGCGATTATAATTGGTAAAACCAATTGCGATGAATTTGCGATGGGTTCTAGCAATGAGAACTCAGCTTTTGGGAATGTGCAAAATCCATGGAGAAAAGGCCATGTTGCCGGCGGCTCAAGTGGTGGAGCAGCAGCAGCCCAGGCAGCGCGGTTTGTTCTTGGCTCCTTAGGAACAGACACTGGTGGCTCTATTCGTCAACCAGCTAGTTTGTGTGGCCTTTACGGTATAAAGCCTACCTATGGACGCGTGAGCCGCTATGGTGTAATTGCCTACGCATCGTCTTTGGATCAGCCGGGGCCAATGGCATCTTCGACAAAGGATGTTGCAGAAATTTTAAGTGTCATTGCGGGCCATGATAAAAATGATTCAACATCCTCTCAAGAAGCTGTTCCACATTATGTCGAATCTTTATCCAAAGACATGTCTAAAATGACAATTGGTATTCCCAAAGAATATTTCAGTGACGATTTAAATCCTGAAATTAAGGAAGTCGTTTTAAACGCGATCGAAAAACTAAAATCACAGGGCGCAACTTTTAAAGAAGTGAGCCTTCCTCACACCAAGCTTGCAGTTCCAGTCTATTATTTAATTGCAACAAGTGAAGCATCAAGCAACCTGTCTCGTTACGATGGCATTCGGTACGGATTAAGAGTTTCATCTCAGGACCTTAACGAACTTTACAGCCAAACGCGCTCAGACGGTTTTGGAACAGAGGTCAAAAAGCGTATTATGCTAGGTACATTTGCTCTGTCGAGCGGCTATTATGATGCTTATTACAAGAAAGCGTCACAAGTAAGAAGACTTATTCAACAAGATTTTTTAAAAGCGTTTACAGATTGTGATGCAATGATTTCACCAGTCACCACTTCAACGGCATTTAAAATTGGCGAGCGAATTAAAAATACAATTTCAATGTATTACAACGATATATTTACCACCTCAAGTAACCTTGCGGGCATTCCTAGCATGAGTATTCCAGGGGGGCTATCAAAGGACGGCCTTCCAATCGGAGTTCAAATCATGGCTCCGCATTTTAAAGAGCAAACAATTTTTAATATCTCTCAGAGTTTAGAAGAAAATCTTGGAGTTGATTTGGCAATGAAAGGTGGAATGATCGATGGCTTATAGTGATTATGAAACAGTAATCGGTTTAGAGATTCACGCACAGTTTTTGACAAACTCAAAACTTTTTTGCCGTTGTTCTGCTCGCTTCGGCGGTGGCGATAATGAAAACACTTGTCCAGTTTGCACAGGAATGCCAGGAGCATTACCTGTATTGAATGAGAAGGTTGTGGAGTTTGCAGTAAAGACAGGCCTTGCTCTAAACTGTAAAATCAACACACAGTCGTCTTTCTCTAGAAAAAACTATTTTTATCCTGATTTACCGAAGGGCTATCAGATATCTCAATTCGATGAGCCCGTCTGTGGCGAGGGCTTTGTAGAAATCATTGTAAATGGTGAAAAAAAGAAAATCGGTATTACAAGAGCTCATATCGAAGAAGACGCTGGAAAATCCACCCACCACGGTGAGTTTACGCTCGTAAACTTAAATCGTAGCTCAGTACCTCTTTTAGAAATTGTTTCAGAGCCAGATATGAGATCCCCACAAGAGGCTGCCGAATATGCTCGTACAATCCGATCCATTCTACGTTACCTCGGAGTTTGTGACGGAAACCTTGAAGAAGGTTCCATGCGCTGTGACTGTAACGTGAGTGTAAGAAAAAAGGGCGAAAAAAAGTTTGGCACAAGAGCTGAGTTAAAAAATATTAACTCTTTTAGATTTATCGAAAAAGCGATTCAGTACGAAGTCGAAAGACAAATTGACGCTATCGAGGCTGGAGAAACCATTGTCCAAGAGACAAGGCTCTATGACTCTGCAAAAAATAAAACTTTTTCAATGAGATCAAAAGAAGAAGCCCATGATTACAGATATTTCCCAGAGCCAGATCTGCTTCCATTAGTGTTTGATGAGGCGTACGTAGAAAAAATAAAAACAAAATTGCCAGAGCTTCCTGCTGAAAGGGCTTCTCGGTTTTTGAAAGAATATAATATTCCAGAGTACGACGCTCAGATTATTACTTTAGAAAGAGAAATGGCAGACTACTATGAAGTTGTTGTCAAAGTTTGCAAAAATCCAAAGCTTGCTTCAAACTGGATTTTATCGGAGCTTCTAAGGGAGCTAAACAACTCTAAAACAGATATTGCTGACTGCCCGATAAAGCCTGAGGCGCTGGGCGAGATGATTGCGCTCATTGATGATGGGACAATATCGGGTCGAATAGCAAAAACAGTATTTGCAGAGATGTACTCCACTGGTAAGTCTGCAAATGAAATAGTTAAGAGCCAGGGTTTGACTCAGGTGACAGACCCTGCGGCCATCGAAAAAATTATTGATGAAGTCATGGCGGCAAATCCAAATCAATTAAACGATTACCGCTCAGGTAAGGAAAAATTATTTGGATTCTTCGTCGGTCAAGCGATGAAGGCCTCAAAGGGAATGGCCAGCCCAGACGTTCTCAATGAACTTTTAAAGAAAAAGCTAAAAGGATAAACTAAAAGGAGTTTTTGTGAAGAAGACGATAATTATTCTTGCGATCATGCTGGGAGTAATTGTCGCGCTTTTATCTATCATTCCCCTCTTTATTGATATCAACAAACACGTGAAGCCTCTTTTGGTTTCTGCTGTTGAAGAGAACACTGAATTTAAAATCGATTTATCAGATCTCAAGTTAACGTTATATCAAGGCGTGCGTCTTTCTACAGATGCAGTAAAAATCACGAAAGAAGATTTAGAAATTGTCGTTTCTAAAGTAGAAATCATTGCTCCCTACTCTGCCCTTCTAAGATCTCCTCAAAAATTGATGGATTCGCTTAAAGTCGGATTAAGGGCTTCAAAAATCTCGATTAACAATAAATTGTTAATCATAGAGGGGTTTGGGAGTGACCTCGTTAAAACTAAGGATCATATAAGAATTGATAATGGGCGCTTTAGAGCTTTTGACGGCCAAGGGTATGCAACCGCCGTGACCAATTTAAGCGGAGATGTCACAACAAATCTTGAATTTGAAGTAAGGAACGGTCGCTGGCCAGTTCAAAAACTAAAAGATGAGCTTATAGAAAAAGTAAAAGATATACCGCGCGCAGAGAAGCTTGTGCGTGATTTTCACATTGATGATCGTTTTGAATCCTTAAAAGGAAAAATTGTAACGAGCGATGAAACCATAAGAGTTGAATCTATAAACCTAAATATTCCTGCAAATGAAATCGCCGTTAACGGATCAGGAACAATTGTGAAAAAGCAGCTGAAAATGACGGCGCAGCTTTTGATACCTCTTAACAACATACCGTCAGATTTAAAAGCTTCAGATGGGCGCGCAAAGATTCCATTAGACATTGCAGGCACAACCGCTGATCCAAAAGTTATATGGGACCGAGCCATTGACCTCGTTGTTCGTGCGTACACAAAAGACGAAGGAAAAGAAATTTTAAAAAAAGAAGTTAAAAGGCTTAAAGAGAAATTACTAAAAGATGAAAAGGTAAAAGATTTCATTGAGGGATTAAAATTTTGAGAGTGGCTGCAATTGATTTAGGTTCAAATTCATTTTTATGTTTAATTGCGGAAGCAGGCAAAAACGGTCAGTTAAAAGAACTCTACGATACAATCGAATACGTCAAACTCGGTGAGGGAGTTCATCAAAATAAAGTTTTTAGTGAGGGTGCCCTCAAGCGAGCTGAAGACGCATTTATTAAATTCGATCGGCTTATAAAAAAGTACAACGTAGATAAAGTCGTATCCGTTGCGACAAGTGCAGCTCGCGACGTTTCAAACCGTGATCGCTTTTTTGATCTGGGGAAAAAATATAATATTCCCATTGATATCGTTTCTGGTGAGAGAGAAGCCGAGCTAACTTATCTAGGGGTACTATCGGGGCGACCTGATCGACCGAATTTTTGTGTGATCGATATTGGCGGCGGATCAACAGAGTTTGCTTATAAAAAACAAGATAAGCTGCATGCAGTAAGTTTTAATATCGGATGTGTGCGGCTTACAGAATTATTTTTGCACTCAGAACCCGAGGTAGCGACTGAAATCAATGCTTTTAGAAATTATTTAAAAAAGAATTTAGTGAATATAGATTTTGGTGGTTTAGAGCTTGTCGGAGTTGCAGGAACGCCCACTACCCTAGCATCTCTTCATTTAGAAAAAGATTTTGATCCAACTTTAATTGATAATTTTGAATTAACTAAAGGCCATATTGGTCAGCTTATAGAAAAGATGAATAAACTAACCGTTGGAGAGCGAAGACAGCTAAAAGGTATCGACGCTCCTCGCGCAGACGTGATTATGGCAGGTGCGCTAATTTTGGAACATGTTTTAGAAGAGACAGGCCTTGATAAAATCACGGTCTCAAGCCGCGGAGTTCGTTACGGACTCGCGTTTCAAACTCTGGGATGTAAATGAAAAAACTTTTATTTATTATAATTCTTAGTTTTTTTTCAGTAAGTTCTTATGGCCAGTTATTTGGTAAGGTCGACTGCGATCTTATCTTGAAGGCTGAGTTTAAAAAACGGAAAATCCAGGTCTGCAACAAGACTTTAGATGTGGAAATTGCCGATAATGATTGGCTTCGAAGCATAGGACTTATGTGCAGAAAAGAGCTTGCGAAGGGCTCTGGGATGCTATTTATTTTCGATAGTCCTAGAAAACTTTCTTTTTGGATGAAGAGCACCTATATACCTTTATCTATTGCCTATTTTACAAAAGATAAAGTCCTAAGAGACGTGTTCCACATGGAGCCACTCAACGATAAAAAGACTTACGTCAGTACAAAAGATTCTTTGTATGCTCTTGAAGTTAATCGGGGTTGGTTTGAAGAAAACAAAATTAAGGCTGGCTGTAAACTCGAATTGTAACGAGCTAGCCTAACAACCGCACGACTAGACCCTCTAGGAAAAAACTCTTTTAACATATGCTCAATTAGTGATTTAATATTTATAGCAGGGTGACGATATGTATTTGTAAGAATATATATTTTTTAATTTAGCAACAAGGAAATTTGCCCATGAAATTCAAAGTACTAACATTATTACTAACCTTAGGTCTTCTGGTAAACGTGGGATGTTCATCGTCGAGTCCCGAAGATGTTGATTTAGAAATGGCAGATGCGGAAAACTCTGAGTTCTACGGAGAAGGCGAAGAGTTCGCCGAGGGCGATTTCGTAGACAGTGCTGACGATTTTGCTGAAGGAAGCTTTGAAGGTGAAGAATTTGCAGGCGGCGAAGAGTTTGTAGACGATTTAGCTCCAACAGATGACTTTGCAGCAGATGAAGAAGTTGTAGCTGGTACTGATACTGCTTTTGATAGCGGCGGAGAGTTTGTGGATACATCCTTTGACTCTGCTCCAGCGGAAGAAAGTGTTTTTGAAGACACAACGTCTTTTGCTGACGCTCCAGCAGAACCTGCGCCAACATATGATGATAGTTCGTACGCAGACACTTCTTATTCAGATAGTTCATATGAAGACACTTCTTATGACGACACTTCTTACAGTGATTCTGGTTATGATACTGCAGGGACTACCAGCTATGATAGCGTTAGCGACACGCCAAGATGGGTTCCTGTAAAGAAGATCGCGACAATCCCATTTACTAAAAATGGTGTGCTTGTAAACGCTGTTTATCTTGCACGACCAGGTGATGACTTAACATCTATTTCTCAAAAAATTTGGGGAATGGACAATTCAAGTGAAATTCTGAAGGTGAATCCAAACTTAGCAAATGCTGTTAAGGTTGGTGATAAAGTATATTACAATTCTCCGAAGCGTCCTCAAGACTCAAGCAGTCTACTGACATATTATGAAGATAATGGAATCGCTGCTCAAACATACGTTTCCCAAGACGGAGATAACATTAGAGCCGTTTCCAAAAATCTCTTAGGTGATGAGAACTCATGGAAAGAAGTTTGGGCAACAAACTTTGATGTTGAATCAAAAGCTGAGATTGCAGGTGGATTACAGTTAAGATACTGGCCAGCGGGTGCAGTAGCGGCTCCTTCTTTACCAAGCATGGCGCAAACTATGCCTGAGCCAGTTGAAGAAGCTCCAATGATGCCAGAGCCAACACCTGACATGCCCGTTGCGGATTCATCAATGGACATGATGCAAGACGATTTCGCACTTCCAGACGACATGGCAACAGCTGGTACAATGGCAGCAGTTGAGCCGCCTCCACCGCCGCCGCCACCACAACCTGCTCAAAAAACTGTAGCATCAAGCGAAGAAAAAGACTTAACGTTTATGCTCTCTGCAGGCGGCCTACTGTTGGTCGGAGTCGGAATACTACTTGGTATTATCAGAAAGGGTAGAGCGCGTAAGATGAGCATGAATACTCATACGCAAATCTAATTTAAGACAAAATAAAGTCGAAACAAAAAACCCAAGCCGAGTGCTTGGGTTTTTTATTATCTAAAGAAACTTTTTTTAAAAGTTTGCTTTTTTAAATCGCTTTTTTAAAGATAGTCTCAAGAATTGATCGGCGATTCTCTCGAGAGGATTCGACAAAGTACATGAGGTCATCAATAAGCTGAACATCACGATTGTTGAATGGGAGGAAATTAACTCCTGCTCCAGATTCGTTTTTCCAAACGATGGTTGCTTGAATCTTTCTGCGTCTTCCACTGACTTCAAAGTAAAGACAAAGCTTTTCTTGTGTTTGTAGTTTTGCTGTATCCGTTTTTAAAAATGCCCCTGTTAAGCTAATATTGGAAAGCACTCCTTTGGAGTCTTGTCTTGCGTAAGACTTCTTATAATTGATATCCAAAGCTAACGGAATACGTCGCGCTGGGGTCTTGGTTGGCTCCATCATAAAATTTACTCCTCGGCCTATGTAGATATATCGGCATTTATTAGAGAAATTTAAGTATTCTCATAGTGAGACAAATGTGTTTCAAAGTGATAAAAAACCAAGGGATACGGCCACTTAAAAAGAAATTTGAATTGAGCATTGACAAAATTCTCAAACTGAAGAAAATAGAAGAATCCAAGGACTTCAAACCCATTAAAATCCATCACATTATGATCGATCAATGGTAATTCAACCTGTTTTTTAATCAAAAGATTCCATCCACAAGGAGATAGTATTAATGTCTGAAGAAAAGAAAAGCTCTGAGGAAGGGCAGAAGAAGAGATCATTTCGTGCAAAAAAGCCTGAGTCTCAAGAAGAATCCTCTGCAGCTCCAGCGAAAGAAGCAAGAGAAACAAAAGAAACCAAAGAAGACTCTCAGCGCGACAGTGGGGGCAATAATGGAAACGGCGGCAGAAGAAATAACCGCAACCACGATAGAAAGAATTTCCGTAGAGACCGAAACGATCGAAATGACAGACATAACGACAGACACAACGAGAGATACGAGGCCCAAGATGCTGACAACGGCAATGGAGATAATGGCATAAACGGAGATGAAGAAGAAGATATAGCCGTTCAGCTCACCGAAGAAGAAAGAAAAGAGCTAAACTCCAAAGACCTAAAAACTAAAAACATCACTCAACTCTTAGAACTTGCAAATAAACTTGGTGTTGCTCATGCCGCGGGTATGAGACGACAAGATATGATATTTGAAATCTTAAAAAGAGCAGCAAGATTTGGAGACATTTATGGTCACGGAGTTCTTGAAATCCTACCAGACGGTTACGGATTTTTAAGATCACCAGATTATAACTACCTTCCAGGTCCCGATGACATTTACGTCAGTCCGTCACAGATTAGAAGAATTGGTTTAAGAACAGGGGATACCGTTAGCGGAACTGTTCGACCGCCGAAGGACGGAGAGAGATATTTTGCGCTTCTTAAGATTGAAACCCTTAACCACGAGGCTCCTGAAAAAGCGAAGGAAAAGATTTTATTTGATAACTTAACTCCGCTTTATCCTGAAAAAAGATTAAATCTCGAGTTCACACCAAACAACTACACAACAAGAGTTATCGACTTAATGTCTCCGCTCGGTAAAGGGCAAAGAGCATTGATTGTTGCTCCTCCAAGAACAGGTAAAACGGTTCTAATGCAAGAGGTAGCCAATGCGATTTCTACCAATCATCCAGAGGTAAAACTAATTGTATTGTTAATTGATGAAAGACCTGAGGAAGTAACTGATATGCTCCGAAGCGTGAAGGGCGAAGTTGTTTCATCAACTTTTGATGAGCCGCCAACTCGTCACGTACAGGTTGCAGAAATGGTTATTGAAAAAGCAAAGCGTCTTGTTGAGCATAAGCATGATGTGGTGATTCTTTTAGACTCCATCACTCGTCTTGCAAGAGCATACAACACGGTTGTTCCTCCATCTGGAAAAATCTTATCTGGTGGTGTAGATTCAAATGCTCTTCATAAGCCAAAAAGATTTTTTGGTGCCGCAAGAAATATCGAAGAAGGCGGTAGCTTAACCATCATTGCAACAGCTCTTATTGATACGGGCTCAAGAATGGATGAAGTTATTTTTGAGGAATTTAAAGGAACAGGTAACGCTGAAATCCACCTTGACCGAAAACTCATGGAAAAACGTATTTTCCCTTGCATGGACATCAATAAATCAGGCACTCGAAAAGAGGATCTCCTCATCGATAAGGCCGATTTAAACCGAATTTGGATCCTTCGTAAGGTTCTGGCTCCGATGAACGTTGTGGATAGTATGGAGTTCATTTTAGGGAAACTCTCTGAAACCAAATCTAATACAGAGTTCCTAGCCAACATGGGTGGCAAGTAAGTATTTGAATTAATTAGTTAATTAAGTGGTTTTTTCGGTGCGCCGCAAAAACAGCAGCGCGCCGCTGAGCGTCTAAAAGAATGTGGAAAAGTCTGTGTACGAAGAGGGTGGGGGGTCCAGTTTTGAAAAATTCGCCCAATCGCTTGATTTTACACCGAAATGATGAGAGAAAGTTGCACTTCACGTGAAAGGAAAATTGTCATGAAGCCGAACATCCATCCGGAATATTTTGATTCTACTGTCGTTTGTGTTTGTGGAGAAACATACCAAACTAAATCGACTAAAAAAGAGTTACGTGTTGATATTTGCAGCAACTGCCATCCGTTTTATACTGGTAAACAAAAACTAGTCGACGTTGAGGGGCGTGTTGAGAAATTCCAAAAGCGTTACGCAAATTTTTCTCGCAAAACTAAGTAAATTCCTAAAATTTAATTGGCCTTCGTATGTTTAAAAGACTCGACGATGTTGAAAAAAAATATGAAGGCGTTGCCGAACAAATTCTTAATCCAGACGTAATAACTGATAATAAAAAATACGCAAAGATCATGAAGGAATACTCTACACTCAAAGAGATTGTAGATGTTTACCGTGCGTACAAAAAATGTGACCAAGACATCCAAAATAATAAGCAGATTCTTGACGAAGAAAAAGACCAAGATCTGCGGTCAATGGCAAAAGAAGAGCTGCCCGAACTCGAGAAACTAAAAGAAGAGCTTACCGCTCAGTTAAAAATTCTTTTACTTCCTAAAGATCCTAACGACGATAAAAATATCATTATTGAAATTAGAGCAGGCGCTGGTGGTGATGAGGCATCCCTTTTCTGTGAAGAGTTGTTTCGTGCCTATGTTCATTATGCGCAAAACAATCGGTGGAGTGTTGAGATGCTCTCAACATCAGCATCACCTGTTGGCGGTTTCAAAGAAGTAATTGCAAGCATCTCTGGAGATAAAGTCTACAGCAAGCTCAAATATGAGTCTGGAGTTCACCGTGTGCAAAGGGTTCCAGAAACTGAAACCCAAGGTAGAGTACACACCTCCACAATTACTGTCGCAGTTTTACCTGAAGTTGAAGAAGTTGAAATTAACATCAATCCAAATGATTTAAAAATCGATGTTTTCCGCTCAGGAGGATCAGGCGGTCAGAGTGTTAATACAACAGACTCTGCGGTGAGAGTGACACATATTCCGACTGGTGTAGTAGTCATCTGCCAAGATGAAAAATCTCAAATAAAAAACAAAGCCAAGGCGATTAAAATTCTTGCCGCAAGAATCAGAAATCTTGAAGAACAAAAGGCAATAAAAGATGCTTCTGATAAACGTCTTGCGCAAATCGGAACGGGTGACAGGTCAGAGAGGATTAGAACATATAACTTCCCTCAGTCTCGTGTAACAGATCACAGAATTAACCTTACGGTTTACCAAATAGATGATTTGATGAGCGGGAACATGGATATTATGATTGAGCCACTCACGGCATTTTACCAAGCGGAAGCACTGAAAAACTCACAAGGATAATAAAATCAAGATTCAAGATTTAATTTTATCAGCGACAAACTTTTTAAAAGAAAAAAGTCCCTCGGCTCGTCTTGATGTCGAGTTAATTATTGCAGACACACTGGGATGCAAGAGAACAGACCTGTATGTGAATTCGAAAAAAACTCTAGATCCAAAAACACTCCAAGAGTGTCTTCAAAAAATTGAAAGACGCATTCAAGGGGAGCCTATTGCATACATCACAAATAAAAAAGACTTCCTAAATTATACCTTTTTTGTAGAAGCAGGTGTTCTGATTCCGCGTCCAGAGACGGAGCACATTGTGGAATATGCTCTTCATTGGATAGAAAACCATCCAGATACGATTTCTAATAAACCAAAGAAGTTTTGGGTCCTGGATCTTGGATCGGGGAGCGGGTGCGTGGGCTTATCGCTTTTAAAAGAAGTATTTAATATTCATGTCGTAGCGGTCGATATTTCTGCTAAAGCCATTGAGGTTTCAAAAAGAAATGCAAAGAATCTTGATGTTGAAGATCGCTACTCTTTAATTCAAAAAAATGCTGATCTGTTAGAGCCTCGTGATTTTGACTTTTTAAAAGAAAAGGGCTTTCAAGGAGAGTTTGATATTGTGATTTCAAACCCGCCCTACATTGGCTATGGTGATGTCGACGTTGAGCCCAATGTTAAAAAATTTGAGCCAGCCGAGGCACTATACTGTGAAGACAATGGGCTTGAGAAGGTCAGAAAATGGTCTACCGTTGCTGGGAATATGTTAACTGCAAAGGGACTCTGGGTTTTTGAAATTGGCGCCACCCAAGGTCGTGCCGCAGAAAAACTTGTACTGAGTACCGATTTTTTTGCAGACTGCGAAGTTGCGACTGATTACTCTGGAAGAGATCGCTTTTTGGTCGTTTTTAAAAAGGACATTGAAGCAATTCAAAATTAAGGTGAAAAATGGATAAAATAGTCATCGTCGGACAAAAACAATTAAATGGAGAAATCTACGCCAGTGGCGCAAAAAATGCGGCACTTCCGTTGTTATTTTCAACCTTGCTTGCTGACGGGAAACACGTTTTTAAGAATGTCCCAAAGTTGCAAGATATTCAGTCGACCAAAAGTTTACTTGAGCACCTTGGTGCAAAGGTGAGCTGGGAAAATAATAACTTTGTCGTCGAGGGCCGCCAGGATTTAATTAAAAAAGCACCCTATGACCTCGTCCGAAAAATGCGAGCATCGATTCTTTGTTTAGGTCCGTTGTTATCTCGCTATGGCGAAGCTGTAGTGAGCTTGCCGGGCGGATGTGCTATCGGAACAAGACCTATTGATAAACATCTTGATGCGATGAAGGCGATGGGGGCTGAAATTGAAATTCAAGATGGATACGTCATTGCCACGACAAAAAATAAAAAGCGATTAGTTGGTGCAAATATTGTTTTTGATGGTGTCACTGTGGGTGGAACTGAAAATGCTTTAATGGCGGCGGTTCTTGCTGAGGGTGAAACCATAATTGAAAATGCTGCAAAAGAACCCGAGGTTGATGATCTTGCAAATTATCTTATTAAGATGGGCGCAAAGATTGAAGGTGTTGGAACAAGTGTTCTTCGAATCAAAGGTGTTGAATCATTAAAGGCTGCAGAACATAGCGTGATACCAGATCGCATCGAGGCTGGAACACTCCTTATTGCAGGTGCGATTACAGGGGGAGAGGTCACAGTCACAAACTGTATCCCACAACACTTAGATGCGCTTTTAGATAAGATGCGTGAAAGTGGATTTCATTTTGAACTCGAAGCAGATTCAATAACCGTTAAAAGATGTAAAGAGTGGAAAGGTGTAGATGTACAAACATCGCCGCACCCAGGGTTTGCGACGGACCTTCAGGCTCAGCTTATGGCACTGATGACAGTTGCAAATGGAACAAGCATTATTTCTGAAAATATTTTTGAAAATAGATTTATGCACGTTCAAGAATTAGTTCGTATGAATGCTGACATTACAACGCGTACACAGGTAGCAATTGTAAGAGGAAAGCCTGGTTGCTTAAAGGGGGCTCCTGTTATGGCGACTGATCTAAGGGCATCTGCATCTTTGATTTTAGCAGGGTTAGCTGCTTCAGGTGAAACTCAGGTATTAAGAGTCTATCATTTGGATCGTGGATACGAAAAACTTGAAGAGAAATTACAGAAGCTAGGTGCTAATGCAATTCGAACGAAAGAATAAATCTTAAACCGCAAACCCAGCGATAAGTAAGACTGCAACGATATAAACCGAAATCAATATTTTAATCATTTCATTTCCCCAGTGGGATATTTTTGTCGTACTCTATAAATGCAATTATAATAAGATTAAGCAAAAGTGATGCCACTAGAACGTCCTGTGAATGGACTAGGAGGGCGATGCATGTCTCTTATAGCCACCAGATTGAAACTATTCCAGTTAGAACAGGGACCGCAGGGCTGCTTTTTACTAGTAAAATCATATATTTAGGGTAAATCAGTTCCAAGCTGGGTGCAAAACCAAAATGGAACCAACCAAAAGGCGGCAGTATTATGGCTTTAAAAGAAGATTGTCTGTTCTGCAAAATCATTAAAGAAGAAATTCCAGCAGCAAAGATTTATGAATCGGATAAGGTCTTGGCGTTTAAGGATATTGAACCTCAGGCTAAGCACCACTATTTGATTATCCCCAAATTCCATGTGGATTCCTTGGCTCATCTTAATGAGGAAAATCTCAACGTTATGACCGAGCTGTTTCAGGCGGCAACCCAGATTGCAGAAGAACAGGGCTTTAAAAAAGACGGTTTTCGTAGTGTAATTAACACTGGGGAACAAGGTGGCCAGACAGTGTTCCATTTGCATTTACATATTCTTGCTGGAAGTAAGATGGGAGCTAGATTTAGTTAATGGCTGAGGCTTTATGGAAGTTACAAGATAGAAAAGGTCATTTCTATGGACCGTTTACAACGTCCAAGATTATGGAGCTTATTTCCAAAGGATTTCTGAAAGGAGATGAGCTTGTTTGCCCAGAAGGCACCGACCGCTGGATTGAAATTACAAATTACCCTGAATTCTATGATGCCATTGAGGAAGCGGGTAACTCTGACCAAGCCGAGCGTACACAAGTTGAAATTGAAACTGCGCTCACAAACTTAACAGAGCGCCCAAGAAAACGAGGCCGAGTTATTATTGAAGACGAAAACTCACCTCCTCCGCGCAAGCCGAGCCACACAAGTACGTCGAGCGATGAAAAAACAAAAGTCTCAAGTGGTTCTAAAAAAGATATCCCAACTAAAAAAGAGCGAAGAAAAAAAAGACGCGGCATAAGTCAGCAAAAAAGTCCGTTTGCACGTTTAAAGGATCAGTTCATTAAACCCATCTTCGATAATGGTGGTCATCGCACGCCAACGGGTCCGCAGTTTAAACCACCAGTCATTGATCTTAAAGAAGAGCAAGTGATCTTTAGGTCACAGAGAAAAAAGAATCGAATGATAAACGTTGTTCTGATTCTTGCGGTGGCCTTCTTTGGGTTTTTAGTTTTAAGCAGTTTAGAAAACTATTCGTCAAATCCAGAGGGGAAAACAAGACTCCTTTACCCTACTCAGAAGGCAAGTCCCCGTTCTCTTGAAGAAACACAATCAATGCTAAAGCAAAGCTTAGCAGAGTTTCAAAAAGACGATTTTAGTGGATACTATAAAGCGCTTCAAATTCTTGTAAGCCTTCTAGAGTCTAACCCAAAGAACTTAGATGCAATTTCTCTGCTTTGTTTAACTTACAGAGAATTATGGCCCTTTGCGTACCAAGATTCTGAAGACTTAAGAAACCTCACGCGACTTGTTCAGATGGCACAGTCAGAAAACTCCCTCGGAGTTCACGCGGCAACTTGTAGGGCTATTCAAGTCTCAATTACATCAGAAAATGAAGCACTTGATTCTGTTCTTCAGCCTCTTTTGACTGAGTTTCCGACTGCAGCAGTGCTTTATGAATTAAAAGCTCAAACACTTGCTTCTTCACAGGATTATTCCACTGCCATTGGATTTGTGCAAAAAACACAAAGCCTCTGGCCAGGGTGGTTAAAGGCTTTTTTCGTTGAAGGTCAAATTCGAGACAAGATGGAAGACTACTATACTGCAGCTAAGATATATAAAAATATATTAGATTCAAATCCAAACCATTCCAAATCGCAAGTTGAACTTGGAGTGTTAGAGTTAACACGCTTTAATAATCCAAAAGGATTAGATCGTATCTTAGTTGGACTAAGCGATAGCAAAGTGCCAAGCGGAATCTTGGTTAAAGGTTATGGTGCGCTTGTAAATCACTACATACAGTCACAACCCGAAAAGGCTCTCGAGTATGCGAAAAAAGCTTACGGGCTAGATCCAAGAAATACGACTTTGCGAAATGTGATCATCACTCTGGGCGGTGAGGCAGCTTTAACTTCCGTAAGATCTGAAGACACGCAGTTGATGCTTTTGGGTGATAGTTATTTCAGAAATAAAAACTATCTTGCGGCACAGGCTGAATATAAAACTGCATTTGAAATGAATCCTAAAAACGCCACCGCTGCACTCAAGGCAGGTGAAAGTTTATGGAATATCAACCAAACAAATGAAGCCATCAACTGGACATTGAAAGCTTTAAGGGCTGACCCAAAACTTGTTGAGTCTTATGTGCAGCTTTCTGATTACTATTCTCAAAAATACGATTTTAAATCAGCAGCAAGTTTTCTCTCGAAGGCACGCTCTGAAAATAAACTCACATACCAAATGCTCCGTGCATTTGCACAACTTGAGCTGCGAAGAAGAAGTCTTCCGACGGCAGAAAAATATGCGGAGCAGGCTTTGAGGCTTTATGATGCCGATGTTCCATCGTTAACAATTCTTGCAGAAGCTTTAATGATGCAAAATCAACCTGAAAAAGCGTTTCAATATGCAGCCAAGGCTGTGTCGCTTGACGGAAACAATGCAAGGGCACAAGAAATATATGCAGAGACTTTGCGCGGCCTCCGTGGCGGGGAAGCTGGAGAGCAATATCTTGCAGAGTTAATTAATACATATCCTGATAATATCGAATACAGGGTAAGTCTCGGTGGGCTCCTTTTAAAAGAGCAAAGATACGGCGAGGCAATTGGTGTTTTAAAACACGCAACTCAAAGTGACCCAAGCTCTATGAAGGGACACATGCTTTTAGGAAGCGCTTATACACAATCGGGCGATCTTAATGAAGCGCTTAAGACGTATTTTAAAGCTTCAAGCCTTGATCCATCAGGAGCTGCGCCACTTTTTGAAATCGGACAAGTTTATTTAAAAAACCCTTCGACCTTTGCAAAGGCATTAAGTAGCTTTCAAAAAGTTATTGAAACTAATCCTAATTATCCAAAAGCGTATTACTACGCAGGGCGAGCTGCGTTTCAGCTCGGAATGACCAAACAGGCAATCGAATATGCTGAACGAGAGAAGAAAGTAAATCCCAAGCTTGCAGACCCATATATACTGTTAGCCGATATTTACTTCTCCCAGCAGCGTTTTGCACCAGCATCAGCAGAACTGCGTCGGGCCGTGCAGCTTCGTCCTGATGATTCTTCACTCTATGTTCAGCTTGCAAGAACCCATCGCTTAGCAGGCCAATTAGACGCAGCCGCGGGAATGCTAAGAGTTGCAGCTTCTAAAGAAAGTGGGAATGCAGAAATTTATCGTGAGCAAGGTGCGGTATTTGAAAGACTAGGACTTTCTGATCAAGCGCTTGCTGCATATACTAGATATTTAGAATTAAAGCCAAATGCCGAAGACCGCAATGAAGTTCGCGCGCGGATAAGTAGTTTAGGAGGATGACCTATGGGTGAATTCATTGAGAATATGCAATACACACTAAAGAAGAATTCTCAAAATATCGGTCTATTTGTAGTTCGATTTTTATCAGGAATTTTTTTGGGTGTAACTTTGACATTAATTGGCCAAGAGATCATAGGATACGGCCAATTGTTATTTTGGTTTGTCATTGTTTTAACGACAGCTGTCTTTCTTAAAATAACCAAAGGTTGGCGATGGGTCGGCGTAATTGTCTTAGATTTTGTTTTAGTTCTCATTGGGTTATTGTTAAAAATGTATATTTTAATTGCTCCTGGCGCTTAAGCGGGCCTATATTGCAGTTAAGTTAACCTAAGAAAGTTTGTTATGATCGATATAAAGCTACTTGAAAAATCAGACTCAAATTATTTAACCGAGTATAAAGAATCTCTTAAAAACCGAAAAGGTGACCCTTCACACGTTGACCACCTCTTAGAACTCAACGGACATCGCAAAAAACTTATTTCGCAGGCAGAGTCTCAAAAAGCGGAACAAAACAAAAAGTCTCAAGAGATTGCAAAGCTTAAAAAAGAAGGTAAAGACGCAAATGAACTTTTAGAATCTTTAAAAGGCATGAGCGAAGAGATTAAAAAATTATATTTAGAAGCTGAAGCATCAGACAAGCGTGTCTCAGAACTTTGCAGCATATTACCGAACAAAGCCCATAAAGATGTTCCTGTCGGGGAGTCAGAAGCCGATAACAAGGTTGTTCGCAGCTGGGGTGAACCTCAACCCTTTTCCTTTAAAGCGAAGGAACACTTTGAATTAGGGGAAAAGCTTGGAATTTTGGATTTTGAAAGAGCAACTAAAGTTGCAGGTGCTCGGTTCGCTATTCTCAACCGCGAGGGCGCAAGACTTGAAAGAGCACTAATTAATTACATGCTCGACGTGCAAACAAAAGAGCATGGGTATCAAGAGACGATCCCTCCGTTTATGGCAAACAGTGCAAGTTTTTTTGGTACAGGTCAGTTTCCAAAATTTGTAGAAGACGTCTTTCATGTTGAAAACACGGATTACCATTTAATCCCTACAGCAGAAGTACCCGTTACAAATTATTATCGCGATGAGATTTTAGATGAATCAAAACTTCCGATTTATCTCACTGCATACACTCCATGTTTTAGATCTGAAGCTGGAAGTTACGGCAGAGACACCAAAGGACTGATCCGTCAGCATCAGTTCAATAAAGTGGAATTAGTCAAGATCACTCATCCTGACCGTTCCTATGAAGAGCATGAAAAGATGGTATCGAATGCCGAGGAAGTTTTAAAAAGATTGGAGCTCCCTCACCGAACTGTTCTTTTATGTACTGGAGACATGGGCTTTGCCGCTGCTAAATGTTACGATATCGAAGTTTGGCTTCCAGGACAAAACACTTATCGTGAGATATCTTCTTGTTCGAACTGCGAGGACTTTCAAGCAAGAAGAGCAAATATTCGGTTTAAATCTGGAAATAACAAACCTCAGTTTGTGCATACTCTTAACGGCTCAGGCTTAGCAGTTGGGCGAACCCTAATTGCAATTCTTGAAAATTACCAAAGAGAAGATGGTTCTGTTGAAATTCCAGCAGTTTTACAACCTTTTATGGGAGTCAAAGAGATCCGATGAAATTTATAGACTCTCTTGCAAAAACCCAAGCGCTTGTTCTTCTAGGACTGATCGGCTTGGCATGTCTTGGGACAATTTGGTTTTTAAAAGGTGATATAGATATTTTAGATGCAAAGTTTTTCTATCTCAAAAGTGAAATCCAGATTTTATTTCACTCGTTGGGCGAGGAAGGCCGCCTTACGTACCGGCAGATTAATCTAATAGACTTCGTTTTTATATCTGTTTACACGTTATTTTTTATTGGAATGTATACAGCGTTTTTTAAGGAAATGGCGAAGGTTCTTTTAATAATTCCAATACTACTGAGTGTGGCGGATTTCACCGAAACTTCCTTAATATACTTTCTTTTAAACGAGTATCCTCAGAGTCACTCAGGGCTTGAGACTTTACTTATGCTAACCACCCCACTCAAGTGGGTACTGGCATTAAGTACGCTTCTGGTCGTCGTGAATGGTTACTTTGTTAATTTATACATGAAAAAATCATAATATCCCTGCGCCTTTCTTCTTTAAGCAGTGTTAAAATTCCAGAAGATGGAAGAAGAATTTTATATCTCTTTGAGCGGTTATAAGTTTCAAAGAGAAAACATGATTAGAGAACAAATTAAAGTCCGCGGGATTTCAGACTTTGCTGTCTTAAAAGCGATGAGCCGCATTCCAAGAGAAAAATTTGTTCCTGAGGAATATAAACATCTCTCCTATAAAGATGGAAGCATTCCCATCGGATCTAATCAAACCATTTCACAGCCCTATGTGGTCGCCTTAATGATCCAAACATTGGCCTTAACAAAAGAGAGTAAAGTTTTAGAAATAGGAACTGGCTCAGGTTACAACACTGCGATTTTATCTTACGTTGCAAAAGAGGTATATTCGGTAGAAATTATTCCGACACTTCACTTCGAGGCCCTTGAGAAATTTAAACGCTTTAGCTATAGGAATATATATTTAAAGCTAGGCGATGGCCACCGTGGCTGGAAAGAACATGCCAAATACGATGCAATAATTGTAACTGCGGCCTTAGAAGAAGTGCCAGAGGCTTTGTTTGACCAAATGAAGTTCAATGCAATTATGGTTGCGCCAGTGGGTACGCAGTCTGTTCAAAAACTTATGAAATATCGAAAAGATTTATCAGGAACAATCCATAGTGAAGAGATCGCTCCTGTGCGTTTTGTTAAGATGCTTTCGATTGATTAGATCTTTATTATTTGATTCGAGGACAAACATTTCCATACGGAAACATTTTCTCTTTACCATCGACGTCGTATCTGATTCCGCCTAACTGTGCCAAGTTATTATCAGAATCGATAAAAAATGCAGTCTCCATGGCTACAGGACCAACATTTTCATTTATAAAGTTTAAACGGATATGAAATGATTTTTCTTCACAAAACGAAGAATAAGTCGTCGTCTCATCGATGTGATAAGTTTTATTATCATTTCGCATAAACGTGATTTTGCCTTTTTCATTAAATTCGTAACCGTCAGAATACCGAGTGAGCTCAAGCGTACCGCGGGGTCCGCAATCATAGAGACCTGTTAAGTCAGGGCAGGCAAAAGCAAAGCTAGATGATAAGAAAATAAAAGAAAGTAAAAGATGTTTCATAATGACCTCGTAAAAAACTCTATCCCAGTCCCAAGACCATTGGCAAGGTACGGCCTTCCCTTTTGTTTCGCAGATGCTAACTGCCCCCGCCCAGCCGTAAAAATTAAAAAAGGCCGCAGAAATGCGACCTTTGTTAATTTGGCGGAAGAAGTGAGATTCGAACTCACGAGCCCCGTGAAGGGCTGCCGGTTTTCAAGACCGGTGCATTCAACCACTCTGCCATTCTTCCGAGATTAGGTTTAAAGGAACTAATTCAAAAATTCAAACGGTTTAACAGGGTTGCGAGGCATTTTGCGCCGAGTCGAAAAGGTCATTCTATATTGGCTAGGCGGGCGGAAAACATATAAATTTATCCCCTATAAAAAAGGAGTGCCCCGTGGACCATCAGCTAATGTGGATCGGATTTGGAATCATCGTTGTAGCCATCATGGTCGTTGATCTTGGTCTTTTTCAGCGAAAGCAAGAAGCTCTGACAATGAGAAATGCCACCTTACGAACGATTGGCATAATCTGTACCGCTCTGATTTTCAATGCAGTTTTGTGGTACCACGAAGGCCCTGCCCACGGGATGGAGTTTTTAACAGGTTATATTATTGAGCTCTCTTTAAGTGTCGATAATCTGTTTGTCTTTTTGATGTTGTTTAGTGCATTCGGCGTTCCTCTTGAACACCAAAATCGTGTTCTCTTCTGGGGTATCTTTGGTGCACTTGTCTTAAGAGCTCTATTTATTTATATCGGCGCAGCCCTTCTTAATCAGTTCCATTGGGTCATGTATGTCTTTGGTGCATTCCTTCTCTTTACTGCGGTCAAAATGTTTTTACAAAAAGATGAAGAGCCGAACCCCCACGAAAATATTGTGGTTCGTGTTCTAAAAAAGATAATACCGATTTCAAAAAGCTATCATGGAGAGAAGTTTTTCGTTAAAGAGAACGGGAAATATTTTGCAACGCCCCTTTTTGTTGTTCTCTTGTTGGTAGAGACAACCGATGTCGTTTTTGCTTTCGACTCTATTCCTGCAATATTTGCAGTAACGCAGGATCCTTTTATTGTCTTTACCTCAAACGTTTTTGCAATTTTAGGTTTAAGAGCGCTCTTCTTCTGCATCTCAGGATTAATGGATAAGTTTCATTACTTAAAGCCTGCTTTAAGTTTTATTTTGGCATTTGTGGGAATAAA
This sequence comes from uncultured Bdellovibrionales bacterium, assembly GCA_964469265.1. Taxonomy (GTDB): domain Bacteria; phylum Bdellovibrionota; class Bdellovibrionia; order Bdellovibrionales; family JAEYZS01; genus JAEYZS01. The sequence goes on from CAYXYF010000001.1 coordinate 209,315, forward strand.
AATGCTTATCGCAGATTTCTATAAAATTCCAACAATTGTATCGCTTTTGGTTATTGTCAGTGGGCTTGTTATAGCGATTCTTCTTTCAATTTATAGAAGCCGCAAAAACGAAGCGCTTGAAAAAAACTCAGAATCCTAAAGGTTATTCGGTGCGCTTTATAATATGGTAGCCAAATTGGGTCTTAACGGGCCCAGAGGTTTCACCAGTGCCGAGACCGAAGGCTGCGGTTTCAAATTCAGGAACCATCATTCCTTTTCTAAAAAAACCTAAATCTCCACCTTGTTCACCAGAAGGACATTTCGAAAATTTTTCTGCTAGTTCTTCAAATGTTTTTCCTTCTTTTATTTTTGAAAGGAGATCAGTTGCTTCATATTCGTGATCAACTAAGATATGGCTTGCTCTGATTTGATTCATATATCCCTCAATGTGCTAATTGATAACAATTTAACACCATAATGTTGTTTACAAAAGATCTTTTTAGTTAATAAATCAAAACAAGAAGTGAGGATTTATGGATTATCAAAGGGTTTTAGATTTTTGGTTTGAGGAGCATCCCGATAATTGGTTTATAAAAAATCCTGATTTTGATAAAAAAATTCAGTCGGAATTTGAATCGTTACATCATAGCTTAAAAGATCTTCCTCGCACTGAGGTGACATCAAGCCCGCAAGAAGCCTTAGCAATCATTATTGTACTTGATCAATTTTCGAGGAATATGTACCGAGGAACTCAAAAAGCTTTTGAAACAGACAAGATTGCACTTTGTATCGCAAAAGAATCGATCCAAAAAGGTTACGACAAAAAGCTCACCCCGCTTCAGAGAGTTTTTATGTATCTCCCTTTTGAACATAGCGAAGACCTAGAAGATCAAAAAGACTCTGTTAAGTTTTATACTGAGCTCTTTGAAGAAAACCCTAGCTTCGCAGACTTTCTTGATTACGCCATTCAGCATCTAAATATAATCAAGCGCTTTGGGCGCTTCCCCCACCGAAATAAAATCTTAGGACGCGAGTCCACACCTGAAGAAATTGAATTCTTAAAAGAAGAGGGTTCATCTTTTTAGGTTATAAAACATAGCAATCTATATATGAGTCTTCGATAAGAGCATAGGGGCGTTCAATTTTACCGCCCTTTTCTTTTACAATCACACCAAAAGAATTTCCACCATCGCAGATATCTTGGTTTGTGTAGTAGGCGAGGAAGGCGTCACCAGTTGCGAGGTCTTTAATTTTCGTCACTGTAAAGGCATTTCTACAATCCTCAGCAGAAAAGTTTCCGAAGAATCGGTTTAAAACGTCTACTATATTTTTTGGAATGGGCAACTTTATATGATAGTCGAGCTCAAATTTTTCTTCGTTAAGCCGTCCTATCTCTGAGTCATCAAATACGCAAACGCCTGCTCTTGCGTTTAAAGTAAAAAGTAGAATAAATATTGTAACCTTCAAAAAATCCCCCTTGTGGTTTATGTTTTGTTAGATCAACAAGCAATTTAGGGGCCATGCTTAAAGTCCAATAGTTTTGTTAATAGTCGAATTCGATTCACGAAGCTCGGATGGATGTTCTAAAATCGGATTATGAAGCTGATTTATTTTTCGGTGTTTGTTTTTTTCTTAACCTCTTGTCAAACCGCTAAAAAAGACGTTCTCCTTGAAAAGCCGAAAGATGAAATTCTTTTGGACCATAAACATTTTGTGATTTCTTACAACGAAGAACATAAGGTCGCAAACTGGGTAAAATACTCCTTAGTTGCAGAAAAATTAAAAATCAAAAGAGCAAAGAGGAAGAATCGATTTATCCGTGATCCCATTTTGGTAGAAAGAGGGATGGAGGCCGTCGTAACTGGTAATTATAACAACTCTGGGTATAGCCGCGGGCACATGGCTCCTTCAGAGGACTTTGTCTGGGACCAGTCCGTAAATGACATGACTTTCTATATGACAAACATCACCCCTCAGCTGCAATCTTTTAATAATAAATCATGGAAGTGGCTTGAAGAGAAAGTAAGAAGGTGGGCATGTTTTGAAGAGAGGATCACTGTCATTACAGGACCGCTTCTTGAGGAGAAATTGCCAAAGATAAAAAACAAAATCTCAATTCCTAAAAAGTTTTTCAAAGTTGTTATTGATGAGACTCCGCCTAAAAAATCGATTGGTTTTATCTTTGATCAAAATACGGATCAAGATGCGGATATCAAAAGTCGGGCAATAAGCGTGACTCAGCTTGAAAAGAAACTTGGCTATAAGCTCCAAACTCACATAGGGGAAAAATTAAAACAGTCCCATGATTATTCAAAGTGGCAAGAAAAGGACTGCCGAAAGTAAGACCGCATGAGAACAGGCCATCGGCGATAAAAAAGTAGCCCGAAAGCGAGGGGCTACTTTTTTGAATGGCGAAACTAATGTAAGGGTATGATCTCGCCAGCTTGAGTGTTTATAGTAGAGCCGTCTTTAAATTCAACCCTAGCCCGAACTTCAAATGCGTTTCTTATAAGTTTATTAATTCTAAAGTTTGTACCTTTCGTAACAGAGGTCTGGGTGTGGTTAAGGATCCCGTTAACGTAGAAGGAGTAATAAACTCTTTTTACTTCTTTTTTAAGAGCGGAATCCATCTCAACTTTGAGTTCGTATGTGGTTGAACTTTTACTCGTACGAACGTGTCTGGTTTTTAATAATGCTGTCGTTGTCGCTGCCTCTTCGACACTCACGGTGACAGTATCTTGTGCAGAATGTGAGCCGTTACTTACAGTAAGTCTAAAGACGTAGTCGCCTGCGGTATTTGCATGAAAGCTTGGCGTCGCCGTGTTTGCATTCATTAAACTCACACTCGGACCAGAGAGCTTCGTCCAGCTATAAGATAGATTATATCCCTGTGGATCGGTACTAGCGGTTCCATTTAATGTTGCAGTAGATCCTAGCGAGACAGAAAAGTCTGCGCCTGCATTTGCAGTAGGACCCTGAAGAGAATTAACTGAGACTACAATTTTTGCACTAAGAGCTGATCCATATTGGTTTGTGACAAGCACTTGGTAATCGCCACTATCAGATTGTGTAGAGTTGTGAATCGAAAGAGTAGCACTCTTTGATCCTGATATGGTGGCATTATCTGAAAGATTTGCATTGTTCTTCTTCCATTGGTAAGAAAGATTCTCTCCTGTCGCGACAACGTTAAGTTGGATATTTTCTCCGACCATCGCATTTACATTATTTGAAACTGACGAAATAATCGGCTCTTGAACTGGCACCACCGATTTTTTGAAGTTGGATAATGTCTTGGCTCTGAGGTTTGCGGCCCGGGCTTCGTCATATTTGTTCACGATGCCAGTTGGTCGTCCGTCGTGACTTACAGTCGGGTTTGAGTAATTAAAAAGATGTTTATCACCCTGCATAGGAGTCCACATCACGGTTGTCCATTTCTGAGTGCCAAACTGATAAGGTCGACCATACGGAAAGAGCGGAGTGGATCCACCGCCGCCCACTTGGTGGCCCAAGCCAAAGTTGTGACCGATCTCATGGGGAAAGGCAGGGGTTGTGATGTAGTTGGTGTGAATAACAGAAGCCCCTTTAACGGGTCCTACTGGAAAGTATGCAAATCCAATGTAGTTAGTCGTTCTATTTGCAACTACGAGGCTATAAAGATCAGCGCCGTAGTCATTTCTTGCATGCCATACGTCATCAGCGTATCCATCTTTTATTGCCAGACGCTTGAGGTCAGTTTCTAAGTTTCCAGACCCCGTATAGTTTGTACGCATAGTATGAACTAGGTTTAATTTTGCATCTACTTTACTTCGTTGGAAAGTTTGGTTTGCAAGTTCAATTCCGTTATGGATTTTTGCAATGAGAGCACTTTCGCCCGAGGCTGTAGAAAAGGTCTCTCTGGAATACGCAACCAAAATATCGATGATATGAACATCTGCGTTGCTAGCTACAGCAAGTCCAGTATCGTTTGCTGCATACTCGATATCATCACTGTTAGCTGTGGCGCCAGCGGCGAATTCTTCGCCCTCAGCGAAAGTGAGCATATCATCACCCATTTCAATTTTATTTATTTTAGTTTGCTGATAATGATTGGTCCTATCATTATATTCAATAGTATAAAAACCGTCTGGAGTTTGAAAGCTAGCTGCCATAATACCGTTTACGACAGAAATAATTGCCACTGTATTTTTATCGTTGTTTATAGCGCCCACCCAAGTGATGGCGTTTGATCCACGTTTTTTCGTAAACGACTCGCGACTGACAGTAAACTTCTTACCATCAAGAGTGAGATTTAAGTGCGAGGTCGCTTCCAGATGTTTTGGGTTTTTATCTATTACAGCATTTAGCTTTACATGTTTAACTTCAACGTCTTCAGGGGCTTTTTCCGATGCAAGATTTCTGCGATCATCCAGAAGGTTGTCATTAGTTTCTAGGAAAGAATAAGGCGGAACTGCTTTAGGTGAAGACTTATCAACTTGTGAAACCTTTTGAATGTTCTGATCTTCTACACGTAAGGAAAGCGATGCTGTGCCTGAATGCTCAGGGCTATTCACATAAAGGTTAACACCTGCTGCTAAAAATAAAGATAATGATACACCCCAAAGAAGCTTTGTCCCCAAACCCATGTTCCCCCCTTAAATTTCTGACACAAGTCTCTTTATTTGCAAAGCAAAGACCACATGAAAGGGCGCTAGACTCTTTTTGAGCGTTTATGGAAAACACATTGTCGAAACTTTTGACTACACTCAAAAAACGACGTGTAAAGCGCGTGTACAGTTTTTTGTAGCGTAATGAGACATTTGCGAAGGGCTGCCCAGGTACGTCGCCATTACATTTTTATTTGTCACAGCCGACGGAGCACAAATAAAAAAAGCAACTGGGTGAACCCAATTGCTTTTTTTAAATGGCTCAGGCGGCAGGACTCGAACCTGCGACCAATCGGTTAACAGCCGATTGCTCTACCACTGAGCTACGCCTGAACAGATAGTAGATGAAGAGCCCATTCAATAGATTTTGCGTCTTTTTGTCAAGGATTGGTCGTCGCTGGGAGGTGTTTTTTGAGGTCCTCTAGGAGGGTGCCGAGGCCTTCAATGATCAGACCCATGTTGCCTTTAATGAAAAAGTCCTTTTCGACATGAAAAAGGCTTATTTTGCCGCCATCAACGAAGGTGAAATCTGCAGCGCCTTGCTTTGCATTGCTCTGTGCGTAACTTAAATCCAAAATCGTCTTAACTTTGGCTTTACATAAGCCTATGAGCCACTTCTCAATAAAAACAGGATCAAGCTCGTGGGGTTCAGGTTGGGTGACTCTCCAGCCTCGATTGATCTGTTCGATGCGATAGTCTTTTCCGTGAGCTTGAACAGTCATTGTTGTGATTCTATTTTTACAGAAATCCAGACTTACGAAATCAAAGATATGCGCACCTTTAAAAAACACGATATTTTTGTTTTCATTTAAGATCTCGCCTTGGCCTGCATGGGGACCTGTTTTCCAAACAAAAGAGAGTCCGTCCCATGCGCCTTGCCACCTGACCCCGTCGATATCTAAAGAAACTTCTAAAGAAGAGGCGCCCTTTTGTTCAACTTCATCCAGCTGAATTTGTGACAAAAACAGAACCAGATCCTTAAGTGCTTTTTCATTTTTTTCTGGCAGCCATCGGCCGCTTGGGTCTTTATCGTAGGAATAAAGTTTATTTGTGCTCTTCCATTCAAAGTAAGTCACGTCATCGGGATTAAAAGACGATGTTTGGTTTGAGTCTAAGTGAAATAAGGCAGGATCAAGGCCTTCGGTGTTGAGTTTATACATAACCCAAACGATGCTCCCCATCGCCACAATCATTATAAAAACACGGAAAAATATGTTCATAGCTGTCTTATATGTTTTTTAGACTTTTCAGTCACGCCATTTTGTGCCTACAATTTGGGGTGGGGGAGCTGAACTTGAAAGTTGTCGTTATATTAGCGGTTTTTTTTACAGGTTACTTTTCATATGCAGATTTGGCGCGTTCCGAAGAAAGCCATGCTTTTCTGCAAGAGTTTGAAACCGATGGCTGCACACTGTTTGTTGAAGGACCTATTGGTAAGCCTGATCTCTGGGCACACTGCTGTTTTGAGCATGATTTACGTTATTGGTTTGGCGGCAGTAAAGACGATAAAAAATTTTCTGATATCCAGTTGAGAGAATGTGTAAGAGGAGTTGCTGGAAGTTTTTGGGCAAATCTAATGTATAACGGCGTTCGGTTGGGTGGTCTTTCACCCGTTAAATTTAAATATGTTTGGAACTGGGGATGGCTCCCGAAGCGGAAGTCACATCCCCTCACGCAAAAAGAACTTAATTATGTTGTAGAGCAACTCTTTTTCATGGATTTAGATCCGCAATTTAGAGAAGAGTTTTTAAATAAATATATCACGAGCTACGAAAGCCCAGAATATATGGATGTCGTCGCAAGCGAACCCAATTAAACCTTAAAAAGAATTATATTTTAAAGTCTCTGAGGATTCCTTTAAGAAGATCGGCTCCAATGGTGATGAAGCTTCGAACCTTCGGGGAGACATATCTATCGCCTCCATAGACGATACTAATGGGCTGAAGATTTGTTCTCCATTCGGGCAAGACACGAATTAAGCGTTTCTTTTTAATATCATCTGCGCATAAAAAAGTGGGCAAAAGAGCGATGCCCATGCCAGACGCTGTAAGCTCCTTGATCGTGTTTAACTCGTTGACGATAATTTCATTTTTTAAATCAACAGTGATTGTTTTGGGACCTATTAACTTCCATGTATTTCCTAATGCCGCAAACTGAATGCATCGATGATGTTTGAGGTCAGCGGGTGATTTCGGAGGTTTAAATTTTTTTAAGTAGCCTGGGCTTGCAAAGGGTGCAAAATAAATTTCACCAACTTTTTTTGAAATAAGCCCTGAATCTTTGAGTTGACCAACCCGAATTGCTAAATCAAAACCTTCTCCAACAACATCTACCATTCGATCATTTAAAAAAATATCGAAACTAACCTTAGGATATTTGGTTTTGTACTCGTAAATGAGCTTAGGGAGGATAGCACTACCAAAATCAACAGGGGCAGTCAGCTTTAAGACGCCTTGGGGTTCACTCTGCGATTGAGTGATTGCTTCTTGTGCGAGCTGAATTTCGCTAACGCCTCGTTTGCATTTATCATAAAAGAGCTGCCCCTCCTCTGTAATAAATAACTTCCGGGTGGTTCTCCGAATCAACGTAGTTCTCAAGGCAGCTTCAAGTTGAGACACCTTCGCACTCACGGTGGAATTTGGCATTCCAAGGTTTTGCGCGGCTTTAGAGAAACTTCCCATTTCAACCACTTTTAAAAACACGGCAACTTCATTTAAATCCAACATCCTTTGATTATACAGAATACTGAATAGTATATCTAGATATTTCTATCTAATAAACAATGAGAACTTTCGATAAGATATATGTAAGTTAAATAACCCATAAAAAGGAAGGTCATAATGAAAGCCAAATACGAACTTGATCCTACTCACTCTAAAGCAAGTTTTAGCATAAAACATATGATGATTGCCAAGGTCCACGGCGCCTTTGAAGCCCTGTCAGGAACGCTAGAGTACGATCCACAAGACCTATCAAAGTCTTCAGTGGAAACGATCATCCAGACAAACAGTATTAACACGGGTGTAGTTGATCGGGATAACCATCTTAAGAGTGCAGACTTTTTTGATATCGAAAAATTTCCAACGATCATGTTTAAATCAACAAAAATCCAAAAAGGCACCGGAGATGAGTTAAAAGTTTTAGGCGATTTAACTATTCACGGTGTGACCAAAGAAGTTACCCTTGATGTGGATGGACCCAGTCAAGAAGTGAAGGACCCATGGGGCAATATCAAAGTTGCTGCCTCTGGAACGACAAAGATAAAACGAAAAGACTTCGGACTCACTTGGAATACTGCTCTTGAGGCGGGTGGTGTGTTAGTCGGTGATGATGTTAATATTACCTTAGAAGTCCAGTTTACGAAAGTGGCCTAACCGCTCAAACAAAAAAGGAGAAGGGTATGTTTATTTTAAGATCAAAAGATAGAGGCGGGGCCGATCACGGTTGGCTAAAAACGCAACATACCTTTTCTTTTGCTGACTATTATAATCAAGAAAGAATGGGTTTTCGTACGCTTCGTGTGATTAATGAAGACCAAATTGCTGGAGGCACTGGGTTCAGTGCTCATCCTCACAGAGATATGGAAATCATCACCTATATCATTAAAGGAGCTCTAACCCACGAAGACTCTATGGGAAACAAAGCAACCATTGTTCCTGGAGAAGTACAACGAATGAGCGCAGGAACGGGAGTCGTGCATTCTGAACAAAATGCAGTTCACGACGAAGTTACGCACCTTGTGCAAATTTGGATTAAGCCAAAGGCCCGAGGCGGGATGCCAAGTTACGCTCAAAAATCTTTTGAAGGCGATCTAAACAACAAAAAACTGGTTTTAGTCGTTTCCGAAGACGGACGAGACGACTCTCTGACTATAAATCAAGATGCCGATATCTATGTTTCAAAGCTTAAAAAAGATGAAGCTATTGAATTTGATGTCAGAGAAGGCCGTGGTGTTTGGATACAAACCATCAAAGGAAGCCTTGCGATCAATAATGAAGAAGTTTTTGCGGGAGATGGAGTTGCTGTTGAAAGTAAAGAAGCTCTAAGGATCAAGTCTTTAGAGGAGAGTGAGTTTATCTTATTTGACTTAGGATAGCTACAATGGATTCGGGAACTTTATTTTGAACCCGAACTTGTAGAATTAGAAGCCCCGCCTGTGCCTAAGCGGGTGGAGCTTGACCTTGCTGCCATCGCAGCATCCTGTGGGCAGTGTGCAATAAGAGAGTTCTCTTTTTTAGTTATTTCTCTTAAGCATCTTCGTTTCTCAGTCTCAGAAATCTTAACTCCGCATTCAAATCTTTTTGCTCGATCAAGTGAATCCAATTTTTTGCTAAAACTCTTTTCGGCAGGCTCAAGAGATTGCTCGGTAAGATCGGCATTTAAATACGTATAGCCGTCTTCATATCTTTTGAAACAAGAAAAGCCATTAAGCCCAGTGAGTTCAATGAGAGCCTTGCGTCGCTCGGACATATCTAAGAGACAATTTTGTAATTCTTTTCCGCGCTGGCAGCGCTCTCTGCAAACTTCACCTGCAGACGCAGTTTGATCTGCCATTAAAGGCCTGACGTAGCGTTCCTGTACTTTAACAAAGTATTGGATCTCTTCAAAAAGATCTTGATTGACCGCTGGAGGAGAATAGCGAGTGCGTTCTTTATCATTTAGAGCGCAGATTTTATCCTTTAAAACAACATCAGCATTCTTAAACGTGACAGTGTTTATCACCGAAGAAATCATCCCAAGTTTTAGGGCTTCTTTTAGTCTCTTTGGCGGATTAATATCTTCTGCTTGTGCCACAGTCGTAAGCAGAGCGAGAATTAAAGCGAGTATACAAGATTTCATAACTCTTTATCGTCAGATAAAACGGCGGTGTTTACTCGACGTTAGTCGGGAATGCTGGGAGTGTTTCGGGCTCCTGCCTATCGGCAGTCCAAAAAGGCCGTCGTGCTCATGCCGTTCGAGGCCTAAAATAAAAAAAGCCAACCCCTGTGCTCGGCAGGAGTGTTTTGGGCTCCTGCCCTTCACCCCTTCGCTTTGCTACGGGGCCTGCCTATCGGCAGTCCAAAAATAGCTTCCTGCTATTTTTGTCGAACCAGCTTTTGTTCCACTCATGCCGTCCGAAGCCTAAAATAAAAAAAGCCAACCCCTGTGGGATTGGCTTTGTTTATGATGGCGCGGTCGGCAGGAGTCGAACCTGCGACCACCAGATTCGTAGTCTGGTACTCTATCCAGCTGAGCTACGACCGCACACAAAAATAGAAGTGTTAGAGTTATAGATAACTTGCAAAAAAATCAAGTTATTCATAGATTATCCATCAGGAGAACCCCAATATGATCACCGAAACATGGAAAAAATCTCTGCTTGAAGCTCACGAGACTCTTCAAAAGTTTTTGAACGATCCAAGCCTTATGGGGGCTTGCGAGGATTTTTCTAAAATCTTGATTGATTCCTTTAAAAACGGTGGAAATCTCTTTACTTGCGGTAATGGAGGCTCTCATTGCGACGCCATGCATTTTGCAGAAGAGTTTACAGGAAGGTACCGCAAAGACCGAAGGCCTTTGGGCGCCCTAGCACTGGGCGATGCAAGCCACACAACCTGTGTGAGTAATGATTATGGTTTTGAGTATGTC
>CAYXYF010000002.1:0-10267 GCA_964469265.1 uncultured Bdellovibrionales bacterium
CGCAGGGAGGGAGCGTGAAGCGACCGACCGTAGTAGCCGAGTCTCTCCGGACGCGCCAAATTTCAAAAACCGTCCTTCGCACTAAAATCAGACTTAGTAAAAAACGAGATAGACTCGAAGCAAGGGAGCGACCTGCGGTCAATGCGCAAGCATTGAGTGCAGGGCGAAAAGGCACGATGCCTTTTCGAGCGACCGCGGGGAGGCTACGCAGGGAGGGAGCGTGAAGCGACCGACCGTAGTAGCCGAGTCTCTCCGGACGCGGAAATATTCCAGTTTCCTTGGCATATTACCCCCGTTCTAGCCGCTCTTTACCGCACTGACGTGGTTTCTCTAGGCCTTATCCTTGCAGAGTTAGATCGTAATATAAACCAACCCCTAGGAGTCCAATATGAAATTATTCATAACAACGTTTGCTATCTCCACGGCACTCTTATTTTCTCACACGGGCTGGAGTGCCCCTGACTCTTCCGTATCAGCAACTTTCCCAAAGCTCCAAAGAGCTAGCGCAGATCAAATGCGTCCGCACATTGGCCTGCAACTTGGCTATGCAGAACCAAACACATCTTTTGACGGCACAGTAAATTATGGAATTGAAGTGGGTTTCCAACCATATGTCCCATTAGCTGCTGCAGTTGAGCTCTCAACTTTTGACACTGGCACTGATGGTGACTTTAGAAGAACTCAACTTATGGCAAAGGGAACTTACAATTTTGGAGGACCATTCCCGATCATTAAACACAGCTTTGTTGGCGCGGCAGTGGGTTCTGTTTTTGACGTTTCCGCTGAGAGCGAAACCAACATGGGCATTAAGTTTCTTGCAGGAGTAGACGTTCCGCTGACTCGAAACAATGTCTCTCGAAGCAATTCCTTCTCGCTTGGAGCAGCTGCAAACTACCTCACCGTATTTAACGCGGCAGATTCGTTTTTAATCAATGGCCAATTGAAGTATTGGTTCTAAAAACACTCAGTGTCTAAAGAGCAGAGGCTAATCGCCTTTGCTCTTTATGACGTAATCACTTGTTAATGGAAAGTAAAAGTCACAGGCTTCTTTCACTTCAGGAGAAGTGCTCTCTGGCCAAGACCAAATCTCTACACGGCAACCACGAGATCTTAAGTACCACATTAGCGGGAGAAAATCTTTATCGCCCCCAAGAATAATCGCAACGTCAACTTTTTCGGCTAACGTGACAGCGTCGATAATTAAAAAGCTATCCGCGTTTTTCTGAGGACGTCTTATCTCTCCACCCAGAGATGACCAGAAGGACACAAAACTTTCAGAGATTTCTTTATAGATGGGTTTGTAATAAAGGATTCTCGTGATTTCACGGTCTCCAACTTTTGAAAGTATTTTTTTATAATCAGATCGTCCCTCATGATATTTCAAACCGCTCATTTCGATATTTTCAGCATCAACAAAGATGGCAACTTTTTGAAAGACCAGCTGTTTATGTCGATCAGACTCGTGGCGATCCACCACTGGATTTTTTTTTGTTTTTGCAGGCTCTTTGGCGCTACTCTTTTTACGCATAATAAAATTTCCTCTATTTATTTTTTATCGTATCAGCAATTCCTTAGTATTTTCAAATAATTAAAATCGAAAGTTACTATAAAAATTTGGTAATATACGCGGTACCTACGAGATTTTTATTGCCTTAATGGATTCATACTGATAATCATTCTCAACTATGCCAACTAAATTACATTTCCAGAAAAAAGACGCTCCCACAGACCCACAACATCTAAAAAAGATAATTCGAAGTATCGGTGTTAAGGTCACCGACCAGCGCATGCTAATCCTCGAAGAGATTTTAACAGGAAACGATCACATCACTGCGCAAGAGCTTTTTGAAAATGTAAAACTAAGAAACTCTGAGGTTGGCTTTGCTACCGTCTATCGTTTTCTTAGAACATTAACAGATCATCAAGTGCTCTCTGAAGTACGGATGCAAGGACTTCCCGCGCGTTACGAGTGGGCAAACAAAGAGCACCATGATCACATCACATGCACCACTTGTGGTAAGATTGATGAGTTTGAAAGTGATGAGATTGAAGAACTTCAATTGCAAATGGCAAAGAAGTTAGGCTACGAGATGACTCACCATATTCTAGAGTTGTTCGGAGTTTGCGCTGACTGCAGACGTGATTCAGCGGGTACTGTTATTGAGCTTGCTGAAGGGATTCAGGTGAATCCATTGTCTCGTAATAATTAGTAAAACTGTCGAACACACTTCCAATTATGAAAAAAATTTCTGAAACCGCCGTCTCTGATTGTTAAATAAACGACACAATCTACACATTTCAGGGTGATCGCGGCCCAAGTTTTCGCAAAGAATTCAAGTAGTTACATCGTATTTTCGTGACCTGCGATTGTATTATAAACGTTGCGGTATCAACTAATAGTGTTTAATTTACGCACACAACTAAATTGTCTCCAGATAGTTTTTACCAAGCGCGATAAAGAGGAAGGTCTTGAAAAATTTTAATCTCAATATGTCTGACACATTCTTAAGCAAAATTAAGTTTGTGTTTTTTCTCGTTACCATCATCCTCATGGTAAATATTCCTATTTTTCACAACAATATAAACTCTCTTGAAGAAAACGAACTTGCCGTTCGTCAAACATACGATCTTATCCAGCATATCGAGCATCTGGTTTCACTTACAAAGGATGTTGAAACCAATCAGCGGGGGTTTCTCTTAACTGCGCAAATTGAATACCTTGAATCTTACCAACGCGCAAAAGACGAACTCACCATCGGTTTAGAAAAACTAAAAGTCCTTGAAGAAAGCAGACCTTATCTGCAACCAGATTTAAATTATCTGGTCACGATGATTCGTGAAAAAGTAAGTGGCCTTGATCAAAAGATCACAAACTTCACTCCTGCGGAAGCCGATGCCGACACTCCCACTCAAACTCTTGAAGACTTAGGAAAGGCAGAGATGGATGAGATTCGAGTGGTGGCATCAAACCTTGTTCGTAATGAAAGGTACAACCTTGACCATCGCAAAAACATTGCCCAACAACAATTTCGATTCTTAGTTTGGTCACTCTACCTGATCACGATTCTAGATGTGGTTGTGGTGCTTGTTGCTTATCACTTCTTCAAACGAGAGATCGAGAAACGGCATTCTCTGACTGAATCCCTTAAGCATAGTGAAGAGCAAATGCGCCTTCTGTCAGAGAACATTCCACAACTCGTATGGATTACAACCGCCGACGGCGGATTTGTTTATTCAAACTCAAGGTGGTCTGAACTCACTGGTGTGGCCACTGAAGATACCATGGGCTGGGGATGGACAAACATCATTCACCCCGATGACGTGGAAGGAACTAAGATCGCTTGGATCAATGCTCTTAAAACGGGCGAACCCTATTCTATGGAATACCGCTTAAGGGTAAAGAGTGGTGAATACAGATGGCAGCTGGTCGGCGCAACCCCCCTTAGAAATTCCAATGGTGATATCGTCCAATGGATTGGTACGTCCACAGACATTCAAGATTATAAAATGGCGCTTGAAGATCTCAGAATCAGTGAGGCAAAATTTAGAAAGTTTGTGGACTCTGACGTGATCGGTGTTGTTTTCTTTGATATCGATGGCTACGTGACTGATGTCAACGATGCCTACTTAAACCTCATAGGTATCGAGAGACAAAGTTATCTTGAAAATGGACTCTGCCTTTTTGACACCGTTGATCCCGAAGTTCGCGTAGCAGTTAAAAAAGATATGGGCACTCTTATTTCGTCATCACAAATTCTTCGATGTGAAAAAGAATTTATTCGCCCCGACGGAACCAGAGTAGCAACAATGTTTGGAGCTGTGAATTGTGAAAGTGATGATGGTCGAACCGTCGGTATGGCATTTGCGATTGATCTGAGTGAACGCAAAAAAGCTGAAGAGGCTGTTGCAAAAGCCAATCGTGCAAAAACTCAGTTCTTAGCAACAATGAGTCACGAGATCAGAACTCCCCTCGGAGTGATATCTGGATTTACTGATCTTGCCCTAGAGACCCAAAGCGAAGCCGAACGCAACAATGCACTTTTAAGAATTAAAAAGAATTCGGCCCTTCTTAATGGACTAGTTAACGATATCTTGGACCTCTCTAAAATTGAGGCCAATAAGCTTGAAACGGAAATCACAGAGATACATACGCTCAAGTTTCTTAACGAGCTCTCAGACAGTATGTCTTTGCAAGCAAACGAGAAAGGACTTCAACTGTTGGTTTCTGCTGAAACCAATGTGCCGAATATCATAAAAAGTGATGAGCTCAGGTTAAGACAAATTCTTTATAACATTGTCGGAAACGCTATTAAATTTACAGAGCGCGGACAGGTCACCCTCACCGTAAGTTACGACGCTAAAAATAATCCCGACGATCCTAAGGTCGCCTTCCGAGTCTCAGATACAGGAATTGGGATCACTGATGAACAATCTAAAAAATTATTTAAAGCCTTCTCTCAGGCGGATGGATCAACGACACGTAAGTATGGCGGGACGGGTCTTGGCCTTGTCTTATCTAAAAAATTAGCACAAACATTAGGAGGCGATTTGAAACTCATCAGCAGCGAACCAGGAAAAGGAAGTACATTTGAACTTGTTATCTCCCCTGGAGATACCGAACAAAGTACAATTGTTATTCATAAAAGCGGTGATCCTAAAGAGCAGATACCTACGGAACTTACCAACCTCAAAATCCTCGTTGTGGAAGACTCTCCTGACATTCAAATTCTCGTTGCTAATTATCTTAACGCGGCCAATGCCGAAATTGAGTTTGCAAACAACGGCCAAGAAGGGGTTGAGAAAGCCCTGCAAGGCAACTGCGACATTGTTCTCATGGATATATCAATGCCCGTTCTTGATGGTTTTGAGGCCACACGTATTCTTCGGACAAAAGACTTTTCCAAACCTATTATTGCAATGTCAGCACACGCGATGAAAGAGGAGCGGTCCAAGGCCCTTAAAATGGGTTTTAATGACTATTTGACTAAGCCAATGAATAGACAGCTACTCATTGAGAAACTCTCCTTCTATGGAAGAAACCTCAACTTTATTCACTGATTTTTAGTAGCTTAAGATTCTTTTAGAAGGGTCTTCTTCTTTGTGATGGTAGGCCGTTATAACGGTTTTGATATTTCCACGAACAGTAAAGTCACCTACGACCTTGATTTCCCAAGGGTCTAATAACTCCACAAGGTCTGACATAATTCCGTTTGTGACATCCTCATGGAATACATTTTGGTTGCGGAAGCCATTGATATAAAGCTTTAAAGACTTCAGCTCCACACACTTTTTGTCAGGAACATAACTGATGTAAAGGGTTGCAAAGTCTGGAAACCCACTGCGCGGACAAAGGCAAGTAAACTCTGGACAAGTAAAATCGATTTTGTAACGGCGGTCCTGAGTCCGATTATCGAAGGACTCTAATTTGTTTTCTTCAATAGCGATTGTTCCGTACTTCTTTTCCATAGCGTAATTTCCTTTTTAGGCAATCTAGTGGGTGTTTGATTTAAAGTCAAAACCTATGGTACGCTCTAAACACCCCACCAATTATAGGGATACCTTATGGAATCAAAAAATGTAAAAAAACCAATCTATCTGGATAACAACTCCACGACACCAATGGACCCCCAGGTATTTGAGAAAATGATTCCGTTTTTTACTGAAAATTTTGGAAATGCTTCTTCAAAAACTCACCAATATGGTTGGGATTCCGACATGGCCGTCGAGACGGCAAGAAAGAAAATCGCTCAAACCATTGGTTGTCTTCCGAAGGAAATCTTTTTTACAAGCGGCGGTACAGAGGCCAACAACCTAGCAATCCATGGTCTCGTAAACTATTTTAAGAAAAACTATCCTGATGAGCCTATCCACATTATTACTGGAAAAACTGAACACAAATCCGTAGCACAAATTATTGAAGAGCTTTCAAACAACGGAGCCATCGAGGTGACCTGGCTTGAATGTGACTCTTACGGAAGAGTTTCCTTAGAGCAGATTCAACAAGCCCTCAAACCTGAAACCAAACTCGTTAGCCTGATTTTTGGCAATAACGAGATTGGAACCATTAACCCCATTAAAGAGATCGGAACATTTTTAACTTCTCAAGGGGTCACTTTTCATACAGACGCAGTCCAGGCTTACGGGCAACTGCCCATCGACGTTCAGGCTTTAAATATTGATCTTATGACGCTGTCATCGCACAAAATATATGGACCAAAAGGAGTGGGTGCTCTATTTGTACGGCAAGCTCCTCGGCGCGTAAGGCTTTCGCCCATTCTTTTAGGTGGTGGGCAAGAAAAAGAGCTTCGTCCTGGCACACTGAATGTTCCTGCTATTGTGGGCTTCGGAGAGGCTGCGGAGATCTCCCATAAAGAGCTCAAAGAGACATCTCACAGGGTCCAGCGCTATCGAGACCAAATGCTCTTAGAACTTCTTAAAATCCCCTTTGCAGAGCTTAACGGACATCCTATAAACCGACTACCAAATAACATTAGCATCACCTTCACAGGGATTTCAAATTCTCAACTTATGATGGCCCTAAAAGATCTTGCCATCTCGACAGGCTCAGCCTGCACAACGGGTTCGACTGAACCTAGCCACGTATTAAAAGCTTTGGGCCTCTCGGATGAGAAGTGTATGTCTACTATTCGGATTGGACTTGGGAAGTTTACGACAGAAGAAGAAGTTTTAACGGCAACTCAGAAAATTAGAAACGCCGCCATCAATTTAAAAGAGCGTTCAGTCTACCCGAAGTAGGTAGACTGAAGCCTTAGCTTTTTAGATTATTTTGCTCTCTGACAAGCTTGGATTGCAACTTCAGGCGCAACCGAAGTGATGAGGAGTTTGTTTTTCCCAGCTAGAGTGTAGATGGTATGGTTGCCACCGCTAACAATCTCAACGCTATTCTTTGAGCAGCTTGAGCCCCTTGGAGCCTCACCGATAACAAATGTTTTATTACTTCTTTGATTCCCAACAGTAGTATTACGTAATAAATACTGCTCTCCTTGAGTGGTGATAGATCGCAATCCCACATACGAAGGAGTATCAGAGTCTGCATTACAAACCCAGCTTCCTGTCAAATTAGGGCATGCAAATGCTGTTGTGCCAGTCAGAACAAATAATGATGCAACTAAGATATTCTTCATATTTAATCCTCTTTTCTTAAATATCTGTTACTAGTAGGGAACTTTTTAACATAGCAGGGGGAAACTTTCGAACAAAACCGCCAAATCTTTGCCAAACCCATAAAAAATACAGGAACTGTCTACTTCCCTAACACCGCGAGATCTGCTAGTATCAGCTCTATGATTCATATAAGTGAAAATGCAGCTAAGCAAATAAACCATTTGAAGACTCAAGAAACCCACCCTGATGCCTTCCTTCGCGTTCAAGTTGTGGGCGGTGGATGCTCGGGTCTTTCATACAAGTTAAACTTCGACTCAGAGATGAAAGAAAATGATAAGACCTTTGAGGACCATGGCGTAAAAGTTGTCATCGATTCAAAAAGCTATCTTTATCTTCTCGGGACAACCTTAGACTTTGAAGGTGGACTCAACGGCAAAGGTTTTAGTTTCACTAATCCTAATGCGAAAAAGTCTTGCGGTTGCGGCTCGTCTTTCGCAGTATAGAATCAGTAGTTCTAGCAAAAGGGGTAAGTGATGGGTCTCAACACTAAGATTGTATCTTTTGGGCACTATGTCCCACCAAAAGTAATAAAAAACGCCGATTTAGAAAAGATGATGGATACATCCGATGAATGGATCCAAAAGCGCTCAGGAATTAAAGAGCGCAGATGGGTTGAGGCTGGAAAAGACACAACCCTTACAATGGCAACAAAGGCCTGCCAAGAAGCGCTTAAAAAGGCAAATCTTAAAGCAGATGATATCGACGCAGTAATATTTGGCTCACTTATCTCTGATTATATTTTTCCAGGAACAGGCTGCCTTCTCCAACAATCCTTAGGCTTTAGTAAAAATATTCCCGCTTTAGATTTGCGAAACCAATGCTCAGGATTTTTATATGGATTAAGTGTTGCCCATGCATGGATTAAATCTGGAATGTACAAACGTGTATTAATTGTTGGAAGCGAAATCCACTCTAATCGTTTGAATAAAACACCCCAAGGTCGTGACGTGGGCGTTTTGTTTGGTGATGGTGCTGGTGCGTGCATTGTCGAAGCAGCAAACGAAGATACTGGAATCATGGATATCCACATTGCCTCTCAAGGACAGTTTGCAGATGCCCTCTGCCTAAAAGAACCAGGCTCAAACCTCCCTGCAGAAGCGATGAAGGAACTTTCCCACGAAGGAATGATTGAAAAAGGCTTCTTTCCATACATGGAAGGAAAGCTCGTTTTTAAAAATGCGATTGCGAGAATGTGCGAGTCTTTAGGAACGCTTTTACAGCAAAATAATTTAAAAAATGAAGACGTTGATTTTGTAATCGCTCACCAAGCAAATATGAGAATTAATGCTATGGTCTTAGAGCAAATGAAAATCCCGTGGGAAAAAACTCATCACACACTTGATCGCTACGGCAACACAACAGCTGCAACAATCCCAATCACAATGAACGAAGCCATCGATCTTGGAAAGATCAAACGAGGCGACACCGTCGCCCTAGTCGCATTCGGTGCTGGCTTCACTTGGGGATCTGCGATCTTGAAGTATTAGAAGTCGGATTCGAATTTTCTTCGCCATAGGTCTTCTGAGACTTCGTCGTCGGACATTCGTTGGAGATCTTTAAACGCTGGTCCTTCTATGACTTCGCCATGGGCATTAAATCTTGATCCGTGACATGGACAGTCCCATGATTTTTCTAACGTGTTCCATCGCACGACACCGCCTAAGTGAGTGCAGGCGGCAGACATCAGGTTGATGTCACCTCCCTTGTCGCGGTAGGCAGCAATCATTTTAAAACCATCTCGCACAACCACTCCTTCATCCACGGGTAGCTGTTCTAAGTGATCTTTTGATTTTGCCTGGAACCAATCTCCATACTGGGCAATCACATTGGCATTCTCTTTCATAAACTCTGGTGCTGAGTAAACACTTATTCGAGATGGATCATAAAGTTTTTCCCATTCATTTGGACGTGCCATGATGAGATCAGTAATAAGCATGGCACCGACTGTCGAATGGGTCATTCCGTTACCTGAGTCGCCAGTAATAATAAAAACATTATCTTTATCCATTGGGTTTCTTCCAAGATATCCCATACCGTCTACAGGCTCCATCACTTGCCCAGACCAAGAATATAAAATTCCTTCAATCATAGGAAAGCGAACTCGAGACCATCGATCTAGATTTACAAAACGTTTTTCGGGTTCTGAGTCTTGCCCTGTTTTATGATCTTCACCGCCAACGATTAAAACGTCATGATCGCCTTTGGCTTCCACACGAATGTAATGGTAGGGATCTAGCGTGTCCCAATATAAAGCCTTCGGCACAGTGCTTTTTGGAATTTTAAATCCTAAAACGTAGGTGCGATAAGGAGCTTGCTTCGTGTGGATTGCAAAGCGGTCGTTAATCGGAGTGTTTGTTGCAACAACCACCGCATCACAGTGAACTAAATAATCACCAGCTTTGACAAAAGCCCTATCGCCACCCTCAATATGATCGACGTGGGTTCTTGTATAAATTTGTCCCCCACCATCAGTAATTAGTTTTGCTAAAGATTTAATATATTTTAGAGGATGCAACTGCATTTGGCGAGGAAAGCGCAGACATTGCCCAGTACTAAACGAACTTGAACTTAGTGGTGAAGTCTCTACGAGTTCAACTTCCGAGAGCCCCGCTCGGTGAGCCGCAGCTAGCTCTGCTTCTAATACAGCCCCCCGTTTATCTTCAGCGGCAAACAAATATCCATCTACAGTTTCAAGGTCACAGGAGATTTTTTCTTGATTTACGATTTCAATAACTTTCTGAATAGCTGCTGTATGGCTTTTAGCAGCTATGCGTGCACCACTCTCGCCAAAATGTTTTTCTATTTCAAAGTAACGATCATCGAGTGCGTTTGAAAAGTGTGCTGTTGTTCTTCCAGTTTGCCCGCTACCAATTTCAAAACTCTCAAGAACACATACGCTCTTGCCTTCCTTCATCAGAAGATAGGCCGTAGTTAAACCTGCTATCCCAGCACCTACAACACAGACATCAGCTCGAATGTTTCGGTCAAGGGAAGGACAAAACGGAACAGATCCCGCCTCAACCCACAATGAATTTGTTTCGCCATCTCGTAAAGGTTTCATAACATCTCCTTTACATTTTTA
>CAYXYF010000002.1:10367-143196 GCA_964469265.1 uncultured Bdellovibrionales bacterium
ATGAATTTGTTTCGCCATCTCGTAAAGGTTTCATAACATCTCCTTTACATTTTTAAATGAGCAATAACTCTGCCATAAAAAGAAGTGCTTACAAGGAAGATAGACGAGTCAGAAACTCCCTTTATTCCCACCTCTGAGTCATTCTGGGTTACAACCACTATTAAGGACCTAAGGACGCTATCTCTGGCTTGGTACATTCCATGCACTTTTAAAACTTCAGATTTAAAACCCAACGAAGGAGATTTTTTTATGGCACAAACTAATGTGAATGAAACTTCAACCGCAACATCGAACCATCAAGGCACTCAGCACAGCGAAGGGACGATGACAAAAATGCTTGAGCACCAAACAGCAAAGATCCCCTCTGGTGTCTTCCTTGGTTTAGCAATTGGCTCTGCAGCAACTTCGCTGGGTCTTGCAATGGTCCAAGGTAAAAGCAAAGGTTGGGCAAACTTTATCGCTCAATGGGTTCCTACGATTTTAATACTAGGGCTCTACAATAAAGTGGTGAAAGTCGAAGGCTCCGATCAAAGACAAACAGCTTATCATTAAAACTTTTAAGATCACGGCGCGCATCGAAGCCGATGCGCCGCTCAAACTGGCAGGCCGTTGAGCTTCATAACTTCAAGGGCATTTGTTGTTGGACAAGGCCCTCTTTGTTTTTCATAGGAAAAAAACATCTCCGAGTCCTTAATCGTTTCTTTAAAGTGATAGTTTATAATCCCGATATTTAAACTCTCTAAGTTTGAAAGCTCAAGATCATGAGAGGTCACAATGCCCTTTGCATCCAGAGAAACAAGTTCTTTAATGTATGCCTGACTTCCGATAAGCCTCTCACGATTATTCGTTCCTCTAAAAATCTCATCAATTAAGAAGAGTACTTTTGTTCCTTTACGGCTTACCTCTAATATATCTTTTAACCGCTTCACCTCAGCGTAAAAAGATGAAAGGCCTTCTTGTAGAGAGTCCCCACCGCTTAAGGAACTATAAAGCTGTCTGTTACTAAATTCAAAACTATCGGCAGCGACAGAGCAGCCAGCCTTTGCTAAAATATAATTGACTCCTACGGAGCGCATAAACGTACTTTTACCAGACATATTTGATCCAGTAATTAAAATGCATTTTTCTTTTTCTGAAATCTCAATTGGATTTCCAACCGCCACGTCCTTATCTAAGAGCGGATGTCTCAGGTTTTGTGAACTTATGACAATTGTCGCATCTTTGGTAATAGTAGGTTCAACAAACTGCGGATTAGCAGCTTTATACATTGCAATTGACAAAAATGCTTCAAACTCCGTAAAGGCTTTTTCCCAGACGGGTAATTTCTCATGGATTTGGCTTCGTCTCTTATCTAGTAAAAACGTCCATAAGATATCCCACGGAACAAACAAGTGAACCAGAGCATGAACAATAAAGTTCTGACGAACTCCCAATGCTCCGCTAATACTTTCTAACTTTTGCAAGTGTGCTGAAACTGAGTTCCCAGCACTGAACACGTTAAGTAGCTTGCGCAGCTCAGGTTTTTTTATTTTGCTGAATTTTTCTAACTGCCTTACAGCAGTCCTAAAGCTATCTAAATAATATGAGCTTGAAACAGACCACCCATAAGCGCTTGCGGTTTTCACCTTTTTTCTTAAACGTACATTTTCAAGTAGCAAAAAAACAAAAGACAGTATCAGGACAGTTTTATTACCGTACCCAAAAAATGCTCCAATCATTGCAGTTAAAAAAACCAACTGAATTATGGCAATCAGAATAAATGCAAGCGGTGATTTAACTTCAGATAAAGGCTCTCTTAAAAGCTCATTAATTTTTTGCGTGTCGATTGCCTTAGGCTGAACCCCCATGTGGGTCAAATACACGTTTCTAAATACCGTCGACTTATGAATTTCTCCAACCAACTGGTGCCTTCGTGCAATTTCGTCGTTTGCAACACTGTTACTTAAAAAAAGGTCAAGCAAGGTCTCATAGCTTTTTTTGGAATTAGTATGATCCATAAGACGAAGAACAGAAAACTCACCTGTGATATTAAGATCCGTTAGGTAAGGAGTTTTATTGTCTCCTGAAAATTCTTTTTGCGGAATCTCTTTCCATTTTAGTGAGTTTATTGCAAGCTGACGCTCTTCTAATTTCAAACGACTTTGAAATAGTCTTAAACTGTGTCGAATTTTTCTATGGACGTAGACGAGAATAAAAAAAGCAAGGGATGCTAGCACGGAGAGGGGTAAAAATAATTTCGGAAAAACATCTAAGCCTACAAAACACCAAAGAACAAAGGCTAAGATAAATATTAGAGTTCGCCAGCCTGCTAGATTCTGATCTTTAAGATTTAACTTATTTACTCGTTGTTGTAAGCGCTGAATCCGTTTTTCTATCATTATTCAACTTTCATAGTCTCATATACTATTTGCAGATCTCTAGCGTGGGTAGAAAAGAACTTCGTTAGTGCCTTTGCAACCTCTTCTGGTCTCCCCTTCATTAAAACGTGCTTGCCACCGTCGATAGCTGCGATCTCACAGCTAGGAAACTTCTCTGCCAATCTTTGATAGGTCCCATCGACAAATAAACTATCTCGTGTGCCCCAAAGAATAGAGACTGGAGTTTTTAAGTAACCCAGACGTTTTTCCCACTGAGCCCAATCTTCAACTTCATTGATCCATGTAAAGCGATGAAGGACATGGGCGATTAACTTTGCTTTTCGTGTAGTGATCTTTTCCAAACGATTTTTTTGTGCGTTACTTTTGATCCAAGGGACGTTGAAAATTCTTTGAATGTATTTCAGTCCCAACCTGCCAGCTGGTGATCTCAATAATAAAACAATAGCGGGTGGAAACTTTGATCCTTCCATTAATAAACGCATGATCGGATTTTTTAAAGATTCTTTTGGATACGGAGGCATCGGGTTTAATAATGCCACTCTGTTGACAAGGTTTGGCTCTTCAATTGCTAAGGCATAACAAATTGCTGCCCCATAACTTCCGCCCGCAATATATACAGCGTCTTTTGTTGATTTTTTAAATAATGTAACAAATTCTCGAAAGACCGTCACTTGCTGCGAGAATGAAACAGCTCTTAACGGATCCATATAGATACTCGACAAGTTAGGAACAATGACTCGATAATCCTTAGCTAAAATCTGGACAACCTCATCCCAGTCATAGACAGTTCCACCATAACCATGCACTAATATAACTGCTTCACCTTCACCGATCTCCTTGTATGAGATCGTATGGCTAAGAATCTCTATCCGCTTTGTCTGCATCTGCTTCACTATTATCACCTAGGCTTGCTTTCCGTTTTTTAATTCGCTCAAGTTCCAATCGTAACTCTTCTTCCATAAACACTTCTTCAGCTTTTCTTAAGTTGTAGTCTTCTTGATTCATTTGCCCTGGATCTTCTAAAAGAATACTTCCAGCTATGGCGCTGGACTTAGAAGGGTCTTTTGCAAATTTGCCCCTAGGTCTTTTAGAGTGTTTTTCTTTTTCAATCTGCTGGGTGAGGTCCACTGTCAAATCACCGAAGCACTTTAATTGGCAAGCTAAACGACTACGGTCCACAAAGTGAGCTGTTCCGATTAAGGCTTCCTCCTTCTTTGTTGGCGGAAAAACATTATGTTCTCCTTCATCGATTTGAATTCTACATTCGGCACAGGAAGGAACTCCTTTGCAGATGGACTGGATATGAATGCCATTTTGGTGCGCGAGATCAAGGACCGACTGATTTGGCTCAATCTCAAGCTCAATATTTTGAGGCATAAATTTAACTTTCATAATTAACCTACTATTACTTTTTTAAACTTTTTCTTACCCACTTTAATAACTAGCTCTTCACCAGACTGAACTTGTAGAGTTTCTTGTGGGTTTGTTTTTTTCATTTGATTAATCTCTACGGCATTTTGTTGAATCATTCGGCGTGCTTCGCTATTAGAGGCAACAAGTTCAGCTTGTACTAATAAATTACAGAGCCCGTACTCTCCAGAAGACACCTTCATCTCAGGTATTTCATCTGGAAGCCCTTTATTCACGAAAATCTCTTCAAATTCTTTTTCAGCTTTATCAGCGGCGTCTTTGGAATGAAATCTCGTGACCAAAGTTTTTGCTAGATTCACTTTAATTGTCTTCGGATGAAGTTTCCCAGACTCCATGTCTTGCTTCAACTTAGATATTTCATCTATTGTTAGGTCCGTTAGAAGTTCATAGTACTTGAACATAAGTTCATCTGAAATTCTAAGCGTCTTTCCAAACATATCCTTAGGATTTTCTTGAACCCCGATATAGTTATCATAACTTTTTGACATCTTCTTGACGCCATCAAGGCCTTCAAGAATGGGCACTGTCAAAATGCATTGCTGATCGACACTGTAAGATTTTTGAATTTCTCGGCCTACTAAAAGGTTAAACCTCTGATCGGTCCCGCCGAGTTCGACATCCGCTTTTAAGGCGACCGAGTCATAGCCCTGCACGAGAGGATATAAAAACTCATGAATTGAAATGGGTCTATGTTCTTTAAACCGATTTTGAAAGTCATCGCGTTCAATCATTCGAGAGACGGTATACTGAGCTGCTAACTTAATAAATTCTGCAGGGGTGAACTTATTCATCCACTCTCCGTTGTATCGAATTTCTGTTTTTTCCGGATCAAGTATTTTAAAAACTTGCTCTGCATAGGTCTTAGAGTTTTCAACAATTTCTTCAGGCGAGAGTGCTGGGCGGGTTTCGTTCTTTCCCGTTGGATCACCAATGGCCGCCGTGAAGTCACCGATAAGAAAGATCACTGTGTGACCCAGATCTTGAAACTGCTTCATCTTGTTTAACAAAACAGTATGGCCAATATGCAAATCGGGTCTCGAAGGATCAAACCCTGCTTTAATACGAAGGGGTTTGTTCTCTTTAAAGCTTTTATAAAGCTTATCTAGTATTTCTTTTTCAGAAATAATATCTACGACTCCCTTTTTAAGGAGTCGTAGTTGCTCCTTCGGATCCAAAAAACTCATGATGCTAACTCCAAGGCTCTTATCTAGCGTAATCTACCGCTCTAATTTCACGAACAACCGTCACTTTAATTTGACCTGGGTAGTTCATTTCCCTTTCGATCTTACGAGCGATGTCTCGGCTCAGTAGCAGTGATTGCTCATCAGTGACTTTGCCGCCTTCTACGAGAACGCGAATTTCACGTCCTGCCTGAAGAGCAAATGTTCTGATAACGCCGTCAAAGCTATTCCCGATACTTTCAAGATCTTCAAGACGTCTCACGTAGGTTTCGTTTGTCTGTTTACGAGCTCCTGGTCTTGCAGAAGATAGAGCGTCCGCTGCTTGCACGAGGTGAGCAATCACAGTCTTTGGTTGCTCGTCTTCGTGATGGGCACGAATAGCGTGAACAATTCTTTCAGACTCACCATGCTTTTTAGCAAACTCAGCTCCGATCACGGCGTGTGATCCTTCAATGGAGTGGTCCAAGGCTTTTCCGATGTCATGAAGAAGGCCCGCACGTTGTGCAGCTTTAATGTCTGCTCCAATCTCCGCTGCCATCATTCCTGCAAGGAAACCCACCTCAATAGAGTGTGTGTAGTTGTTTTGTGTGTACGATGTTCTGTACTTTAAGCTTCCTAAAAGCTTTAAAATTTCAGGATGTACTCCCACCACACCGAGTTCAAAACATGCTTTTTCACCATCTTCTTTAATGGATTTAAAAAGTTGATCTTTTGTTTTTTGAACGACTTCTTCAATTCTTGCTGGATGAACTCTTCCGTCCTCAAGCAGAGTCTCAATGGTTCTTCTTGCAATTTCTCTTCGGACTGGGTCAAAAGACGAAATTACAACCGCTTCAGGCGTTTCATCAACAATCAAGTCCACACCACATGCAGCTTCAAGAGCACGAATGTTACGACCCTCTTTACCGATAATCCGACCCTTCATCTCATCGTTAGGAAGCGCCAACACGCCAACTGTTTTTTCAGCGGCGTATTCCCCAGCATATCTTGCCATCGCAAGAGAAATAATCTTCTTAGCTTTCTTTTCAGCTTCTGCTTTTGCTTCGTTTTCAATGAACTGAGCTTTTTTTGCAGCTTCGAGCTCGGCTTCATGTTTTACGGAATTGACTAATTCTTCCTTAGCCTCATTGGCAGAATACTTTGAGACGGATTCAAGCTTAGACTGAAGTTGTTTTAATTCTTCTTCCAGTCTTTCTTCTTTCTCAGAAAGTTTTTTCTCAAGAAGACCTGTCTCTTTTGCTCTCATTTCGGCTTGCGTGAGTTTTTCTTTCAATTCTTTTTCAAGAGTTGAGAGTTTTTTATCAAGGTTACGCTCTTTGTCTTTCAACGAGCGCTCTTGGTTTGCGACTTGGTCTCTTTGTCGTCGAATATCTTGCTCAGCGTTTTTCTTCACTTGGTTTTCAAGCTCTCGAGCCTTCTGCTTAGAAGATTGCTCGATCTTTTGTGCTTCAAATTTTGCTTTGCTGATTAAGCGGTCCGCCTCAGAACGAGCACGTCGTTTTTTGTTTCTTTCAACAATTCGGCGACCAATAACAAATCCAGCAAAACCAATTATTATACCAACTAGTATATAAATTGCGTTCATCATAATAGCTCCCTTTCGTGAATCTTAAGAACTTCCTTCTCTGTCACAATAATATCAACTGGGATATCGTCTTCAGTATTCGGTAAAGATTCAGTAACTTGAATAGAGTATGCAACTCCGATTTTAATTCCTTTATAGTTCTTGAGGGTCTTGTCGTAGTAAGCCTTTCCGTAGCCTAAACGCTGACCTTCAAGGTCAAATGCGAGTCCAGGTAAAAGAACACCCTCGATATCTTTAAGAGCAATTCTTTCGTTTTTTTGCGCAGGCTCTTCAATCTTGTACTGATTGAATGCCCATTTTTGATCTTTATTGGGATAGAACTGTAAATGTTCCCCTTCCACAACAGGGTAACACCAAGAGATGTCTACCATAGATTCGACTGTTGATGGATCTGCTTCAGAATTGAAAGCACGATAGCTTGCCCAATAGCGTGTTGAACTTTCAGGCAATACCTTTAAGAGATTTGCAGCCAAAGCATCCGATGCATTTTCATGGGCCGCAAGGAACTCAGCGCGTTTTTCTTTAAAAACACGTCTGAGAATATTCTTTTTTTCAATACTTTCAAAGTTTTTCAATTCATCTAACCTATCCATAGGTACCAGAGGTATCCATGGCGCTAGGTAAGACTTAGAACGTTAACCTAAATGTTAATGATCGAGTCCCACCTGTGGTATGTGGTTAGACTCTAGATTGGCGAGAATTTCTTGGGCTTTAATTTCAACATCCGAGAGCTCATTGAGTGTTTTTGATTTAAACACGTGATGCTCTTCCGCTAAATTGAGGCAAGCCAAAATGGCTGCCGTTTGTAAAGAATCTGTTTTAGTTAAAGTTAAGGATTGTTGGATTTTATTATTAACAAATTGAACAAGCTGATCGACAGTTTCCTTCGAATGAGAAGATTTTAAACGAAGTGGAATACCACCGATTTCAACTTCATAAACATTATGTTGCGCTTTATTATCATTTGCCAAAGCTAATAGCTCCTTAGGATTTCCCGCTTCAGGTCTAACCTAATAATAATTCTTACAAAATTTGAAAATTCCGTCAACAGAAACATCACCAAACGGCCCTAAATTGAGACTATTTTTTGCCTTTGTCTGACAGAGAGTAAGCGTGATTCACCAAAAGGCCTGTTATTCTTCGGAAATCCCCCAAAAGGTCCATATGAATTGAACTCGTGTTGATGGTTTCTTTTAGACCTATTTTCAGGCGTTCGATGTGGGATTCCTTGAGTTGCTTCTCAAGTTTTCGCAGCTCTCGCTTCTGAACTATAACGCGATCCGCAAGTTCTTTGTCCTGCAGATGAAATGAGGTCAAAGAAAGTGTAGCAATTTCCATGACCATATTATGCATTTGTTTGATTTCAGCCCATCCCTCTTCACTAAACTGTAAACGCAGAGCGTGTTTTTTGCGCGCCAATTCGACGATGCTATTATCGATAACATCACCGGTTTGTTCAAGATCACTAATATAGGTGATTAATCGAATGCTCTCTTTACCCACTTCGCCAGGCAAACTTGATAGGAAGAATTTAATCTCACGTTGGAGGAGATCCAGCTGGTTATCTCTGTTTTTGATGCTGTCGACGAGTTCAGGGTCTTCGGTTTTGAAGAGATCCTTACAGTCTTTGAGCATGCTGCTAACAATATCACCCATGCGAAGCGCTTCTCGCCTTGCTTGCGCAAAGGCAAGCTCCGTATGTTGGTAGGTTTCAAGATTCAGATATTTTGGACCAAACTCTCTTTCACTTTCAGAGCGCGGTAGAATTTTTTCAATGAACTTCGCTCCAGCATTAATGAAAGGATAAAATAGAATTGCTGAAGTGATATTTAAAATTGTGTGAGCGTTTGCAATATCTCTAACGACGGAATCCGATGTTGGAAGGAATTCTATGATGGTGGATTCTGTTAATAGATAATAACCCGTGAACGGAATGACCTTATAAAAGAAGTGGGCCCAAGCCACTTGCCGTCCAATATAATTAGAATTTAAAGATGCAATGAGCGCAGTTGCGGTTGTTCCGATATTTGCTCCGTAAACCAAATAAAGCGATTCTTGGAACGTAAAAATTTCTGAGGTCGCCAAACTCATCGCAAGGCCGATCGTGACCGCGCTGCTTTGGAAGATGGCAGACATCACTGCAGCTAAGACGAGCAAATAAAAAACATTTTGTTTCAAGTGCGCGAACACTTCCATCATGAAATCATATTTTTTTATGATGGTTGTCCCCTGCCCCATCATATCAAGACCGATAAATAAAAGTCCAAAACCGACAATGACTCCAGCTAAGCTTTTTGGAATTCGCTTTTTAGAAAAGAAATAAAAAAGATAGCCCGCTATAAAAAGAGGTAAGCCATATTGAGCAATATTAAAGCTCATGATTTGAACTGTTAAAGTAGATCCCACAGCAGTTCCAACAATTAAGCCCATTACCTGCCGTAGAGTGACAACCTCGGCAGAACCCAAGCCCACCAACATACTTGTCACAGCTCCAGAGCTTTGAACAAAGACAGTAAGAATAATTCCGACTAAAATTGCCAGATAGTTTTTGCCAGAAATTTTACGAAAGAGTTCTTGAGAGCGATTTGCCGAGAGTTTTTGCAATTGATCGCTCACCATATTCATGCCGTACATGAAAAAGGCGAGGCCGCCCAATAGAAACGCAATTGCTGAATGACTCTCGATGCTCATTCCACCAGGTTATCTTAAAATTCAAAAGTTTTCAATGATCTTTGGGACTTATGGTCTTTTCATAAGGTCCTTGCTCCCACCCCAAGTCGAGTCCTTTCAATTCTTTGGTTGAGTGCAAAGGTTAAGAGTTGTGACTGACGCAACCTCAACAACGAGGCTAAAGTAGCCAAGCCTAGATTATTGAATTAATAAACTCGTCAGAATTGAAGGTACGCAGATCCTCTACCTTTTCACCGACTCCAATGAGCTTAATATTAAGGTTCAAATCACTTACTACACCAAGGGCTACACCGCCTTTTGCGGTGCCATCCATTTTAGTTAAGATCACACCTGTAACACCTAAGGCATCGTTGAACTCTTTGGCTTGGATTAAAGCATTTTGACCTGAATTTGCATCAAGAACCAACAAGACTTCATGGGGAGTGTTCGGAACAGCCTTGTCCATGACTCTTTTAATCTTTTTTAATTCTTCCATAAGATGAGCTTGTGTATGAAGTCGCCCCGCCGTATCCACTATTAGCACATCAACATCGGCTTCCTTCGCCGCTTTAACTGCATCAAATGCAACACCACTTGGATTATCGACACCTTCTGGAGAGAAAAATATCACAGAGCTTCTATCGGCCCAAATCTTAAGTTGCTCTTTTGCAGCCGCACGAAAGGTGTCGCCTGCTGCAATCATAACTTTTAAACCTTGAGAGGCTAACTTGTTTGAAAGTTTTCCAATTGTGGTTGTTTTGCCAGCGCCATTGACACCAACAATCATCCATACCTCAGGTTTATTCTTAAGCTCTTTTGTTGTGATCATTGAAAGATCAGAGGAATTATCTTTAAAAATTTCCTTCATTTGATTTTTTAAAACAGTTCTTAAACCCTCGACGCCAAGATCTTTATTACTCTCGATAGAATCTTGAATTTGATTCAACAGCTTTTGCACAGTTCGAGGGCCAAGATCTGAGGTGTAAAGGACTTCTTCGATGGATTCCAACTCTTGGCTATCTATTTCCTGACTCTGAAAAGCAGATGAAATTCGTCCCCAAAAACCTTTCTTTGTATTTTGAAGGGCTTCTTCAAGGCTAACAAGTTTTTCAACTTTTTTCGGTTCAGGAGCCTTTTCGACTTTCTTAACGGGCTCTTCTATTGGTTTTTCAGAGCGCTTTTTCTTAAGCAAAGCAGCAAGAGCGGCTGCTAGTGCGGAGAGAAATACAAGGCCGACAACACCAAGCTCAATCAAACTCAAACCAAGATTCGTAATTACGTCTATCATACACAGCCTTTCAACGGATAATTCCTTATATATCTATGGAAATTCCGAGTTTTTGTCACGTCTTTAGAATTGCAAGAAACAATATGTATTGATATGCTGTTTCCTATTGTAACAATATTTAAACATCCAACGAGTAAAAGTAATGAAAGTCATTGAACATATCGAGAAGGCCAAGGATCCCCTTTTTTCATACGAAATCATTCCTCCTAGCCGCGGTCGCTCTATTCGAGATGTTATCGAGATCACAGAAAAATTAGCACCATTAAATCCGCCATGGATTGACGTCACGGCTCATGCTTCAAGCGCATATTATCATGAAACAAAAAACGGAATGCTGGAAAGACGTACAATTCGTAAGCGCCCGGGGACCCTCGGCATCTGTGGAGTTATTCAAAACCGATTCAAGATAGATACGGTTGCCCATATCTTATGCTTAGGCTTTACAAAAGAAGAGACAGAAGATGCTCTTATTGAGTTAAATTATCTTGGCATCGAAAACGTCCTAGCTCTGCGTGGTGACAATCTCAATTATGAAAAAGAAAAATCAAAAAACAGAACAACAAATCAACACGCTTCCGAATTGGTCTCGCAACTGTGTGGTCTTAAGAAAGGCGTGTTTCTTGAGGACATTAGCGATTCTGCTCCTCTCGAATTTTGTGTGGGGGTTGCAGGATATCCTGAAAAACACTTTGAGGCTGCTAATTTGAAAACTGACATTCATTACTTAAAACAAAAAGTAGAGCAAGGTGCAGACTACATCATGACTCAAATGTTTTTTGATAATCAAAAGTACTTTGACTTTGTTGCGCATTGCCGCGAGGCTGGCATCACGGTTCCTATTATTCCAGGATTAAAAATTTTAAAATCTGCAAAGCAACTCAAATCACTTCCAAAAACATTCCATATTGATATTCCAAGTGAATTTTCAGATGAAGTACTAGAAAATCCAGACCATGCAGAGGAAATCGGTAAACGCTGGGCGTACCAGCAAACAGAAGATCTTTTAAGAGCAAATATTCCTTATGTGCATTTTTATGTAATGAATGACGCTGACTCAGTCGTCGATATAGTAAAGAAGTTTAAATAATGACAGATTCTCCAATCCTTTTAGAATTAGAAAAAACATTGCGACAAAGAATTATGATTCTTGATGGAGCAATGGGCACAGTTATACAAACGCATAAACTTGAAGCCAAAGACTTTCACAAAGGTGAGTTCGAGAAACATCCAAAGGATCTTAAGGGAAACAATGATCTTCTGGTATTAACTCGTCCCGATCTTATTAAGCAAATTCACTTAGATTATCTCGCAGCGGGTGCTGATATCATTGAGACGAATACATTTAATGGAACTCGTATCGCGCAAAGCGATTATGGTTTAGAAGATAGAGTT
Source organism: uncultured Bdellovibrionales bacterium (assembly GCA_964469265.1). GTDB lineage: Bacteria > Bdellovibrionota > Bdellovibrionia > Bdellovibrionales > JAEYZS01 > JAEYZS01. The sequence continues at coordinate 22,293 of CAYXYF010000002.1, forward strand.
CCTGAACTCAATAAGACCGCTGCTCGCCTTGCAAGAGAAGCTTGTGACGAATTTATGGCAAAAAACCCAGACCGCAAATGCTATGTCGCTGGAGCACTGGGACCTACGAATAAAACAACGTCTATTTCTCCAAACGTCAATGACCCTGGCTTTCGTGCAGTGACATTTGAACAACTTGCAGAAAACTACTATGAACAAGCCGTGAATCTTCTAGATGGTGGCGCAGATATTCTTCTTCCAGAAACGACGTTTGATACATTGAATTTAAAAGCTGCACTCTACGCAATTAAAAAAATCGAAGAAGAACAAAACATAAAAATTCCGCTTATGATTTCCGTAACAATTACGGATCAATCGGGCCGGACACTATCGGGTCAAACTGTTGAAGCCTTCTGGAACTCGATTCGCCATGCAAAACCTTTATCGGTTGGCATTAACTGTGCCCTGGGTGCAGAAGAAATGCGTCCATACATCAAAGATCTTGCAAGTGTAGCCGACTGTTATGTGAGTTGTTATCCGAATGCTGGCCTTCCAAATCCACTTTCAGCGACAGGCTATGATGAAACACCAGAAAGTCTTAGCACAACTCTTCTTGAGTTTGCTGAGAACGGGCTATTGAATATTGTCGGTGGTTGTTGCGGAACAACTCCACCGCACATTCAAGCGATCTCTGATAAGGTTAAAAACCTTCCGCCACGAGAGGTTCCTGAGCTTCCTCGTAAAACGAGGCTTTCAGGTCTTGAGGCTTTAAATCTTGTTGCTACTGGCGAGCGACCGTTCATTATGGTGGGCGAACGAACCAACGTGACAGGATCTCCAAAGTTTGCGCGATTGATTAAAGAAGAACAATTTGATGAAGCTCTTTCCATTGCAAAACAGCAAGTGGAAAATGGCGCAAATATTATTGATATTAACTTTGATGAAGCAATGATTGACGGTCCTGTTGCGATGAGGAAGTTTTTAAACCTTGTGGCCAGCGAACCCGACATTTGCAAAGTCCCTATTATGATCGACTCTTCAAAGTGGTCAGTTATATTTGAAGGTTTAAAATGTCTTCAAGGTAAGGGAATCGTAAACTCAATCTCTTTAAAAGAAGGAGAAGAAGAGTTTCTTGAGCATGCAAAAACTGTATTGAAATTCGGTGCAGCTGTTGTCGTTATGGCTTTTGATGAAAAAGGCCAAGCTGTCACAAAAGAAGAAAAGGTCCGTATTTGTAGTCGAGCTTACAAACTCTTAACAGGTATTGGGTTTGAGCCTGAAGATATTATTTTTGATCCTAATATTCTTACCGTGGCAACCGGCATGGATGAGCATAACGAGTATGCCATAAACTTTCTTGAAGCGATCCGAGAAATCAAAGCCGCTTGTCCAGGCGCCCTTGTTTCTGGTGGAGTATCGAACCTCTCATTCTCCTTTAGAGGAAATAATAAAGTGAGAGAAGCAATGCATGCCATTTTCCTTTATCATGCTATTCAAAAAGGTTTGGATATGGGCATCGTTAACGCAGGCATGCTTGAGGTCTACGAGCAGATTGATCCTGTATTACGCCAAAAGTGCGAGGACGTTATCTTAAATAAAAACTCCGAAGCATCTGAAGAACTCATTAAACTTGCGGAGTCTTATAAAAATCAAGAAGGGCAAAAGACCGTTCAAAATTTGGAGTGGCGTAAAAACAGTCTTGAAGAAAGAATATCTCATTCGTTGGTCAAAGGAATTGATACTTACATCGTCGATGACACTGCTGAAGCTTTTGAGAAATACAAAAAGCCCCTTGATGTTATTGAAGGGCCTTTGATGGACGGAATGAAGGTCGTAGGAGAACTCTTCGGATCTGGGAAAATGTTTTTACCTCAGGTCGTAAAAAGTGCAAGAGTGATGAAAAAGGCTGTCGCTTATCTTGAGCCTTTCATGGAAGAAGAAAAAAAGAAAAATATTAAAAACGCCCAAAACCAGAAGAGCATCCTTCTTGCAACTGTTAAGGGCGATGTTCATGACATTGGCAAAAACATTGTATCTGTCGTCCTTGCATGCAACGGCTATAAAGTTTACGACCTTGGCGTGATGGTTGCTTGTAAGGATATTATTGAAAAAGCTAGAGAACACAACGTCGATCTTGTGGGCCTAAGTGGTCTTATCACGCCCTCTTTAGATGAAATGGCAACCAACCTTAAAGAGTTTGAGCGTGTTGGACTTAATAAACCCGTATTGGTGGGTGGAGCTACGACATCCCGTACTCACACCGCAGTGAAGTTGGATCCTCACTATACTCTTCCTGTTTGCCATGTACTAGATGCATCTTTAGTCGTCGACGTCTGTAATCAGCTTCTCAACGAGAAAACAAAAGAAGCTTATGCCCAAAAGACCAAAGAAAATTACAGTAAGGTTCGCCAAAATTATCTAGATACTATAAATGACAAAAGCAAATTTCTTCCGATTAAAGAGGCTCGCCAAAAAAAGGCGACAACGGAATGGAGTAAGATTGATATTGCTCAGCCAGAATTTAAGGGTGTTAAAGAATACAACTTTGCCATTGAAGACATTCAACCTTATATTGACTGGTCTCCTTTCTTCTGGGCATGGGGACTCAAGGGTGTCTATCCAAAAATTTTAGACAAATATGGCGAAGAAGCTCAAAAGCTTTTTAATGATGCCCAAAAGTTTTTAAAAATGTTTAAAGACAAAAACCTCATCACGCCTAAAGCAGTTGTTGGGATCTGGGATGCTTATTCTACCGATGACGACTGCGTTATCGTATCTGAAAATGGACAACCTATTGAAACCTTCCAGTTCTTAAGACAGCAGCGAGACAAAGAAGCTTCATCAGGTGTTTTCAGATGTCTTTCTGACTTCGTTGCACCAAAAGAGATTGGTGGCGACACTATGGGTATGTTTGTGTGTACCGCAGGACAGGCCATTGAAGATGTCGCTAAGACCTATGAGCAAGATAACGATGATTATTCTTCTATCTTGATAAAAGCGTTGGGCGATCGCCTTGTAGAAGGACTTGCAGAACTTCTTCACAAACGCGTGCGCGAGGCTTATGGGTTCGGGCGCACCGAGAAGTTAACAAGTGAAGAATTAATTAAAGAAAAATATCGTGGCATTCGGCCTGCACCAGGATATCCAGCATGTCCTGATCACACCGAAAAACTAAAAATTTGGAAACTTCTTAATGCATTTGAAAGAACGGGCGCAAGCTTGACATCGAACTTTGCAATGAGCCCAGGGAGTACAATTTCTGGTTATTACTTTACACACCCAGAGGCAAAATACTTCCACGTTGGCAAAATCGGAAAAGATCAGATTGAAGACCTTGCAAAACGAAAGAATATGCCCGTTCAAGAACTAGAAAAGTTTTTAGCATCAAATATTATCTAAGCTCGCACTATGGGGACGCCGCTACACAAGCGGGCCCACCTGTAGGGGTTGAGCCAATACTGATTGAGCAAGAATTTAAAACAGGACAGTATTTCGGGCCGCAATTTGTACTTGATGGCGTCATTATATTGTTCGGGCATGGCGGCTCCTCACAACTTGTTAAACATTTTCCCTGGTCCGAACAATAAGCTCCTGATGAACATCTGTTTCCGCCAACGGGGTTACCACCATAAGAAAAACAAAAGTTTGTAACGCTCGCACCAGTATGCGGAGTTCCCATTAAAGTGGTGCTGTATTTTGATGGACCCGTGTTTTTAAAACGTCCGCATGGATCAATAACTAATGCACAATGATTTCCTCTAGGATCTTCTACACAGCCAGAATGAAGTAAAGGACTCCAACCTAGCATATCATTTCTGCAGTATCCTAATGTCGGGATAAAGCCGCCCGTCACCGTCGGACACAACGTAACACGCCCGCAAGCCTTTTGAGCCGACGGAGGATAAGTAATATGACCAGAAAAATCTGGCTCTGCTCCAAAGGACTTATTACCTGTTGAAAAACTATTTACAGTAGGAGTTGGATCAAGACACCAGTTTTGAGTTCGTATTTCTCCCACGCCGCCTCCGCAGTCATTTTGTACTCGCATTTCAAACTGATAGGCACCAGCATCATTTACGGGAGCAACTTGCGCTATACATGTGTCACCTTCACAGACGCAGCCTGGGAAACCTGCTCCAGGAGGAATTTCGTGAATAGCGCCCGAGGGCAAAGTTAGGGTCCCAGAGCAATATGATGAAGTTACACCAAATGCTCCTGAAGGAGTTGAACCACTGATATTCACAGAGTAACTGACACCGCCACGCTCACATTGATAGTAATTGGTACCGAGAGGAGCTAACGCATTTGAATATTTTGACTGAGAAGTGATTGTATGGTCACGACCTCGCTGATTTACGCTTGTCACCTGAGCGACACGCTGAGAGATTTCAGTCATTTGGCCTACGATGGGGGCGCTAGGTAAAACCGCAAAGTGGGGCAGAGAAATCGTTTCACAACTGTTCGGCGAAACACTACAAAATGAGGGTCCGACATTACCGTGAGTATCCACCGATCGCACGTCCACCACATAGGCTCTGTTTTGTTTAAGGTTCGACAGCGTAATCGTTGCATTTGTTGTTACTTCCGTAGTGCTGTTATCACTGACAGGAGTATAGGCAATTTGAACGGTACCCGCCACGGAGCCATCAAAGTCATAAACTCTTGTTAGCTCGCAAGGCTCCCAGACATTTGTGTTTGCGGGATTGTTAAACCAATTCTTTTCTCCGATCTTACACAAAAATGCGGAGCCTGGCTCAGAGTCAAGGCACGCACTCGTGCAAGTTCCGTGAGAAAACGTATTAAAAATATTTAGAGACTCAAGAGAGTTGCAAGTGCGACTTTGTATTGCGGCTAAACAATCTGTTAGACATGAATTGGGACTAGAATTCTTTACCGTTTTAACTTTAAAGCTCACGGGACGTCCCGATGAGCAATGCGATGGAAGGCCTTGCTTTCCAGAGGCACACAGTACGTCTTGCTCTTGCATCTCGAGAAGGGTTAAGGCCCCTGTCATATCTTGGGACGTTTGCACCTGTCCGCTTGCGGTGCAGGTGTACTCGTTTGGTGTATTCGCACCTGTAGTTACTTTCACTTTAAAGTGAATCGGCAGAGAGTGTGTTGAATCAGGAATAGCACCGCCCACTAAACTTAATCGTTTTCTTCCATCACAGAGGCTTCCGCCAGCTTCTGATGGAAAGTTTATAGCAAGATCAATTTCTACATTCTGTTGTGACAAGCTAAATCCGGGCCTTGTGACATTGTCTCCAATAAAACGGCTTCCACAGTTCGGGTCATTCATATCAAGAGACTCGCAACAAAAATCGCCGCTAGTTGCAAGAAGTGTAAGGCGGTTGCTTGAGTTTTTAATGTTCAGATGATTGAAGTATTTCCAATCTGGCGGGAGCTGGCGCGTGGTACTTGCAAGATTCATTCGGAAACCAGTCGGCCCCATAAACTGAGGTGCTAAATCTGTGCCCAGTCTGAATCGGTCTAAACCATCATCCGTAAAATCAAGACCCGCTGGATACCGTGTTGAACCGGGCTGGGGCCCATAGGAGCTGATAAAGAGTGAGGCCTCATCTTTTTTTATATATTCAACAACGGAATTTGCGATGGAGTCACAGCTTGAAGAAAGCCCCGCTCGTTGACCTTGTGTGTTCTGTTGCTGAACAAAATTGGCGACAAACATTGCAGCGATTGCGACCAATCCTGCAGCAAAGATAACGCCAACAATCCCAAACCCACTCTGACTTCTAAAACCAAACATACAAACAGTATCCGCCAATTCAGTAAAAAAGGAAAATAAAACAATCCCCTTTTTACCGAGCCGACCAGAGCGTGAAATCGAGTTAATTTTTAACGAAGAGATTGATCGCTCTATCGAGGCGCAACGACCGAGCCACCCGGAGCGTGAGATCGAGTTAAAATTAGAGTTCTATCTGAACGCCTACCTCAATCACATTATTTGGCGGAATTTTAAAGAATGTCATTGGGCGCTCTGCGTTTCGAGACATTACAGCGAAGAGACGGTTTTTCCAGCTTTTGAAGAAGGAACGTTCTTTGGTGACAATAGTTTCTCTTCCGAGAATGAAAGTTGTGTATTCGAGGGGGAAGTGAAGCCCGGCTTCTTGGCATGATTTGAGGATGAGATAGATATTGGATCGTTCCATGAAACCGAAGTATGCACGCACGCGGTAGAAGTTTGGAGCAAGTTCTCTGATTTTAATTCTATCATCTGAGTCTACGACGGGTTCTTCACGAGTTTTTATGGTGAGGATCATGATATTCTCGTGGAGAATTTTATTATGCTTCATATTGTGAAGGAGTGGGAATGGAACACCCCACGCGTCTCCTGACATATAAATCGCATAGCCTGGTACTTTATGTGGCTTTAATAGATCAACTTTTTTAAAGAAATCTTCAACCATCACGGAGCGTGTTTTAAGAACTTCAAGTAAACGGACGCGTCCTTTTTGCCAAGTCTTCATTAAAACATAAATGACAATCGCAAGAGCGATAGGGACCCATCCGCCATTAGGTACCTTAAACATATTCACAGTTAAAAAGACAAGATCGATGACTAAAATAGGACCCAAAATAAGTAAGGTTTTTTTAGGAGACCATTTCCATATATTGAGAACGACATTAATAAGAAGCAATGTCGTAATGGTGGCAGTTCCCGCCACTGCAACACCGTAGGCCGCGGCGAGTGATGCTGGATTTTTAAATTCTATCACCAACCAAATCACGCCAACAAGCATGGCCCAGTTCATAAATGGAATATAGATCTGTCCAATCTCACTTTTTGAAGTATGCACAATTTGCATTCGCGGAAAGTATCCCAACTGGATGGCTTGCTTCGTTAAAGAGAACACACCTGAGATTAAAGCCTGAGACGCAATAACTGCTGCCATGGTCGCCAAGATCACAACAGGAATTAAAGCCCAGCTTGGAACCATATTGTAAAAGGGGTTGTTGACTGCTTCGGGGTTTCGTAAAAGTAAAGCTCCCTGACCGAAATAATTTAAAACGAGCGCAGGAAATGCAACGTAAAACCATGCACGTTGGATCGGTTTTCTTCCGAAGTGCCCCATATCTGTATAGAGAGCTTCACCCCCAGTGACAACGAGGAACACCGACGCGAGAATAAAGAAACCCAAAAAACCATTATTCAAAAAAAACTGTATGGCGTAGTAAGGATTTAAAGCATAAAGAACATCGGGGTTGTTCCGAATCTCCTCTACACCGAGGTAACCGAGGGTTGTAAACCACAGGAGTATTAGTGGCCCTGAAATAAAGCCAATCTTAGCCGTTCCGAATCTTTGAATTGAAAATAGCAGCACTAAAACTGCTATGGTCAGCGGGAAAATAAAATAGCTGAAGTTGGGACTGATAATTTCTAATCCCTCAATGGCAGACATCACTGAAATCGCAGGAGTGATGATCCCGTCACCATACAGTAAGCACGCCCCAGCAAGTCCCAAAAAAAGAACCCATCCGCGCTTACCTTTCGCTGATGACACGAGGGACATTAACGAGAGAATTCCACCTTCTCCCTTATTGTCCGCTTTTAAAAGGATACTGACATACTTGATCGAGATGACCACAAGAAGGGTCCAAAAGATCAATGATAAAATTCCTAGAATATTGTCGGGAGTCAGGGCGAGGTGACCATCATGAAAGCATTGTTTAATAGCGTAGAGAGGACTTGTTCCGATATCCCCTAGCACCACACCGAGTGCTAGGAGTGTTAATATTAGAGAAGATCTTTTTTTAACTGATCCGTCTTCATGGCCGTTGTTCATACTACCATTTCAAAGTCTATAATGCTGTCTGCACGCTATTCTTTGCCTCTTCTAAAGATACAGAGACCATACGAGACACACCTTTTTCCTGCATAGTTACACCATACAGCTTCTCGTTGATTTCCATAGTGTTCTTATTGTGAGTGACAACGATAATCTGAGAACGTTTTGCCATCTCACGAACAAGATCGTTAAATCTGAAAACGTTTGCATCATCAAGTGGCGCATCAACCTCATCCAGTAAACAGAACGGCGATGGCTTCACAAGGAAGATCGAGAAGATTAATGCCACAGAGGTTAACGCCTTCTCTCCGCCTGACATTAAAGTGATATTTTGAAGCTTTTTACCTGGAGGCTTAGCCATAATATCAATGCCTTGCTCGTCTTCACCTTCAATTTCAACTAAAGTTAACTGAGCTTCTCCACCGCCAAACAAGACTGGGAAAACCTTTTGGAAACGTTCATTCACTGATTCAAAAGTTTCTCTAAAGCGGCGGTTACAAATTCGGTTAATACGATCAATCACACGACGTAAGTTTTCTTTTGCTTCCATCAGATCTGATTCTTGTTGAACCAAGAACTCATATCTTTTCTGGATTTCATCATACTCCTGAATTGCAGAGAGGTTGACCTCACCAATACGTTTAATTTTATCTTTAAGGTCAGTGAGCTGAGCTTCCGTCGCCTCAACGTCGCAATCACGATCCGCGTACTCTTGAGACTTCATAGTAAGATCAAGCATATAACGCTCTCTCATTTGGTCCACAAGGTATTGAAGCTTCATTTGGGTCTGCTCTATTTTAAACTTCATTTCGTTTACGAGAGCTTGTTTTTCATTTCTCTCTCTTTGAATCTCAAACACTCGGCGTTGTTTCATTGAGTGCTCGTTGGAGATTTCAGTGAAGAGATTGCGCTCTTGCGATAAGGAACCTTCTGCATCATCAGCTTGTTGGATAAGTTGTTCTAATGCGACTCTTTCTTCTTCAAGTTGAACTTGATTAGTGCTTAACGCCTGGGTGTTTTGATCGGCTTCATTGATCATTTGGTCAAGCTTTGCTGAAGCCTCATTAAACGATGCCTCTAGCATGCTCAATTGGTTCAGAAGCCCTTGCTTTGCTTGGCTACTTTGCGCGAACTGTACTCTTGCGTTTGTTGCTTCAGTCCGAACTTGGTCAATACCCTCTTTGGCCGCCTCATATTCTGTTTCGATTGTTTGAACATTGAATTCAAGTTCAAATTTTTTAGCTCTTAAATCAGCTGCTCGTTGGGATTCTTCATCACGTTTTTCGTCTAACGAAAGTTTTCGATTATCAATTTCTGAAAGTTCTTGATTTTGTCTTTCTAAGGATTCAGTCACGGAGCGCAGTTCGTTGTCGGCTCTTTCTAAATCTTTTCTGAGCTCCGATACTTTAAGTTCTTTTTGGATTTGAAGTGTTTTTGCGCTTTCTAACTCTTTTGAAACTGCATCGAACTGATCTTCAAGCTTTTCAAGGGTCGCTTGTGAAAGCGCAAGCTTTCCAGCAAGTTCATCTTTAGTTTGTGAAAGTTCTTTAATCTCGCGGCGTCGTTTTAGCATTCCGCTGTCAGCAGAGTCAGATGCTCCCCCTGTCAGAACGCCATCTGCCGTTAAAACATCTCCATCTTCAGTAACAAAAGTCCAACCCGTATAGTGCGGTCTGAGTTTTAGTGCAGTCGAGATAGTGTCCACTACGACGATGTCATTCGTGATGAATTCCACTAGCGGCTTATACTTCTCTGGCGCACTCACTACTTTTGAAAGAAGCTCTTTCACGCCGATTTCTTTAGAAGGATCACCACTTCGCTGTAATGATGAAACCATTGCCATGTCACTTGCAAAGAAACTGGATCGTCCAGCGCTTTTTTCTTTTAAGTGCTCTACGGCCTGAAGAGAGTCATTTGAGCTATGGCTAAGCAACATCTGAAGTTTTGGTCCCAATGCAGCTTCCATTGCAACTTCATACTGAGAAGGAACCTCAATAACGTCGGCAACTGGTGCAATATGTGAAACTGTTCCGTCGGCATGGATTTCAGCCTGAGCCTTCTTCCAAAGCATGACATTTTTTACACCATCTTCAAAGCCTTCAAAGTTTGCTTGAAGGTCCTCAAGTCCGTATAGGCGAGAGGCCACCTGATTTAATTCATCTTTATACTGTTGAACTTCTTCTCTGCGAGTTTCAACTTGTTCTTCGAGTGAATTTTTATTGGCTTCAAAGTTTTCAACATCGTTCATGATTGAAAGCTGAAGCTGCTTTTCGTTCTCTAATTCATTATAGAACTGTCTGCGTCGCGCCTGAAACTCTGATTCTTTTTCTTTTAAAGACATCACGGTCTCAAGAACGGCTTCTCGCTTTTCATCGACTTCCTCAATTCTTGCTTCAAGACTTGAGATATTAATTTCGACTTGATTAAGAGCTGTATTGATTGTGACCAATTCCCTGCGAATCCCAGTTAGCTCTTGGTCCGCAGTTTGAATTCGTGACTGCATCTTTTGATAAACTTCTTCTTTTTCAACATGAGTTCGCTCTAACGTTTCAACTTCCTGAGATATCACCCCAAGCTTTTCTCGGATGTCTGCTAACTGCGCTTCTAAAATACTCTTACGCGCTTGCGTTTCTTGTTTTATGGAAGACTGAACGGCCTCATTACGTTGCGCCTGTTCGACTTCAAAACCTAATCTCTGAATGACGTTTTCTCTTTCACGAACCTGTTGCTTTAATTGGTTTGCTTGAACCGCGGTGATCTCAAGGCTTTTTTCTTTTTCTGCAATTTCCAGAGCCAGTCTTTCAACTTCTGCGCTAAGAGTGTCTAACTCAGAACTTGCTTGAATATCACCATCTTCAGATTCAGAGAAACTTACTTTTAAGGCTTTAAGTTCATCGTTCATCTGTAGATATTGTTTTGAACTTAAAAGTAACTCAAGATCTTCAACTTGGATTTTAAGCTCTCTGTATCTTTCAGCTCTTTTTGCCTGCCGTTGAAGGCTATCGATTTGTCGTTTTAATTCTGCAATGATGTCTTTGAGTCTTACTAAGTTCTGATCAGTTGCAACGATCTTTCTTTGAGACTCTTTCTTTCTCACTTTAAATTTTGTGATTCCAGCGGCTTCATCAATAAGGCTTCTTCTGTCTAGGGGCTTTGCTGTAATGATCTTACCAATGGCACCTTGTTCGATAATAGAAAAGCCCTTTGATCCTGCGCCTGTGTCCATAAAAATTTCTTGGATATCACGCAATCTTGCAGGTTCTTTGTTAACGAGGTACTCACTCTCACCTGAGCGGTGGAGTCTACGTGTGACCGAAATTTCTGAAAAACTTAAATACTTCGCTGGGAAAGGACCGCCGTCATTTTCCAAAGTCATTGTCACTTCAGCAAATCCACCAGGCGCATAACCTTCAGCACCACCGAAGATGAGATCTTCCATGCTTTGACCGCGAAGATGCTTAGCAGATTGCTCGCCCATAACCCACGTGATGGCATCGACAATATTGGATTTACCGCAGCCGTTAGGACCTACAATCCCAGTCACGCCCGCATCAAATAAAATAACAGTTTTATCTTTGAATGACTTGAACCCAATGAGTTCTAACTTTTTGATTCTCAATGCCCCACTCCCCCAGTTTTTCGCTGACTTATCGCGGCCTGTGCTGCTGCAAGTTTTGCGATCGGCACTCTATATGGTGAACAACTCACGTAATCTAACCCCACAGAATTAAAGAATTCTACGCTCGCAGGATCCCCTCCGTGCTCACCACAAATTCCGACCTTTAATTTTTGTTTCACTTTTCGCCCTAATTCAACACCCATTTTGACAAATTTCCCTACGCCATGCTTTTCCAGCGTTACAAACGGATCTTTTTCAAAAACCCCAGCATTAACGTATGCTCCCAAAAACTTCCCAGCGTCGTCTCTTGAGATGCCTAGCGCTGTCTGCGTCAAATCGTTGGTTCCAAAGCTAAAAAAATCAGCAGATTCAGCGATTTCATCGGCACATACTGCGGCGCGCGGAAGCTCAATCATTGTTCCAATAAGATAGTTCATTTCAACCTTCATTTCCGCACAAACATTTTTGATAACTTCTTCTGCCTGCGCTCGCAAAATTGCCAGCTCTTTCTGAGTTGAAACAAGCGGCACCATAATCTCTGGAGTAAATGTTTTACCTTCTTTAATAAGCTGGCATGCGGCTTCGGAAATTGCACGCACCTGCATTTGATAAATTTCAGGATATGTGATTGCAAGCCTACACCCGCGATGCCCTAGCATCGGATTAAATTCATGAAGAGAGTGAATGCGAGATTGCAACTTTTCCAAAGGGATTCGGATTCGCTCTGATAGTTCCTTTTGATCTTTTTCTTCTTGAGGCAAAAACTCATGAAGAGGTGGATCAAGTAAACGAATCGTTACTGGTAGGCCATCCATTGCTTGAAAGATTTCATAAAAGTCTTTTCGTTGAATTGGCAAAAGCTCTTGAAGCGCTGCCAATCTCTCATCTGTAGATTCGGCCATGATCATTCTACGAACAATATCAATTCTGTCCGCATCAAAGAACATATGCTCTGTTCTGCAAAGCCCAATACCTTCAGCACCAAACCTTCTTGCGGTTGCAGAATCATGTGGTGTATCTGCATTTGTTCGCACTTGCATTCTGCGATACTTGTCTGCAATTTTCATAACTCGTTCAAAGTCGCCACTCAGATCTGCATCGATGGTTTCAACAGGGCCCTCAAAGACTTCGCCCGTTGCCCCGTCAAGAGTAATAACGTCACCGCGCTGAAACACTTTGTTTTGAACTTTCATCTCGCCTTTTGCATAAGAGACTTCGATCTCTCCACAACCCGCCACACAAGATTTACCCATTCCTCGCGCCACGACGGCTGCATGCGATGTCATCCCGCCGCGGGTGGTGAGAATACCTTGAGATGCAATCATTCCTTTAATGTCTTCTGGAGATGTTTCGATACGAACTAAAATGGCCTTCAGGCCTTTTTCATGAAGCTCTTCAGCTTCTTCTGATGTAAATACTATTTGCCCTGACGCAGCCCCTGGAGACGCTGGCAACCCTTTTGTTAATAGATTTTTTGAAGCTTTAGGATCAAGAGTGGGATGGAGCAATTGATTCAATGACGATGGATCAAGCCTCATCAACGCTTCTTCTTCAGTAATTAGTTTTTGATCGAGTAGGTCACAGGCAATACGGAGCGCAGCTTTTGCGGTTCTCTTTCCGTTGCGCGTTTGGAGCATCCACAATCGCCCCTTCTCTATGGTGAACTCTATGTCTTGCATGTCTTTGTAATGGTTCTCAAGCTTATCTTGAACTTGTATGAGTTGCTGAAAGCATTCAGGCATAATCTTTTCAAGAGATGTGATGGGCTCTGGAGTTCGAATTCCTGCGACAACATCCTCACCTTGTGCATTCACAAGAAACTCACCATAAAACATTTTTTCACCAGTAGAGGGATTTCTTGTAAAACAAACACCAGTTGCAGAATCTTCACCTAAGTTTCCAAAAACCATAGACTGAACATTCACTGCTGTTCCCCACTCTTCTGGAATATCGTGCAACTGCCGATATGTTTTTGCACGAAGCGTATGCCAACTTCTAAAGACTGCAGAAATCGCAGCCCAGAGTTGCTCAAAGGGGTCTTCTGGAAATTTTTTTCCAAGATCTTCAAAGATTTGTCGTTTGTATTGAACCACGAGGCTCTTTAGTTCTTCTACAGTGAGCTGAGTGTCTGAGGTATAGCCTTTGGAATCTTTTAGGTCCTCGAGGTGCATCTCAAGCATGGAATAATTCATTCCCATGACAACGTTGGAATACATTTGAATGAAGCGCCGATAAGAATCCCATGCAAACCTTGGATTGTTTGAACTAGCAGCTAGTCCCTCAATGGTTTTTTCATTGAGACCCAGATTTAAGATAGTGTCCATCATCCCTGGCATACTTGCTCTGGCACCTGAACGAACGCTGACTAAAAGTGGGTTTGATGGGTCACCAAATTTTTTGCCGATTTCATTTTCAATTTTTTTAAGTGCATTAAGAGCTTCATCTTTGACGTATTCAGGAAGGGTTTTGTCGTTTTTATAAAACTCTGTGCACACCGCAGTTGAGATGGTGAAGCCAGGTGGAACTTGTAATCCAAGAACAGACATCTCGGCAAGGTTTGCGCCTTTTCCACCGAGGATGTCTTTCATCCCACCGTGACCCTCTGCACGGCCTGCGCCGAAGGTGTAAATTATTTTATTTGAAGTGTTCTCAGTTGAGCGCGATTGCATAATCATCACTCCTTATCCTTTCCTATGACGTTCTTTTATAGTTTTTAAACGCATCACGAACGTAATTGTCGAGTTGGTCCATAGCGATCCGATCTTGAGCCATTGTGTCTCGGTGTCTGACGGTAACTTTTTTGTCATTGATTGTATCAAAGTCGATTGTGACACAAAGAAGTGTTCCTACCTCGTCTTGTCTTCTGTAGCGTTTGCCGATACTTCCAGCATCATCATACTGAGACTTATAATGGCTCACGCCCTGTCTTAAGGAGTTTGTGATCTCGATCAGCTCAGGCTTTTTAGAGAGCGGCAAGAATGCGATTTTAATTGGAGCTAAATCAGGATGTAGACCCAAGACAACTCTAACGTCATTCGCACCATCTTTTTGAACGTGCTCTTCTCGGTAGGCATCGCAAAGGCTTGCCAAAACCATTCGATCACAACCCGCAGAAGTTTCTACGACGTACGGTATGAATTTTTCTTTTGTCGCTTCATCAAAGTATTCGAGTTTCTTTTTTGAAAGAGCTTGATGGTTTTTCAAATCAAAATCTGTTCTGTTATGAATTCCCTCCAACTCTTGCCATCCAAACGGAAACTTAAACTCTATATCGTAGGCTTCTTTAGCATAGTGAGCGAGTTCGCCGTCTTTGTGCTCGTGAAACTTTAAACTTTCAGGATTAAAGCCAAGCTTACTGTAGTAAGCAAAACGCGTTTCTTTCCAGTACTTCATAAACTCGTTGTCCGTTCCTGGCTTTACAAAATATTGCATTTCCATTTGTTCAAACTCGCGAGTTCTGAAAATAAAATTTCCTGGAGTAATCTCGTTTCTAAAAGCTTTTCCGATTTGCGCTATTCCGAATGGAATCTTTTTTCGTGCAGACACTTGTACGTTTTCGAAGTTGACGTAGATTCCTTGTGCCGTCTCAGGCCGTAGGTAGATAACAGCGGCGGAGTCTTCGACAGGTCCCATGAATGTTTTAAACATCAGATTAAAGTTTCTTGGTGCAGTGAGATCTTTGCTGCCGCAGTTATCACAAACGGATGGGTCTTTCATTTTATCAACGCGATGGCGAGTCTTACACGCTTTACATTCCACTAGCGGATCTGAAAATCCATCCACGTGGCCCGACGCTTGCCAAATTTGCGGAGCCATTAAAATGGAAGAGTCTAATCCGACAACGTCATCTCGATGGGTCATTGTTTCCCACCAAACCCGCTTGATATTATTTTTTAAATCAACGCCTAAGGGGCCATAGTCCCAGCAGGAATTTAATCCCCCGTAAATTTCTGAGCTCTGAAAAACAAACCCTCTTCTTTTGCAAAGAGATACTAGGGTTGAAAGATCTGAAAGCCTTTTGATTTCCATTCCATCTCCGCTGGTCAAATTTGGCAAAATACGCTTAGCGTCTATAATCCCTCTAGAAGTAGCTTTAAGCTATCCACGAGTCAACATTTGGAACTTGCAACATAATGGAAAATATTAAAGAATTTCACTATGAAGAAGACAATCTTTATTGCTATATGCGCAGCAATGATTTTAGGAATTGCGGCCCTAACTCTCCCATCTTTAGCCAAAGACAAAAAAACTGATCAAGGAGCGAGCAAAAAGGCACCAAAAGCAGCCGAGAAGGCGTCCTTGGAGCCTTGGGAGGCTTGGGAGAAGTACCGAGAGCCAATGGCCATTATCTCACGCCAACTTGGCGTAACCTGTGTCCATTGTCACAATACTCGGAATTACAGGGATTCCTCAAAAAAGACCCACGCCATCGCAAAAAGCCATATGGAAATGGTGGATACGATCAATGAAAAATATAAAAACTCATTTAGTGCAAAAATCGATTGTTACGTTTGTCACAAAGGTCAGGCTAAACCAAAGTTTTTAGAAGAAAAAGTAAAACTATAAATTCGGGAACAGTATCTTGATGACCTCGTCAGCCTCTTTTTTCGAAAAACCAGATTTTACGAGGTCAGTCTTAAATGTTGCCATTGTTTTAACTAACGCTCTTGGTGGCAACTCGTAGAGAGGGCCTTTTTCTTCGATTTTTTCGGATGCACGCTCTAAACCGTTCCTCGACTTGTTTGTTAACTCGCGACCCACGGCCACTTCAATTTTCGCATAGAAGGCCTCGGAATTGAGCTCTGGATTTTGTGTCTCAATTCTTTTTGCCTCAGTTTTTGATAAAAAGCCAATTTGACGACCAATGACAATCATTTCTTGTAATGAAGCTGAGTAAAACGTTTTACCATATTCAGCAACTGGAAGTTCAGCCAGCCGCCCCATTCCAGTTCCATCGACTTTAAAGAATAAATCTCCAGCGCGAGATGGCAGCGTATACAGTTTGTGTCCCCGCTCACTTATAACAAGATCCAGTTTCGCCATCACGATATGAAAATTATTTTGCGAAAAATAATCTTCTTCAATCAATCTTATAACTTCTTTTCCATATCTTTGTATAAACTGGAATCTAAAGTTGCTCATCTTGCTATCATCAATTATCGAAGTAAGGGTCATGAATAATTTCAGCGCTCTTGCTTCTCGTGAAAAAATGAGCTGCCCTCTTTCCACAGCAATCGTAGTATTTTCCTCTGTTTTTAAGCGAACTGAAGTATTTTCGGAAAAACCAACGTTCGGTGATAAGCTCAGCATTCCCCACTTCCTATTTTTTGAAGTCTCAACAATCCCAGGTTCGCTCGTAAGGTAAATGCCCTTATAGGCCACGATAGAACCTTCAAGAACTGGCAAGGTAAGAAAATGTACAGTTTTGCCTTTCTCAGAGGTCGTTTTGAGGTAGGTCGCGCTCATCAACTCTGCAATTGTGATCGGGGTCTCAATGAGTATACTCTCGAGTTCTTTTTTGTTTGTTTTATAAATTTCTGCAATGTGTGGCGGTATGTCTTTACCTGCTTCAATTGTTTTTGCTAACTGTGTAGGATCTTTTTCTGCGAGAGGAAAAGCGAAAACTTTATCGTTTAAGATTAATAACGAATGTTCTTTTCCTAAACGCATATACTCGACGATTGAGATTTTATTAAAGCCAACTTTATTTTCACCTAGCACGCGGTAGCTTTTTCCTTGAGGATCAAAAGAGTAAAACTTGTCATTTAGAACAACAACATGAGAGCGAGACTGAGAAGCATTCCCTCTCACTGTTTCTGCTTCATAGACTTGTGCTTTGATAACATCTTGAAGTGAAACCTCCCCTTGAGAAATTAAATTCTCTAGGTGCGAACGATTCTGGCGAATAAATTCAACTTTAGATTTTGCAAGAACATTCTCAGATTCATAAGGGGTCGACAGATTAAGCCCTTCTTTTTGTAAACGCTTCGCTTCGGCGTTGTACATTTTGGTAAAGTCAGAAGGACTTCGTTCCTGAAACAAACTCGCACACATTTTTGCATCAGCGGACGACGTAATAAAAAAAATCGCCACAGCAAAATATATTGCACCCACAGTTTTCATTAGTTACTCCCAAACGTCGAACTGCAAGTTGCACCCACTTGCCTTGCAGTCCACGCAAATGTACCAAGAGTGTGATATTTTCGTCAAAATTAAGGAGGCACTATGAATTCTTTCCTTGGTTGTAAGATATGACACAAACCATCGATTACACGCGGGTTTTGCTAGAAAGTGACGGAAGGCGCTACGGCTGGTTGTATGAGATTTTTATGGCTACGATAAATTATTTTTTTTAACATGAATAATGGCGTTGAGAGCGGCTTTTAAAAACGCCTCAGAGTCACGGCCCTCGCTGAGTGCGACCTCGTATGCAGCTTTCGCATCACTGATATTACTGCCTGCTGGTAACCCTAACACTTCGTAAGCGTCCCAGGTTTCTCCATTGAATTGAAACAGGATGTTCAACACCTTTTCATATTGGTCGTTATTTTGCTGTTTCTCTCGAAAAACAGCTTCAAACTCGCCTTGATCAATGGTGCGGTGACTCTTTTTGAAGTTCAACTTGGAAGGTTTTTGAGTCTTGTTATCTCTTCGGTACAGCACAAAAAGTATGATGACAAAGAGTATGTTTAACAGTAAAAACCACTTCATACATAAAAAATAACAGGTGAAGGGAAGCTATGGCAAATCCATTCGAACAACAACGTCCTATCGCAGGCATCAAACATATTATTGCTATTTCTTCTGGCAAAGGCGGAGTCGGAAAAAGTACAGTCTCAGCAAACTTAGCGGTCGCTCTCGCCAAACAAGGCGCAAAAGTGGGTTTGCTTGATGCAGATATTTATGGCCCCTCTATTCCGCGAATGTTCGGTATTCTCACACAAACACCACCTGTAAATGCACAGAATAAAATTGAACCCATCGATCGCTATGACGTCAAAGTCATGAGCATGGGGCTTCTTGTAAGTGATCATCAAGCTCTCATCTGGCGCGGGCCAATGCTCTTTAAAGCCATCGAGCAACTTCTTCGTGACGTCAATTGGGGCGAGCTTGATTATCTGCTTGTAGACCTTCCACCAGGCACAGGAGATGTTCAGCTCTCGCTTGCACAAAAAGTTCCAATGACTACTGCAATTACTGTTTCGACTCCACAAAACATTGCTCTTATCGATGTGACTCGCTCCATAGATATGTTTAAGCGTTTAAATGTGCCGATTTTTGGCTTAGTGGAAAATATGTCTTCTTATCTTGCCCCAAATGGGGAACGTATGGCTCTCTTTCCAAAGGGCGAGCTCGACAGTTATTTAAAAGAAAGCGAGATTGATAAATTGGCCGAAATCCCATTTACACCAAATACCTCAATGGGTGGAGAAATTGGAATCCCAGTTGTGCACTCCAAGCCTGACAGTGAAGAATCGCAGGTATTTATGCAACTTGCTGAAAAAGTAAGAGCGCGCTTCGTATAAGTTGTCTTTATCAACACAACAAAGGCCCACTCTTGTTGTTTTCTGAAATATTTGAGAATCTGTTTTTTAAACCACGGAGACAAAGGGTTTATGTATGGATCTCAAAAATACAGAAGAACCAAAAAATCAAGGGACTTCAAACTACTACGTCAATTACGATGCGCAGTTAGTTGAATGGTCTTTGAAACTCAAAGACTTCAAATCCAAGCTCCATGAAGTTCACCAAGAGCTTCAAGCCGAAGCCCAATCCAAACTCGAGGAATTTGAAACAAAGTATGAGGAAGCATCTCGGCGCATAGACGAGCTTAAACGCGAGGGACTTATCGCCAAAGACGAGATCAAAACACGATTCGAAAATGCGTGGAAAGAGCTTCTAGCTGCCTACGAAACCGTAGAAAACCTAATTGAGAGGGACCACTAACTTCGTCCCTGCCAATAACTTCGATTTTCGAGTCATATCGTTTTCGGCCAAGATTTTGGAAAGCGACGTATTATACCTTCTCGCAATTTGAGTTAACGTGTCCCCTCTTCGGACCGTGATAACTTTTTTTCTTGGTTTTGCAGCGCTTGCGGTCGTCGACGATGCTGGAATCTTTAAACGTTTTCCTGCTAAAAGCTTTGAACGTGTTGTCATTCTGTTTGCGCTCAAAAGGTCTGAATAACGAACACCATAACGATTTGCAATTCCAATCATTGTATCACCGCGCTTAACAGTGATGGTTTTCGGTGCAGACCGAGAAGAATTCTTTGGCTGCTTCTCAGCTGTTCTTGAATCGTCTAAAGATTTACGAAGCTCACGCATGATTCTTCGTTGTGCAGCAGGTCCCTCTGGAACTCTTAAATACTGGCCAACGCGGATAAGACCTTTTCTGTTGATTCTATTTAATGAACGAATTCTTGAGATTGTTGTACCGTGCTTTCTTGCAATTTTACCAAGCGTATCCCCGCGACGAACTTTATAGCGATACGTTTCACTTGATTTTACTGACGCAAGAACGCGATCGTTGGTAACATAGCTCTTTTCAAGAGCAACTTTAGCCTGAGTTACCATATTGTTAGGAACTCTGATAACTAAAGGTTCCTTTTTAAAGTTTGGAGCAAACTCGGTGTTGTACTGAGCATTGAGAAGGCGAATTTCTTCGTAATCCACACCAAGCTCTTTTGCTAAATTCTTTAAATTTACCGTTTGATTTGCAATCACTTCAGCATAAGAAAGTGGCGCTTGGTACTCTAAGTTTTTAAATCCGTAACGCTCTGGATTTTTGGCAATCATTCTTGCCGCCAAATACTTCGGAATATAATTTACGGTCTCTCTTGGTAGTGTTCGTTTTGTTTCAGCGATTGCCCAGAAGTCTCTGGATTCGTGCTTCATTAAAACTCTGAACATTCGGTTCTCGCCACCGTTATAAGATGCAAATGCAAAATACCAGTTTCCGAAAACATTATATAAACTTCTAAAATATTTCACCGCTGCAATTGTTGATTTGTACGGATCTTTACGTTCATCAATTAATGAGTTGATTGTTAAATTATATCGACGTCCCGTAGGAGCAATGAACTGCCAATAACCTACAGCGCCCGCGTGTGAGCGTGCAGAAGATCCAAACCCTGATTCGATCAAGGCAATATAAACAAGATCCTCCGGCATTCCGTTTTCTTTTAAGATTTTTTGCATCGCTGGAAGATATCTTGCTGATCTTTCAAGATAGCGCTTCATGTGAGGTTTGCCTCTGCCTTGAAAGTAATCCAACCACTTCTGCACATGGCGGTTATAATGATGTGGTATCTCTGGATAAACTTTCAAAGGAGCGCTCGTCTCTTTTACAGGAGACATTTGCGGCGGGATATCGGCGATGGCTTCTACTGCATCAGCCTCGGACTCGTCTTCTGCAAGCTCTTCGCTCGCCCCTTCTACGGCTTCTGTTTCAGGTGCTTCGCCCTTGAGTTCCAGCTCAATTGGCAATTCATTACTGTCAGGATCCACAGGAATTTGAACAATTTCATCTTCTTCAATTTGATTGGTGGCATTAATTCGCGATTGAATAGAAGCACAACCCGAGATTAAAAAAAGAGTTAGGCAACAGACCGTCAACGTCGAGATAGGTTTCATTTTCGCTCCAGAGAGTTGTATTAATAATGCACGTACATCTATTAATAATTATATAAAATTATTTGTGATGCAATCAATCACCAAGACCTTTTATTTGCTCGCACTTCCCCAAACAGGATTTTGGACCTGGACTTTCTTTCCATCAAGCAACTGATATATCAAATAGTTTCGCAAAATCGCTTTGACGTAGAATCTCGTCTCATTCCAAGGCAGTAGATCGATCCAAACTTCATATTCTGGACTCGACGTAGGTTGAGGAGAAAACCCTGCAGATTGAGCCCATCGGTTCAAACGTGTTGGGCCTGCATTGTAAGCAGCCAACGCGAAGGGAATATTCCCATCAAATCGAGAGATCATGCGACTAAAATAATACGTTCCCATTCGGATGTTCGTCGGCGGATCAAACATCGCCTTTTCTAAATTGAAGTTCTTTATTTTAAGATCTTGTGCAATCTCACGAGCTGTCGGTGGAATCATTTGCATTAAACCCATTGCATTACTTCTTGAAATCGCAAAAACATTAAATGAGCTCTCTTGCCGAATAAGGCTTAACACAAAGTTTGGATCAACTTTTCGAGCGTTTGCCTGTTCTTCAATATGACCTGAAAATTCCCGCGGATAGGCCACTTGAATAAGGGGCAGCGTGCGCAACTTATCATCTTCATCCCATGCAGAGTTTAACATCCGAATCGCTTTTGGATAATTAAAGGCCGCTGCATAGTAACGTGCAAGCATCGCGATACCTTCAGGATTTTCTGGAGCGGGAATTTGTTCAAGCTCAGCACTGGCTTCCTCAAACCATCCTGCCGCTAAAAGAATTTGGAGCCTGTCCCAAGCTGTTTTCTCTTGTGGAGTTAACCACAAGCTCTGCTTTTGATTGTCTTTGACATTAAGACTCTCAAAGCTCACCTCACCTTTGTTTAAGTCTGCAACGGCTAGCAAACCGTAGTAAGTCAGAGGGAATCTTTGAATCAACATCTGTGCTTCGACTGCCGCCCTCTGCGCATCGATTTTTTGAACAGATCTCCAAAGCCAATACCTTGCCATGAGCTCCAAATCAGAATATTGCGTTTGAGAGACAACTCTTTCAAGATCGGATGATCCCTTTGCATAATCTTTTGCAATATATTTTAATAACCCCATGTAGAAGTACGCTTCAACGGATTCCCGGGTGCCAGAGTATTTTTCAGCTAAGATTTTAAAATTCTTAAGAGCAGTGCTGTGGTCGTTATTGTGAATAGCGGCTTTGGCAAGAAGGTTTAAAATTTCAACACTCGGTGCATCTGATTTTGCCTTAGAGTAAGCTTCTTCTGCTAAATCCACGGCATCTTTGTATTGTCCCAAGCGGTATGCAGTCTGGGCCCACTCATAGATTCGCTTTGAGTCTGCCTTTTTCATGACGTTGATAAAATCATAACGTAGAACTTTAAATCGCTTTTCGTTTTGTTGCGTGATGGAAACATAGGACTCACGCACCCGTTGCGCAGCCCAATCTGAATGAACACTGCCAGGGTATTTTCTGATCAACGCTATTCCGTCCTCGGTTGCTGAGAACAAATCTCCAGATTTCAGAGCAACGGTCATTCGCTCAACAATTTTTTCTTCCTCGGAGCTTAAAATAGTTTTAACGTCTTTATCTTCAGCGGGTTTTATTTCTTCTTCTTTTCCTTTTTTTCTTGCCGTCAGTGCAGACTCAATGGCCTTGAGCCTATCTTGCAAAGTGGGATTGGCAACTTCTGATAGACTTTTTAAAACGTAGGCCTTCGCCGTCTGAAGATTTTGTTGAAGAAACGACAGCTCCCCTGCCATCTGAAAAGCTTTTGCTTTTTGTTCTTTGGTCATCCACTCCTGTAAATCTAAAAGATCACCTACTGTTGCCCAAGCCGTTTGAGGACGATTCTTTATATCCCACTCTAAAATTGCAAACTGAGATTCGACATATTGATTTTTAAGTTTATCTTTGTACGGTCCTCGCAATAGCCAATCTGGATTCCCTTTGAGGATGCCGTTAAAGGTACGCAAGCGACTTACCCCAGAGGCCTTCAAGTTCAGCTCACAATCATACTGCACCGCTAGAATCCACGGTCGCAGTAGTTTCTGAGATGCATAGAGCTTTTGGCCTTGCGCACGACAAGTGCTGTAGTTTTGACTCAGTTGAGCTTTTTTTAGATTTGCGAGGGCACGATATTTCTGTTGAATGGGCTGTTTACTATCAAATATCCATCGTGTTTGTGGAATATTAGACTGAAAGCTCATTTGAATGGGCTTTAAACTTGCCAAAGCCTGAGCGCAAAATAAAAACGTTGAACTCAGTAATATTAATTTTTTCATTGCTCTGTCACCCCACATAACTACCCTATGTTTTTTGCTGGAACGCTTCTATAGCACGAACCAAGTAGGACTTTAAAGATTTCATTTCAGATTTAAACCGCTTGTCATCAGAAAGGGATGCCGTAATTGCCTCAGGAGCAAATCCGACAGTCTCAAAATATTTTATATTTTCACGATACTTCTCATCTAGAACAGTTTTGACACTCGGTGGAAGTTTTTCTTCTAACTGTTCTAGTTGATGAGATTCTTTGTCCATAGTGATCTCTGCCAAGACAAACTGAACCAGATTGACCACAGCAACACTTGCTTCTCTAAACTTTTTTGCATCCTGAAGTTTCTGAATCTGAACGGCCCTTTTATTAAGATGCTGAATAAGCGCAACGCGCTTCTCACTTGTACGGCTGACCTTTAAGAAGTACGCAAATAAAAATAAAACTGAAATTGCTGTTAAACCCCACCATGTTTTATTGAGTGTTTGCTGATCGATAACAAAGCTTGAGTCTACAAACACTGGATCTGGTAAAACCTTCTTCACTCTTTGTTGTCCTGTGAGATTTAATCCCTGCGAACCACCCTGAGGAAGATTGTTTTTTCCAGCCACAACATTCATGGCGATACTTTGTGTTGTGCGTTTTTCAAACTGTTGGGTCTTCGGATTAAAAAAGCTCCCTGTGACGGCGGGTATTGTTAGTTCTCCCACCTGCCTTGGGATCAGAAGGATTTCAAACTCTTTATAACTTGTTCCATCTTTTGAAAACTTAGAATCCGTTTTCGTATCATATTGTTCAAATCCATCAGGCAAATTTAATGCTGGAAGCTCAATTTGTTTTGCATTCCCGCGTCCTTGAAATTTGATTTTAAACGAGAAGGGTTCATTGGCAGCAACCGTAGTGCGGTCCACTGAAGCTTTTATATCAAAGTTTCCAACGGCACCTAAATAATCCGACGGTTGATTCTGAGTTGGAATAGGCAATACTTGAACCTTCACTGGAGGATTCACTTTTGTAAATGTGTAGGGCCTTCCGAAAACCCCAAATGCATTGGACATAATTGCTGTTGCACGCATTTTATATGAATCGATAGTCGCAGTCCCAGCTTTAATTGGAAATAGAGCATAGGAAACAAGCAAGGCTTTTCTATACGGCATTCCGTTAATGACTACGTTGGTAAAGTTTAAGCGGGTTGCAATCTCGATATCTTCTTTCCAAAAGCCTCTTAGAGTTGGGTACTGGATAGGTTCAAAATTTGTCAGATTGTTTTGTGTGTATAAGTACCAGCTCGCAGTAATTTGCTCTCCGACATAGACTTTATCTTTATCCACTTCCACGCGTAGAAAGAAGGCTTCGTCGGGATTAACATTTGATGGAACTTGTTGAGCTCTTGGCACCGCCCTTTGAAGCAGCTGACTAAAGATTGCATCTGCCTCATCTAAGAGATCTTGTGCATCATCTTGTATATCGGGCTGAGGAGCTTGAGGTTGCGAGGGTCTTACATTTCCAGAGCTTTGAATAACTTTTATCTTAACAGAGTTACTTCGCACAGTTTCACTACCCACAACCACCTCAGCGGGAGTCAGTAAAAATTCGCCCGGTGCTTCTGGAACAAGGCGGTAGTTAAAAACTTGTCTTCTTATAAAACTAAATTTTCCATTTACAAATTCGCTTCTTGATTCAACTTGAGTTCCACGGTCGATAAGGTTAAAACCGCTTATATCAGGTAATCTGGGCTCTCCCACTCCACCGCTTTCAGAGCTTGAAACCGCAACCGAATATAAAATTGATTGCCCCATTACAACTTCTACTTCGCCATCTTTTTGACCATTCACTGTTGCAACGGCTTCAGCGCCGTGGGCAAAGTTAGAGAAAAATAAAACTAATATTCCAAAAGCTAAACTACCAATCTTTGTCAACTGGAGTCTCCTTACTTCTTTGATTGTTCATCTTCGCACGGATCTGTTCTTCTTGCCTCTTAAGCTCTTCCAATATTCGCCTTACGTCTTGCTGACTCAGATCCTGACTTTTAAATTGCTGAGGCGCCTGTGGTTTTTTACCCTGGCCCTGATTTTGGTTCTGAGGCTGTTGTGCTTGTTGCTGTCCCTCTTGATTCTGTTCATCAGGTTGGTTTGATTGTTGTTGCTCGTTGGAGTCATCACCGCCTCCACCCTGATTTTGAAACAACAACTCAATGTTTGTTTTCACTTCTTCAGAGTCGGGCTTGATATCTAGAGCTGCTTGATAGTGTTTCAATGCATTTATAGTATCTTTTTTCTCACCATATAACCGCGCAAGATTAAAGTTTGCTTTAAATCTAACTTCCTCATCCTCAGCGACTCTAATACTTGCCTGGTATTCGCTGATCGCTTTCTCTAAATCTTTTGATTCTTCGTTAACCACGCCCAAATTAAAATGAAGAGAAGCTTCTTTAGGATTATTGACGGCGAGTTTTTCAAGTTCAGTTTTACTTTCAACGAGTTTTTCTTGGTTATAGGAGTTCACGGCTGAATTGTTTTTAAAGACCACCGAAGGATTACTCGACGCCATGGCAACTTGAATGAGGGTTAAAAAATAAACAATCATTCATTTCTCCTGCGGGACTTCAACGATTTTGTTTCTGTCATCGTCATTTCGATAAGTAACAAAACAAAAGCTAAAAATAATGGGATTTGAAAGCGCTCGTCATACTTTTTCATAAAGTCACTTTCAAATTCGGTTTTTTCTAATTTATCAAGATCGGCCTCAAGCTGTCGGACCTCATCTCCAGTGAAACTCGCATGGTAATAAGCGCCTTTTCCTGCGGACGCTAGCTGTCTTAAAAAGTTCGTGTTCACTTGTGATACAACGACCTTTCCGTCCTTATCTTTTCTGTAACCTTTCAATTGCCCGAAGTCGTCTCGCATTGGTATTGGTGCACCCTGGGCCGTGCCTGCACCGACTGCAAATATTCGCACACCCTGTTCAGCAAGCTTCTTCACAGCTTGCAATGCTTGCTCATCATGGTTCTCACCGTCGGATATAAACACAATTACACGATTCACTTTTGTGAGTTCATCTTGCTCCACACCGCCTCTTTTAAAAGCTTCCATGGCTGCATCAATCACGGAACCAAAATTTGTTCCTTGAGTACTAATGGACTGCGTACTCATGGATTGCAAAAACATACGAATGGCGGAGTAATCTGTAGTCAAAGGGGACATCAGAGCCGCACTTCCAGCAAATCCTATAAGGCCCACTTTGTACCCTGAGATGCGGTCAAGTATCTTTGTAATTACATTTTTTGAAACTTCAAGGCGGCTCGGCTTTAAATCTTCTGCCAACATGGAATTTGAAATATCTAAGGCAAATACGACTTCAATTCCTTCCATTTTGATCTGCTCTGTGGTTTCACCGAGCTGCGGGCGTGCAAGGGCTAAGATTAAAAAACAAAGCGCTAACATCTCAAGTGTGATTTTAATAACTCTCTTCTTTGATGAAAGGTTTTCAGTCAAAGAGTCGTAGATTTCATATTTAAAAAATGTTTTGATCCGATTTTTTTTATTCGCATAAATCAGATACGCAATGATTGCCAACACTGGAATCGCAATCAAGAAATAAAGGTATGTAACGTCTTGAAAGCGGAACATTATGGTCCCCTCCTAAGGATCGTTAACTTTAAAAATATGGCAGCGATCAATAAGTAGACCGCCCACTTTAAGAAGTTTTGATAGAGCTCATTATAGCGAGTAAATTTATTGACATCAATTTTACTTTTTTCAAGGCGGTCAATGTCTTGAAAAACTTTTTGCAAAGCTCCCGTTGACGAAGCTCGATAATACTTCCCACCCGTCTCTGATGCTAAACGCCCCAGCAGCTCGTCATTTACTTTGGAGTGGATTGGTTGATAAGTTTTTATTTGTCGACCAAAAGGATCTTGCTGGATAACGGGCAATTGTGCTTCGCCATCAACCCCTGCTCCAATAGCATAGATTTTGATTCCATAGCCCTTGGCAATCTCAAGCGATGTCTCGGGATCAATTGTACCAGAATTATTTTCTCCGTCCGTTAACAGAATCACAATTCGGCTTTTTGCCGTCGAATCTTTGAGTCGCGCAACTGCATTAGCAAGAGCAACTCCGATGGCGGTTCCCATTTTTATGGAGCGAGTAGGCGCCACCTTTCTTAAGCTATCAATGAGGATCGGATAATCTAAAGTCAGTGGCACGCGCGTATAAGACTCTCCAGAGAATACAACGAGCCCAATTCGGTCTGAAACACGCTTACTGATAAAGTCTTCGATTGTTTTTTTTGAAGACTCCATTCGGTTTACAGGCTTCATGTCTTCAATGAGCATACTGTCTGAGACATCCAACGCAATCATGATGTCGATACCCTCAACATTTCTTTTAATCTTGGTATCTGAGGTTTGAGGGCGCGCAAAAGCAATAGTGATAAGCGCAAGGGTTAAAATTTTTAAAATAATAGGTATTCCTGATAAATATGATCTTATCCCCCGCGGAAGTTTTTTTAGTTCGTTCACACTAGAGTATTTTAAAGAAGGTTTATCCGACTTTAGAAAGAGAAAATAGTAACCAACATACAAAGCGATCAGCGCAAATAACGCAAACGCAGTTGGATTAAACCAACTCATCTCGTACCTCGCTTTGTCTGCTGGGCCTTATTTAATGTTTCAATCAGAGTTTGAATCCGATTCACGAAGAACTTGCTATCCTTGGGTTCGATATTTTCTAATCCACTGAGCTTCGATAACTCCGCAAAGTACTTTTTGATACTTTCGCCTTCGTCTCGATACACCTTTGGATAACGGGCCTTAATAAACTTTAAAATTCTTGGTATTGCGAAAATATGGGCAGGAAATTGCATTGTTCTGCTTATGTAAATCCTAAATTCTTTATCGAGCCGAATGACAAACTCTTTCGGTGAAATTGATCCTGCATTTAAAGATTTATCTAACTTTCTTAAGGCTCTATAAAATGAGTCAATCGGACTTTGCGCCGTATCTAAGTTCTTTAAATCATCAAAAGATTTTTTATCTTTTTGTATGCGTTTATAATTGCGATATGGAATTAAAATCAAAGCCGCTAAAATAATGGCAAGAGCAATCCAAGCCCACACTGGATACGATAGTCCAACCATCTCAAACTTTGGAATAGGCTGAGGTGGGTTCATGGGATCCTGTGAAAGCACACTCTGCACCGTCCAGTTCGCGCCGTCTAAATCAAGTTTTGATTTACCATCATAGAGAACAACTTGGTTTAAAGAGTGGTCACCCGTTCGATAACTGGTAACCACGAGGTCTACACCTTCTGAGTGGGCTGAAGTGACTTCAAGCAATGTGAGTGCCGGAATTTCATCCGACAACTGAGCATCTTTTATTTCTAAAGAGTCTGTCTGCAGAGCGCCCATAGGGCCTTGACAAGCCAACTCGAATTTCTCGCCAACAGTGATACCTGACTGTTTTGATAATGAACAGTTTAACTTGCTCATTTTCTAGTCCTTGCTTTGAAAAAAGAAATAAGCGGGTCAACAAAGTTCTCTTTTGTCCGGACTTCGATTTTTGAAACACCAGATTTACGAAGTTCCTGATCTCTTAAATCCTTTTTACTTTTACCCTGTGCTTTGAATTGCTTCTGGAATACAGGACTCGAAGTATCAACGGTTAGGACCTCTCGTGTTTCAGCATCTTGAATATTAAGTATTCCCATGGACGGCAACTCAAATTCAAAATCATCTTCGATGACGACAGCGACCGTATCATGCTTTTTTCCAAGGAATCTCAACGAGCGCTCATAGTCGGTATCTATAAAGTCTGAAAAAATAAATATATTGGTTTTTTTATTGAGAACTGCTCTTAAGTGATCAAGAGCCTCTGAAATTTTTGTTTTGCGGCTTCTTCCTTCAAAAAACAATATATCTCTTAAAATTCTGTGAACATGACCGCGCCCTTTCTTTGGCGGCACGAAGTGTTCGACTGTGTCTGAAAACAATAGCAGACCGATTCTGTCGTTGTTTTTAACAGCACTAAAACTAAGAAGCGCTGCCAACTGAGCAATGACCTCTTTTTTTAGAAAAACTTTTGATCCAAATTCGCCAGAGCCACTGATATCCACTACAATCATGAGCGTTAGCTCTCGCTCTTCATCATATTTTTTAATGTAGGGTTTATCGGCCCGCGCTGTGAGTGTCCAAGAAATATTTCGTACATCATCTCCAGGCACGTATTCTCGAAAGTCAGAAAAAGTCATCCCTTGGCCTTTAAAAGCAGAGTGATACTCTCCTGCAAAAAGAGAGTTCACTAACTTTCTTGTTTGTATTTCAAGAAGTTTTACTTTTTTTAAAAGCTCTGGGCTGAGTTCCATGTGTTATGGCACCTCAATATGATTTAAAACCTCATTTATAATTTGATCTGAAGATATTTCTTCTGCTTCTGCTTCATAAGTTAAAATTATTCGGTGTCGAAGAACCAAATGAGCAATAGCTTTTACGTCATCGGCAGTCACATAGCCACGCCCCTTTAAGAAGGCATGGGCTCTTGATGCTCTTGCCAATGAGATCGTTGCTCTTGGCGAGCCGCCGACTTGAATTAGGCTATCTAGTTTTTGCAACCCAGTCACCGCAGGCTCTCGCGTAGCAAAGATAATCTCGACAATGTAGTTTTTAATTTTGTTGTCTATGTAAATATCATTGATGAGCTTACGGACTCTTAAAATATCTTCCTTACCCATCATCTTATTTACCGTTGGAACTTGATCTGCCGATAAATTTTCAAGAATTGTTAATTCATCTTGGCGGTTCGGATACTTCACCACAGCCTTAAACATAAATCTATCCATCTGGGCTTCTGGTAATGGATATGTCCCTTCTTGCTCAATAGGGTTTTGTGTTGCAAGAACTAAGAACGGTGCTTCTAGCGGATAAGTACTCTCACCAATGGTCACTTGTCTTTCGGCCATAGCTTCAAGCAGAGCACTCTGCACTTTTGCCGGAGCACGGTTGATTTCATCGGCTAAAACGATGTTGGTAAAAATGGGCCCCTTCTTGGAAGTAAACTCATTTGTTTTTTGGTTGTAGATCATCGTACCCACAAGATCCGAAGGTAGAAGATCTGGCGTAAACTGAATTCTTTGAAATCCTAAAGAAGTTGCTTTTGCAAAAGTTGAAATCGCCAAAGTTTTTGCCAACCCTGGTAAACCTTCCAAAAGCACATGGCCGCCAGTAAGAAGACCCATCATAATACTTTCAGCCATTTCTTTTTGGCCGATGACGACTTTTGATACTTCCTGTAACACTGACTTGACGTATGGATTTTCTTTTTCAATATCCCTATTGAGTTGTTCAATTTGCATGTCTGCTCCTGCGTGCTGTTTTGACTACCAATAGGATAATTTTTTACTTCACAAGGACCAACAAAAATATGACGACTTTCAAGTACTTTACGCAATCAGTCAGACATCGGCGCGTCATCGCCTGAACTAAAAAGTGACGACCGCATTTTGGCGAGGTTAGATTAAAGGAATGTTTACTCATCACCGTGGCTGGATATTTTTAACGTTGATCTCACTCTTTTTTCTGCTTGTTGGCCAAGCATTCCTTGGACGTCAAGGCCTACTCCTCGGTTTTATCGCTGCTACAGTATTGAATTTTTATATTTACTTCGTTTCCCAGCAGAGAATATTTCGTTTTTTTGATGCACAACCCTTTGAGGGACAAGACTCCTGGGGAGTTTCAGATGCAATTACCAACGCGGTAGAAAGTTTTCATATTTATCCTCTCGAAGTTTTTATCACCAAAATTGACTCACCTATTGCGTTTTCTACATCAGTCGGTTGGGGACGGCCAAAGATTGTTCTCTCTGAAGCACTTTTGAATAAACTTACAAAAGACGAAATAAAAGACTTGCTTATCATTCATATGGTTTATCTTCTCACAATGAGTTCTTTTTTTATTGGATTTCGAACGCAATTCTCAGAGATCGTTTATATCATTTCAAAGTTTTTAGACTCTATTCTTTCACTACCGTACATTGTTTACGCGAAAGAAAAACGAATCACCTTTTTTCAGAAACTCCTATTGCCCATCGGCACACTTTTTATTGAGTCTCAAAAAAAGAAGCTCCTTGAAGCCGATGCACGCGCTGCCAAACTTATCGGATCTAACGAAAAGTACGCAAAACTTCTCTGGAAGCTTCAGGGCCTTATTCAAACAAAGCCCTTTCCTGCACCGCCATCGCCAGCTATTTTATTTGCGACCAATACCTTGACAACTCACGGCCTAGACAAATATTTCCAAAGGCACCACAGTTTACAAATTCGCATTAAAAAACTTGTCGGACACTATCCACTTTAAGGTTTGTAGGAGCAAAAAATGTCAGATCAACAAACAAAAATCGAAGCCAATATTTCCACTTTAGCGCTGTCCTTAGGGTCTAGTGCCGCAATGGCCATGGGGCTTGCTCCGAATCCGAGCTCTGGCCAAATTGAAAAAAACCTTGAAGTTGCAAAGTTCAATATCGATATGCTTATTGTTTTAAAAGAGAAAACAAAGTCCAACTTAACAAAAGATGAAGAAGATTTACTTCATCGCATGATCTCTGATCTGCAAATGAAGTTTGTACAAGTAAAATAACTTACACGTCGATAAGGAGATTCAAATGATTCGTTTCTTAGTTCTCGTTATATTCGCTGTAACTTTTTTTAGTCCTCCTACTTACTCACAAAACGCGTTACCATCGAATGCTTTCATAGACCTTGCGAAGAAAATTAATCCGTCTGTTGTAGCAATCTCAGTTAGCATTAACTTCCGATCACAAATGCCACCGGGAGCCTACCGCGACCCTTTCTGGGATTTCTTTGAAAGGTTTATGCAGCCAGATCACTCTCCTGCGCCAGAAGACCCATCTGCTAACCGTCGTCCCATTGGAACTGGATTTATTATTGATTCTGATGGACACATCGTAACAAACTTTCATGTCATTGAAGTTGCGGACACTGTTTTCGTTCACCTCGATAATGACACCGAGACTTATGAAGCAAAAGTTATTGGCGGAGATAAGAGAACTGACGTTGCCCTTCTTAAAGTCGATACAAAAAAGAAGCTCGTCCCAGCAAAGCTTGGCACAAGTGAAAAAGTTGAAGTCGGAGAGTGGGTAGCAGCCTTCGGAAATCCTTATGGACATGAATTCAGTATGACGAAAGGGATTATCTCCGCAACTGGCCGTAAAATCAGAGACCTTAACGCAGTTCCATTTTTACAGACCGACGCTTCAATTAACCCTGGAAACTCTGGTGGACCACTTGTGAATATTAAAGGCGAAGTTATTGGCGTGAACACTGCCATTGATGCGAGAGCACAAGGAATCGGGTTTGCTATTCCTATTGATCACGTAAAATCCATTCTTCCCGACCTTAAAAAACAAGGAAGAGTCATCCGAGGTTTTATCGGCGTACAAGTAGATAATATCTCACCGCGTGCTCAAGCCATGTTGAATATTCCCACAAGACAAGGTGCTCTTGTGATGGGTGTTATGCCAAAGGGCCCAGCAGACAAAGCGGGACTTAATGTTTACGACGTCGTAACTAAGTTTGAAGGAAAAGATATTAAATCCGCTAACGACCTCAGCGATGCCGTTAAAGATCACGCCATTGGGAAAAAAGCGAAGTTAGAGGTTCTGCGACAAGGGAAAAAGCAAACTTTGACTGTAAGTATCGAGTCTCCGCCGCAAGAACCCCGCAGTTTACGGGCGCAACGTCCATCTCCGAAGAAGTCCGAAACTCCGTTTAGTGTCGGATTTAAAGTGGTTGATCATTCAGCATCCGTAGCAAAAGAATTTGGAATTGGATCAGATGTTCCGAAGGGACCTATTGTCACTGAGGTTCAGAGGGGATCACCTGCTGCGCGAAATGGTCTCAAAGCAGGCGATGTCATTCTTGATGTCAACAGAGCTCCTGTACGAACAGCTAAGGAAGTTCTAGCAGCACTTAAAAAAGGAAATAATATTTTAAGGGTGCAGAACAAAGCCCAAGTCTCTTTAATTTTCTTGGATCTTTAGAATTTAGAAATAAAAAAAGCCAAGACATCCTGTCTTGGCTTTCAAATATTCAAAATATAAATTATTAGAAGCTCAGTGGCGCACTCACGGATACAAAAAGAGTTTTAGCCTCAAGCTTATTTGTTAAAGTCATGCCGTTAGCCTTATCGTACTCGTTAATAATGTACTCAAGGTTGAATGAAACAGGAATAATCGGCATTTTGAAACCTACGCCAGCCTTCATTCCCGATCCTTCATACTTTACAGCATCTTTTACATCAGCTTCGGCATCGAAATTATATCCTGCCCAAACTCGAATCACTGGTAAAGTCGCGCCAATGACCACTCCTAGATTTTTAATGTCGACGCTATTTTTTGCAGCACCATCTGGTTCCCAGTCTACATCGTGAATCGCGTAATCGACTCCGATAAAAATTAAAGGAAGTGTCCAACCCGCTCTAAGACCATATCCAACTCCAGTTAAATCTCCTGAAGGTGAACCCGATTGGCTGGTTTTACCAGCGTTGTAGCCTAAATATGGTTCTAGTAGAATTCCTGCCGAAGCATTTGTGCTCATCAGAAATGTTATTGCAATAAGAAGCTTTTTCATTAGATGGTCTCCTTGGGAGTAGTTGGACTTAAGAAACCCTTTGTCTCATCCATGAGACAGAAGGGAAAAATTGTTCAAGTAACAGGTACACTATTATTTATAAGGACAACGCGATACATAGGGAACGAAGACTTGAAGTAACGCTTCAAATCCTGACTGAGGTCCAGGCTCAAGACGAAGTGTCTCATATTGAGATCGCAAAAAAGCTGTAAATTTAGACCACAGATTAACAATCTTTAAACATTTAAGGAGCCTGTTATAAATCCTGTTGATGGCTGAGCTGGGCTTTCTTTTGCATTATTAGATCCTTGTACCATCTCGGGGGGGATTAATTATGAATAACCATTTGCCTAAACTTGCGGTCATTATTGCGTTTTTAGCAGCCAACTTGGTGCTATTTCAAAACTGCGACAAAAAGATGCAATTCTCAACTTCCAGCTCCACGCTCGGGGGATATAACCCTGGCGAAGGTGATGGAGATAATGATGACAATTATAACCCTGGCGAGGGCGACGGGATTCCAAATCCTAACGATCCCAATGATCCTGATAATCCACCACCAAATCCAGGTGATCCGAACGATCCTAATGATCCAACCAACCCTCCTTGCACGGTGACGTATAATGAAATTCAAACACCAGTGAAAGTTTTATTCTTAATCGATAAAACTGGCTCCAACAAAGACAACACCAATACGGACGCTACTAACGACGGTACTGACGTGAACAAAAACTGGAGAAGAAGCATTATTGATAACCTTATTAATGGGCTTGATCTCAATCACTTCTCATTTAATCTGACTTTATTTAGAGGTAACCACACAAACGTTAACGACGGTCACAGATACAACAGCACACCAGACGGTCTTACTAGAGTCCTAATTAATGGTTTCTCTAATAGTAGAGGCGTCATCGATAATGCGATCCTAGAGTTCATCGCAGACGACGATAAAGGTAAAACTCCATATGAAGCCGCACTCAAAAAAGCACAACAGATTATCAACTCCGATTATCGAAGTGAAACGGGCGTTCCACAGGCTGAAAGAACTAAGTACTCTGTCATAATGATTACGGACGGACATCCAGATCCAAACTTAGCAACAACGCCAGGCGGAACCTACGACAATGGTGCTCATGCAGATTTACCACAAAGCGTGGCCATGGCACGGGGCTTTGCTAACGACATCGTAGCTGGACGCTCGAGTCGAATTAACGTGAACACAGTGTACTATTATAACCCAGGCCAACGCAGCTCTAATGCAATTGCCATCTTGCAAGGAATTGCAGACTCTGGCGGTGGTAAGTTTATCGAAGCAGTAAGCAACAACTACACACTTGATTTCAAAAACATTATCCGAGTACCGGCCAATACTTGTCCAAACTGATAAACATTTTGTCTTAAAACAAGATAGCCTACAAAGCCCGCTTCCAATAGCGGGCTTTTATTTTGAAGCTCCTTAGATTTGGCTTTTGCCCACGTGCTAAAATGGAACATTTTTAAATAAACTTTTCTGTCAAATCTTAAAACATTAAGAAAGCTTGAACAGTTTAATTCGGATATAACGGCATTAAAGCTGTTCCTATGGGTTTTCACCTTGCACTAATCTTTATTGTTGTACGTTTTCGTTAGGGGGTTCTATGAAAACTTATTACTCAATATTAGCGTTATTAGTTTTCAGCATGATGGGTACTGCTTGTGACAAGAAAATGACTTTCTCGCCAGCCGATGCCATCGACGGGCTCTACATTGGCGAAGACGATGGTGATGGAGGTGGTGGCGACGGCGGCGACCCTGGCGAAGACGATGGAACAAATCCAAACAATCCACCGCCAACTTGTACCGTCACATATACAGAAATAACTACACCAGTAAAGGTATTATTCTTAATTGATAAAACGGGTTCAAACGCAGATGACTCTAACACTCCTGCTCCAAACGATGGCACTGATTCCACAAAGGCATGGAGACTGTCTGCAATTAATGATTTAAGGAACCATCTGTCTTTAGATATTTTTTCATTCAATATGACTCTCTTTAGAGGAAACCATACTAATATTAATGATGGTCACAGATACGGCGGCGCAGGTGGAGAAGTGACTAAAAGTTTAATTAATGGATTCTCTAATGATCCAAGTGTTATCGATGCTGCTGTGAATGAGTTTGCAGCCGATCCTGACAAAGGAAAAACACCTTATCAAGCGGCCCTAGCAAAAGCGCGCGATATTATCGCTGAAGATATCCAGTATGATACTGTCTCTCAGTACTCTGTTGTTATGGTTACTGACGGGTTCCCAGATCCGAACTTAGTAACACGTCCAGGAGGAAATCCAAACAATGGTGCTGATGCAGATATTGATGCAAGTATTGATATGGCACGAGGGTTTGTGAGCGAAATCGTAGACATTAACCCAGCTCGTGTGAACGTCAATACGGTGTACTATTACGGACAAGGTCGTAGACACAGTTATGCAGCCAATATTTTAACTGGAATGGCTGACGAAGGTAAAGGGGCCTTTATCGAAGCATCAAGCAATAACACAACAATCGATTTTAAAAATGTTATCAGAGTTCCTTTAAACTCTTGCCCATAAGTTTAGTTCTTTAAACAATTTGCTTTTGTGTGGACCCGCCAGAGATGGCGGGTTTATTTTTATCTTTTTGGCAAAGGAGGTGCTCATGCAACAAGAAAAATGCGAAAACTGCGGAAACCTTTATGACAAACCCATCCATGTCACTCAAGGAGACAGAACACATGTTTTCGATAGTTTTGAATGCGCTATAAATACGATGGCACCTCAGTGTGCTCATTGTGATACACGAATAATCGGTCACGGAGTTGAAGAGTCAGGAAAAATCTATTGCTGTGCTCACTGCGCAGCCCAACAAGGCGCCACAGACCTTAAAGACAGGGTCTTATAACCTTAAACCCTTCGGGATAACAAAACGTCCTAGTAAGTCAAATAGAGCGTGAGCAACGATGGCCATTACAGCAGCTGGGATTGCACCTAATAAAATTGTATTCATATCATTGAGCGCTAGTCCTGTCAGGATAGGTGCACCATAACCCCCAGCGCCTATCAGAGCTGCAAGGGTCGCAGTACCAATTCCAATAATCGTCGCAGTCTTTACTCCTGCCACGATATTGTGGCTTGCTAACGGGAGCTCAACCAATATCAGTCGGTGCCAACGGCTCATGCCCATGGCTTTAGCTGTTTCATTTAAAGTTGGATCAATTCCGTTAATACCAACAAAGGTTCCCATCACGACGGGCAATAAGCTGTAGAGGCATAATGCGAAAAGCGCTGGTTTTACACCGATACCAAAAATAGGAATTAAAAAACACAACAGTGCAAGGGAAGGAATTGTTTGTACGACTCCACTCAGGAGTAAAATAGATTGTCCTAAGTGCTTTGAACGAACAGCCATGACACCCAAAGGAACACCGACGCAAATTGAGAAAATCACTGAGAGCGTAACCAGTATTAAGTGCTCTTTTGTTCGTTTGACGACTCTTGCATATATTGGATTGCCGCTTGAACCTTCCAAGCCTAAGTGAGCAGAAACCGCCTGAGCAAAACTTTTTTTATCAATATCAACGCTTGCGTTTAAACCAATCATAGTTTCAGCATCGATAGTCCGTCTTGTGGCCCGAAGCAATGACCAAGCTTTTGGGTGGCCTTCAGCAAATTCTTTGCGTGCTAAGATAACAGCGTTATATTCAGGAAAGAAATTCAAATCATCTTTAAGCACAACTAGATTTAAACTTTTAATCTTTGCATCCGTTGTGTAAACAATCAGGACGTCGGCTTTCCCAGTTGCTGCAGCTTCATAAGAAAGCGCATGCTCCATTACTTTCACATCGGTAAAAGAAAACCCATAGTGAGATGACATTTTGTAGAAGCCATCTTCTCGGTCCATAAATTCATAACTCACCGCAAGCGTTAGATCAGGAAAATTAACAAGATCACTCATTTTTTCAAGATCATATTTTTGCGCAACAGGAGCTGGCACAGCCAGCGCATAAGTATTGTTAAATCCAAGCGGTGCGGTTATTACTAAATCTAACTTTTCTAATTGTTCAGATATTTCTTTGGTCGTTTTAAGATGTGGTTTTTTTAGAATGGCTTCTGCGATTGTCCCTGTGTACTCGGCATAAATATCAATATCGCCAGCATTCAGCGCCTCAAATAGGACTCCCGTCCCGCCTAATCCAAACTTTCTTGAAACCGTAAGGTCTGCGCGCTCTTCAAGAATTTGTGCAATGAGCTCTCCGAGAATATAAGACTCGGTAAAAGTTTTTGATCCGACCGTGATTTCTGCGGCTTTTACGGGTAATGAAAAAATAAACAGGTATATTAAAAGATACTTTATCATTTTGGATCCATGTCATGGAGTGTGCGTTGGGCGTTGATAAACTGAGTGACAAATTCATTTTCGGGCTTTTCCATTAAATCACGAATCGTACCTGTTTGAACAATAGCGCCCTTACTCAACAAAGTGATTGTGTGTCCAAAGTAAGCTGCCTCTCCGATATCATGGGTCACAATGATTACGGTTTTATTCAAACTCTCAAAAATTTTTCGCAGTTCCGTCTGAAGCTCTGCTCTTATGATCGGGTCTAACGCACCTAAGGGTTCATCAAGTATGATGAGCTGCGGATCTAAAAAGAGGGCTCGTAGGATAGAGATCCTTTGACGTTGCCCGCCACTCAACTCCCTAGGAAAACGTTTTAAAAGATCAGGCGCTAGCGCAAAAAGTGGATAAAGTTCTGCCATACGCTGTTCAATGGCCTCATCAGACATGCCGTGTATACGAGCCAATAGTGAGATATTTTTTGCGGCGGTTAAATGCGGAAACAAGCCGCCCTCTTGCGGGACGTAACCGATATTTTGCGCCCAGGTTTTGTGATCTTTGGTGGTAATACTTTCACCATTCCAAAGCACAGTCCCAGAGTCTGGGCGAATCGTATTTAGTAAAACCCGCAATAAAGTACTCTTACCAGAGCCACTTAATCCGAGGATGGTGTGAGTTTTTCCACCTTTTAAAGTCAGATTGATATTATTTAGAGCACGAAAGTTGCCAAATTTTTTTGAAATATTTTGAAATTCAATCATCAGCGGTTAGCTGTTCCCCTCTTTAATGATTTGCGTTGAAGGTCAATTTATAACCCGCCTGAGAGGTTCATGTCACGAACCCCGCCATCAGTTCGCGGGCTGCGTAATGCCCTTGTTTTCGCTAAAAACCCAGGGAAAGCCAATATTTATAAACAAATATTGATTTTTTGCCCCTAATCTGACAAACTCAGTTTAGCTATGAGATTTTACCAATACTTTAACATTCAGGATATCGTGCATCTCACGCGTGAAGTGTGTCTCAAGCTAATTTCCTTTGGCGGCTGAGACAGTTCTACCAAGCCTCACTCACCGCCCTCTCAAAACAAACCAAAAAAATAATACAAAAGAAAATTTACCCAGGAGTAAAACATGAATAACACCGAAAACGTACAGAGCCTAATTATCTCAAAAAAAGATTATGAAAAGCTTTTACCGTTAGTAAACAGCGCAGGGCCCGACGTTGCCGAGCTTTTAGAGATCGAATTAGGGAGAGCGACAGTCGTTGAGCCAGATCAAGTTCCTAATAATGTTGTTAGCATGAACTCCCAAGTTAATTTTCTTGATTTAGACAGCAATAAAGAAATGTCGGTGACCCTTGTGTACCCACATGATTCCAACATTGAGCAAAACAAAGTTTCAGTTTTAGCTCCTATTGGAGCTGCATTAATCGGTCTGCAAGTCGGGCAAACAATCGACTGGCCAATGCCTAATGGAA
This sequence comes from uncultured Bdellovibrionales bacterium, assembly GCA_964469265.1. Lineage (GTDB taxonomy): Bacteria > Bdellovibrionota > Bdellovibrionia > Bdellovibrionales > JAEYZS01 > JAEYZS01. The sequence continues at coordinate 62,125 of CAYXYF010000002.1, forward strand.
AGAATAAGCGCGTTAAGGTGGTGTCAGTAGTACAGGAAGACTAAAATGAATGTTAATACACCTAAAGAATCAGATGTAATCACAGTGAACGGTATTCCCTTTGAGCATGGTAAGATGTTCAAAGTTGTTGATGAGTTCTATACGTTAATTCAGTCAGATTCTTTGCTAAAGGTGCCGTTTGCTTCAGTCCATGATTGGCCAGATCATATCGAGCGGTTAACACATTTTTGGTGGATCCGTTTTGGCGGTAAACCTTATTTACCATTTGTTAGCTATAACCCTGTAGAAAAACATTTCTTTGCAGGGTTCAATCAAGAGTTTCTTGAAAGGTGGCTTCTTTTGTTTCATCAAACAATAGATAAACACCTTAACCAAGACCAAGCAGAACTCTGGAAGCTCATCTCTAAACGCATGGGGCATGCACTTTCAATGAAGAATGACTTTTATAGCCAGGCCTATAACGAGCAACAGAACAACCAGTAATTATGAAACTTATCCAAAATAATTTACTAAGACGCTTCGTATTTGCGGCGGGTTTAGTCTCTCTTGTTTTGGGAAGCATTGGAATCTTTGTACCCCTACTGCCGACTGCACCGTTTTTAATTCTCACCGCTTGGTGTTTTGTGAGAAGTTCAGAAAAAGCTCATACGTGGCTTTATCGCCAACCCTATTTATCAAAAGCATTGCGAGACTGGGATAATTCTCGCGCGATATCTTCAAAATCAAAGGCATTGGCCCTGACGATGATTTGCGCGTCGATGTTATTTGTGTGGGTAACTTTACCAGTGATGCTTGTTAAAATTCTTTTATCAGTGATTCTACTTACAGTAAGTACTTTTATTATTACTCGCCCTACACCTTAAAGGAATAAAGAGCCGCCACAAACAATTGGCTGTGGTCTAAAAGTGTGCTTAAAAACGCCAACTAAATCTTGGATTTTGGAAAACTTAAGTCGAATAGTCTCTGAATCAATGATTGTAATAGTCTTGGTTTCAGTTTTGTAGGCCATAGCGCTTTCTAAAAAGCTTGCAAGTCCTCCTGAGATAACACTTAGGCCCGTTAATGCAGCCGTAGCACCAATACCAGCCATTCCATTTGATTTTGTCACATACATTGGCGCCACTGGAACATAGGTCACATCATAGCTTGTGGGAGCCCTATTACTCACGCGCATGTATCCGCCGATTCTTGGCGTGATTCCAATGGGCATAAAAATTCCTGTCATACTACCTGTTGCTTTTTCTCTAAAAGCTTTAAACTGAAATATCACATGTTTTGTTGTCATATCAAAGCCAAAGGTGAGCTGAATACCTAGCGCTCCACCAAATACACGTTTTCCCCGTATTCCGATGACTGATCCAACTGACAGAGCCATATCAAGTCCATATTCATTACTTGAGATGGCAGTCCTTGCGTTTTGAAAAATAAAATTATCAACACTGGTCATAATTTTTAAAAGGAGTTTATGACGTCGGTTAATTTTTTCGGCTTGTTCAATTTTCTCGTTATTTTCTATCGCGTCGGCTTCAACAAGGGCATCTATCGGATTGGTGTTTATTTTTCCATCGTGAACCATGGTGATCTTTTCTTCTTCTATCATGCCTATTCCGCTCTTCGCTTTTCTAAAAGAAAGCACTCGGGCAACTTTATTTACTATTATCCTGCGACGTTCTTTAAAAAGCGCCAACTCGTCGACGGTAAAGTCACTCAACTGATCTCGTAGGGGATGATATTTTAAGGGCGCAAACGTGAACCTAAAATCATCAACTTGAACTTGTTCGGCACGGCTTATAGAGGTATTTACCACTATAAGAAGTGCTAGAATGATTAATAGGATCTTAGGCATAAACTCTCCACGGGCCACTTAGCCATAGGATTACTATGCAAAACCCCAGATCACATATCTTATTTTATAGGTTTAAAAGTGCCGAAAGTAGTCACTTTTGCACGAATAAATTTCAAATTCGAACTTAAAAAGGGCACTTAATTTAGAGGTTTAGAAGGCTATTTCATGGGCCATAGGAGTTTTAAACTGAAAGACCTCTCGAAACTGTCTGAGCGCAAATTCATTATCTTCTTTTGTATTTGAAGCAATACAATCTTTTGGAACGACAATCTTGTAATGTCTCATATGTGCATCATTTACAGTAAACAGAACACAGATGTTTCCAGCTATGCCTGTAATATAAAGTAAGTCGACCTCAAGAGTATTTAATAGACTTTCAAGGCTTGACGAGTAAAAACCCGAGTGCATGGGCTTTAAAATAAAATAATCTGAATCAGTAGGTTTTAGAGTTTCAGCAATATCTTTTCCAAGACAGTCAGGACTACTGCACATCTGATAGATTTTTTCCCAATTGGATTGCCAGTTGCCAAAATTATCGTTCACGTAGATGACTGGAAGATTTTGCGTCTTAAATTTTTCTTTGAGAGCCGCTATGCTCTGAGCGGCTTTTAAAGCTGATGGGTGCAGCAATCGAGCCTCAGGGAAATCAAAGGTATTTAGCATATCAAGAATCAGCAACGCAGGGTTCATCGCTAGAGTATGCCTGATTTGTGAATGAATTTGTGTAAAGAAGTTTTCAAATAAAAAGCCCAACTCAATGGGCTTTTTATTTCTTTGCTATGAATGTGTATGTATATCAATTACGAATATCTTGATCTTCTAGAACCTCTTGAGTCAGAACCTCTTGGGTTGGATCCTCTTGATCCAGAACCGCGTCTTGATCTCATGGGTTCTACATAGTCGTCGTCATCATAATCATCATCGCTGTCGAATTCATAGTTTTGATCATACAGATTTTCTTCATCATCAAATCGACCGCGTCCAGATCGTCCACCCATTTGCATGCCTTCATATTGGCTTCGACCGCCACGGCTTGCACCACCTGAGGACATATTGTCATCTAGACCATATTGCGATTGTCTTTCTCCGTAATCATCACCTCCGCCGCCGTATCTTGAGTATCCTCTATCGTAATCACCATATCGATCTTCGGAGAAGCGTTGGCTTGCATTTGCGTGAGGCGCGTATCCACGGCTATCTTGCTCCTCATTGTCTCTGTAGTTGCGAGAAGAAGAAGATCTGCGAGAGCTTCTGCCCTCGTTATCATTATATCTGTCATCGTAGCTATTATCGTTATAGTCAAAGTAATCACTATCATTATCATAGTTAGAAGAAGACTGTCGGCGTCCACTGGCGCGCCCACCCATTCGGGCAATGCGTCTGCGCTCTTGCGGATCCATCGATGCAAAACCTCTTCTTGATCTACCTGAACTTTGAGTGTTTCTGTTAGGCATCCGAACCTCCTACTTGGTTGTTTGATTTCAACTATTATAGTTGTGCAATGGAGGTGCCATGGCGGCTAACAATAAGATAAAAACTAGTGCGTAAAGACCATTTTTGTGTGCCAGTGATGGGGCATATAATGGGTCACACATTGAATAATGCCCCTACTCTAATAAAGAGACTTTCTGTTTTAATTTAAAAAATTTCTGCCAAGGATCAGTTTTCATTTTTACCAAGCGCTCAAGCGAAGTCTTAATATTAAAGGCGTCCCCACCTTTTAATGTTTCTAACTCCTTCCAGCTGATGGGCATTGCAACGGTGGCTCCTTTTTTAGCTCGAAGCGCATAGGGGGCAACAGCAGTGGCGCCAAATCCGTTTCTCAAGTAATCTAAGAAAATTTTATTTACTCTTTTTTTCTTGGACATGTTGGTGGTGTACTTCTTCGGACTTTGCTCTTCGAGTTGTACGCATATTGTTTTTGCAAAGGCTTTAACGTTGTCCCAAGAGTATTTTGGAGCAATCGGAACATGAACGTGTAATCCCTTTCCGCCAGTTGTCTTCACAAAGGATTCAAGATTTAACGTATCTAAAACTTCTTTAATCTCGAAAACAGCGTCAATAACGGCTTCCCACTTGAGCTTAGGCGCGGGATCAATATCAAAAACGATTTGATCTGGGCTATCGCTGTTTTGAATATGAGTTTGCCAAGTGTGAACCTCTAAAACTCCCCATTGGATGAGTTGAAGCAGACCCATCTCTGATTCAATATAAATCACCTTTTGATCTTCAATGAGCGTCTCTCGGACTTCAGTTGCTTTGGAATTATCAATGTGTTTTTGAAAAAAACATTCTTCATTAATATTATCGGGGCATCGGATAAGAGAAAGAGGCCGCTCAAGAATATGAGGAAGCAACCATTGTGAAATGGACTTATAAAACTGAGCGACATCAAGTTTCGTAATTTTTTCTTTCGGAAAAACAACTCGCTCAGGATGGGTTATTCTAAACTCCTTAGAGCTGCTCCCACTTTGGGATTTCTTCGACTTAGCTATCTGGGGTTTCTTTTTTGGTTCCGTCATAAGAATTTCCTTCGCTGGTTTGTCGCTGCGCAAACCTTTAAAGGCTGCGTGACGAAGTTTTTTATCTCGCGACCAAGACTGAAACTCGATTTCACAAACGAGTTTAGGCTTCACCCAATGGATGTCTTTTGATTTTTTCGGAGAGTTTGAAAACGGGGACTTGCTAGTTTCAATTTTTTCTAGCTTTTCACTGAGATCCGCTAAAATTTTATCTTTAAATCCCGTACCTACTTTTCCGACATAAACAAAGTCATCACCATCATAGGCACCTAAAAGAATTGCTCCAATTCCTTGTCGACTATTTTTTGGCTCGGTGAAACCCCCAATAACAAACTCTTGGCGGTTAGAGCATTTAATTTTCTGCCACTCGCTGCTGCGGCCAGGGCTGTACGGGCGCAATCGATTTTTGGAGATGATTCCCTCTAAGCCTTGTTTGCAAGCGGTTTCAAAGAGTTCTTCGCCTCGAGCTAACCAGTGCTCGCTGTATTTTATTTTGAAAATATTTTTTAAAAGCGGTTTTAGCAATTTTTTTCTATCTTCAAGAGGTTGCTCTGTAAGATCAGTTCCGTCCAGGTACAAAAGATCAAAAGCGTAAAACACTACCATTGAAAAATCCCCTTCAGAAAGAGCAACCTGTAGTTCTGAAAAATCAGTCTGTCCCATTTCATTTAACGCCACAACCTCGCCGTCCAAGATGGCGCTTTTGACTTTAAGCTTTTTAAACTCTTTGACCAGCGGAAAGTAAGTTTCAGTCCAATCGTGTCCATTGCGAGTGATTAAGCTGACTTTTCCGTCTCGTATTTTCACTAAGGTTCGGTATCCATCAAACTTTATCTCATGGATCCATTGGTTGCCGTCAGGTATTTCTTCAGAGAGTAGAGCGAGTTGAGGCAATACCTCACGCGGAAAGGCGTCGGCACGCTTTTTCACTTTTTTTGAAGATTTTTTTTTAGGCTCGTCGTGACGCTTAATTAAAAGCCACTGATTTTTTTTACCACTTTTTTGTTTGGTCCGTTGGAGGAGCCATTTGCCTTGAAGCTTCTTTCCGTGGAGTTCGAATTCCAAATGACCTTTAGAGAGGTTCTCTTTGATATTTTTGGGCGGAACCCAAGTTCCTCTATCCCATATCTTCACTTTCCCTGCGCCGTACTCACCTTCAGGAATTTTTCCTTCAAACTCGGCATAGCCAATGGGGTGATCTTCAACTTCCACGGCTAACCTTTTGTCACCCACCTTGGTGGATGGCCCTTTCGGAACAGCCCAGCTTTTGAGTGTACCGAAGGCCTCTAACCTAAAGTCATAATGAAGGTGTGAGGCCCAATGTTCTTGCACAACAAAGATCCTGTCTTTTCCTGATGGCTTCCCGCCAGTGGGCTCTGGAGTTTTTCTAAAGTTCCGTTTTTTACGATAATCTTGAAGACTCATCTCGCTCTCCGAGATTTAGCTGGTTTTTTATTGTTCTTTTTAGCCAAACTTTTTTTAAGTAATGGCATTAAATCAAGCACCTCTGAAGTCGACTCATCTTTACTATCATCATAATCTTGGGTGATTTCAGTTGCCTTTCCAGCGCGGACTTTCTTATTTACTTGCTTAAGAATGTCTTCTCGGTACGTGTCTTTATATTTATCGGGATTCCATTTTGCAGACATGCCATCAATGAGGGCTTCCGCCATTTCCACTTCTTTGTTAGAAACCTTTGCAGGGATTTCTAAAGACTCTAACTCTCGAAGCTCTTTAATTTCTTCTGAGAAGTGCAGTAGCTCTAACAGTAAATGATCTCCGCGGGGTATTAATGCGGCAAGGTGTTGTCTTGTATGCAAGATGATTTTTGCAATGGCTACTTTTTTTGAATGCTCTAAGGCTTCAACAAGAAGCTTGTAAGCCTTTTCAGATCCCTTCATGGGCGCAAGGTAGTAAGATCTTTTGAAAAACACTGGGTCAATTTCTTCGAGCTTAACAAAGTTTTCTATATCTATAGTTTGGGTTGCTTTTGGGTTTGCTTTTTTAAAGTCTGCATCTGTGAAAACCACATAGCGGCCATCTTTATATTCAAAGGCCTTGACCGTGTCCGATCTTGGAACTTCTTCACCTGTTGATTTGTTATAGTATCTATAACCAATGGGCGAGAGGTTGCTAGGGTCTAACATTTTAAAACTTAAGTTATCCTTTTCTTTTGCAGAGATAACTCGAACGCCAATATTGACAAGACCAAAGCTAATGGAACCCTTCCAAATTCCTCGTTGGTAGGATGTGTTTTCTCTTTTAGCCCTTGAGCTTTTTCGTTTTGTATTTTTTTTCTTCGATTTCTTCTTTGCCATAAGAAACTTAACTGCAAAACCTCGACCGAGATATCCTGGGATTTATCAATAGCTTACGCGGCAAAAATCCTTTTGCTTATAAAAAACGCCCCATCAATTGACTTCTTTTCTTTACACCTTAGCAAACCATGATATTTTAGCGATCTGTGAAGCCGTTAAAAGTCGAATTAAAACACTTTCAAAATTTTAAATTTTCAACAAGCTCAGTTTACGAAATTCAAGAAGTTGCCCCATATATTTTGAAGTTCAGCCCTAAAAAATCTCTGAAGAAAGCTCCAGTATTGGGCTTATTGGGTTTAACTCACGGGAATGAACATATCGGCTTACCCATTTTAAACACTATCGCAGAATCTTTAATCAATGGAACATTGAACGTAGACTGTGAAGTCTATTTGGGTTTAGGAAATATTCCCGCTGCACTTGAAAACAAACGCTATCTTGAAGAAGATCTCAACCGATGTTTCGCTCTCACCTCAAGAGAAACTCTGGAATCTCGTCGCGCCCGAGAGCTTGAAGTTCATATGCTCAATCATTGTGACTACCTCATTGATATTCACCAAACAGCTCATGTCAGCGAAGCACCGTTTTTTATTTTCCAGTACACTAACGAGGAATGCCTGACCCAAGTTAACAGATGGAACCCCGTCACCCCTTGGAACAAGGGGATCCCCGTCGTGCTTCAAGAAAACCAGATTGGCACAGACACTGGCCTATCTACAGATGAGTACATCAGAAAAAAGGGAAAGTTTGGTGTTGCCCTCGAGTTAGGGCAACTTGGATCAGACTCGTACCAAGATTTGGGATTAAAGATTTGTCTTAATGCGCTTAACACTGTTAATGAACCTACCAGCTCGACACCAAAAGAGTTTTCATTTCCGATTATGTGGCTTAATGGAATTTATTGCGCAGACGACTCATCCTGCGAACTTGATAGTGGATGGTACAATTTAAAATCTTTTAAAAAAGGACAAAGACTTGGAACCAACGGCAAGGGTGAGATCCTTGCCCCTGCAAATGGATGTATTATCTTTCCAAGGTACAAAAAACTTTCGCAAGGAGAAGAGCTTTTCTTTTACTGTACTCCCTTTGATCCCAACTTTAAGCCGAAGACTTTAGTTACTGAGCAAGAAATTCTTGTATCACCGTAATTTCATTATTGGCTTCAATGAGCCGAGAGTCTTTGTAAAGATCAATAGCCGCTGGCGTGACGTGTAAGGTCGCGGGGCAAATCAAACGTTTGTCAGAAGAGAGCCTGCAATTTTGAATATAATAAATATCGAACCGATCATTACTCGTATAAGCAGAAAATCCATACTGCATACTTTGTGTTTCCTCTACCAAGCGCACACGATGTCCGATGCGATTTTGGTTGGCTTTTAGGAAATTGATTTTAGAAAGCGTAAACTGATACCGCGGGTGATTATAGCCCACAAATCGCCAGATCATCTGGGATCCATCATAATTTTTTATTCCATTTTCGTCAGTATAGTCTTCCTTATCCTTGTTCAAAGCTAGTGCGGGGTTGGAATACATTTTTACTAAGACCCAGTCACGGTCCCTGAGTTGTTCTTGATTCGGCATTGAAGAATGATGATATTCGTTGAGTAAAATCTCAAAATTGCTTGCGGCAAAACTTATGTTACAAAACAAACCTACGATTAAAATGTATCTCATAGTTATTCCTCTTTTAAAAAATCGATAATCGCTTTCGCTGTTTGTTCGCTGTTATTTTGTGGAAAGAAATGATCTCCCTCAAGAATTTTGAACTCATGAGCATAGCCCTCTTTGCGTAATTTATTATGAAACGCTTCAAGGTAATCCACAGTGACTGCTTGGTCTTTGTTGCCGCCTAAAATCAGCATATTTAGTTTTGTCTTTGGTGCAGCCCGTTTATGAGAACTCAGAATATCGAAGTCACGAATTCCCCTCATCGTCGCAAGGGCCGCATCTACTCGAGCATCAATTCTATCTGCACCTCGTGTACTATAGTGTTCCCAGAAGTTCTGCCTCATATAGGCTTCAGAGATGTATTGAGTCTGTGCATCTATGATGGGGTTTCCAGTCAAAAAGTTATGATCAAGCCGTCTCAAGTAAGGACCCATCATGATTAAACCCTTGGGCTTAAGAGTCGGATGATTTCCGAGCTGATTTGCTAACGCGTACGCAACCGCTCCACCATAAGAGTGCCCGATCAATAATGGGGCATCAAATTGCAACTGATCTATAACCTTTAAGGCATCACGAACATTTGTATTGTAATCAATGGCATAAGGAACTCCGTCTTTAAGACTCTTGCCATGGCCATGAAGATCAATTCGAAGTACCGTATACCCCGAATGAATAAAGTGTTTTGTTAAACGATTAAGCTGTATAAGATCATCGCCTAGGCCGTGGATCAGCAGAATATTGCCTTTGGCATTTTTAGTTTTATCAAGCTGGTAATTTAGAGGTGTCTGGACAATGGTTCTTATGGGGTTATCTTTGAGCGCAAATATCCGCTGGCAAGTTTTGGCTTGCACAGCTGAAACCGATAAAAACACTGAAATAAAAAACGATACCACCAAATGCCCCTCGAATGAGCAGATCATACGGCAATTGCGCTAAAATAACATCCGATATTTCAAAATTGCCTGACTGGATGGTAATTTAACAGGGACACTGTCTATCAATTCAACAATTAGTATGTAAGAGTTTTATAGGACGGATGTGATTTCAATATCTCAGACTGTACCATAGCCCCGACACATCGTATCTTATCGAAATGAAGTCACAAAATATCCTTGGGCTTTGTCTCGTAATACACTTAAACTCTTAACTGATAATTAATCATAATGAGACAGTTCAAAGGAGTTTACTGTGAAGTTAAAAGTATTTTTTCAAGCTATAGCAATGGCCTCAATTGGCGTTTCAATGTTTGTTTCTCAAGACGTATCTGCTGCAAAACTTGAGGTAGATGCAGCTCACTCGTCAATTACATTTGAAGTAAAACATTTGAAGGTCGCAAAAATCCCAGGACGTTTTTCACAATTTTCTGGAACAATCGATCTTAATGAAAAAGACATTACAAAGTCTAAGGTCGACTTCACGGTGGACGTTGCAAGTATTTATACTGGTGTTGACAAAAGGGACGAGCACTTGCGTTCAGCGGATTTCTTTGATGCAAAAAAACATCCAAAGGCAACCTTCAAAAGCACAAAGATTACTAAAAAAGATGATAACGAGCTTGTTCTCGAAGGAAACTTACGAATTCGCGGAAAAACTAAAAAAGTTAAGTTTGAAGTTGAGCAACTTGGAAAAGCCCAAGATCCAACATCAAATACTGAAAAGTTTGTTTTCAAAGCAGAAGGCGAAATCAACCGCAAAGACTTTGGCGTAAACTACGGTCCAGACGAAGTCGTTAGCGACAAGGTCGAGCTTGATATTAACCTTGAAACAGTTGCTAAAAAGTAATCTTTCGTAAAATCGTTCTCGGGTCCTTTAACTGAAAGGGGCCTGAGATTCAAAATTCTTTGAGCTTTGTTTAGATATTAAAATATTGCAGTATTTCCAATTCAACAAAGCCGTTTCTCAGGTACTATGACTTAGATTTAAATTTCTAATGACGGAACCTGAATGCGTATTTTAAAAAGCTTGATCTTATTTTACCCTCTTTTTTATTCTCCAGTTTATGCGGCGACTGAAAAAGTTTGCCCGCACATTACGATCGTTGACGGAAAGCTTGAACTTAATGCAAACGAGAGGATTTTAGTTTGCGGAGCTTCGGAAGGAGCTTGGGAAAGCGTACCCGTTGAGCAATCAATAATCTTATTAAGAAACATAGCTCTAAATCTCGGATACCGTAACCCACAATTTGAAACAACCGATGATTCCTTAGAGATCACCTTAGGGGAGCGCACAGAAATTCAGTCTCTAGAAATTCAAGGCGCCGAGGAAATTCTAAACCCAGACAAAAAAAGGAAGGCCGTTAAAGAGCCTTTAACGAGCGAGGTTTTAAATGAGATTGAAACCTGGGCCAACTTACAAGTGCAAAGTAATGGCCACGCTTGCACAACCGTTGATGTTAGCGCACAACTCTGGGACGGAGTCGTGCTGGTTAAAACAAATCTTGATACGCCCAAGGTTTTTGGAAAGTTAGTGTCCGATGATCTTGATGGTCTAGATCCTCGAATCTTAGAAAGGTACCAACCTTTTGAAGTCGGCGATCCCTACGATATTCGAAAAAAACAAATTATGGTCTCTCGGATTTTGTCTGACGGTTTAATCGAGAGCGCCTATTTCACTACTGATTGCGTAGGCAATGAGGCTAACCTTGAGCTTCATACCTCAGTAGGAAAGCCACATATTTTAAGGTTTAGTGTAGGAGCTTCAACAGAAGAGTTTCCTTTTGTTGATGTTTCCTACCGCGATACCCGCTTAGATGATCAGGCCTCTTCTTACCTCGCGAATCTTCACCTCTCTCCCAGGCTTTTGAGTGTAAGTATTAATTCAACTTTCTTTAGATTTCCGACCTCGAAGAAAGCTTATTTAGGCCCACGCTTTGTAGCCTCAAAAGAGTCTGAAGAATCTTACGCAACTTATAGCGCGAAAGCGGGTATTGATATTGGACGCAAATGGGACGCCTGGAACGTGAGATGGGATACACGCATTGGTCCCACCTACAATTACACCAACACCATAAGAGGAATTGGGCCAACTGATGAAACTTATCCTTCCTTAGATGGATCAGTCTCTTTAATGAGTCATGGTTATGAATTTACGATTGCCGAGCAGTCTCGCGGTTGGATATCGCAGTTTGATTATCGCGGACGGAGCTCTGACATTGATGCTGACTCGAGCCTAAGTCGATATGAGCTTTCATTTAAACACCTCTGGAACATTGGTAACTATTTTCCACCTTTATTTGTTTTAGGGACAAGAATTGAAACCACTGCGGTAGATGTTTCAGTTCCAAACACGTCATCACACGCCAATGCAATTCCAACAGATGATAAGGTTTATCTTGGCGGAGATGAAAACTTAAGAGGCTTTTCAAGACAGCAGATCGACAATAACGGTTTGGGATACTTAACTTCTGCCTATTTGGGCTTCGAATTAAGACTCGTCGAAGAACTGCCCTTTAAGCTCCAACCTTTTTTACTATATGATATTGCAAAAGTAGGGAATCGAAACTTTACTTTAGAAGACACTCTTTATACATCCTCAGGACTTGGAATCAGATGGGCCTCTCCTTTTGGGACCTTAAGAGGATCAATCGCAAAAGGGAATATTTATAATATTGATCCAGAATCGGTTCTTTATCCCGAGGAATGGGTGGTATTTTTTAGCTTTGGTCAGGAGTTTTAACATGCGAAAAAGCACCCTGAAGACCATTTTTATCGTTATCTCATCATTGATCACAGTGGTGCTCATTGCGGCTGGTGCTGCTTCTATTTGGGCTTTTAATAATCCAGTGGACGCATTCAAAGCTGTTCAAAAGTATATTTTACCTGAGGACCTCAGCATCACTTGGGATACCTTAGAAATTGATACAAAGTATGAAGGCGGTTTAAATTTCTCTTTTGATCTTGTTTCAGAGGACTTTAAACTTCAAAAATCTGAGCCCGAGCTATCGGCAACTTTTAATAACATCATCATCCATGCGACTTTATATTTTTCAAAAAATCGACCTCACGACCTTCACAAAATCGAAATTATTTCAGAGGATGCAATAAGCTTTAAGCCATCAGATCAACCGCAGGAAAATCAAGATGAACAAAGCTTTTACCAACAGGTACAAAATCCTATTGATCAGATTAATTATCTGAAAGAAAAAGTTAAGTTTGGCGAACTCAATATTAATCTACCAGTAATTCAAATTGCATCAACATCACCTTTGACTTTATCACTTCAGGCAAAAAAAGAAGATAATGAGCAAATAGCTCTCGGTGCAAGCTTAGACTCTCAAGCCTACAAGGTGGATTTAAGTGCAACCTTGTTCCCTCAAGCAGAAGACGCGCCCCTTTTATCCAGCGAGGTCAATTTCTCGGCAGCGCTTTTGGAATCTGCTCTCACAATAAAAGCGTTTCATAAACCAAATGAAGTTACAGTTTCACTTGCTGGTGAACTCAGAACGAAAAATAACAACCCTCTTCAAGCAAACCCACAAGCCCAGATTGTGCTAACCGAAGATGAAGTCACCCTTAACCTTGAAACCAATGCCAAAGGTCAAATAGGTCCATTTAAAGAATTAAAGGATATAAAAGTCTCTGCTACGATACCTCAAACCGATGACGTCTTATGGAGCGAAGAGGCGTCTAACTCAACTGTATCTTCTTCTGTCGACTTATTATTTATTAACCAGCGGATTATTAGACAGATTGAACAATCGTGCTCTTGCCAGCTTCCAAAGAGTGTTACAATTACTCTTGATAGCGAGTTTTGGCTATCACGCTTGATGTCTAAAACTCAAGACACACAAGACGTTGCAAATATTAAAGTTGAAATTGAAAAGATTGAAAACAAATTATTTGATATTGAGCTTTTAGCGGAACTGCTGATTCAAAAAGAAAATACACAATACTTTTTTACACCAAATCTTAACAGTACAATTGATATATCAAGCTTTCAATCCGTCGTGCAAATTCTTGGGTCTAATAATATTTTAATCCCTACTCCACTGAACCTGTTAGACGGACGTCTTAGTATCCGCAGCCGTGGCACCGCGGAGGCCACATCGCAGTTTTCTGAGATTCCCCTAGAAATTGCATTAGATCTCGCATCAAAGGAACAGAAGGTTAAGCTCACTACCACGGCGGTAATGAGTCTTCACCGAACACTTCAAAGAGCAGACTTAACAGTTCAGGCTAATATTGATGCGATCAATCTCATTTTACCGCCTCTTGATCCCATACGTGGAACACCTCGTGTGGTGAAAGATGCACGGATTTTGCAAACACCAAAAAAAGCAAAGAAATCAAAGTTTCAGATGAATTTAGAGTTTGATGTAAAAACAAATAGCGACGGTGCTGTAAAATTGTTCCATGAGTACTTCCAACCGCATCTTCCCGTCACTCTGAACTTAACGAGTGCCCCTAACGGAAACTCTTTTTTGAAAGTTGAACCTTTTGATATTGTTTATCTTAGAAGAAAGGTCTCTGTAAATAGATTGATTTTGGATTTAGGACAAGCCGAAGAGGAAGTTATTCCTATTGATGCCAGACTTCAGGTCGATCAAACTCAGTACACCGTTTTTATCGATATAAAAGGAAGTTTGAAAGAGCCACAGATTGTTTTAAGTAGCGAACCTGCGCTCTCCGAAGATGACATCGTTGCGGTCTTACTCTATGACCAAACACGATCAGAACTTGGCGCAGGTGATGCAGAAAACTCTGCAGGTGTACAATCGGCCATAGCTGATAGAGCCATTGGGCTTTTTGGCCTCTGGGCATTTGCAGCAACGCCGATTAAGCGCTTTTCATATAACCCCGTTACGAAAGTTTACTCCGCTGCCATAGAGGTTTCAGATAGTGTGACAGCAGAAATTGGGACAAACTGGGAAGAAACAACAAATCTTGAGCTTCATAAAAGGCTATCACGAAGATGGGTCCTGACGGCGGCATGGACCCCCGCTACGACGGACACAAAAGAAACACAAAAACTCATGCTTCAATGGGAAAAAAGATTTTAGTGCATGGAGCGGATAACAGGAGTTCTTCCAGAGATTGGAAATTGGCTGCGTCGAATGACATCGTACTCACAGACATCAATATTGCCAGTTTCGTCTCTTGAGCAAAACATCGCCAGATCTCGACCAGAGCTTATAGTTTTTTGAAGGAAATCAATGAGAGCGGCCTTGGATCTGAATCCTAAAGTTTTAATTTCATCTAATCGCAATACCAAACCTCCCATACTGACGTAGCTATCCGAGCTGTTGAGTTGTTCGTTTAAAGATTGCAAATGAGAAATATCGACTTGGCTTGTATAGGAGCCATTCACATAAATTCCGATAAGAGCGCTTCGATCTTCAGAAACGCTACTCGTTTTTTTTATGTTACCGGCAAACAAGTCGAGAGAAAATAAAGTCAGGATAAGTGCAATCAAAATCTTCATCGTGTTCTCCTTTGAGGTGCTTAAGCGCAAAAATCGGCAACCAGTGACAAAAAAAGTAGTGCTAAGCTCAATGTCAGCCTACTTACAAGGCAACCACATGCAAGAAATGCAATGACTATACCCGGAAAAAGAATCGTAAGTGTCCGAATTACGGAATAAAAAAAATTGTTAGAACTTAGAAATGCTTGCATCGCAGTTGCTTCTCAAGCAGAGTCTTCTACGATGAATTCATTTGAACAACTTCTACAAGAAAAATTTAATCTCAAAGATTTCAGGCTTGGGCAAAAAGAAATTATTAAGACTGTATTGGATAAAAATGATGCACTAGCCGTTTTACCTACTGGTGGGGGCAAGTCTCTGTGCTATCAGTACCCTGCAGTTTATAGGCAGGGTTTGGTCGTCGTTGTTTCACCTCTGATTGCTCTGATGAAAGATCAAGTGCAATCACTTAAAAGACAAGGCATCCCAGCAGGATGTCTTTACTCTGGCCAAAGTGTTGATGAGAAAAAATACGTTTTCAGTGAAATGAATAAAGGTGGAAGCTTTATTCTTTATCTCTCTCCAGAAAGAGTTCAAAAGGAAGGTTTTCAGAAATGGATTGCCAAAAGAAACATCGTGCTTTTTGCAATCGATGAATCTCATTGTGTTTCTCAGTGGGGACACGATTTTAGAGAAGAATATAGCCAACTCAACATCTTAAAGAAACTGCGCCCCGATGTACCAATCCTCGCTTTAACAGCTTCTGCAACACCTCTTGTCTTAAATGATATTGCAAAGAATTTACAGCTTAAAAAACCCGTCAAAATGGTTCACGGATTCTACCGACCAAATCTTTATTATCAGGTGGAGCACTGTTTTGATGATAACGAAAAAGCTCTATTACTTGTTCAAGCGATTAAACAAAATCCTGAGGGAAGGGTTTTAGTTTATTGCGGAACCAGAAGAGCTGCAGAGGAAGTTTCTTTCTTTTTGAGTGAGCAATTCTCACAGGTTGAATATTATCATGCAGGCTTACCGACTGCGGAGCGAACTCGCATTCAGGATTTATATATCGAAAGCGAAATTAGAATTCTTGTGGCTACAAATGCTTTTGGAATGGGAATTGACCAACCTGATGTAAGGCTGGTTGTCCATTATCAAATGCCAGCAAATATTGACTCCCTCTATCAAGAGATGGGACGCGCTGGACGAGATGAAAAAGAATCAACGTGTCTTATGCTGTACTCAAAAAAAGATAAGGGCCTTCAATCTTTTTTTATTCAATCCTCTGATGCCCCCTACAGTATTAAGGAGTTAAGATATAGAAACCTCGACACATTAGTTGATTACTCAGAGGGCAGCGAATGCAGACATTCAGAAATTTTGACTTACTATAAAGATTCTCAAAGGATCACCAACTGCGGGCACTGTGACGTTTGCGATCCAGAGTCATCTCGCAGGATCCAACGAGTGGATTTTGTGCCTTCTCCGAGCGTGAAAATTAAAAAGACAAGAATTAAAAAAGTCTCTACTACCGATGTCGTCATGGATCTGATCCAAGAGGAACGTTTCAAAGCATTAAAAGTTTGGAGAAAATCCAAAGCGCAAGAACTCGACATACCAGCCTTTGTCGTCTTTAGTGATAAAACCCTAAGAGATATCGCCATCAAAAACCCACAAAACCTCGATCAACTCAAAACCATCCACGGCATAGGCGAAACCAAACTTCAAAAATTCGGCCAAGACATCCTCTCCCTCAAATAGGTACGCCGTACCTTTTTGTCTAGGCCCGCGTTATGGACGATGTTCATGTGTCTGGCTGGCCTTCGCTTCGCGCTTCCTGCCCTCAACTTTTGCCTTTAGGCAAAAGCGGCCTTCGCCGTCCAAATTTAGCTTCCTGCTAAATTTGTCGAACCGACCTTTGTTCCATTCCCGGAACCGCATTCAATTGTAAAAATAAAAAAGCCAACCGTTTGGGTTGGCTTTTTTATTTTTAGAATGGATGGGGTGACAGGATTCGAACCTGTGGATGACGGAATCAAAATCCGTTGGCTTACCGCTTGCCGACACCCCAACATAGGTGAAATTAAGATCTCAAATTACGGATTTTATGGTCTAAAATCAATGATTTCTCGTCATAGACGCGAGGCGTATGTTGCTGGTCACGTTGGCAATTCGTCTTTTACTGATCTTCTCTGAGGAAAATATCGATCTTTTTGTTGATGTGCTCAACTAATTTTAGTGCTTCTTCCAATTTCTTGGCTGGAATGTCGATATCTAGTTTTTTCATTTGTGTGATCTCTTGATCCTGCATGTTTTTAAAGGCTTTTTTGCCTTCCCCTGTGAGCTCGATAATCATGGATTTTTTATGGAATGGGTTGGGTTTCGTTTCGGCCCAACCCAGTTTAATCATTTGGTCTACCATGACCTGAACGCTTTGACGGCTTAAATGTCTTATCTTTGCTAAATGAGGAACCGTCATCCCGCCTTGGTCGTTTAAGATCTCGATGACTCCACGGACGCCTACAGATAGGTCAGAGCCCTTATGGACAAACTCCACGCCCTTTTTTAAGAGTTGGTAGTTTATTCTTATCTCTTTTAATAGATCAGCTAGTATGGCTTCTTTATTCATGTCCCTATTATAGCAATGCGTCTTAATTTTGTCAAATTGACGTAATTATTACTTAGTGACAGTTAAAATCCAGTTTGACAGTTTATTTGTCATTTTGTTGTGGACAAAGTAACACGAAACCATTTAACAAGGATCCATTGGTGAACTTCATAAATTCTTCAACAACAGTACTTATAAAGTAGATTAAGTTTTTTTCGGGGGGATATTGTAAGAAAGGCTCGGAGCATGGTCGCTCCGGGCCTTTTTTATATTTTCTAATTAATCGTCGTAACCACTGCTCGTTTTTTTAAGCTCTTCTAAGCTCTGGCCCATCGCTTTGATTTCTTTTTCATAAGCTTCAAACACAGACCTCTCAATTTCTTCGCGAAACTCTTGATTAAGAGGGTGAGCAATATCTCTAAACTGTCCGTCTTTTCTCTTCTTTGAAGGCATTGCTACGAACAATCCCGTGTTCCCATTAATGATCTTTAAGTCACGGACGACAAAACAATTTTCCAATGTGATGGTCACATAGGCTCTTAATCGATCCTCATTGACGGGATAAACTTTGACTTCTGTAATCTTCATAGCTGGCTCCTTGTTGTATAATCATTGATACCGCTATCTATACAAACGGAAGTCTAGGTTACCGACTTTAGTCTTTTCATGAAATTAAGGAAAAGCTAATACTATTTGTCCCAAACTGAAACGCTACAGCTCAAACTCACACACGATCGGAAGATGATCCGACTGAATTCTAAGAAATCGGCTGCTTAAGACGACCGTCGATATGGGCTTTAAGTTCCTAAAGTACACACGGTCTAAAGAAAATTTTGGAAAGATACTTGGCGATGTCGGTTTTAAGAATCCATAAACTGCCTCTGAGGCTTCATAACAATTAAGCGTCTCTTGGATTAGCGGATGAAGAGAATTGGTCCAATCATTAAAATCGGCAGCAAGAATCATTCTGTCTTTGGACTCGGTTAGAGCCTCAGTGACTTGAGATATTTTTTGGATCTGAAAGTTACGGCCCTTTTGAGTGAGATCCAAATGACTACAGAAAAGAAATAAATCTTTCCCTTCAATGTTAATTTTTCCGTATAGCACACCCCGCTTCTCTAAAGTGTTGGTTGATATATCGGTACTTTGGGTTTCGATAAAAGGATACTTTGATAAAATGGCATTTCCGTAATGGAAGTTCCCAGTCGTTGCGTTTTGACCAAATGAATAGTGTGGCCACATTTTATCCGCAAACTTTTCCAGCAGTCGTTCGGTTTGCGGCTCAATTAAAAATTCTTGCAGAAAAATAATATCGGGCTCAACTTCATTAACGAGTTTTTCAAGAACCGACCATGTCCGATGGCGCAAAAAGAAAGAGCGGCCCTTATGAATGTTGTAACTGAGTACCTTGATGTTCATCGAGTAAGTTTAACATTCACTAAATTCAAAAAGAAGTTTTAAATAGTGTTAAAAACGATCCGACCATCCGCTCCCAAAGAGGAATCCTATTTGAGTCAAGAAACTCTCCACAGTGCTCTAAGTCTGACAAGAACTGCTTTTCCATTACATCGATTAACCTTTTATCAGATATTAAAACATTCATCTCAAGATCCTGATAAAAACTGCGATAATTTAAGTTTGCAGATCCGATGCTACCCAAGTCGTCAATTAAAGACGCCTTAGAGTGCAAAATGCACTTTTCATACTCAAATATTCGCACTCCCCGTTTGATTAAAGGAGCATAATAAAGCTTCGATAAATAATTATACCAAGGAATATCGTTGATCTTCGGGACAATCAAACAAACATCAACTCCTCTTTTAGCAGCGTTAACAATCGCCTGAAGAAAATACCGCGGGGGATTAAAGTAAGGCGTTACCAACCACACTCTTTTCTGAGCGGAATCCACCAGACGGCAAATCTCTTGGCGAAATAATCTTCTTAGTTTTTGAGTCTGAGTTGTACGTACGGTGTCTGAGTTTTGAACACCACTGATGATATGTTGAAAGTCAATATTACGAAAGCGCACTCTATCATCTTTAATCCACTTCCAAGTGGACTCGAAAATATCTCGAATAAGCTGAATCGCGTCGGGGTCTTCAATTCGTATATTTGTTTCCTGCCAATTTAGCGCTGCGGCCATTATATTTTGGCTACCAATATATGCAACCTCGTCAATAACATACACTTTGCGGTGATTACGACGGTTCAATGCAGTAAATATCAACGGCACTGTTGCTGGAAAAAACTTAGCCAAGGTCGTCACGCGCGGTGCTGGTCGAAATACTCTAATATCTAGTCCTTGCGCCACGAACACATCTTGTTTTTTCATGATCCAGTCAAACGAGCCTATCCGGTCAACTATAACTCGAACTCTCACTCCTCGTTTTACAGCTCTTAATAACGCCTCTTCAATTTTTTCAGCGAGATGATCTGCTTCCCAAATATAGACTTCAAACTCGATGGAGTTTTTTGCACGTTCGATATCTGCAATAAGCTGGTCATAAAAATAGGAAGAATCGTAGATGATCATAGATGCCATCTTAACTTTAAGAAAGGATTCCCGCAAGAATCCTTCCTCGATAAGCAAACTATTCTTGTACTTCCGATGGCTGCGGAAGTCTAAATTGTGGTCCGTCTTTGGGCTCTCCATATTTCCTCTCAGGACCCGCAAAAGGACGCTGCTGCATTCGTGGGTCAATCGGCGCAGGAGCCACTGGTCCGATGTACGGTGTATGTTGCAACACAGGTTGAATTGACCAATCCGACACAGGCACATTTAAGCTTTCAAGAGAATATTGCGGATTACAGTTTAATGGAAGACGAGTGTTTCTTGGGCCGTACGCATTTTGGGCATAAAGCTGCCGACGAACATCCTCTCTTTCCATCATTAAGAAATCCCAGTCTGGAATTTTACAGACAAACTCATTTGGCGGGATTCGAAATATTTCAATAGCACCTGGCGGAGGCGGCACATTTCTTGGAAAAATTCTAAACGGATAATCATCAACTGGAAAAATCGCAACGACATCATTGTAGTTTTCACGTGCGTTCACTCTTTTCATAAACGGAGTGCGCGCATCTAACGGCAACAAGATAGCAGGATCATAGGTCACCGCAATCTTAAGACCCTGTGTAGAGTGGACCAAGATTCCTCGAGTCTTTACTACAAAGTCTAATACCACACAAGGGTCCACCTGGCGTACATCGGCTGGCGGAAAACATCCTGGAGCATTCGGTGGAGTTCCAAAACCTAAAGACTTTGTAGGAATCGGAAAACTCTCAGGCATTGGTGGAAGATCTGTAGTCTCTCCAGTTGAATACTCTGGTGGAGCCTCTTTGTCTGTGTATTCATAATTGTCGTTATATCGTGGTCTTCGATCTTGTTTAGGCTCTTCTTCTTCAAAGTAGCGATCAGATTGGATGAAGCTATGGTAACGCTCAAGCTCTATTGGAACTGGCCCTTGAGGATGAGGAGTTAAAATCATTGGAACCCTTGGTCTTCCTAAAACTTCTTTAATGCCTGGAATATTCGGCGTACCGCCTGCAGAGTTTGTTGCAAGTTCTACGATAGAATCCTTATCGAGGTTTTTATTGATAAGCTTCATCAAGGCAACCCCTGCTGCAACAACCGCGGCTGCATTTGATGAGCCTTTGTAAATACGCCCGTCATCTCCTAAAACTTCAGACGGGGCCACGAGTTCGGGCTTGGCAAGAGACTTTGACCTAGAACTTCGCTCAGAGTTTTCTCCGACAGTTAATACATTAGGATTGTCCGCTGGGTTTAAGAGGCTTTCGTTTTCATCTCGATGCGGAAATACAATATTGTCACCATCAGCAGTGACTCGCAATTTGTCACTTGATGCAAAGGCATCACCTCTTGCACGCACTTTTATATAAGATGTCCCTTCAGCGATGGTGGTTTCAATGATCTCTCGAGGGTAAAGGGTAAAGCCTTCCTTATTCATGCGAGGATCGTCTTCAGGAATTTGACTTAATGCCGATTGAATTGAAGATTCAAAATTTCCATCAAATAAATATAAATCTAAATCTTTTTTTGTTCCGATGTGCGGCCGATTTTTAAAATCGTCCCAAGAAAGTACAACTCTTATGTTACAGTTTTTGACCTTAGACTTTTTAGGAAGTTTACATTCCACTGGAAGAGCGTTGTTCGGTAAATCGTTGAGCTGCACCCAACCATTGTCACCTATGATCACATTGGAGTTGTAAGTTGTGAGCCCAAAATTTCCCGCTGAGTTTATCCAGAGAATTCCCGCATCTGATGCTCGATTTACGAGAGAATTATAAAAGCCCCGACCATCATAATTACTGCCATATTCAATGACCATGGAGTGTAAGATAACATCAACTTCGTTTGCAATAGCATCGTCTATGGCCCAACTAAAATTGCTGTAACCATCGGCTTTATAAAGATAGATGATCGGAGCAAAGCGCCAGTTTGAATAATCTTTGGTCATGTACTGCGTGATGATCTGAGCCATCACAAGACCGTGTTTGTTATCAACTGGCTGGTAGTCGCCCGCGTCTCGTTGTTTATAGACAGTTTGTATCGGAATTGTGTAGTTCATTTCATCTTCATAACCATCGAAACCATAATCTAGGACTGCAATCTTCACCCGATGATCGGGGCGATTTCTTTTGAGTTCTTGAAAGTACTTATCAAATCCTAATTGCTGAATGTTCTTATCGATATCTTGGACACTCGCTGCGTAAGCCATCTGAAAACCACATAAGCTCGTAACCAAAATAATATTAAACAACTGCTTCATATACATAACTCCATGAACTTACATTCGGAAACTACCACGCTCTGTACCAGTAGTAGTTACATCCGCTGTAATTGTAAGTGTAATAAGGGTAATAGTTATAAGAGACGTAATAGTTATAATAGTAGAGTGGAATATAGTAGTTGTAATAACGTGGATATGGATTGTAATACCAGTAATGATACCAACTTTGTCGAGGAGAATCTTGATCAAGCTCATCTAAAGCTGCAAGTGATGATAAGACTTCCTCTGATTTAACCTTGTCACTTTCTTCAAGCGGAACGAAGGAAAGGTTATCTAAAGTTTTTGCGTTCACTTCATCGACCTGATCAAGCAAACTCTTAGATTCTAGGACAAAAAGTTTTCCGTTTTCATCTCGCTTGACAAGAATTGATTGAGGTATTTTTGCCTTTACATCGGCTGAAATTTTTTCTCCTGGGAAATTTACTACCTCATTATTAAGGTCCGTTGGGTGTCGATCCGCTTGAGCCAGCGCCAAGAAAGGAACAAGGGCTATTAATAAGATAAACTGTTTCATAAACGACTCCTTTGCTTAAAGTGTAAGTACATCTGAAATAAGAAAATCTCAATGGGGCGTTACACACCCAAAGAGTTGTGGAAGTAACTTAATCAAAAACATGGAATTAATTCAGAACGCTGTTCGAGCAAAGAGGTGTATATAAATTCACACAAAAAAAAGGTCGTCCGATTAGGGACGACCTTTGCTCTCATCAAATTCATTGTGGTTACACTATCGTGTAGTTCCTCTTTGATTTTGATCTGGAGAGCGGTTACTCGGATTACTATTTCTAGCACTTCGAGTAATTGGTGTATCGTTGACTTCGTGAGTATCGTGCACTGCCTCACGGTCTTCTCGTTCGTTTCCCGTTGATGGATCAATTCTATTTCTAGCAATATCCTCATCAGGGTCGTAATGTCTTTGAGAAGATTGTTTTTTATTTATTCCCTTCGAAAATTCACTAAATGATGACATACAAAACTCCCTTTTTTGTTATCAATTAGTGTAGCAACCCTCATGCCGCATCGAAGACAAAATACATTGCATTTTTTGAAAGTTTGAAGTCAAAATAACTCAAGTCTTAGGAAATATTACCCAAAGGGTTTAGTTTTGAGTCAACATTCGAACACTTTTGATAAAAAATACTTTGACGATCTTTACCCAGAAGCCGACACAATCGACGGCGACTACAACTCTAAGGATCATGCAAAATATCTATCGTCTTTGTTCCGTCTTATGGGCATCCACGGAAGTAGAATCTATGATTTCGGCTTCGGCAAGGGCACGCTCCTAAAAGATATTGCGAAAAACTTAGAAGCTACACATATTGCTGGGTGCGATGTCTCCGTCTATGCCTTTAATAAACTTAAACAAAAACAGTGGGCACATGATTGGAAGCTCAAAGTGTCTGACATCCACAGCCTCAAGATTCCAAAGCGGCCTTATGATCTCGGATTATGCAATTCTGTTTTACAGTACATTCCAGACAAACATCTTGAGAAAAGTATTGCGGTAATGGCCTCATCATGTAAGTATTTATATCTTCATGTTCCTTCCAAAGAAGATTACATAATTCTAAAGCGGGATTTATCATTTAGTGATCCCTATGCGATCCAAAGAAGCGATCGTCACTACAAAAAGTTATTATCTAAGTATTTTCACTTTGTTTCGTGGGGGCTACTTGAATCCAAAAACTTTCATTCGCATAGCAGCTCCCCTTTTTCTGACAGTCTATACCGATTTTAAATTAAATTTTATGGAGCGCAAAAAATGATACGCAACTATCGAGGGAGAGTCTTTTATAAAACATTTGCAGTCCTTCTGCCTGTGGCCTTCATCATTAGCGCGCTTATATTCGTCACATACATTAAAACCTCGTTTGAAGACATTCGGGCTCAACTTGTCTTAAAAGATTCTTCATTTGCTTCTTTTGAGGCATCCGAGAATTTAAGACACGTTATTAGTGAAAAGGTGAACATTCTTGTTGCCGCAGCTGCCACTCTTTCAACTAGCTTTGGTGATGATCGCGCACGCTTTCTTTCTGGCGCGCATGCCATACGCGAGTCCTCTCCTGGCTTTTTTTCTATTTCATGGGTTGATCCATCAGAAGTCGTCAGGTGGGTAGTGTCTGATGAGGAGGTGCCAGCTGCTTTAAACCAAAAGCTTAGATCTGATGTGAAAGGATATATTGAAGAATCACGTGTTACGGGACAACCGCAGCTCAGTCATGTCGGCAATCTTTATTCTGGACTAAGGGGCTTTGTTGTTTTTGTGCCAATTTACACACGCGACAAATTATTTAAAGGTTGGGTCGCTGGCACAATCGTCGTTGAAGACTTCTTACATGACTTTTTTAGTAAACGTCTAAAGGACGACAGCTTGGGCGTATTAATGAAATGGAAGAATCAAGATTCTTATATTTTTCAGTTAGGAGAAGCTCGCCCTCCCGATTCATATTCGTTACGATTTGAAACTAAAATTTATAATCAGATCTTAGATGTTGCAGTTAGTAAGGATCCTGCAACATTAATCAAGAAACAAAAGACGCACTGGAATTTAATTTTTATTTCTTTCTACGTCGCGATTGCTGCAATTGCGATCTTTTTGTTTTACGTTATACGTACGCAGTTTAAAGTTATGAAATTATACAGTGACCTAAGACGCGATAAAGCCATAATTAGTGTTCTCAGCCACGATATTGCGACCCCTTTAACTATTCTCATTGAGAGTGCAAAAAGACTAAAAGAAAAGGTAGGAGATAAACTCCAAGGAGAAGTCGATCGCATTCTACGGTCCGCAGAGAAGCAAAAAGATCTACTTACTAAGGCACGGGCTTTCCATGCTACGAATCTTGGTAAAACAAAAATTTACATTGAGCCCGTCGACGTCTCTGAGCTTATTACAGAAACCCTTTCACTTTATAGTGATCGTTTAAGTGAAAAAAATATTTCTTACAAAGTGGATATGAAGGATGGGTTACTTCGTGTTTTAGCAGATCCAATGTCTGCAGCCCACAACGTGCTTGGAAATGTTATAAGTAACGCGATAAAATTCTCTCGCAGCGGCACAAAAATTACACTAAGCACCTACAGATATAAAAAAAGCTACGTCGTCATAGAGGTTAAAGATCAAGGCTCTGGCATACCTAAAGAAATTATTAACTCGCTTTTTGATTACAGCAGCCACTCTACCCGAACAGGCACTCATGGCGAAACCGGAACAGGACTTGGGATGCTACAAATAAAGGCATTCATGGAGTACTACAAAGGCGCAGTAGAAGTCTCCTCTGATGAGAATGGCACAACAATTAGGCTAATATTCCGTGATGCTGATCAAGTCTAATTATACTGATTATTAACTCAAAATTAAGATTTTGTGTCTCAAGTTTATACGCAGTTTCTCCGATATAAAAGATTGAAATAGTAAGGGGGAATCTGTGTTCAATTCGAAATCTTTGGCTATGCTGGTCTCAACTTCCTTTTGTTTTATAGTTATCATCGGTTTTCAAAACTGCGCTCAACCGATTGGCGATATCGGAATGAATTCAAGCCTTGGAGCAAAGTGTATCATCGCGACTTCCCATGACAATGTTTCACTAAATCAAAAATTGACAATTAATTTCAATTACTCCCCTGCCTACCTCAGAGCTCAACTTGTTATTATGAATGATGGCACTGGGGCCTTCACGGATCACTATGTTACGGAGCCTGGTAATTTTGATGTGACTTATACAAAGACAAACCAAGCTGGTGATTACACAGTACACGGATTTCTTTTTGACGAATTTGGAACTCGCGTTGGCCAGTGTGCGAGATCTTATAAAGTCCTAGGTGGTACCGAGCCACCACCTCCACCGCCAACACAAACCTATGTTTGGCACAAAAGTGCTTGGGGCACTTGTAGCGCCAATGCATGTGGATCAACTGGTACGCAAACAAGAACCGTTTATTGCAAACGCCAGAGCGATAATCAAAAGGTGAATGACTCTAACTGTTCAGGGGCAAAGCCATTAACATCTCAAAACTGTTCTGCATCAGCTTGTAGCTACACCTATTCATGGTACACAAGTCCATGGAGCGGCTGTAGCGCCAGCGGGTGTAATATATCTGGAACAAAAACACGCGAGGTCTATTGTAAACGTAGTGATGGTTCAAAGGTCTCAGATAGCAGTTGCAGTGGTACAAAACCGCCAAACTCTGAAAACTGTACTTCCATGAACTGCACATACTCGTGGGTTACAGGAAACTGGGGAGCTTGTAGCGCAACTGCTTGCGGTCAGACTGGAACTCAGACCCGCTCGGTGAACTGTCGAAGAAGCGATGGAACTAATGTTGGCGCAAACAACTGCTCAAGTAGCAAACCAGATTCTTCTAAAAACTGTACGAAGTCTGGCTGCGGTGGCGGTGGCGGAGGCGGCGGTGGCGGCCACCCTGGTCCTCCGTCACAAGTTGAATAACTTTGTGCGCTGTTCTTGACACTTTTCTGGGGTTAGAATACTTCTGTCTTGACCGATGGATCAGCTCAAAATTATCGCTGGAAATTCTAACCCTGAACTTGCTCAAAATATCGCCTCTGCGATATCCGTGAACTTGTCTCCCACAATGCTTAAACGCTTTGCGGACGGAGAAATTCAAGTCGAAATCCATGACAATGTTCGCGGCGCTGATGTTTATATTGTTCAAAGCACTTGTCCGCCCTCTAACGAAAACTACATGGAACTGTTTATCATGATCGACGCTCTAAAAAGAGCCTCGGCTGCACGGATCACTGCGGTTATGCCTTATTATGGATATGCTAGGCAGGATCGGAAGGTTGCACCAAGAGCACCTATCTCTGCAAAGTTAATGGCAGATCTTTTAACTACCGCTGGAGCAAATAGAGTGGTGAGTGTGGATCTTCATGCAGGCCAGATTCAAGGTTTCTTTGATGTTCCAGTGGACCATTTGTTTTCAATTCCATCCCTTGCGCGGGCTTGGAGAGAAAATTGGGGTTATGGAGAAGATTTTGTTGTCGTCAGCCCAGATGCGGGCGGTGTTGAACGGGCTAGAGCTTTTGCAAAACGCTTAGAAGCTCCGATTGCAATTATTGATAAACGCCGAACGGGACCCAACGAGGCCAGAGCCTATAACCTCATCGGTGAGGTCCAAGGCAAGTTTGCCGTAATTATTGATGATATGATCGATACTGCGGGCACCCTGACTCAAGCTGCTGAAACTATTATGAAAAACGGTGCTATAAAGGTCGCAGCGGTTGCTACGCACCCTGTTTTATCTGGTCCCGCGATACAGAGAATCTCTGATAGCGCTCTGGATTTTGTGGTCGTAACAGATTCAATCCCACTTAAAGAGGCCGCAAAACAGACTGGAAAGTATAAAATTATCTCCGTTGCACCCCTTATTGCTGAGGCAATAAAAAGAATTCACAGCAACGAGTCTGTTTCCTCTCTTTTTATCTGATAAAAACGATAAATTGTTTGAACTTTTAACGCCTTCAAGTTACTTAATTCCTTCGTATTTTTATTAACCAATAACTCGATGATATCCTCAGTAACGGGTTACCCTTACTGTAGCGAAGAAAGTAGAGAGGAAAAATCATGGCAAGCTCAGAAATCGTACTTGAAGTCGGTACAAGAAAACCTGGTAAATCAACCGCACGCAAACTTAGAAGAAAAGAAAATATCCCAGGCATTATCTATGGAATGGGAAAAAAGAACGTTCCGCTTTATGCAGAAGAAAAGTGGGTTCGCAAATATTCTTCAACTCAATTTGAGAACGAAATCATTACACTAAAATCAGATGACAAAGAATTAGACGGAACAAAAGTTTTATTCAAAGAAATCATCGTTCAACCTGTTACACGAAGACCAGTTCACTTCGACTTCTTAGCAATTGATATGAACAAAGATGTTACTGTTTTGATTGAGCTGAAATTCGAAGGCCGAGCAGAAGGAACAAGAGAAGGTGGACAACTACAACCACTTATGCGTCAGCTTGAAGTGGAATGTTTACCAGAGAAAATTCCTGAGTACATCATCATTGACGTGACTCCTCTTCATAATGGTCAATCGATCCACTTAAGCGACCTCACTCTTCCAGAAGGTGTAAAGGCAACAGCAACAGAAGATCTAGCTCTTGTTACTTGTACCGTTATTAAGGAAGAAGAAGAGGCTGCTCCTGCTGCTACGGAAGAAGCCGCTGCACCTGCTGAAGGCGCTGCAGCTCCTGCTGCACCAGCTGGCGATGCAAAGAAAGACGAGAAGAAGTAATCTTAAATGCATCTCATTGTTGGGTTAGGGAACCCGGGTACGAAGTACGAGTTTACTCGTCATAATATCGGGTTCCTTGTCATAGATAAATATCTAAGCAAAATCTCAACAACGGAGAAGTCCGAACAGAAGTCCTTTACTTACAGAAGTGAAATCGGGGGACTTCCTGTTATCCTAGTTAAGCCCCAAACCTATATGAATTTGTCAGGCGAGGCAGTGCGCGGTCTTATGGCATTTTACAAGATACCTTTAGAAAACCTATTGGTTATCCATGATGATGTGGATCAAAATTTCTTGAGTATAAAGTTTCAAAAAAACTCAAGCTCAGGCGGGCAAAACGGGGTTAACAGTATTCATCAACTTCTGGGGACTCAAGAATACTCGCGCTTAAAACTCGGAATAGGACGTCCATTTCATGCCAAGCAAAGTGTGTCGGATTGGGTATTGCAAAAATTCGTCCCGACAGAAGCAGAAGCTTTGGAGTCGTGGCTCGATGAGTGTTGTAATGCGATCAATAGCTTTGTCACTCAAGGATACGAAAAAGCGGCATCCCTTCACAACCTGAAGGCTCCACCCTATGCAGAACTTTTAGAAAACGGAGTGGACGTTGCTGACTTCCAAAAGATAAAAGAGTTTATAAAACCGGTTCGAAAAAAAGAACCGAGGACTTAGGACATTTTTAGTTCGCGCCGCATTTTTGGTTCAAATCGCGGCGCAAGACTTTTGCAACCCTGGAGCGTGCTCATAGCACTTAAGAATTTGCAAAAGACGTGCTTAAACAGCAAAGAGCTGAACCAAAAGGACAAGCAAATGGCTTTACAGTGTGGAATAGTAGGTCTGCCGAACGTCGGAAAAAGTACGTTGTTTAATGCGATCACTCAGGCGGGGGCCGAGAGTGCAAACTATCCGTTTTGCACAATCGATCCAAACGTTGGCGTGGTCACGGTTCCAGATGAGAGATTAAAGAAAATCTCGGAGTATGTGCAACCGCAGACGTTAATTCCGACGACGACGGAGTTTGTAGATATTGCTGGTTTGGTGCAGGGAGCTTCTAAGGGCGAGGGTTTAGGTAATCAGTTCTTAGGAAATATTAGGCAAACGGACGCGATCCTTCATGTCGTAAGATGTTTTGAAGATTCAAATGTTATTCACGTTTCAGGAACGATTGACCCAATACGTGATATTGAGGTCATCAATATGGAGCTTATGCTTGCAGATTTGGACTCTGTCGAAAAGAAGTTACAAAGAATCGAGAAGCAAGCAAAGTCTGATAAGACTCTCAAAATTGAATTTGATGCGCTTAAAAGAGTGCAAGAAGCTCTCTCTAAAGGAAAGCCTGCTAAGAGCCTTGATCTTAATGATGACGAAGCATTGCAGGTCAAAAACCTTCAGCTTTTAACGATGAAACCTGTTTTATATGTTTGTAACGTCAACGAAGATGACTTTGCAAAAGGTGGCAATGAATGGGTTGAAAAAGTTAAAGCCCACGCGGCCTCTGAAAATAACAACGCAACATTGATTTCAGCTGCTATTGAAGCTGAGATATCCACTCTCTCCCCAGAAGAACAAACAGAGTTCTTGGCCGCACTTGGAGTCACTGAAAAAGGAATGGACCGTTTGATTAGTGAGTCCTACAAGCTCTTAAATCTCATCACTTACTTCACTGCTGGAAAAAAAGAAGTTCGGGCGTGGACGATTAGAAGAGGAACGAAAGCTCCTGCGGCTGCAGGAGTTATCCACTCCGACTTTGAAAAAGGCTTCATTCGCGCTGAAACCTACCATTGTGAGGATCTCTTTCGATTAAAGTCCGAACAGGCCGTTAAAGAGGCTGGCCTCTACCGCTCTGAGGGTAAGGATTACGTCGTAAAAGACGGCGATATCATGCTCTTTAGGTTCAACGTCTAAAAGGTACAACCTAGCCGACACACCATCGCCACCAAGGAAAGGCCATAGCCTGCTGGGACAATTTACGGCAGGTGTTTCTTGCGATTGTCACATTAAAGTCCTCTGTGAGCCCTATATTGGCCTATAAGCCCCCGTTATTTCGGCATCCTATGTGCTACATAAGGTGGCGTGGAGATTTAACTTTAACGGGAGCTAACTATAATATGGCATTCAAAACGCTTACAACACTTGGACTTGCAGTCGCCGCTTTAGGCCTAATTGCGTGCGGGAAAAACAATAACAATTTAAAGATCGACGGAACTTATCGTTACGTTGAAACCCAATACTCTGACGGCGTGGTCGAAAAGCCAGCAGGTCTTTCATTACTAAAAATTGAAAACAATGTTGGAACTCATTACGACTTCTCTGCTGATGGAAAAGGCGTTGAGATTTACCAGACTGAAAGAACTATCCAAGGTCGAACTCTGGTTTCCTCTAAGCTGCTTGGAGAAGATAAATGTGCAGATGACGGGTACAACGTCCAATCAGAAGGTTTATCAAGAGCTTCAAACATTCAGCTCTCTGGGAAAACACTTATTCTTGCCGCTGAGGATGTAAAAATAATTTATGAAGTTATATCAGAAGAAGATTTTAAAGCTGCCGTTGAAAAAACTAAAATCAAAGGCTTTAAGATTGGCTGCCTTGATGAAAAAGCAAGCTTAGTAAAAACATTTGAAGAAGTTGAAGCTACAGAGACGGTTCAATCTGTCGAAGAAGCAGCTGCAACGGCTGAAGCAGACGAACTTGTCAAAACGACGAGCTCTGTCAACAAAATCCTTAATGTTGAAGATGAAACGGCAGCTAAAAATAAACAAGATTCCTCTGAGGAAGCCGTTTCTGAAGAAGTTTCTACAGACGAATAATCTTTCTTGTCTTTCTTGTCTTACTTGGTCTTCGGGTCAAAAGCATCCCGGAGACCGTCACCGAACATATTAAAAGCTAACATTGTTAAAAAGATTGCAATCCCTGGCGAGATAATCAGATGAGGAAAGGTTCGCAATGAACGCCAACCTTCGTTTGCTAAAACACCCCAGCTGCTATAAGGCGGCTGAAGACCCAAACCAATAAAGCTCAAGAAAGATTCAAACATCACGTTTGCTGGAATTTGAAACGTTAATGTTACAATGATCGGTCCTAAAATATTTGGAAAAATATGTTTAAAAACAAGCGACGAACTTCTGATACCTAAAGATCTTGCAGCCTCAACATATTGCATTTGTTTACTTTGAAGAACCTGCCCGCGTACAATCCTTGCCATTCCCATCCAGCCGTAAATGGACAAAGCACCAAAGATTGAAAACAATGCACGGATCTCTGGATCTTTAAAAGTTTCAAGAGACTCAATAGTGACTTTTGCTAAGACTAACAAAACAAGGGCTGGGATTGAGTAAAGAATGTCCACAAGTCTCATCATAACAGAATCAATTTTGCCACCAAACCATCCTGAGATGGCACCATATATTGTCCCCATAAGTAACGAGACCACCGCAGTGAATATTCCAATTGCGATGGAAATTCTTGAACCATAAATTAAGCGAGAAAGTATGTCTCGTCCCAAAGAATCAGTTCCCAACCAGTTCGCTGAATTGGGTGACATTAAAATTCTGTCCACTTGTTGAGTTTCGTAACTAAACGGAGCAAGAATTTCTGCGAAGAGAGCTACGCCGATGACGAAGAGAATAAAATAAGCCGAAACCAACGCGACTTTATTTTTCTTAAGTCTCTTATAACTTTCAGCCCATAAGCTATTGTGAATTGCCTTTGGCTCTGCCTTAACTTTTGTAACCATTCTTTGCACTCTAATTCCCATCTTTCCCCGCTTAAGCGCCCATCTTTATTCGTGGGTCGACGACGGCATAAAAAATGTCGACTAATAAGTTTGAAACAACCAAAATCACACTGAATAAAAGCGCAACCCCTAGCACCAACGGATAATCACGATTGGTTACACTTAAAATCAAGTGGCGCCCCATGCCTGGTACTGCAAAAATAATTTCGATGATGAACGCACCTGAAATAATGTCTGCAATGAGGGGACCTGAGTAAGTCAAAACTGGAATTAAGGAGTTTCTTAAAACGTGCTTAAACAATACAACTCTTTCGGCAAGCCCTTTGGCTTTCGCTGTTCGCACAAAGTCAGACTGAATGACGTCGAGCACACTGGAGCGAGTTAAACGTGCAATCACCGCTGCGGGCCTTATCCCGAGTGTCACTACAGGTAATATGTAATAAAGCGGTCCTTCCCATAAAGCTGGAGGCAATATTTGAAGTTGGAAAGAGAATATCAAAATAAAAAGAGACGCGACTAAAAAGCTTGGAAGCGAGACACCGCCCATGGCCAAGAACATGGAGCTTGAGTCCACCCATGTATTATGCCGTGAAGCCGCAATAACCCCCAGAGGCACGCCGATAAGATAACTCAGTATGAGAGCGTAAAGACCCAACTGAAGTGATACTGGGAACGTATCTGAAATGATCGCCGATACTGGTCGACCGATATATTTGTAAGATTCTCCCAAGTCACCTTGTAAGAGATTTCCAAGATAGTGCGTGTACTGCTCAAAAAGCGGAGCATCGAGTTTGTATTTGGCAGCGATGTTTGCCATCACCTCAGGTGGTAAAGCTCTTTCAGAATCAAAAGGTCCACCAGGCATAAGTCTTAGTAACAAAAAGACCAACGTGACAATAACAAATAAGGTCACACACGCCTCGAAGAATCTTTTAAGTAAAAACGGAAGAAGATGCTGTTTAATAATTAGAATAATAAACCCAACAAAAGTTAAAGTCCCAGTGATATACCACAGGGCTGAAACCAGCGGCCCACTTGCGCCGACAACACTCAAAACGAGTCCCGTCACCAGCAAAACGCCCATTAAGATTTTATAAATCGTCGCCAAGTTATCGGCTAAAATTGTTTTCAAGTTCATTTATTGTACCGTAACGTTTTTATAAACCTTATGGTCGAGCGGGTTTAAATTAAATCCTGATATTCGTTTATTAACAAGATATTGACGAATGCTATAGTAAAGCGGCACTGCTGCGACATCCTTCTCAATGAGAATCTCTTGAGCCTCTCGGTAGTATTCTTTTCTTCTCTCGTTATTGAGCTCTGATACACCCTTTGCAACAAGGCTGTCGTATTTTGGATTCTTCCAACCTGTGTGGTTATTTGAAGAAGAACCCGTCAAGAGGTTTAGAAAATTATCAGGGTCTGGATAATCTGCCACCCATCCCAATCTAAAAATGCTGTAACCTTGTCTCGTTCTCAGTTTTGAGAGATAAACCTTCCACTCTTCATTGTGGATCTCAATATCAATTCCTAAGTTACGCTTAAGCTGCGCCTGAACGTTTTCAGCAATTTTCTTATGATTTTCATTTGTGTTAAACGTGATTGTTACTCGAGGAACCTTTTTTGGATCAGAGTAACCTGCTTTCGTGAGAAATTCTTTTGCAAGTTTTGGGTCAAAATCTAATCCTATGTCTTCAAAGTGTCCCATCATTCCCTTCGGAACCCATGATGTCGCTGTGACATCACCTTGTCCGAGTACTTTTGTAATTTCAGATTTATCAATTGCGTGTGCAACAGCTTTTCTAAAGTTCACATTATCAAAAGGTTTTTGTTTTGTGTTGAATCCATAATAGTACACAATTAAACCATTTTGGCTTTGGTACTCTGGACGCTGGCGCAAAACGCTCACATCATTTGAAGGAAGCTCTGGAATAATATCCAACTCTCCAGCATCAAAAGCATTTACTGCTGATGATTGCTCCGTAATCATGCGGCCCAATACATATTTTGTTTTTGCTTTTTCTCGGTGGTAGTTTTCATTTCTTTCTAAGAGAATTGCTTCATCATGCTCCCACTCTTTTAAGGTGTAGGCACCAAGAGAAACCATGTTTTTTGCTTCAGTCCACTGATTTCCGTGCTTCTCAATCACATCAAGACGTGCTGGAAATGTAGAGTGATGAACTAACATCGATGGGAAAAAGGCAATAGGTGAATGAAGTTCAACTTCGATCTTATGTTTATCGATGACCTTCACACCCACTTGAGAAAAGTCTTTGATTTTTCCTTCGTTATATTCTCTAGCGTTTTTGATCCCGTAAAGAAAGTAAGCATATTCAGAAGCAGTCTGGGGATTTAAAAGTCTTTGCCATCCGTCAGCAACTTGTTGAGCTTCAAATGCGACACCGTCTGTCCATTTCACATCGTCTCGAAGCTCAAACGTCCACTTTCGTGCGGCTTTATCAGACTCCCACTTCGTTGCGAGCGCTGGAATGGCTTTAAGTTCTGGATCGTTATAATCAAACTCTGCTAAACCATCCATGATGTTCATGGTGATCTCGTGGGAAGTTGTATCGGAGCTTTTGTGCCAGTCTAGTGATGGTGGTTCAGTTTGTAAATTTACAATAATGGTTTCTGATTTCTTAATTCCAAATTTAAGAGTTCTATCGGCTCCTTTTGTACAGCTTACGGTTAACGTTAGAAGTGCGAGTAAGCCGATAAAATACTTGGTCAATTTCATTCTGTTTCCCCCATTATTTTAGTCAGATAAAGTCTTCTCTGACAGAGCTAAACTGTCAAAAACTAAGTCCCAATATAGCGACTTGAGTCATTGTATTTTAGTGTCAAACTGACCCTTAAATTTTATGACAAATATGTATTAGGCAAAGACCGTGCCTAAGGGGATTTTCTAATTGAATGAAAGATAAATATCGGACGAATAACCTTTTCCGCCACAATCAAGCGCTCTGAAATCGAGTGAGTAGCCACGATTTGTTTCCATATCGCCGTCTACTCTAAATGCATCCACATTCGCCGTGCCTCCGACTGCAAAGGGAATAAGCTGCACAGGGCTTGAGTTGAAGCTGATATAAAAAAGTCCATCAGCGTTATTATACGGCGGATAAGTACCTAACGGATTTCCAGGAACGTTATAGATTTGGCAATCAGACGTCCCATAGGATTTATAAAAATGCGGATCTCGAAGCTGATGAGTCGGCATTACGCCAACGAGAATAATATTGTCCACTTCAATTCTAGCCATGCCATCTGGAGCGCCTGATAATTTTATTGAGCGTGGTCCTTCAAGAAAAAGATTTACCACTCGTTGCCCGAGATCATAGGGGTGAGAGTTCACTCGCTTGTTTTTACCCGATCCAGATGGATCTTTAGAGTCATGATCTGATGCTAATACGGAGTAGTCTCGCTTTTGATTTACGCTCGACGTGGGAAAATCGACCGCATCCACAAGCTTTATAGCATAACAAACATTTTTATCATCTCGCGCTGGGATTCGGATGGGAGCGCCGTTTTCTAATGGTGTTCGGATCTCTACCTTATCACAGTCTTTATCCAAAACTTCGATGGGATTAAATTGTTTCGCGGGTGAAAAAGTAAAATTTTGACCCGCGCAGTTTGTATATGCGACGAGCATTAAGAATGCGCTCAGCAGGATTAGTGAAATTCGAACCCTTTTAACTGTTATCATCCCTAACTGTATCGGAATGACACTATTAGAACTTAAGCACTTTGTTAAAGTGGATCCCAGCTCTCTTTAGTGGGTATCGGGCTTTTTAATGCAACTGGAGCAGGCTGCGCCAACCACGTTAACCCTCGTTTTTGAGCCTCTTCAGGGTAATATAAATTTTCGTAAAGATAGAAATGTCTAACTACTTTTTTAGCATACTCACGAGTTTGGCTATAGGGAATATGCTCGATATATTCATCCAGACTCAGGTGTCCGAAGTTTGCACTCCATGCGTGCACTCTGTGCGGACCTGCATTGTATCCTGCTGCCACAAGCGGGATATGTTTATTAAATTTTTGAGATAAACGCTGAATATACTTTGCGCCGATACTGATGTTGGTCTCTGGCTCAAGAAGATTTGCGACTTTAAAGTTTTTCATTTTCATCATTTCAGCCATTTTTGTTGCAGTATGTGGCATGACTTGCATTAAGCCATTAGCACCCACGCTGGATTTTACTTTCGGTTTATAAAAGCTTTCTGCACGCATAATCGCCCACACCAATGCTGGTGGAATTTCTAACTTCTTTGCAATTTTGCTGACTTCATTTTCGTAGGCCAATGGGAATGCTTTCTTCCATCCAATATTGTCAATGCTCAGGCCTGACAACCGCTCATCAGAAAAAAAGATCTCCGCAATGTAAGCTGATCGCGAAAACGTATTACTGACTTCGTATTTTTCCATTAACGTTTGAAGATATGACTTGTTTCTTGTTCGAGCCTCTAAATATTGAAGCTCTCTGTTGGCCCAATCATCAAAGCCTAAAGCTTTGAGCGCTTCAGCTCTTTGAAAGCTTGCCAGTAATCTAGGGTCCTTAAGGCTTGCAAATATACTGTCGCCTTCTTCTGAGGAGTCCTCAGGGGCAGCTTTCACTAGGGGATCGACTTCTTCTTCGGCTGAATCTTCTCCTTCATCAGAGGTCATTCCGCTTTCGGTGACCTCTGCTAGGATCTCGTCTTCAGTTTCAAGCATGGGAGCGTCAGACTCAGGCGAATTTGTTTGGGCTACAGGAGTTGGTAAAAAGTTTGGTGTAATCAGCGCAAGTGGAGATAAATCCGCTGAACGCTGTTTCAACTTATCTTTCTGGCTCTGGATACTTGCAAGTTGTCTTTCAAGATCGGAGTTGATCGTTGAAAGGCGCGCTTTTGCTACTAAGGAATAATAAGTTATGGCTTTATTCTGTGCAAGCTTCTCAAGCCCTGCTCTAGCTTCTGGC
This sequence comes from uncultured Bdellovibrionales bacterium, assembly GCA_964469265.1. GTDB lineage: Bacteria > Bdellovibrionota > Bdellovibrionia > Bdellovibrionales > JAEYZS01 > JAEYZS01. The sequence continues at coordinate 99,250 of CAYXYF010000002.1, forward strand.
AGCCTTCCAAGCTTTAAGAGACTCACATACTTCCAGTATTCAATGCGTTCTTTATCAAAAGCATAGCGTCTTAGCTTGCGCGAGTACCTCTTCTTTGAAAATGCATCAAACATTTTATATGCACCTTCATAATCTCCTTTTAGATATTTCGACCATGCAATAAACCATGATGACCCTGAAGCAAGGGTCCCGCGATATTGTTTTTTATAAGCGCTAAATCGAGCCTCGGCTCCATCATAATCTTGATTAAGATAACTCATGAAAGCAGCTTGGAATAAAGCCTCTCTTCCGAGCGATGATCTAGGTCTTAACTGGTGGGCCTTTAAATATGAGGAAACTGCAAGGGGTGCATCACTCTTTCTTGCTCCGACTTTTCCTAATAGCATTAAGTAGGCAACGTTATTTTTATGTTCTTCATAGTGAGGCAATAATACTTTGAGCGCTTCTTCAACATCGCCTTCGTCGGAGAGGAAGCGCGCATAAACAACATCAACATAGTAACGAGTGAGTTCATTTGTTTTAGAGTACATGGACATGATCTCAGACTTTGCTCTTTCAGACTGGCCCGCATATTGAAGATTCCGCACTCTTTGCTTCTGTTGCGCTAAGGTTGCAATACAACCTGGTTGGAGTCCATCAAAGGATGCTTTTTTTAAGTCCATCCCCCAGCTTGAAACCAAATCATGTGCGGGATGGCGCGAGTAAAGCTTACGAGCATAGATACATGCTCTGTGAATGTTTTTTCTTTTGATATTTGTTTTAACAAGGTTCCATAAAACATCGGGATACTTCTCTGAGCCACGTATTCTGCGCTCTAACAATCTGAGGTGCTGATCAGCGGACTTATACCGTCCGTCTTTATAAGCGATTTCTCCCATTCTGAAAATAGCGCTAAATTTTCGAGAAGAAGTAGGTTTTGCACTGGAGACTTTATTAAAATATTTATAAGCCTCTTTAAAATTACTCTGCTTGGAGTATGCAAGCCCGAGGAAGTAGTGGGCATAGTCATCGAGTAAGAAATTATTTCCCTTCAATGCATTTTCTAAATGCTTGACGGAGTCTTCATATTTTTTTTGGTGATAAGCAAGAATACCTTCTGTAAAGAAGATCATCTGGTTTTTTTCATCGCTGTTTGGAGATTTTTTAATTGATCGGAGTGCTGCTTTAATGGATTGAACGGAACCCAGTTCACCTTCGTCCCAATCTCGGACATCAGCAAACGCAAGGCTACTTGCAAAAACAATAATAGCCAAAAGCGTTAACCTGTATCCCCTCATTATCCCAATACTCCCAAACAAAATCAGAACCTTATCTTTAGTTTTCGGTTATATCTTTTAAGATCTTTATGGACTGCCACCCATTAATAATGATAACTCAAGATCATGGCAAAAACGACCTCAAAAAAATCCAAGACAATATTTATCTGTCAGAGTTGCGGCTCACAATCGCCCAAGTGGCAGGGACGCTGTAATGATTGTGGAGAGTGGAATTCTCTTCAAGAAGAGGTCGTTACAAAACAAGACAATCGTAGGGGCTGGACAATCGGCGAAGAAGCGCTACACATTGCAGAACCAAAAAGGTTAATTGAAGAAAATATTGTGGCGCAAGACTCCATCAACCGGATGAGTACGAAGATCGGTGAACTTGACCGAACATTGGGCGGCGGCGTAGTGCCTGGAAGTTTTATTTTGCTGGGTGGCGACCCAGGAATTGGTAAGAGTACACTCTTACTTCAGATGACAAAGGGTCTCGGTGAACACAACCATTCTGTTCTTTACATTTCAGGAGAGGAATCTGTCCAACAAACAATGATGCGGGCAAAACGTTTAGAGACAATGAATGAAAACGTTTATATCGGATCAGAGAGCAACCTAGAAAATATCTTTCAACTCGCAAAACGAATTAACCCAAAAGTTCTTATCGTGGACTCTATTCAGACCGTTTATTTGCCCGATATCCAATCCGCACCTGGCACTGTATCGCAGGTTCGAGAGTGCGCCTCAAAGCTTATGGGCCTTGCAAAAACAAACAATATCACGGTGTTTTTGATTGGGCACGTGACTAAAGAAGGCAATATCGCTGGCCCTAAAGTACTTGAACATATGGTGGATACTGTTTTGTCATTTGAAGGAGACGTTCACCACCAGTTTAGATTATTACGCGCGCTCAAAAACAGATTCGGGACGACCAATGAGCTTGGTGTTTTCCAGATGCTTAATGCAGGCCTCGTCGAAGTTTCAAATCCATCTGAAATGTTTTTAGAAGAAAGAAGCACTAACCTTCAAGGTTCGGCGATCCTAGCAACCGTTGAAGGATCAAGGGCTTTACTTTGCGAAGTTCAAGCATTAACAAATGCATCTCCCATGCCTATGCCGCGACGAACTGCCATAGGTTTTGACGTACCCCGTGCGCATTTAATTCTTGCCGTACTTGATAAGCATCTTGGGTTGGACTTAGCTAACAAAGACGTCTTTGTGAATATCGTAGGCGGTTTAAAAGTTCAAGAGCCTGCCGTGGACCTTGCCGTGGCGGCAGCTCTTATCTCGTCGCACACAAGCCGTGACCTGCCCTCTGATCTGTGTGTATTCGGTGAAATAGGTTTGACGGGAGAGGTACGCGCCGTTGTTTCAGCAGAACAGAGAATCAAAGAAGCCTACAAATTAGGATTTAAAAAATTTCTTGTTCCGGCTTCAAACAAGAAACATCTCAGTGAACTGCCTAAAGAAATCCTCAGTAAAGTGGTTTGGATTAAAAATGTTAGAGACCTTCCGAGCCTGGTGTTTTCTCGTGAAAACCACTCGGTGCAATCAGCGCCGTCTCTTGTTTGATTTTAACAAATAGACAATAGAAACAATCATCACCAGTCCCACGATTGCAAGTAGAAGAAGCTGCGAGTGCATTTCACTTCTTGTAAACTCCACTCTTTTCTCTTCCGCCGATGGAAGTGCTTTTAATTGGGCGATCAGGTCTTCTGCGTAGGAGACGTTTTTCTCGGGCACACTCAACAGGGTAACCTTTTTTCCTTCGGAAGTGAGCGCGACAATGTTGTGCTTTTTTCTACGAAGCTTTCTTTTGCTTAGCTCAATGGAGTTGAGGTCGCTAATTTCGTATTTACGATGGCTTTCATAAAAAATTCGGTCTTGAGCTCTGTCGCAAGCTATGGAGGTTTCAGATTTTGGTTCACAAGTTAGGGTTTCGCTCATGCGGGCCATGAACATGAATACAATAAAGATCAGAACAAAAAAGAAACTTCCGTATTTCTGCATCGATCCTCCAATGATCGGTTAGGTTTGCTCGTTACCTTCCGTCGAATTCTGTTGGACTTCTTTATTTACGCCTGGGCTAACTGACACTTCAACGGGTTGACCTTTTTTTAATGTTGCATAGCCTGGGCACTGAGTAGCGTCCGCATAAGCTACCCGATTTACAACTCTCGTAACTACGAGCAAACAATTGTGCGGCACGGGAAGCTTTGCTGAAAGCTTACTGCCAACACGCACTCTGGGGCTTCTTTTTATATCAAGTTGAATTTCGTTTCGGAAAATAGAAATACTTCTTACAATTGGCTGATCACTTTGTGCATTTGCAAGGGCACTTGACATAACTAAGCTGAAAATCAAAAGTCGAATCATACTACCTCACTCGAACCTGATGGTAACATGCGCCATTTAGTTTTCAATAGTAAATTCGGCTATAAACCTGCAAAAGTATAGTATCCACGAACGGCAAATCCCCAGAGATTGGAATCAACACCAGCTATCTCAAAGTTCACAGTTCTGAAGGCGAGTTCAGCTCCAAATTGCGGAGTCATTTGAATTCCCGTTCCAAATTGTACGCCAAGGACTGAGTCGAGGTCGGATATCCCGCTGTCCTTATATGCGATCGGATAATTTAAACCGACAAATACATAGAGGACTTGGATTTGATCGAGGATCAAAGTCGCATTCCCTTCAAGTAGGAAAAAGCCAAGGTCTCCGTTGGTGTTGTCGAAATCGCGAATTGTATCTAAACCTAGGCCGACGTTGTAACCGAACCCTCGCTGGATCTCTTCTTTAAAACGCGCGCCCAAGGTGAATGCGCTCTCAGTCTTAATGTCACCACCATCTCGATCAATTTCATCGGCAAAGCTGTATCCAAAAGTGGCATCAAGCTTTGCTGCGTAGGATGGCAGACCCATAAACAGAATTAACGTTGCAATTAACAAAACTTTCATTCAAAAAACTCCTCTGTCTTTTTCTTTTTAAAGAGTGGCTCTTTTTATCGCCTTATGCCACTGCTCAAATCTCAGCTTACGGGCTCGCGGAGTGATATCGGGTAAGAACTGGCGATCTTCCTTCCAGATTCTCTGAATATCTTTGATATCTCTCCACATTCCAACACCAATCCCTGCAAGGTATGCGGCTCCGAGGGATGTGGTCTCAACACTTGATGGCCTGATTGTAACAGTATTTAAATAATCCGCTTGAATTTGCATCAGTAAATCGTTTTCTGAGGCCCCACCATCTACTTTCAACTTTTTTAATTTCTTTTTCAAATCATTTTGCATAGCTATTAATACATCAGCATTCTGAAGGGCCATTGCCTCTAGTGTTGCCCGAGCAATGTGCGCACGAGTTGTCCCCCGCGTGAGACCACATATCACGCCGCGAGCCTCAGGTTGCCAATGAGGGGCCCCTAACCCCGACAGTGCAGGGATGAATTCCACACCGCCCGCATCTTCAACCTCGCGGGCGAGTTTTTCTATATCAGAGCTTTTTTCAATAAATTTAAGATTATCTCTGAGCCATTGAACGCTTGCTCCGCAAATAAAAACAGAGCCCTCAAGTGCATAGGTCATTTTGTTTCCGATCTTCCATGCAACAGTGGTAAGGAGTCCGTACCGCGACCGAATCATTTTATCGCCTGTGTTCATAAGCATAAAACTACCCGTACCGAAAGTGCACTTAGCTTCTCCAACGGAAAAACAAGCTTGGCCAAATAGTGCAGATTGTTGATCTCCCGCAACTCCAGAAATCGGTATGCCATCAGGAAGAAAGTCCAAACCTTTTGTTAAGGCAATAATCCCAGAGGAAGCTTTGATTTCGGGTAAAATATTTCTGTCAATTTTAAAAATTTTTAAAAGTTCATCGTCCCACTGGCCAGTGCGGATATTCATCAGTTGAGTTCTTGAAGCATTACTTGCGTCAGTGTAGTGGTATTCACCACTAGAAAGCATCCATATTAAGAATGAGTCGATGGTGCCTGCTGCGATTTGCCCAGCTTTCACCTTTGGTTTTAAAGATTTATCGTTATCCAAAATCCAACGAATCTTCGATGCAGAAAAGTAGGGATCAATAACAAGCCCGGTTTTGGATCTTATTTTTGCTCTATATCGCTCAAGACGTTTACAAAATTCAGTTGTACGACGGCACTGCCACACAATAGCGTTATATACTGGTTTGGAATTCTTGCGGTCCCAGACAACAACGGTTTCTCTTTGATTGGTGATACCAATACCGTGAATTTGTTGAGCTGGAATTTTTGATTTTTCTAAAAGCTTTATAGTACATGACCGAACGCTTTCCCAAATATCTGAGGGTCTGTGCTCCACCCACCCTGGCTGAGGGAATATCTGCTCAAAGTCCTGGTCCTGTGAATGCACGATCTGTCCAGTTTGATCAACTAAACTCACCGTCGTTCCTGTCGTACCTTGATCGATTGCTAGTATATATGCCATGATTACTCCTAGAGAGTAGAATTGTATGGATAATTTCTTTAAAAAATCAAAAGAAAAGCTGTTTGGACTCAAGGAGCTACCGAAAGAAACTCTTTTGTATCGAGTCATGCCGAAATTCTTAATGGAAATTATTCGAAAATACTTAAGACTTAAAGTCGAAGGAATTGAGAACATTCCCAAAAGAGGACGCGTACTACTTATCCCCAATCACTCCGGGTATTCTGGATTTGATGCTGTTTTACTAGGGCATGAGATTTTTAGAAGAACAAAAAGAATTCCACGTGTGCTTACGCACCATCTTTGGTTTATAACTGAGACAACTTCCATACCCGCGCAGAAATTAGGTTTTACTGAGGCGACGACTGCGAACGGATTGAATCTTTTAAAAAAGAACAATTTAGTTGTTTTGTTTCCTGAGGGCGAAAAAGGAAACTTCAAACCCACAAGACACCGCTATCGTTTGCAAGAGTTTCGAAGGGGCTTTGTCAGAATGGCTTTGCAAACTCAATCTCCAATCGTACCCGTGATTATCATCGGGGCCGAAGAAACTCATATTAACTTGAAGCAATTAAAGTTCACAAAATACTTAGTAGGAAGTGTCCTACCGCTACCACTCAACGTCCTACCCCTGCCTGCTAAGTGGAAAATCAAGTTCCTAGAACCCATCCACCTCCCCTTCAAACCCGACGCAGCAAACGACTCCGACCTAGTCCACGAAATCGCCGCCGACATACAAGACCGCATGCAAGAAGAAATAAACAAGGAGCTGGCAAAAAGAGACTATGTTTTTGCTAAGAGGATTTATTAGTTTTGTCTGTAAATTTGACAAAAAAACTGCTAACTTCTCCAACAATGCAAAGGAGTCCGAGTTGAATACTACATTACAGAGCAACATCATGTTAAGTGACAAGTTTTATTGGCACGGCTATATCGACTTTTACGAAATGTTCTTTCAGAATCGGGAATTTCAAAACATTGCAGAAATAGGTATCAATAAAGGCGCATCGATCCGATGGTTACTGGAGCGATTTCCCAATGCGCAAGTTTACGGAGCAGATATTCTTCCCTTGCAACCCGAATGGCCCACTGACACTCGCTTCACACCTATTCGACTCGATCAAGGCGACGCTGGTCAAGTCAAAAGTTTTTTTGAACTAGCCGATTTTGATCTCATAATCGAAGACGGGTCCCATGTACCTGAACACCAAATTATTGCATTGCTGGAAGGTCTTAAATCGTTAAAGGAAGGCGGCATTTATATTCTTGAGGATGTGCATACATCCCATCCGACTAGCGTTAAAAGAAGTCGACGATTCTTGAAACGAATTTTACCTCCCGAAGGGAATGCACTTTCAGCCTTACTGGGAATTGCGCATTATAAGCGGTCGTCGGTTCCCATTGATTATTCAAAGGCACAACTAATCGCAAGCAACTCGCTACTCACGCCTGAGCAAATTATTTTACTCGATAAAAACATTACTTCTGTTAGCCTCTACAAGAGAACCCGTTTACCTGATTTTTGTACCGATTGCGGCTCCAAGGACTACAATTTCAGCTACTATCGGTGTTTATGTGGCAAAAAACTTTTTAGGGATTATGATTCAATGAGTTTCGTCATCACAAAATAACCCTGCAAATTTCACTTACCTTTAATCGCTTTATTGAATTCCTGCTGCAAGAGCAGCAAGGCTTGCGCAGTTGAGTATTTAAGGCCCATACTTGAGAGTTGATGTTTATAGGAGTTTATTTCGTCTTTTCGTTTTAAATAATCGATCCATGACAAATAAAAACCAAAGTCCAAAGCTATCCAGCGGAGTAGTAAATCGGCACCAAGCTTGATGAAAAACAGCGTTCGCTTCGCCGAAGACAAATGCAAGTCATGGAATATTATGCGGTTCCGTCGCGAAATCCTTCTAATGCGATTATGCTTGTGCGCTGTTAGTATAGTAGAAGATGCCTTATGATAACACTTCGCTCGCGGCTCGAAATAACTCTTCCAACCCATTCGCCATGCGCGCAAACCTAATTCCACATCTTCACCGTAGAATGGCGAGAAAAGCTCGCTGAACCAACCGATTTTCTCTAACTTCTTTCTGTCCATTAGAGCGTTTGCGCCCGATGCGAAAAATGTAGGTAATGGCAATTCACCTTCTACGACGTTCCGAGTGGACTTGATTAAACCGAAGAATGTCTGGTCAGGATATTTCGCCGTATCGGACACCTTGTCGGTCACTGGGTCGATCATCGCGCCAGCTACTGCAAACACGTTCAGGTCGTCGAAGTATTCTAGCAAGTGGACAAAGTAGTCCTCGTTTAATCTCACGTCGCTGTTAAGAGCTAGCACCAAATGTTTCTTAGCGGCCTTCAAACCCGTATTAATATTGCCCGAAAACCCCAAGTTCGAACTGTTCAAAATCGAAATAATGCCTGGGTATTTAGCTTTAAGAAATGCTACCGAATCATCTGTGGAGGCATCGTCAGCCACTATAATTTCAAAATCGTCTATTCTGCTGTGAGCAATAGCATCAAAAACTGATGGTAAATTCTCTTCGAGAAGAGTCCTTCCGTTGTAGTTTGGGATGACTACAGAAATTGATTGCTTCGACATAATGCTACTTCAAACTCCTTCTTGTATTTGTGTTTCCCTTAGAAATGCGATCTTTGTTTGTAGGTCGCGAAGGATGAAGAGCCTTGATCCCGTTGCGATAGCAACGGTTCGTTAATCTTCCACTGGATATCTAATTCTGGATCATTCCACACTATGTTTCCTTCACCATGAGGATTATACCCTTCATCGACTTTATAAAGGACATCAGCCCCTTCTTCGCTTAGAACCGCGAAACCGTGCGCGAATCCTGCAGGTATCCAAAACCAGGTTGGATCATCGCCTCGCAAGGCCAACGCTACTGATTTTCCAAATGTTTTCGAGTTTTTTCTAATGTCTACCGCAACATCTAGTATTTCGCCTCTTGTACAAGTCACTAACTTAGATTGTGGTTTATCGAACTGATAATGGAGCCCTCTCAACGTTTTGAATGCCGACCGCGAAAAATTATCTTGAACGAATCTATTTGAAATACCAAGTTCCTCGAGGACATTGCTTTTAAAACGTTCGCAAAAAAAACCTCGTGAGTCCCTAAATAGTTTAGGCTTTAGGAGTAGCAGATCCTCAATATCAAATTTTTCTACCTTCATAAACGTTCCTTTAAAGTTTTCGCTATACAGTCGCTCAACGATACTTCCCAATGTGGCAAAGTTATACCAAACTTTTCTTCTAGCTTGTCGGACGACAGCCGCGAATTAAGGGGACGAGCTACCTCTGTGCGGTAGTCGTTAGATCTTATGGGGAAGATCTCTTTTGTTTGGATCTTTAAACCTTTGTCCTCACAAAGCGATTTAATTTTAATTGCAAACTCATACCAGCTACAATAACTAGGAGCGGACAAATGATACAAACCAAAAGATTCTGGTTTCTCCAGTAAACTCCATGTTGCTTTGGCGAGCTCTATGGCGTAATTAGGTGCCCCGATTTGATCGTCAACAATTCTTAATGTATCTCGCTGCTGGAATAACTTCACCATCGTTTTGACGAAGTTATGTCCGAATTCGCTATAAATCCAAGATGTCCTAAAGACATAGGAATTACCAACCGCTAAAATTCCTTTTTCACTTTCTAGTTTTGACGCCCCATACACATTTAATGGATTAGGGATGCTTTCTTCGGTCCATGGCCTCTCACCTGTTCCATCAAACACGTAATCCGTCGAATAATGTACAAAGGTAGCGGAATTTTTCTTGCACCATAGTGCTATCTTCACGGGTGTTTCTGAATTTATTAAAAAACAGAGATCTTTATCTTTTTCGGCTTGATCTACCTTTGTGTAAGCAACTGTATTAATGACATGAGTAGGATTTAAAGCTTTTAGTTGCTCTTCAATACCCCCATAATTTTCGAAGGGGGCTTGTTGCCGTGATAAATAGATCACATTCTTATTCTTTTGCGTTGCCTGAAGAGCTCGACCTAACTGTCCACTACTTCCTAAAACCACAATACGCATCTATAGGAGCCTCTTTGCCCTTTGCTTTAAGTATGTACCGTAACCTGAGCTTGCGTATGCTTCAGCCATAGTAATGAATTTGTCTTTTGTGATAAAGCCTTTCTCAAAAGCAATTTCCTCTAAACACGCAATTTTTAAACCCTGTCTTTGCTCAATAGTCTGTACAAATAGAGAAGAACTCAATAGCGACTCATGAGTTCCAGTGTCGAGCCATGCCGTTCCTCTACCCAGTAACTCAACTTTTAATTTTTCGTCTTGCAGATAGCCACGGTTTAAATCGGTAATTTCAAGCTCACCCCTCTTAGAAGGCTGTAACATTTTTGTTCTTTCACAAACTGTATGATCGTAAAAATACAAACCAGTGACCGCCCAGGACGATTTAGGACTCAGGGGTTTTTCCTCGATACTCAGCGCCCTTCCTTCCTTATCAAACTCAACAACACCGTATCGCTCAGGATCACTAACTTGGTAGCCAAAGACCACAGCGCCATCCTCTATTTCCGATGCTGCTTGAACTTGCTTCGGAACATCGTGACCATAAAAAATATTGTCTCCAAGTATTAAACAAACAGGAGAGCCTCCGATGAACTTCTCTCCAATTAAAAATGCCTGCGCGATACCCTCGGGTTCTGGTTGTACTTCATAAGAAATAGAAATCCCAAACTGACTTCCATCCTGGAATAGATTTTGAATTAATGGGATATCCCTTGGGGTACTGATAATCAAAATATCTGCAATGCCAGCCAACATCAGAGTTGATAAAGGGTAATAAATAGTAGGCTTGTCATAAACAGGCAATAGTTGTTTCGACACCGTCAAAGTTGATGGAAAAAGTCTGGTACCAGATCCTCCCGCTAATATAATTCCCTTCATGGTCTCTCCTGCATTATTCATACAACAAAGTAGGCTATTAAAGCCATTTTTATCAGACGTTTCGCAATGAGTAAACCGCTGAGTTTAACTAATTTAAGCTATATTATAGGCTTGGAGGTGATGAATGAAGGTCTACGACTGTTTTGCTTTTTTTAATGAACTAGACTTGTTGGAACTTAGACTTGAAGAATTGGATAGCCTGGTAGATTACTTCGTCTTAGTTGAGGCTACTCGAACATTTTCTAAAAAACCTAAGCCTCTTTTCTTTAAAGAAAACCGAGATCGCTATTCGAAATTTGAAAAAAAAATTATTCATGTCGTAGTTGATAAGTTTCCGACGATTTGGACCAAGCTTCGTCCAGTGACAACATGGCATTATGATAATCACCAAAAACAACAGGCGATCGCAGGGCTCACTAAAGCAAACGAAAACGATATGATTATTTTTTCTGACCTCGATGAAATTCCCCACGCTAGAAGCTTATCATCAGCACTCGCATCCGCATCCAAATATAAGGTTTTCGAACAAACTCAAGCTATGTATTTTTTAAACAACGTCGCTAGAATAATTTACGATTATGATAAGAAAGCTATAGCCCAGCAAAATCGTGATGGATTTGGAAGATGGCGTGGTTCAGTTATGACCCAGAAGAAGCATATCAAAACCTTTAAAAAATTTAGGCAAATAAGGGAAAGAGAGAATAGCGACATTGAAATTATTCGAGATGGAGGATGGCATCTTACATACATGGGGGGAATCGATTCGGTAGTTTATAAAATGACATCGGCCTCTCATACTGAGTATTCCAGCGCTGAATACACCAGCCCCGATGCGATATGGGATTCAATAATGTCAGGTACAGATCATCTTCAGTGTGGAGAAAAATATGAACTATTCTCCATCAATGATCCTAATATTCCGTATTTATCCGCGTTTAAAAACAATCCCCAAAAATGGGCGCACATGATTCGCGAGCCAAAGTAATTTACTGCAAGTCTTCGCCTATGGTTTGGACAAGCTCGTTCCAGGCTTTAATTAGGAATCCTGGGTCGGATTCGTCCCTATGGACAACGCCGCGGACAATGATGGCGGCAATGCCTACTACAATTACCATTAGCAAAATGTATTCAATGATAACTTGTCCGCTCTGCTTTTTGGTTGGGCTCATTATTCTGCCTTAAAGTTGTCCCTCACGTACGCCAGAATGTCATCACGAGTTTTATCGGATAAAGGACCATTTACACCGATAACAACATCTCGCTCCATTTGAGCAACCGCAAAGTCTGCGTCTTTATCAAATGATTGAGCAAATAATTCTTTATTCGGATAGATCATAACAAAAAGAGTGCTCTTAGGCTCTCTTCTCATTGTTTCAAGAGATCTTTCCTCAGCTGTTGATTCTTCTTTAAATGTTTTTGATTGTAATGAGAAATAAATTTTTAAAGCTTCAGGCTCTTGAGCTTGTGTAAAGTAAACTCTCAATGGTCCATCAAAAATTGCCGTATTAAATGACGGATGAAAAAACTTTGATTTTAAAATTCGAGTCGTTGCGTTTTCTAACGAATACTTTTCTGCTATTCGCCTAGCTTCCTGACTTTCGATGTTGTCATTTTCTAAAGTTAAATTTTCCACGCTGTCCCCCCAATTGATGTCGTACAACTGTATTAAATTAGAGGTTTTGTTTAAAAGGCAAAGGTTATTTTAACTTTTTTGACGTAAAGGTCTAGCTTCCTTAAATACCTGCGTAACCGCATTTTTTCCGACTTGGTAAAACAAATCCTTCCACGAACAATTCACAACTGCAAAATCCGCAAGCTTTCCTGGTTCTAGAGAGCCTAAATCACTTTCTAAGCCCAACGCAAAACTCGGCGCCACGGTCCAAGCCGAAATAACTTCAAATAATTTCATTTTCATTTCTTTTCTCGCAAGTAAACCTACAAACTGCAAATCCTGGGTAGGGCTACTTCCTGGGTTAAAATCTGTAGAAAGCGCTACACGAGCGCCCTTATCAAGCAACTGTCGTGCAGGAGGGTATGGAACATTGGTGTAAAAGTCCGCGGTTGGAATAAACACGCAGGTTGTTTCCGCCTTGGCTAAGACATTGATATCTTCTGATGACAGATAGTTTAAATGGTCGATTGATTTTGCACCCATGCGAACAGCAAACTGCGCTCCCTCTGATGGATTGAGTTGATTTGTATGCGCGATGATTTCAAAGCCAAGCTCTTTTGCGGCAGTAAAATACTTTCGGGCATGATCTAGGTTAAAATAATTTTTCTCAATGAAAATATCGGCTCTATTGGTGTGCTTTTTTACTTTCTTTAAATCATCAATGACCGACTTGATGTAACTTTCAAGATCCTTATCTTTGGGTTTTGCGTGGGGGCCTAAATACGTCGGTACAACTCGGACGGATTTTATTTGGTTTGCGACCTTTAGCATTTTAGTTTCATTTTTAAAATCCAGTCCGTATCCACTTTTTATTTCAACCGTCGTTACGCCTTGTTTTAAAAAGTTTTGGGCGCGCTCTTCTGCAAGTTCAAGTAACTTTTTTTCTGAAGTTTTTCTTGTATGCTCAACCGTACTTACGATTCCACCACCGGCCTCAGCAATTTCTTGATAACTCTTTCCTTGAAATTTCATTTCAAATTCATAGCCGCGGTTGCCGCCAAAGACCATGTGCGTATGGCATTCCAAAAATCCTGGTAAGACGGTTTGACCTTTTAGATCAATTTGCTTTGCTTTTTTATATTCTTTCGGAAGCCTCTTTCGTGTACCGACCCAAACGACCCTTTTTTTATCAGTCACTATTACTGCGTCTTTGATAATGGTTAGATCATCTTCAGTAAGGTTGCGCCCCTGCTTTTTTGCACTGCCTTGCAGAGTTAAGCATTCCGAAATATTTGTGAAAACCTTTACCATATTAAATCTAATCCGCGCTCTTCTGCGCTTTTACGTGCGTCTTCGTATCCGGCATCCATGTGGCGATATAAACCCATTCCTGGATCGATGGTTAAGACACGCTTTAACCTTTTATCTGCTGCCTCTGTTCCGTCTGCTACGATCACTTGTCCTGCGTGGAGTGAATAGCCCATGCCCACTCCTCCACCGTGATGGAAGCTTACCCAAGTTGATCCGCCTGCTATATTTGAGAACGCGTTGAGGATTGGCCAATCAGCTACAGCATCTGAGCCATCTTTCATTGCTTCAGTCTCTCTGTTTGGTGAGGCTACAGACCCACAATCAAGGTGGTCTCTTCCGATGACAATCGGAGCACTGACCTTTCCAGTTCGGACAAGCTCATTGAATTTCAATCCCGCCAGTGCACGTTCTCCATACTCAAGCCAGCAGATGCGTGCAGGCAAGCCTTGGAACTTGATGCGTTCTTGGGCCATATCAAGCCATTTCATTAAAGGTTTTTTATGAGGGAAAAGCTCCCGAATAGCGTTGTCAGTCACTTCAATGTCTTTAGGGTCACCTGAAAGAGCAACCCATCTGAACGGTCCTGAGCCTTTGCAAAAAAGCGGTCTAATGTATTCTGGAACAAAACCTGGAATATCAAATGCGTTTTCTACTCCGCCCTTTTGAGCCATCGCGCGAATGTTGTTTCCATAATCAAAAGTTATTGCGCCACGCTTTTTCATTTCAAGCATACCTTGAACATGACTTGCAATGCTTTGGATTGATCTTTCAACATAGGTCTTTGGATCGCTTTTTCGTAAATCACCTGCTTGCTTAAGATCAAGTCCTTTAGGAATATAACCCACCAATGGATCGTGCGCGGATGTTTGATCAGTGAGAAGGTCTGGAATAAAGTTCCGCTTGATAAGTTCATGAATCACTTCGCTCATGTTTCCACAAAGTGCAATGCTGACAGCCTTACCTTCAGCCTTGTATTTATTTACTCTTTCAATTGCATCATCAATATCGGTCGCTAATTCATCAACGTATTTTGTATCAAGGCGCTTTTGGATACGTGTCGGATCTACCTCAACACCTAAGACCACAGCTCCAGCAAAAACCCCTGCTAAAGGCTGAGCGCCACCCATGCCACCAAGCCCCGCGGTGAGGAGCACCTTACCTTTTAAGTCGCCGCCGAAGTGTTTTCTTCCAGCTTCAACAAATGTCTCATAGGTTCCTTGAACAATCCCCTGGCTGCCAATATAAATCCACGACCCAGCAGTCATTTGCCCATACATCATAAGACCTTTTTTATCGAGCTCATTAAAGTGTTCCCAGTTCGCCCAGTTGGGTACAAGGTTGGAGTTTGCAAGAAGAACTCTTGGCGCGTCTTCGTGGGTTTCAAAAATACCCACGGGCTTACCTGACTGAATAAGAAGTGATTGGTTATTTTCAAGACGTTTTAAGCATTCTAAAATTTTATCATAGCATTCCCAGTTGCGAGCCGCTTTTCCAATACCACCATAGACAACAAGATCCTCTGGTCGTTCAGCAACATCTGGATCAAGGTTGTTTTGAATCATTCTAAAAGCAGCTTCTTGAAGCCAACCTTTGCAATGGAGTTTTGTACCTGTCGGAGCCTTAACCGTTCTTGCCATAAACACCTCTTTGAATAGGATTTTATAGCTACCACAGAAAGATACGAGTTCCTATCAAACGGTAAAGCTGTGCCTATGGTAGCAATACCGCGTTATGAGATCTCTCATTTAGCAGATGCGAAACACTTGGGGAGAGATGCGACAGTACCTGGCGCGAGGCTCGCCCAAGGAAGTAACTACCTTTTAGGCGATTTTTTTGATTTGGGCTAGCTTGCCTTCGGCTTGATTTAGTTTTTCTCGGAGAGAGGTGTTTTCGCCTTTGAGTTCGAAGATTTTTTTCTTAAGATCTTCAAGGTCTTTTGTTTCATGGATGCTCACTGTATCTACCTCAGTCTGCTTAATCACACTGTGGCCCGATCCCTGACCTGAAAGTAATTTATCTTCAAATTCCGAATTCACCACCAGCTGAGGGTCGATGCGATCTAGATGCAAGAACCCGTCAGATATCATTTTTCTAACATGGGCTAAAATATGCATGAAGGATGTGGAAATTTCCGCAACTTCGGGTTTACGCTCAGAAATGTCTTCTTCGATTTTTCTCCGGCGCGAATGATTTAAGGTCTTTAAGACACGGTCTTTTGAGTCTGTATCCATACCGAACGTTGCAATAGCAATGGTCATGTCATTAAGGCTACCGCTGATTTCTGCAATGGTATTATCGTCCCAAGAAAAAATCTTTTTTACAGAGAGCATCTTTGTCTTTACAGCCTCGGCCCAATTCATATCCTCTTCTTCGATCATCTTAAGGAACTTTTCTTGCTTTTGTGGCCCACAAGTTTCCATCAAGATCAATAACTGTAAAAATCCACCTTTTTTCTTGTACCGCTCAAGCATTCCCATAGTTAGCTCCTCTCCAAATCCTTTCGGTAAATTGGAAGAGGAATATTAAAAAAACCTAATTCTGTTTCACTTCGAGACATTAGAGCTCAAGAACTGGCAAGACCTTTCCTAATTCGTCAGTGGAAATCAACTCACGAATCATCTTAATGTCGTTTGCGAATATACGATCTTTTTCTGCAAAGGGAACCTTAGTGCGAATAAGATCGTAAGCTTTCTTAACAACTCCAGCTGGCTCAAGCGGCTTTAATAGGTCTAATGCTTGCGTTGCACTCAAAAGTTCCATTGCTACAACATTTTCTGCGTTATCAACAATTTGTCCAAACTTTCTTGCCGCAATGGTCCCCATGGAGACATGATCTTCTTTATCCGCTGACGTGGGAATGCTATCCACGGATGCTGGATGCGAAAGAATTTTATTTTCACTCACTAAAGAGGCTGCCGCCACTTGCACAATCATGTGTCCAGAATTTAAACCCGAATCAGGCGCTAAAAATGCAGGCAAGCCGCTCATCGCAGGATTAATGAGTTTTTCAATACGACACTCAGAAATATTTGCCATTGCAGACATAGCGATGGCCATAAAATCCAGTTGAAAAGCCACGGGTTCACCGTGAAAGTTTCCGCATGATAAAATCTTGTCGTGCTCATCAAAAACCAACGGATTATCGGTAGAAGAGTTTGCTTCAATTTCTAAAGTTTTTAATCCCGTTCTAAGAGCGTCTTTTGCAGCGCCGTGGACTTGAGGCATACATCTCAGAGAATATGCATCTTGTACTCGAGAGCAATTCGCGTGGCTCTCAGCTATGGGTGAAGTTTCTCCAAGAATTTTTAAAAGATTATTTGCAGTAACAGACTCACCAGGATGCGCTCTTGTTGCTGAAATTAACGGATCAAATGCTGTACGTGTACCTAACAACGCTTCAAGAGTCATTGCCCCTGCAAGATCCACTGTCCACGCAAGCCTTCTTGCTCGGTAAAGATGTAGCAACCCTACTGCCGTCATGACCTGACATCCGTTAATTAACGAAAGACCTTCTTTGGCTTGAAGCTCTAAAGGCTCAATTCCTTTTTCTTTTAAAACTCCTTCAACGGGAACTGCTTTTCCGTTTTGCCAAACTTCTCCCTCACCAATAATAGCTAGCGCTAAGTGTGATAGTGGAGCCAAGTCTCCGCTTGCTCCAACGCTTCCCTGTTGCGGAATAACAGGTACAAGATCGTTATTTAAAAATTCTAATATTTTTTCGACAACATCAACTCGTATCCCGCTATGGCCTCTTGAAAGGGCATTGGCTCTTAAAAGCATTATCGCACGGGATTCCGCCTTCGTGAATGGTGCTCCCACCCCACAGCAGTGTGAACGAATAAGATTCTTTTGTAACTCGACAAGATTCTCATCGGAAATTTTTACTGAACTGAGAGCGCCAAAGCCCGTGTTAACGCCGTAGACTGCCTCATTGTTTTTAAGTTTCCCGATAATGTAATCACGAGATTTTTGAATCAGCTTTTTTGAAGAATCACTTAAGCCTACTTTTGCATTGTTATGAGCGACATCCCAAACGTGATCTAGATTTAAACTCTCACCAGTGATCTTAATCATTTTACTCTCTCCACTACCTTAAAGATTCAATTGCATCTTTATATGCCTCAACAGAACTCTTACCGCCAGTTTTACTTGCACCAAAAATATAGCTGCCAGCGACAAAGGCCGTGGCACCCGCCTCTCGGCAAATTTTGGCAGTTTCACTGTTGATACCACCATCGACTTCGATATGAATATCAAGGCCTCGTCTTTCAATTTCTTTTTTTAAAACCGAAATCTTTTCAACCTGATCGGACATGAATTTCTGCCCGCCGAATCCAGGCTCAACCGTCATAACCAATACCAAATTCACTTCGTCAAGATACGGAAGGATCTCTGAAACAGGTGTTCTTGGTCTTAGTGTAATACCAGGTTTTACGTTCTGTACGCGAATCGCTTTTAAAACCTCTCGAGGATTATCCGTGGACTCAACATGGATCGTCAGGTAATCACTTCCTGCCTCAATGAACTGATTAATGTACTTTTCAGGCTTTTCAATCATAAGGTGAACATCAAGAGGGATTTTTGCTGACCGCTTGATTGCTTTTACAACGACCGGACCGATCGTAATATTATCTACAAAGTGTCCATCCATGACGTCCACATGGAGCCAATCTGCGTTGGCCTCAGTAACGGCCTGGATTTCGTTCTGCAAATTTGCAAAGTCACAAGATAGTAAACTCGGTGCTATTATGCTTTTCTTTTCTGATTTAGGCGCCAAGCTTTTCTCCTTTTTTTATTTGATGACCTCTAAGGAAATCTTCCACAGCCATCTTAGCCTTTCCTTCCAGTTGCACTTCAAGAACCCTGACCAATTGATCCGACGTTCCTACACAAAAAGAATCAGACTCAACTTCTATAACTTTTCCTGCATCCGCAGGAGCGTTTGCAATTCCAGTACTCTTTGCTTTAATAATTTTTAACTTCTTACCATCCCAATGGGTCCACGTTCCTGGCCACATATCAAATGCACGAACTTTATTTACTATCGTCTGCGAAGGCTCTGCCCAACTGATCTGCCCTTCTTCTTTTTTGAGTTTTTTTGCAATGGTGACTTCGGACTCATCTTGCTTTTCGCCAGTGAGATTCCCTCGGATATAATCCATAAGTTCTATTTCCAAAAGTTCAGACGATAACACCTTTAATTTCTCATACACTCTTGAGGCAGTATCCTCTTCAGCCAGGGGTATTTTTCGCACTCCTAACACGGGACCTGCATCGAGTGCCTTTACAACAATTTGAAGGGCAACCCCAGTTTCGATATCCCCTGCTTCAATTGCGCGTTGAATGGGCGCTGCACCTCTCCATCGCGGAAGCAAACTTCCATGAATGTTCACTGCTCCGTAGGGAAATAGACTTAAAAATTCTTGGGAGACAATTTGTCCAAAAGCAATCACAACCGCAACGTCGGCC
Organism: uncultured Bdellovibrionales bacterium; assembly: GCA_964469265.1. Classification (GTDB taxonomy): domain Bacteria; phylum Bdellovibrionota; class Bdellovibrionia; order Bdellovibrionales; family JAEYZS01; genus JAEYZS01. The sequence goes on from CAYXYF010000002.1 coordinate 118,289, forward strand.
TTTAGAGTTTTTAAATGATCAATAAACTCTGGCGTATTCACGCTCTCAGTGTTCACAACCTTAAGGCCCAGCTCAAGGGCTGCTTCTTTCACGGGGGTTGGTTGGATCTGCATTTTACGCCCACTAGGACGGTCGGGCTGAGTAATAACCTCAACAATATGATAATGCTCATCGCTTGCCATGCTTTTTAAGGGACCGACTGCAAAATCTGGAGTTCCTAAGAAAACAACTCGTACCTTACTCATGGGCCTAAGGTATCAGCTTCTCTTTCTTTTTTGCAAAGGTTTAAATCTAGAATTATAAAGGTGCTTTTTCAGTCTCAACTTCGTATCCAAACTTTTTAATGCGGTCTTTAATGCGATTGGATTTTAAGAAACTCAACCGATCGATAAAAAGCTTACCATCAAGATGATCAATTTCATGCTGGATACAAATCGCTAAAAGCCCATCCGTCTTGATTTCAACTTTTTCACCCTTGGTGTTGATATATTCGGCTTCAATGTACTCAGCTCGCTCGACGTTTTCCACGTAGCCTGGAACACTAAGGCAGCCTTCTCCGTAGACGGTTTTTCCTTTTTTAAACTTAATTTCTGGATTAATCAGAACTAGCGGATATTCGACAGCTTTTTCAAGCTCAGTCATACCTTCTTCGACTGGATTTCCGTCATCATCATGGGGTCGAGTATCGATGACAATCAGCCGCTCAAGACGGCCTACCTGAGGAGCCGCCAGGCCCACTCCATTGGAATGGTACATGGTCTCAAGCATGTGCTTTGAGTATTCAACAAGCTCCTCTTTTACCTCTTTTACTGGCACGGAGATCTCGCGTAATTTTGGATTTGGATAAGTCAAAATTTCTAATAACATATACTGATTTTAACGCATTATTTCTTAAGTCGCAAGAGGAAGAAAGTCGATAGGGAAAGCATGAAAATATTAGGCAGCCACGCACTCAAAATAGGAGACAAATAGCCGTGTCGTCCCATGGTTAATCCTATGCTAAATAGTGACCAATACCCAAATGCAAGTCCTAGGCATACTCCCACACTCATCATCCGTGAGCCCGCACGTGGATTAAAGACGCTAAATGGAATACCGATAAATGACATCACAAATGCAGCCAACGCATACCCGAATTTTGAGTGCAAATCGACCTCGTATCGCAAGGTATTTAAACCAGCTTCTTTATTCTTTTTTATGTACTGTTTTAGCTCCCGAATGGAGACGACCTCTGAGAACTTTGAAGATTCTTGAATCTCTCCGATTTCATCATCAATTAAGATCGATTTTTCCTCAAAGGACTGATTCATAGGGAAACTTGTGTCTCCAGTAAAGAGCGTCACCGCACCATCATAGAGCTTCCATTCCCCCGTCGTAAGCTTGGCTGTTCTTGCTGTAACAGTTTGGACTAAGTTCCATTTGTCGTCGAAGTAATAAAACGAAAGGCCTTGTGCTGTTTGAGAGTCAGCCTCGAAGGTTTTAATATTAAAAAGCATGTTGTTTTGTCTGTACCAGATTTTGGCGTTCTTCACTGCGGAATACATTCCAGGACGATCTTTAATCTCTACAAACCACGTATAGTTTTTCTTTTTGTTAGTGATGGGCAGAATACGGTCACTCATCCAAAAAGACATTACGGTTACTGCAGAGACGATAATAAGGATTGGCGCACTGACCCTAGCTAAACTATTTCCAATACTAAAAAGCGCTACGAGTTCGCTGTTTCTATTGAGCCCGCCTAAAGTAAAAAGGGTTGCAATCAAACAAGCTGCAGGCAAAAGCTGATAAATAACGGCGGGAGTGGAGTAAAGATAAAACTTCACCATGTTAATGAAAGGAGTTTGTACTCCCACAAAGTTCGATAAAGCGTCGATAGTTAAAAAAAGGCTCACCAATACGACAATGCTTCCGAGGAAGTATCCCAAAAAAAGCTTCGCAATATATTTGTCGATAATATCTAACACGGATTAATAATATACTTAAAGCCTCGTATTTTCGAATCTTTTTTTGGTTAAACTCGACTTGGCTGTTGACTCTGTTTTTTAAAAATCGTTTACTTTGGTATATATGGCTTTACGCGTCTTATTGGCAGATAATAGCGAAACAATCAAAAAAGTAATCCAATTGACTCTTAAGGATTTCGATATTGATTTAAGAGTAGTCACATTGGGTGTCGATGTCTTAGACGTGGCTCTTCAATTCAAACCAGATATTATTTTCGTAGACATTTTGCTACAAAAAAAGAACGGCTACGAAGTCTCAAAAGAAATCAAAAATAATGTAAATCTCAAAGACACTCCAGTTGTTCTGATGTGGAGCGGATTCATGGAGCTTGATGAGCCTAAGGCCAAGGAGTCCCTAGCCGATGATAGAATTGAAAAGCCATTTGATGCCGAAACATTAAAAAATCTTGTTACTCAACTGGTGAAAAAGTCTGATGAGCCAGCTGGGAGCATCGAAGACTTTTTAGAAATGCCATCAACGCCGAAAGAACCTACTCCAAAAGCGGGCAAAAACGATGATCCACTAGCTTCATTAGAAAAGCTGGACAAAGAGTCCGAAAAATTTAAACCGATTGAGCTTCCCGATCTCACCGAAGGATTGGACCAAGAAGATGATTCCAAACAAGAGCCTGCAGATGAGTTTGAAATGCAGCCCCTCGATAAAACAACGGGCTTTGGGTACCGTGAAACAGAACAAACTAAATCATTTATTTTAGATTTACCAGAAGATACAAACGTCGACGCCATTCCACTTGATGTTGAGAATGTTGAAAATGTCGAGGACATGAGCTTCCTTCTTAATCCTGAAACTGCCGCAAACTTTCAAATGCCAGGGAAAGAAGCTCCCTCTAAGGAAGTCACCGCCCCTTCAGAGAAGCCACCTGAAATTCCAAGTGCACCACCTGTTCCTTCAGAAAACGACATTGAAAAGATGGTCCGCGAAGAGGTACGAGAAGTTTTAGAAAAGGTCGCATGGCAAGTCATTCCAGAGCTCGCCGCAGAGATTATCCGAAAAGAACTTGATCGCCTCCTGCAAGAAAACGAACCTAAACCGTGAAAACATCCGAGCTAATTAAATACGCTTTCATTGAAGACATACCCGATCAGGACTGCACCACAGAGTCCTTGGCAGTAAAAAGCTATCCTGGATCTGCAAAACTTATTGCAAAAAGCGATTTAGTTTTATCAGGAAGAAAACTTTTTGAAGAATGCATTCAGTATCTTGAGCCCCATGTGCAGATAAAGTGGCTATTTGAAGACGGACAAGTCGTTTTAGCGACACAAACAATCTGCACATTAAAAGGAAACTTAGTAGAGATCATTAAAGCCGAGCGGGTCGCCTTAAACTTTTTAGGAAGACTATCAGGCATTGCTACACTCACAAAACGATTTGCAAACGAAGTTCGAGGAACAAATACAAAAATTTTAGATACACGTAAAACCACTCCGCTTCTCAGAGAGTTAGAAAAAAAAGCGGTCGTTGATGGTGGAGGCGTGAATCACCGACGCGATCTTTCAGAACAAGTTATGATTAAAGAAAACCACGTAAGGCTTGCTCAAACCTTAGATCAAGCCATTGATCAAGTTCGCTCCCAGACAAAAAAATTTATGACAGTAGAGGCTCATACTCTAGATGACGTCAAAGTCTGCTGTGAAAAACGGGTCAACAGAATCCTACTTGATAATATGGATATCGATACTTTAAAAGAAGCTTTAAAAATTATTCCAGACGACATTGAAACCGAAGCTTCTGGAAATATGGCTTTAGACCGAGTCAAATCTGTTGCAGAAACTGGTGTTAATTATATCAGCGTGGGAGCGCTTACGCACTCGGCTCCCGTTGCTGATATAAGCATGATATTTGATTGGAAATCCTAAACAAGATTTTTTGTGTTTGCCAAAATATCCGTTATGCACGCAGTGAGTTTCTTTGCATATTCCACATGAATAAACTCGTTGGGTCCGTGGGCATTAGAATTTGGTCCCAACACGCCTGTAATCACAAACTGGGCTTTTGGAAATTTTTCTCCCAACATTCCCATAAATGGAATTGACCCACCTTCACCAATGGCAAGGGCTTCTTTTCCATAGTACTTTTGAGAAGCATCGCTGATTAGTTTTTCTAAACGAGGGTCCATTTCTGGAGCATTCCATCCAGCCGCAGCGTCTTCGATGTGGTATTCCACCTTCGCGTTGTACGGAGGATTTGTCTCAAGAAGCGTTTTTAATGTTTGTGCAGCTTTTTTTGCATCTAAGGTTGGTGGCACTCTTAAAGAGAGTTTTAATTTAGTTTTTGGACGAAGCACATTTCCTGCCGTTTGTATGGAAGGAACTCCCTCCATTCCAATAACCGAAAGTGCTGCACGCCAAGTTTTGTTAAGCAATAACTCCTTTGGAGAAGTTTCCACTGGAGTTGCATTACCAACAAATGGAAACTTTTTATAAATCATTTCATTTAACGCAGAAGATGTTTTTTCCGCCTGTGTAAGTCTGTCTTTTGGAATCTCAACCTGAAATTCTTTAGGTACGATTTTTCCACTATCAACATCTTCAAGACGATCCAAAATATTCCGCGCTATTCTAAATGATGATGGAACAACGCCGCTAGCGTCACCAGAGTGAACCCCCTCACTTAAGATCTCAACACTGAGAGTTCCATTGATTAAACCTCGAAGCGAAGTTGTCGTCCAAAATTGTTCGTAGTTTCCTGCGCCTGAATCTAAGCAAATAATTAAATTTGGTGTGCCAAACTTTGCTGAGTAGTTTTCAAAATAAAATGGTAGATCTGTTGATCCACTTTCTTCAGACAATTCAATCGCAACTTTAATATTTGGTCTTTGCGCTTTTTGTTCAAGCAAGTGTTCGATGGCACAGATAGATGCAAAAACAGCGTACCCATCATCTGCACCGCCTCTTCCATAAAGTTTATCGCCTTTTCTGACAGCTTTCCAAGGACCAAGGTCGTCAGCCCATCCGACCATTTCTGGTTGTTTATCAAGATGGCCATACATCAACACATCATACTGTACGTCGCCCGCGAGCTCTAAAAGTAAAAGCGGAGTTCGCCCGTCGACTTCAATAATTTCCTTTTTAAGATTAGGAACTTTTCGCTCATCGATCCAACGGTCCACGAGCTTTAAAGCTTTATCAATAAACCCGTTCTTTTTCCAATCGGGATCGAAGGCTGGGGATTTTGCTGGGATTTCAATATACTCTGAAAGAGTTGGAATAATTTTTTTCTCCCAGTACTGATCAATCGAATTTAAAGTTGAATTTTCCATAACATTCCTTACTGTATTTTGTATTTTTACAAAAAAACTATAGAATAGTTGTAGCTGCGGTAGCAAGGTTAAGCGTAAAGTTATTAAGTTGCGTTGAGAAATATTCACCGTTAATAGGTTTAAACATGGACAAATATAGAAATATCGGCAAATGGACAAATGAGTGGGCCACGATTCAAGAGGATTTGACACCGCATTATTTTGATACCATCGAGAGCACTAACGCCTTTGCAAAGACGCTACCAGAGTCTGAAAAAAATAGACTTATCATTGCAGATCAACAAACCGCAGGACGTGGGCGAGGTACCAATACTTGGACTTCGCCAGAGGCTGGTGCTGCGCTGCTGTCTTCTTGGGTTTTTGATTTAAACTTCACTCCACAACCCACCTTAAGTCCTCTTGTTGGGCTAAGCATTTACGAGGCCCTATATGAAATACACGGCTTTGGCGAAAGTGATATTAGTTTAAAAGCACCCAACGATATTTTAATTAAACAAAAAAAGGTCGCAGGAATTCTTATTGAAGCACAATCTCAAGGAGATAAAACACGGTTGATAATTGGTATCGGCATGAATGTCTTTGCCTCACCTACTTTAGATACGAGTTCTCATATTGCAAAGTTTAGAAGAGGTGATATTGATTCATGTGCTTGGAATGGATTTTTGATTGAACTATACAAGCGGTTAAAGCAAGCCGTTGAGATTTCTATTGGTGGTGAGCTAAGCCGTGATGACTGCGCCGTTCTCCTTACTGCACTGAATAAGAACGAAGCTCTTCCTGATAAGTACGTAAAAGTTTTACCCGATGGGTCTCTTAAACTAAAAGAGAAGACCATTAAGTGGTCTTCTCTTTAAAAAAAAGTGCATACCAAGAAAATGCCTTAGATATAAACTCCCTTTTTGATTTTCTCTAGAATGATCTTTTCTGGCATCGTTGGATCCTTCGGAGACACCATAAATAACGACTGCTGCTCGCAACGTCTTTTATTCTTAATTAACCAGCGTAAGATGTCTGATAAGTTTTTATTCTTTTTGTCTTGGAAGAACGGATCGTTTTGTAAAGCGTCTCGAGCTTTCTTCAAGGCTCGAACTTCACCTGCATCGTTTTCTCTGACCTCGTAATCGTGAAGATCATACTTTTTAATATCTTCTGGCAAAACACCTAAGAATCTCACATCAGGTGCTGAGAAATCAGAGTTTCTGATAAGAGATGCGGCAGAACCAGCTTTTAAAGTTCTAAAAATATTTTGCATAGTGTACGCATCCAGATCTCCGAAGAAATACATCGGCACTTTCAATTCATCTTGAATCAGTTTACACCAGCCTCTGACGGCATTACTCGGTACCCCTTGAGCACCAAGAAGAATGCAATTGTTTCGTCTCGTAAAGCCGTTTGATACCAAAGTATTGGCAGTACCCTCTGATTCAACAATCAAACAAAAATCAATTTTCTTTTTTGCTTTTAGCTTCAGACTCTGAGGTTTATTTTTCGGTTGGAAAGGCGATGTTCCAAGAGAACTTAAATCTACAACTGCCTTTGAGCCATCTGGAAGAGTTTCTGTTACAACAAGTTGCTGAGAATAAGTCTGTCCGCCACGGTCATTGGCAAAACAATTCATTTCTTCTCTATAGACCTCAAACATTTCGCAAATGAAATCAACAATAGAATCACTTTCATTTTGATCTTGGAAGTCCAGTGGTTTTAAGTGAGGACTGTGCTTTACCTCACCTTTAGCGATATAATACAACTCCCTTTTAGTATTGACGGCACCTGATTCAATATTTCTTAGAAGAATCTCTAACATAAATATTGTTCGTGCCATTTTTTGAACAGAGCCCACGTTCAGCTCGGTTCTTACCTTTTTATCTCCCGGTGTGAAGTAACCTACCTTGGGATTGTAAAGAGAGTTGTCGAGCGAAGCTTTTGTTGCTTCAAGGACAGGACGTTGCGCTCTTTCAAGATCAAAAAGCATTTTCTCACAGATTTCTTTTGAAAGCTTTGGAATATCTTTTCCCGAACCAATTTTTCTTAATCCGCCTCTTGCCATAATAAACTCTCCTCACTGAACAGGGCTACGTTCTTTATTTCTTCTTTTTGGTTTTTTTCTTCGCTGTTTTCGTTTTCTTCGCTTTTTTTGCAGGTTTTGCTGAAGCTTTTTTAGTCGTCGCTTTACCAGCAGCTTTCTTAGTCGCCTTCTTGTTTTTACCTTTCGACTTTGCTACTTCTTCATCGACTTCCTCATGGATCTCGCTCACATCAATAATGTCTTTGTTTTCTTCGCCATTTCCAATGAGGTGTCTATTTTTCTTTTTTAACTGTTTAAGCTTTGTATCGGCTTCCTCAAGTTGAGCTTCGGCAACTTCGGCGTCACGGCCCAACAATTGTTTTAATCCTTCTTCAGCTTTGGACTTTCTTTTTGCACTTGCATTGGTAATTCGAACAAGACCTTCAACAAGCATCGGGCCAAACTGCTCGATATGGCGAATTTTTCGCTCTAAGTCTTCAGCCTTCACTTCCCGCCGAATATGACGAGAAAGCTTTTGTCCTGCCTGCATCAACGCTCGTCTGAGCTCTTCAACTAAGTCATCTGATGCATCAATTGTTTCCTTTGAAGCGTTTTTGAACTTAATAAAAGGTGAAACGACACTGATCGCAAAAACATACGGCCCCATTGGGACCGAGTTTCGTGGTTGATTCAATCCGTATGACCGCCAGTTTACAGACTCGATGGACTTTGTAATCGCACAAGCTGCCTTATCGAATTGCAATGGAACCCTATTGGCAAATCTTAGAACTTGCACAGGCTCATCTTCACCGCCTCTATTTAAGAAGCGCGCCAACGCGACTTCAACAACAACGGGCTTAAAGTCACAAATTTTAGGTCTTCTTGTCACAACACTAAAGAAGTCCACTTCGCCGATACGGCCAATACTTTTTGCCAAAGCCTCTTCACCCACCGAAAGCACAGACTTTGTCGAAGGTGACATTAAATCCGTTTTTTGAATGGACTGATAAACGCTTTTTAAATCATTTTCAGACATTTGGCTCACTGGGGTATCTAAAAGTTTTTTCGGAAGACCGTTTTTAACAAAATCCTTGATGGATTGGTCAGAGACTCTTGTAAATCCAGTTCGCAACCATTTCTTACAAGATATTTTCCCATACAAATGCGCATGAGTAATAAATTCACCTAGTTTCATTGTATGAGGATGCGGGTTGATCGCAGGCGGAATGTCTGGAACATCTGTGCTTACTCGCTCGATACGAACCCAGTCACCATCAAGGAGTTTATAATTCAAAGTGACATGGGGGTTCACAAGTGTTGTTCCGTCGAGGTAGGTTAACAATCCACCCTCACCATTTAATTGAACCCGACCGTCGAGTTTAAACTCCACGCGAACGCCGTGGTCCTTGTCCCAATCAATAGTTTCTTTTCTTTTAATAACACCCTTGTTTTTTTTAATATCCACATCGATGAGAGCTGAAACAGCCTTTTTCATCCGCTTCGTTTTGCTAATAACATTCACACCGATGGCATTTGTAAGCTGCGCCCAAGTTGTGGCAGCCGAGATACCAATGCCCTGTTGTCCACGAGAACACTGACCGCGTCCGAACTTTGATGATGCCAAATACTCCCCATAAACCATTGCGAGGTTTTCAACATCAATTCCGGGTCCATTATCTTCGACAACGATGGAAACCAAATCGGTATTTTTTTGAGAGCCTGGTCCGACTTTTTGGATTTCCACGGTTATTTCTGGCGTAATACCTGCCACTTCACAGGCATCTAAACTATTATCAATAGCTTCTTTGACTGTGGTTAAAACAGCCTTGGTCGGAGAAGAGAAGCCCACCTGCTGGAGGTTCTTAGCAAAATATTCTGCGGTACTGCTTGTAGTAATTTGAGCTTGCGCCAATCTTGTCGCCCTTCTTTTAAAAAGTTATAAATAAAAATGCTGTTAGCTGGTAAAAATAGATTACCAGCACAATTAAAAAAAATTGATATTAAAAAAAATTTCCCATATCCTTTTAAGTAGTTAACCAGATTACACATAAAACAGAATCAAAATTCAACAAAAGGTCGCACAAATGAAAAAACTAGTTTTATTTTTAAGCATAATTTCGCTGAGCGTTGGTTGCACCAAAGGCTGTACGCCAGGCGAACAAGATAAACAAAAAGCTCCAGAAGTGACAGATCTTCTTATGCAAGAAACTGTGGCAGGCGAAGGTGAAGAAGCAAAAGACGGTGATATCGTCAGAGTTCACTACAGAGGAACATTCCTTGACGGAAAAGAGTTTGATAGCTCGTTTTCACGCAATCAACCATTTGAATTCACACTTGGAGCAAAACAAGTGATCGAAGGTTGGGACATTGGTGTTCGCGGAATGAAGAAAGGTGCAAAGCGCACTCTCGTCATCCCACCTCGTATGGCTTACGGAGATAAGGGCGCTGGTGGAGTTATTCCTCCTAACACTCCTTTGAAGTTCGAAGTTGAGCTACTTGAAATCGTTAAAGCTGACTCAGCAAATACTACGAAGAAATAAAATCTATTGAAGTTTGGGACTGTTTTTTTGTATTGCAGCCCTTACAGCAGCACACAATATTATTTTTAGACGAAGTTCCTCCCCTCGCGAGAGGAACTTTGTGATCCATGGTCAAATTTTCACGAGAAAACGTTTCCTCACAATAATAACAAACGCCAGCTTGAAGTTTTTGCTTCCACCACGCGGACTTTCTTAGCTCTCGTGCTTTTTCGCGCTCTTTTTTGAGTTTTTTAGGATCTTGAGGGGCATAAAAATTCATTGCCTTTTTATAACACACTATGGCAATATCTCAAGCGAATTTACAGGCTTAGGTTCAAAAAGGCAGCGGAGCACTTTTAGGTACCATTTGTCTCAAATAATGATTAATAGAAGCTCATGACTACAGAAGAAATTAAACAACGTCTTTTAGAGAATTTTAATAATGCGGATATCGAGGTTTTTGACCTCACGGGCACCTCGGACCACATCCAAGTGTCAATTGTGAGTGAAAAGTTTGAAGGACAAAGCCGTATCCAAAGACAAAGAATGGTCATGGACGTTTTTCAACCAGAACTTGCCAGTGGCGAAGTCCACGCGTTAACAATCAAAGCCGTAACTCCAAATGAGAGGAAATAAATATGAACGAACAAACAAAACAGAAAATCGAACAGCAAATCAGTAGCGCCGACGTTGTCCTTTACATGAAGGGAACAAAAGATGCGCCGATGTGCGGATTCTCTGCGCGCGCCATTGCGATTCTTAATGAACTCAAAGTTCCTTTTGAAACTGTAAATGTACTTGAAGACGCAGAAGTGCGTGAAGGCATCAAGGCTTATGGTAACTGGCCGACTATTCCACAACTTTACGTTCGTAAAGAACTTGTTGGTGGTAGTGACATCATGATGGAGATGTTTGAAGCTGGTGAACTCCAAGATCTTCTTGCAGCTCAACAGTAAAGCCTCAATCGATAGTGGCCGATAGTCGTGTAAAACATTTAGCCAGTTTGCACGACTTTCTTCGACTATATCGTTTTATAAATACTCTTAGATAAAACAATTTTTATATTCTTCTAACATTCGCTTTTTTGCGACTCATTTTTAGACAGCATCTCAACGATTCCCCTGATGTTCCGATAAGTTATCTATGGCAAGAATACTGCTTATCGATGACGATAACGACATTTTAAAAATGGGCCAAAAGCTTTTAACAAAAGGCGGTCATGAAGTCATTCCGTGTACAAACGGTGTGCAAGGCTTAGAGTATCTCGAGAAATTTTCTTTCGACATGGTGATTTCTGATGCGAACATGCCGCAAATGTCAGGCTTCGAGGTTCTTCTACAAATTAGAAAACATCCTGAATGGAAGAAGATGACCGTTGCCCTGCTTACGGGTCGTAAAACAAAAGACGATGTTCAGCGTGCCTTGCGCCTTGGCGTGGACGATTACATCGTGAAACCTATTGATCCCATTATCTTTGTAGAAAAAGTCGAAGCTCTCTTAGCCAAAAAAGAACTGAACCAATGGCCGCAAGTGGATCTTGAGCCCATCAATGAATACTCAAATGGCAAAGTTGATATGGCAATTAAAATCACCGCTATATCCGAACTAGGACTCACTTTACAAAGCCCCATCTGTCCACAGATCGGCGATGTCATACAAGTCAGCGGAAAACTCTTTACGGATCTTAATATCGAAGCTCCCTTTGTGAAAGTTATATCCGTACAAGAAATAAAATCAAAAAATAACGAATGGGTTATAAAAACACATTACTTCGGTGCTAAGGATCAATTCCTTCAGCAGATCAGATCATGGATGTATCAAAACTTATTAAGAAAGGCTGCTTAAAGATGAAGATACTTTTGGCGGAAGATGATTCGAACATATCAATCATTGCCAAGATTACATTAGAAAAACTCGGCAACCATGTAGTGACAGCGGTGACCGATGGCAAGTCTGCCCTTGATCTCGCTTTAAAAGAATCCTTCGATCTCATTTTGCTTGATGGAATGATGCCCGTTATGGACGGAGTAACCGTCCTAAAAAACTTAAAAGCATCCCACGCAAGTCAAACGCCAGTTATTTTTTTAAGTGCGAAGTCTCAAGAGTCTGACATCAAGCAAGTTTTGGAACTCGGAGCAATTGGTTACATTCAAAAACCTTTCGAACCTAAATCCCTTTGTGATCGTATCAACGAGTTACTAGAAAATAAGGCTGCATAAAATGAAACCGATCAGGCTAAAATTAAATCTAATAATTTTAGCACTGGGCATCGTGGCCGTTTCACTGTCTTGCCTTGGATACTTCTTTTACATTAAATTCGAATTTAATCAGACGGGAGTTTTAAAGGTGGTTGAAGCTCGAGATATGCTCGATGACCTTCCTAGTGCTACTCGCAATGACAAAAACATTGCCATGCTCAAAGAATTTTCTCAAGACTTACACCCCGAGCAAAGAAAACAAAAATTTGAAGAAATCATTACTGCTTTTGAGAAAGGACGAAAAGGCGAACTCAGAGATTCCATAAAGAATTATTTGCAACAAGACAAAGTCCACTACAAAAACATGAAAGCACAATTGGAGTATTTGGAACAGAAGTTTGTCTTTTACTCGATTGCAATGCTTTCGGCACTTGGTGTTTTATTATTCGGTCTGCGTGTTTTTTTAGGAATCCAAATCTTCTCACCGCTTCACCAAACAACAAAGAGGATGGAAGATTTTCTTAACGGTAAATATTCGTACAACTTTGACTCTCCGCCAGAAAATGAAATGGGTGATTTACAAAACACTTTTAATTCAATGGCACAAGAAGTTTTGAAAAATATGGAAGAACTCAAAGCGCTAGATGCCGCAAAGTCGGACTTCTTAAATATTGCCTCTCACGAGTTGCGTACTCCAATGACCTCTATCAAAGGTTCTTTGAGTTTAATCTCCTCAGGCGTGATGGGAGATGTGCAAGCAGAGATTCTAAATTTGATTAAAATTGCAGAGCTTGAAACGGACCGTCTGGTTCGGTTAATTAACGACATTCTTGATATGGCAAAAATTGATGCAAAAAAGCTCCCGCTAAAACTAGAATGGATAAGACTACATGATCTTATAGATCAAACCGTACAGAGCTTGCAAGGGCTTGCGGGAACCTTTGATGTGTCTATTGAAAAGCACGACTTTGCAGATGTGGACCTCTACATCGATGCCGATCGCATTCAGCAGATCATTACAAATCTTATTTCAAACGCCGTGAAGTTCTCTCCGAAAAATAATAAAGTTGAAATCATCGTTCAGGTGGAAGCTGAAAAGCCTGTATGTATTATGATTAAAGATCATGGCAAAGGTATGACTCCCCAAGAAAAATCTATTCTTTTCCAAAAGTTTCGACAGGTTTCAAGCCCTGATAATCCCCTCGTGAAAGGCACTGGATTAGGCCTCGCTATTGCCAAAGCGTTAGTTGAAGAGCATGGTGGTGTCATCGACGTAACAACAAAGCCGCAAGAAGGTAGTACGTTCTTCTTTACAGTTCCTGAGTGGAGAGCACATAAACCTCAACAACAAAAAGAAGCAGCATAAGTGATGGATGATTTATTAAAAGAACTTCAAACGGAATACGTAGAAAGTCTACCTGAGAAAATTAGCGAAATTGAATCGTTCCTTTTCAATAAAGACAAAGAAAACTTAATCAATGCGTTTCACAAACTCAAAGGATCAGGAAAAACCTATGGTGTCGATGAAGTCACTATACTCGGTGAGTTCTTTGAAAGCTGGATGCGAGATAAAATCGAGGCTGCAATTCCGCATGTCCCGAAGTCTATTGAGCTATTAAAAAAAATTTACGAAGCACGTATGAAAGCGACTCCATATTCCATAGACCAAGACAGCGATTTTAAATCTCTAATCGCAATAAAGTAGATTGCTCTCAATCAAATATTTTTCCTGGGTTAAGAATACCATCAGGATCAAAAACTTTTTTTATTTGCCTCATGATAGAAATTTCCTCTTCCGATCTTGTGTACCTAAGGAAAGGTTTTTTAGATAGACCCACTCCATGTTCTGCAGAGACAGAGCCTTTAAACTTCTGAATGATTCCGAATAAAATCTTATCCGCTTCTTGGCACTTTTTAACGAAGTCAGCCATTTCCAAATTGTCAGGCTTCAAGATGTTAACATGAAGGTTTCCGTCTCCAATATGTCCAAACCATACGACTTTAAAACTAGGGTATTCTTTTTTTAAAGCGTTTTCGGCTTCAACCATAAACTGCGTGATATCAGATATCTTAACGGAGACATCATTTTTATACGGGGTAAAAGGAGAAAGACTCTCTGAAATAAAGTCTCGGTACTTCCAAAAGTTTTCTGCTTGCTGTTCACTTTGGCTGATGACGCCATCTTGAACCCAACCTGCTTCGACACACTTTTCAAATGAAGTGAGAAGAGTTTGGACTTTGTCCTCTGTATCTGATTCTGCTTCAATCAATAAATAGACGGCAAAAGGGCTTTGCAGAGGCGGGGCCAGTTCTGTATGCGCTTTTAAAACATATTGAACTGCATCTTCTGTAAACATCTCAAAAGCCGTCAACTGAGCCACGTCTCGGAACTTTCGATAGACATCAAGAACATGTTTGGAATCATTTAGTCCAACAATAATAACGGACGTACTCTCAGGCGAGGTTGTGAGCTTTAAAGTCACCCCTGTGATGATTCCAAGCGTTCCTTCGCTACCGATAAAAAGATGTCTTAGATCATAGCCAGTGTTATTTTTAATAAGACCATTATTGAGATGAAGAATTTCTCCTGTACCCGTCACAACCTCAAGACCTGCAACCCAGTCTCTCATGAGTCCATACCGAACAACATTAAGACCGCCCACATTTGTAGCAACGTTTCCACCAATTTGGCTTGAACCTCGAGCTGCAAAGTCCACTGGAAAAAAGGCACCCTTAGACTTTGCGAACTTTTGAACTTCTTCTGTGATGCAACCAGCTTCACAAACCAGACTTTGATCGTTTTCATTATAAGAAATAATTTTATTTAACTTCTGAAGTGACAATACGATTTCGCCCTTCATTGCGACGGCACCACCGCTCAGGCCAGTTCGCCCTCCTGAAGGAACAATGGATACTTTATTTTCACGTGCCCACTGAATAATTTTTTGAACTTCTGTTGTAGTTTTCGGAAAGACAATTGCCCGCGGCTTAGGCTCGTAATATCTAGTCCAATCTCGTCCGTACTCTTTAAGACTTTCAGCGTCTGTAAGAATTTGATTACTTTCTAGAAACTCTCTTAATGCTTCCATTTGTTTCACCCTAGCTTAATCTATCTTTAACGCTAGCAGGGAAATTCTGTGTATGCATCAAATTAATATACAGGCTCTCGACTGAATAAGCCCTTATCCTGAATGTAGTAACCGTTTCCTTTTATTTTTTTAGCGATGTCCGCTAAGGATTGTAATCTGAGTTTCATTCGAACCAAGTCCTGAACACAGATATCGCGATCTGCTCGAATAAGCTCTTGGTTCACCTGGTCCAATAGAGGTTCTATCTCATTAATAGCTGTGTTGCGGCGTTCGATATCGTGACCTAGACGAAGAATCTGCTCATAAACAGAATCGAGATCATCAACTTTTCTTTGAAGCGCATCATATCGACCCACACAAAACTGTCTCGGAATTTCTTGGCATTTATAAAACTCAGTCGTTTTATAATCTTCGATTAAAAAGAATCTTAACGGTTCAGTTCTAGAAAGAGACTTCGTCTGAAAAATAACATTGTTACTAATGATCTTAAAACTATGGCTAAACATTGTTTTATGGCTTGAGATGCCGATTGCGCCAGGCTCATATCTGTTAACTCTTTCACAGAAGTTATCCACATAATATTCAAATTCATCCGCATTCACGTAACTTAGTCGTCGAGTAAGACCTGATAAATACAAAGTCGTTGAATGGCAGTTTATTCCATCAGTAGGAAGCCTTTGGTTGATACCAATATCTCGGATCTTTGTCGGCACCGATGCCGTCATGTCGACATCTTTGGTCCAGTCGATGGTACTCCAGTTTGCTACAGTCTTACCAAATGCATAAATAAGCTGAGCAGCAAGTTTCTTTTTAGCCTCGATATCTTTGCCCGTGAGATAGACTCTTCCATCTTCTTGAATAAGGCTGACACCAGGCTTTTCAAAAAGATTGCCTACGGCTTTATTTACAAGACGGTCAAAGTAAGACGGCGTCTTTGGCTCAAGCGTTGTGAGTTCCACCGAGTCTGCATAGATTTGAAATGATGTAAGAACGACAATACATGCGACAAAAAATGTACGCATAGTTACCACACTACCCTTCTATAAATTTAAAATCACACCCGAGCCCCTTGTATCTCAGTCATTGAGATTTCGCAACAGGCTCAAACGAAATTTACTACAAAGAATGGGCCATTTACAGAGGGAACTAACTTAAATGATTCTCGTCTTGATATTAGTGGATAGATTGGAAATTTTATCTACTATGTCTACGTTTTTATCAGTCTCTAAGTCCATGACGAGGTAGCCAATATTGGGATCTGTAGATAAGTACTGCGCCGAAATGTTAGCGCCCGTCTTAGCAATGATCTCGTTGACGTCCTTTAATACCCCAGGAACATTTTGATGCACGTTGATCAGGCGCACAGAGCTTTTATGGGTTGCAGGCAGATCCACATTGGGGAAATTCACTGCACCGCGAGTGCTGCCGTTACGAACAAGTTTAATAAAACTATCTGCGACCTCAGCACCAATGGCTTCCTGTGCTTCTTCAGTGCTGCCCCCTATGTGAGGCGAAAGAATGACATTAGGCAATCCTCTTAGAGGAGAATCAAAAGTCTCGGAGTTACTTTGAGGCTCCTCTGGGAAAACATCTATGGCAGCGCCACCAATTTTATTCGCCTTGATAGCTTCGGCGAGATCCATGATATCAATTACAGTCCCACGGCTGGCATTAACTAAAAACGCGTTTTTCTTCATTTGCGATAATTCGTCTTTACCAATCATGTTTTTTGTTTGATGTGTCTCGGGAACATGTAATGAAACGAAATCAGAACTTGATAAGAGTTGAGACAAACTCTTTGCAGCCCTTGAGTTACCCAAAGGAAGCTTTTTGATAATGTCATAATAAATAACATTAAGACCCAATGCCTCAGCCAACACACTGAGTTGACTACCAATATGACCGTAACCCACGATACCAAGAGTTTTACCGCGCAGCTCGTAACAACCGCTGGCGCTTTTATTCCACTTGCCTTGATGTGCCTGAATATTTCTATCGCCTAGATTTCTAGCTAAAGAGATCATCTGCCCCACCACCATCTCTGCAACGCTTCTAGTATTGCTATACGGAGCATTAAATACTGGAATTCCTCTTTTATTCGCCGAAACAATATCTATTTGATTTGTTCCTATGCAAAAAGCACCAACTGTAAGCAAATGGCTCGCTTTTTCAAAAAACCGCGCAGACAGGTCTGTCTTTGATCGAATACCAAGAATATCGAACTCGTTAATAACTTTTAGTAACTCGTCCTCAGTCATCGAGGCGCTTTCTTTAACTACCTCAAAGCCCTCAGATTGAAGCCGCTGGACAGCGACAGGATGAATGTTTTCCAACAAAAGAATTCTAGTTTGCCGAGTCATGTCTACTCCTTCACTCCTTTATTTTCTTGGTGTTCGATATGTTTTTCAATACAATATTTTATTTAAAGGGAAAATCTCTGCTTTGGAGAGTATATGGATAAAACATGGAAGGTTTTATTAGTCGATGACGATCCCATCGTTAAAGATTCGCTAAACCTTATCTTACCACCTCATTGGCAGCTTGTTTCTTGCCAAGACCCTCATCAACTTCCATCTGGACACTTTCACGCAGCACTTATTGATCTTCATTTTGGCAAAACAAGCACTCAACCCGTCGGGTTAGAAATTATCAAAAAACTTTCTGCGGAATATCCGCATCTCGAAATTGTAGCAATTTCAGGAGATATCAGCCGAGAAGTTATGGAACGGTGTCTGAAAAATGGCGCTACAAGATTTTTAGCAAAACCCTTTGGTAAAGAAGAACTAACTGGCGTCCTATCAAAGATAGAAACCCTTCACCTTCTTCATCTGGCCACGCTTCGGCAAAGCAAATCTGCATACTGGATAGGAAATAGTCCCAGCTCACTATCTATCAAAAAGCAAGTTTCTCAGTTTGCGGCAGAATCTGGTCCGATACTCATCGAAGGTGAATCAGGTACTGGAAAAGAAATAATGGTGAGGATGCTGTGTGAATCTTACCCTCACCAACCTCTTATTTCTGTCAATGTCTCATCAATTTCAGAGAGTTTATTTGAGTCAGAACTCTTTGGCCATACGAAGGGGGCCTTTACAGGAGCTGATCAAAACAAAATGGGACTTGCAGAAGCCGCAAATAACGGAACGTTGTTTCTTGATGAAATTGAAGCTTTATCTCTTGGTAATCAGGTCAAGTTGCTTCGATTCATTGAAAGCAATGAAATCCGAAGAGTGGGCTCTAAACAAACGACGAAACTAAATGTTCGGGTGCTCGTTGCCACAAATCAAGATCTAGAAGACTTAGTAAAGAAAAAACTATTTCGCGAAGATCTTTTTTGGCGCATCAACGGGAAAAAAATATCATTACCGCCGTTAAGAGAACGCAAAGAGGATATTTCTGACCTTGCAAAATATTTTTTAGAGCAACAAAAGCCTCGCCACAATAAAGCATTTTTAGTCGAAACATTAAAATTCCTACAAACCTATTCATGGCCTGGAAATATTCGGGAGTTAAAAAGAATCACCGAACAGGCCGCTCTGGCCTCACCACTACCGTTAATTCGTATTGAAGATGTTAGACCATATATCAGCACATCAACCGCACCCACTCCAGCGGCGTGTGTTGACTACACCCGAGGCTTAAAAAAACTTGTAGAAGAGTTTGAAAAAAACGTTATCCAGGACTGCTTAAGTATCCAAAAAGATGTGGACACAGTGGCCTCAATTCTCCAGATATCACGCTCTGGCCTATATAATAAAATAAAAGATTACAATATCGATCTAAAAACGTATAGTTAAGACATAAAGAGCGCCAGATTTTTGGTTCAAATCGAGGCGCAAGGTTTTCGGAAACCGGAGCGTGCTAATGCACGTGAGGATTTACGAAGGGCGTGGGCTGTTTGAGATGTGTCGAAGGCACGAGGCTCAAACAGCAGAGAGTTGAACCAAAAGGACAAGCAAGGAATGGAAAGTCAGTGGGGAAATCCATTATTTAAACAACTCGCAATCATTGTACTCGTATTCTTAGGCATCGTGGGCGCTATTCTTTTCCCGTTGCGCAAAAAGAATACTCATTTGGCTGCTGCATGGGCCTCTTTACAGAGTTGGTTGTTTTTTACTCCAGTATTGTTTTTGATGTTAGCAGCGGGAGACCCTTGGCCGCTGGTGGGAATTACGTTAATTAGTTTATTCTGTATGAAAGAATTTTTTCAACTCACTGGGATGTATCACAAAAGTTTTTTTATTTGGATAACCTACTTAGGATGTTTAGCGCTGGCGCTATCTACCTACTACGAATATCCAATGCTCTACAATTTATTGCCCATGATTTTTTTAGGAGTGATTTCATTAATTCCGATCGCCTTAAATGAAGCCAAAAATATGCTTCAGTATATTGCACTCAGCTTGCTTTGCATGATCTTTGTTGGCTGGGCGTTTATGCATACTGCATGGATTGTGAAACTTCCGCAGGGCGCTTTTTATTTGATTTACATCATACTCCTGACTGAGCTTTGTGACAACGTCGCGCTCGCTGTTAGCCGACTCTTTGGTAAAAAGAAAGTGGTCGACCAAATTACTCCAAAACGTACGCTTGAGGGTTTAATCATATCTATTGTAGTAACGTTGGCAGCAGCTTACGGACTTAGAATTATTCTTCCGATAGAAAGCCAAATGAACTGGTGGATATATGGTTTAACAGCGGCACTTGTAGGAGGAACGGGCGACTTAATTCTGGCGGTTATACGAAGAGACCTAGGAGTGAAAGATTACGGAATATTCATTATTGGACGCGGCGGCTTGCTCGATAGAATGGACCGCCTAATTTTCGTAGCACCAATATACTCGTATCTCCTCAGATATTTTTAAGCCTGAGGGAGTTGAACCAAAAGGACATCGCTGACTTGCGCAGGATTTTTGGTTCAAATCGAGGCGCAAGGTTTTCGGAAACCGGAGCGTGCTAATGCACGTGAGGATTTACGAAAGCCACGGCAACGAAGAGTTGAACCAAAAGGACAAGCAAGAGATGAAGCAGTGGAATTATGAGAATGAACAATGGACCCAGCTTCCGATTTACCTTCGGCACTTGCCGCTGATCACTCGTCATTTTGATATTTTCAGTTTAATCATTCGAAATATTTGGTCAAATTTTTTGAAGTACATTTTCTTTAGGTTTTATTTATTTCTAAAAGTGAAAGGTGACTTTCATAAAATTTATAAAAAGTATCCGAGGCTGCTTATCATCTCAAATCACGCAAGCCATTTAGACGCCATTAGCATTGCTGCTGCTATTCCGTTTCGTTATTGGTTAAGTCTTTATTTTGCCGCCGCAAAAGATTACTTCTTTGCAAATTTTTGGATGACCTACTTCTCAAAACATTGCATCGGTGCAATCCCCGTCGACAGAAAAAGCCGCAATGGAGAAGCTGTTAAAATCTGCTTAACTTTACTTGAGAAACTCAATCGGGTTTGGCTGGTCATGTTTCCAGAAGGCACCAGAAGCAAAGACGGGAAAATCCATCCCTTTAAACGTGGAATAAGCATGTTCTCGACTAAAACCGATACACCCATATTATTTTTGTATATTGAAAATAACTACGCCCTGTGGCCACGCGGGCAAGCTTTTGCAAAACCTGGAATTCTTACTGTGCACGTTGGGCCTGTTCAGGAGCCTGCACCTGTTGAGACCATCTATAATAACTATAAAAAATGGGTGGACTCCATTAAGCCCGACCAATTTGCAGACCCTAAATAGATTTTCTATTTTTAATGAGTTCTTCCACGACATCAGTATCAGCTAGTGTGGAAACATCTCCAAGATTAGAAACATCGTTAGCAGCGACTTTCCGAAGTATCCTTCGTAGGATTTTCCCAGACCGAGTCTTCGGTAAGCCTGAAGTAAACTGAATCTGATCAATGGTTGCAATGGGTCCAATTTCTTTTCGGACCCAAGAAACGAGTTCCTTTGCAAGCTCGTCAGAGGGTTTAAACTCATTTTTAAGAATCACAAATGCATAAATGCCTTGGCCTTTAATATTGTGAGGAATACCAACAACAGCAGATTCAGAAACCTTGCTGTGAGAGCCAAGAGCAGCCTCTAGCTCTGCTGTACCCATTCTATGGCCTGACACGTTTATGACGTCGTCTACACGCCCTGATATCCAGTAATAACCATCCTCGTCTCTTCGGCAAGCATCGCCGCTGAAGTAATAACCCTTAAATGGAGTAAAGTAGGTTTCAACAAATCTTTTGTGATCTTTCCAAAGAGTTCTAAACTGGCCTGGCCAAGAGTTTTTTAAACAGAGAACACCTTCTCCAACACCTTTAACCTCTTTGCCTTCAGGGTCCAAAATCGTAGGCTCGATTCCAAATAGAGGCTTTGTTGCAGAACCTGGTTTAAGATCCGTAGCAGCTGGTAGAGGAGAGATGACGATTCCACCCGTTTCTGTTTGCCACCAAGTGTCCACAATAGGACAGAGTTTTTCTCCCACAACTTCAAAATACCACTTCCACGCCTCAGCATTAATGGGCTCCCCCACGGAACCTAAAAGTCTAAGCGAGCTTCGAGAAGATTTTTTTACAAACTCATCACCTTGCGCCATCATCGCACGAATTGCTGTCGGCGCTGTGTAGTATGTATTCACTTTGTATTTATCAATAATTTGCCAGTGTCTGGAATAATCAGGGTAATTGGGTACTCCTTCATGCAAAAGAACCGTTGCTCCGTTTGCTAGTGGACCATAAACCGCATAGGAGTGGCCAGTGACCCAACCTACGTCCGCCGTGCACCAATAAACATCACCCGCTTGATAGTCAAAAACCATTTGATGAGTAAATGATGTATAAACTAAATATCCGCCAGTCGTATGCAAAACACCTTTTGGTTTTCCTGTGGAACCCGAAGTATACAACAAAAATAACGGATCTTCTGAATCCATCTCAACAGGATCGCATTTCGGTTCTTGCTTTGAAACAAGATCATGATACCAAAGGTTTTTATTATCATCCCAAGCGACGTTACCTCCCGATCTTTTTAAGACGACTACTTTTTTAACAGAAGGGCATTTTTTTATTGCTTCATCAATATTGCTTTTTAAAGGGGTAACTTTCCCACCGCGATAACCTTCATCGGCAGTAATTACAATTTCACTTTCACAGTCGTTAATTCTTCCAGAAATAGAGTCAGGTGAAAACCCAGCAAAAACTAAGGAGTGAATTGCTCCCAAGCGCGCACAAGCTAACATAGAAAAAATGGCTTCGGGAACCATCGGAAGATAAATCGTTACGCGATCGCCTTTTTTAACTCCAAGCTCTTTTAAACCATTTGCAAGCTTTGCTGTTTGGTCGTGAAGTTCTTGATAGGTGATAATTCGTTCTTTTTCATTTGGGTTGTCGGGCTCCCAAATAAGAGCAGCTTGATCTTTTTTAAACTTTCCATCTTTAGTTTGAGTTAAAAGATGGCGGTCGATGCAATTATAGGAAGCATTTAATTTTCCATTTAGAAACCAGCTAATAGAAACATCACCTTCGAAGCTCCATTGCGATACTTTATCGAAGGGCTTAAACCAGTCGATGCGTGATGCGATCTCTTTCCAAAAATTATCGTTTTTTTCAATGGACTGATGATAAAGCGCTTCGTATTGCGCCTTTCCCATTAAAGTAGTGCCTCTATACTGGCTTAAAGCTGGAATTTTCATGCGCTCTCCCCCCGTAGAAAAAACTAATACTCAATACTATCTTTAGATGATAATCGTACTCAATATGTTTTTAGATGATTCCAACTCTAGTACAATTCAATTCAAATGTGGCTACATTGGCCTATGCTCGGGATGTCAAATTGCGCACCTCAATACCCAAGACCAAATAAACTTAAAACAAGAAAGCTTTTCTGAATTATGGGAGAGCGCATTTCAAACTCAGCCAAAAATCGAGTTTATCAGAAAGCACGAATCTAGATTTCGTCACCGTTCCGATCTCACTATTGAAACCGTCGATGGAAAACAAAATATTGGATTTTACAAAAAAGACTCTAAAGAAATTTTAGATATTGAAACCTGTCCACTGATGAGCGAACCCTTAGCCAAAGCCTATTCAAAACTACGGGAAGTATTTTTTAATGTCCAAAAAGGCTCAATAAGAATCCGCGTTTCCCCAGACAACAAGTTTGGATTATGGATTGATTTTTCAAATGAAAACATACGAGACCTTCTAGCAAATGAAAACTTACTCAAAGAGCTTCAAAAAAACTTTGATGTGATTGAGATCGGGCAAAAAAGAAAAACGCTTGGCAGAGTCGACGGTAAATTTAAACTAAAAGATCCTGAACCCTTTAGTTGGTTTGAAACGTACGATAACGAACTTAATCCAATCTCTCTTCCTATGAATATTGGAGGCTTTTCACAAACAGGATTTGGTACAAATAAACTGTTGATATCTGAACTCCTTAAAACATTAGCGGAAATTAAAAATCTAACTTCCTTAGATTGGCTTGAGCTGTGCTCAGGTTCAGGCAATCTGACATTTCCTCTAAGTTCTGTTGCTCAAAGCGTGATCGCAACAGAGCTTGATAAAAATGCAGTGCAATCTCTATTGAACATTGCAAAATCGCTAAAGATGACATCTCTCAGAGTCGAGCGTGTGAATATTCATAAAGTCAGTGAGCAAATGGTTTCTCTTTTATCGGCTGTCAACGGAGTCCTTGCCGATCCTCCGCGCTCAGGACTTCAAGGCTTCACGGAAGTCTTAACATCGCTTTCAGAAGATAAATTACCTAAACACTTTGTTTATGTATCGTGTTTTGCTGAGACATTAATAAAAGATTTGCAGCAAATCATTCCGCTCGGATACGAGGTCATGTCTATTAAAGGAGTCGACCAATTCCCGCACTCTCTTCATTGCGAATGGATTGTTCGACTAGAACGCAATTAGCCTCGATTAGGTCCCACTAAGAGCATCAAAAGATAATTTACAATGGCAAGAATGATTGCACCAATAATTGCAGCTCCCCAAGTGTCGATATCTAAACCACTTAACATATTGGCCGCTAACTTCAAAATAACAGCGTCGACCACAAAGGTGAATAAACCTAAGGTCACGAGATTAATTGGTATTGCAAAGAACAGAAGGATCGGACGCAGCAACATGTTTAAAAGTCCAATAACTATACTTGCCCACAGAGCACTACTGAATGCATGCACCTTAAAGCCTGGAACAACATAGGCAGTAATAATTAGAGTAACTGCAGATAGAACCCATGCGGCTAGCATCTTAAGCATAAAGCCTCCTGTACAACATTATGAACTCGGAAATATACCCCAGCATCACGATTACAGGTATGGTATTTTCATCACAAAGATCAATTTGGGCAAACGGGGAAAGGAAAGGTTTAGTTTCTAAATACGCAGTAGGCCGTAACCGTTGCCGTGTACATCCGATAATCTACCGTCGCAGTCACTCTTGTTTTAGTACCATAAAAACGCACTCCGTTGGCACCCAAAGAATTACACCAATAGATACCCTTGTCTTGAGCTTTTGCGATGGCATCGTCACGAACTTCTCTTTTAGTCTTTTTGTCTGCACAGTCTGAACAATAAGAAGCTGCCGAAAATGTTGCAACATTCTTCGGTGGTCCATTGCGGCCTCGATCTGCAAGTGAATTTACAGACGTAAGAAGAATCCCAGAAATCAAAATAGTTAAAAGTTTCATTTCTCTACCTTTTTTAAGTGTCAGAAAACTATACGTTCATTTCTTTTTTACAGTCGAAAGTTACGAGAACCGACAACAAAACAACACCTAAAGAGAATATGCAACCACCATACC
>CAYXYF010000002.1:143296-145655 GCA_964469265.1 uncultured Bdellovibrionales bacterium
CGCAAATTTCAATACCGATGATGGTAAGGGTGGGTGTTAGTGATTAAGGGATAAGCTCTGGCTGAAGGATTCTGATCCTTCGTGAAACTTTTTGCCAATTCGTTAATCCATCTGCTTTTGTAATTGTTTGATCGGCATAACCTGCACTTGCTGGGATGCGGGTTTTTGGTTTTGAACGACCAACTAAAGTTTCTGGTAAATAATCTCTTAAATCAAAACCCTCGCTCTTAACTGGCTGTGGTTCATAATGTGCGGGGCTATAACCATAAATGGATTCAGGCGTTCCAAGTGCTGGTGGTGGAGTACGATTTGTGCCGTATAAAATATTAGTGTCATAGGCTGTTCTTACCGCACCGACGGCAGCATCTTCTTCATACACAAACGACTTTCCGCTGTTTGGGACTGATCCATCGACATAGTCGTTGTTACCTTGAACCCTCGAAGGGGTTGGCTCATGTTCTTTAAAATGTGTGTCGTAATCTTTAGAAAACTGTGTGTCCTCAAAGCTTGGTTGAGACGGTTTTGTTGTTTCTACTATAGGCGGTGCGTTTGCTAAATCGCGAGGGTTAGCATTACCGCAAGCGGGTGAAAGAGGATTTGTAATACAAGCACAAAGCTTTATATTTTGAGCTGCAAAGTTAAAATCTGAACAATGGCTTGCAGCGATTCGGCACTTCATATGATTCTGTCTTCCAGGCTTTTGACAAAACTCAGGGCAGTTATCGTTGTCATAAGCACTAGGTCCAACACATGGTCCACTAACGGACTCTACACACTCAGAAGACGTTGCAAAGTTTTGCGCGCTTTGAACGGATTGAGTAGCAGCAGCTTTCACAACACCATCGAAGGACTCACATTGTACAACCCCGTCACCATCACTTTCTGAAATACAAGCGGATTTGCATTTTCTAATAGCACTCGCACACATCTGCGCCATAGCCGCATTGCTTGAAAAACTAAAGCTATTAATCTGTTGAGCAGCAGCACAAGCTTGCTTCATATTACCAGAGGCCCTAGCAGACGCCACCTGCCTCGCTAACATCACAGCCATTGACCCAAGCTGCGAAAGCTGCGGCCCCTTGCAAGTCCGCTCTGTCGCATCAATTTGTTGCTGACAGAGGGAGGGTCCTGAGCGAGTGTTTGCGATATCGTCCTTCACGCTAGTTTCCGTATAAGTTGACGTGATTGTGGAATGCATGCACTCTGGGTACATGGTTCTAGGATTATATGCTTCCACGGTGCCCTCGGGACAAAACATTTCCACCCTTCCCATCGGGTCGAGGGGTTTCGCTCGAAGACAGTAGCCAATCGCGAACTGACTCCCTGGAGGACACGTAATCGCCGACGTATCAGGACCCTCATATGGTGCGGCATCTATGTTTCTATTATTGTTATTCTTAATATATTCACTGGAACCGCTAAATTTCTGACCGACTGAATGGGAGCAAAATAACAACAAAATGGAAACTATCAAGTATTGCAATGATATTCCTTTTGTTTCATTTACCAGTAAGTTATCGGAACAGACATATCAGAAGTTAAATAAAAAGTGTTTTTTAGAGCGTGGTAATGAAGTTTATTACATTTCACTTGAAATTAAATATATTCGCAGAACGAACAATCACTATTTTAGGGCTTGTAATAACGTTTATAAGAGTCATAACTAACGTTATTAAAGTAAGTGTCTAAAAGATCGTTAGTGTAGCTTTTAATACGCAAATCGTTTTTGTAAAAGGCGGACTTGTCGTACAACATAGTCAAAAAGAACAATTCGTAAGCGTGGGTACTAGCGTCTTCCCACCGATCAGATACCTCTGGATCGCATATTTGCTTACCTGTGTGGCGCCCTTGGGTACATTCAACATGGCCACTAAATTTCCCATAAATTCTCAATTCAATATGCCGCATTTCATGAATTAATGTTGAAGTACGGATAAAAGGTGTGTCTGACCGATCTTGGAAAAATCCTGGATGAAGGTTTATAAAACCGAGCTGGGAAGTCGATGCTAAGAGGTTTCTGTTCGACGCGTTCTCCGTATTGATTATGATTTTGCGGACCATTTCGGTGAGGTATTCATAGAAATCGCCATTATAATTCGGCAACCCTGGGTACTCCAGAATACAAATTGCATTCGCAAGCTTATAGGCCATCGAAGATGACTCAAATCCAGTCCCAAGAGCTTCAGGGTTCTGTATAAGCTTTATATACTTGGTCTCCCAAAGGTTCTTCAATTTGCGGGTATCCTCACAAGGATTTGCAGAGGCATGAGAGCCGAATATTAAAATGCTAAAAACGATCAAAAGCTTCATAGGCAAAAACATAGATACAACTCTTATGCCACGAATTTTGAGCTGAAAT
>CAYXYF010000003.1:0-105158 GCA_964469265.1 uncultured Bdellovibrionales bacterium
TATTTTTGATCATATGAAGGCATCCCACAAAGCCAACCTCTTCAGCTCTTGTGAAGACTGCAATGGCTGGTACTTTTTGTTTTTTAAGATCAATCAATGCGCCTAGTGCCATCACACAGCCTGCAAGGTCATCAGCGCACTTGGTGTGAACAAAATTTTTCTTTAGTTTATAGCCATCGAAATTAAAGGCACCAAAGTAGTTTTTCTTATGAACCTGTTTTTCATCTAAAGGCTTTAAGGTTTCAATTTCAAAAGGAATTCCTTCTCTGTGGTTTCCTGCTTCAAAGTTTCTGATAAACCCTTTTAGGTATTTATCGCCATCTTCAAATGCGGGGTCGTCTTGGCAAGAAATTCGTACGGGCTTTCCTTCCATTTGTGCAAAGGGCGCTCCGCCATACCAAACAGCCTCATAGAGGTTTTCAGTGAGTGTTTTAGTAATCACAAAACCTGGATGATCGGTGTGTGCGAAAAATGCAACATGCGTTTTCGCCAGCAATTGTTTTCGAGATTTCACACCCGCGATGATCTGGCCCACGCTGTCTTCAAAGAAGGGAACTTTGTTGTCTTGAAGAATAGTTTTAAGTTCTTCCAAAACAAAACGCTCACGAAAGGGCGCTGTTGGCTGATTAAAAATTCTTTCCACTAAAGATGGGGTAGAGTTCATAAGCTAAATCCTTTAAATTTTTCTAAAGATGCGATACATTCAAATCATGGCGCATGTTCAGTATTCAAGTGTAATTCCAGTTCCAAAAAACGATCTCTATGAGTTTCTATCAGACTATCGTAAACGTCCACGCATTATGCCCACCGACATACAGTTAGAGCTCACATCCGTACCAGTAGAGCTTAAAACAGGGGCTAGGTATGACTTTAAAGTCACACGCTTTGGGATTAGCTCAGCCGTTACGGTGGAAATTGAAGAGTGCGAACCTTATAAAATGGTCGTTGAAAGATCTCAGAACTCTTTTTTTGAGGAATGGACTAACACCATTCTCTTTGAGGAGCACGGAGAAAGCGCCACCCTTATTACCACGATTATTGATTATAAACTCTCATACGGAGTTTTGGGGACTTTGGCAGACGACCTATTTGTGAAAGGGGATATGCAAAGAATCTTAGTTTTTAGCCATAATAAGGTAAAAAGCTTCTTTGACTGATACTTTTTTCTCTGCTGTAACTTTTTTTTCCATGTAATATCTTTTCGGCTCCGTCTGTTAGTTGGCCAATAGCTAACCGCACAGTAATTTGCCCTCAGGGTAAATTAAAACGTGGGGTAAGTTATAGTGAAGTTTTTAGGCCCATTATTGGTTCTTTTGGCGATCGGGTGTTCAAAAAAGCAAACTACTAGAGTCCTTCTTGACCAGATACAAACTGACCTCATCATAGCCACAGACATCCATGATTATGAAGATAATTACGTCAGCACCCGCTCAGAGGAGCTCTTAGAGATTTACGAAGAAAACCCTGACGATGTTTGTCTGGTCTTAAATAGTTTAGATTCTGACGAACTCATCAACTACCGTGAAGTTTTTGAAGAGGTTCAATCAGAAATTCGATGCGCAAACTACGCCGTAAGAAAAATTGAAAACTACTATAGCCAACATTTTTCTCAAAACTTATGGACCCCTCAAAAGGACCCAAAAAGCAGTATCGCCTCTAAAGTTGAGATTTTAGATCAGCCACTCTCAATGCCAAAACAAAGCCAGCTTCCTAATAAGGTTGTAAATCTCACATTTGATGATGGCCCACACGCATCCCTTACTGAAAAACTCCTAGATACCCTTGATAACTACAACGTGAAGGTCAACTTCTTTGTCGTCGGAAGTAACGTCAGAGCTTATCCCCATCTGCTAAAAAAGTCCGCAGAGCGTGGACACTCCATCGGTGGTCACTCCATGACCCATTCTGATCTTGCTGCCAAAAATTTTGAAAGCGCGAAAGCAGAAATTAACGGGGTTATGAACCTTATAGGATCAGTGCTTGGGGGATATGATCCCTATTTTAGGTTTCCGTTTGGTTCAAGAACTCGAACATTACGAAACTATCTTGTTCAAACAAACATCGCAGACTTTTTTTGGAACATAGACACTCTCGATTGGAAACATAAAAACCCAGATTCTTTATTAAGATACGCCATCGATCAAACCGCAAAAACGGGTAGAGGTGTTGTCTTGTTTCATGACATCCAACCGCAAACCATTGCGATCATGCCACAGTATTTAAAATACTTAGAGCATGCTGGGTTTCAGACGATTGTTTATTATCCGAAGTGAGCACTAGCGATTTTATTTCCAGCATGATTTTGGATTATCAAGCATTATTCTACTTTGGATATAACGATCGCACACCGCAGGCACAGTCCCACGCATTGTTTTTTCAACATGGATCAATCTAAAGAAGGGACTTGAGTGAGGCTTGTCTTTAGATTCTTTGGTGTCTTCTGACTCAAGAAAGCAGGCATGATTATTTCCGCTTGGTCCCTCTAAAACCGCAGATACAAGATCTGAATAATCTTCCGAGACAAAATTATTCACAGGCATGTGCGGATTTGCGTGGTTCTCGTTTAAACATTTATTGAGGTCGAGTCTTTTACGCATAGATTCTTCAGACACATTCTGCGCAAACTCTTGATCAATGATATGTCCTAGCTCGTGGGCCATAATAGCGCGGCCAGCAGCCGAATCCATCGTACTGCCACGGCCTACAGTAATGACACCTTTAGTTCCATAAGTTGCATCACTGATCATGGTTGTAGCCCCGTGGTTACAAATCGCACGTGTATGTGGAATGACTTCTTTCATTATAAATCTATTCACCTCTTGCGCACTGTCGATCTTAAACCGCATCATCGA
This sequence comes from uncultured Bdellovibrionales bacterium, assembly GCA_964469265.1. Classification (GTDB taxonomy): domain Bacteria; phylum Bdellovibrionota; class Bdellovibrionia; order Bdellovibrionales; family JAEYZS01; genus JAEYZS01. The sequence goes on from CAYXYF010000003.1 coordinate 2,853, forward strand.
AAATAACCCAATCGCTTCGGCTTTGCGTTCATCCCCTGTACCTTCGTTTTTCGCAGATTGATTTTGTCGGTGTTGTTGAAACTGTATCTCAGAATTAAGATTAGCCATAAAACCGTCTTTATCAAGGGTATAGAAGCTCGCCCTATCAACGGCTTTTCCGATTTTCTTTGCTGTTTCAGATGACATTTTTTTTAAAATTCGTTCTTTAGCTGTGGACTTTAATTCAGCCGCAACTTCATTTAATTTTTGATGAACACTACTGTCAGGCAAGGTCATATAAGTCGATAACAGGCGTATTGCGCAAGCGCCTATAAAATTTTTGTAAACCGCGGCGTTTTCAAAAGTCCTAAATTGATGTGAAAGCTCTGAAACTTGTGTGGCCAGTTTGTCTGAAAGTGCGAAGTTTTCTGCAGATTCTATATTTAAATCCGTTTTTAAGTTCTTGGTTATAGGATCATTGGCAAACTCAGTCATTGTCCGCAAGAAGCCCTCTGTGCGGACCAAGGATGAGAGTTCCTGGACATCAACGTTGGCTCCTGATTTATAAGCCCTATAAGTGGGGGAATTACGAAAGCCATCCAACTCCTGAATGAAAGAAGGCATTGCTTTAGCCAGATCTGTCTTTAAGAATGCGATCCGGGCTTCTTCGTATTTTCTAAACTCTTGGTCTACTGCATCTCTTATCGGGATGCTTTTGTACTCGTGAGCAAAGTGGACATCAGGGGAGTCAGCAAGAAAATTCATTGTTGTGTTGATGTGCTTGGCAAATTGATCTCGTAAAGCAACCTGCGAAACTTTAAGCTGCGGCGGTAAGTGTTCTAAATCTTCTTTAGAACTTAGATGGATTAACTTCAGAGTTAGGGCCCATTTTTGCACTTCTGTGTTATCGGATAGGTCCTTTGATTTTAAAATATTATCAAAATATTCGATATTACTTTTAAAGTTTGCAATCTCAGCGTTGCCGAGCTCTTTGATTGCAGACGAGAGTGCTTCAAAAACTTTTCTAATTTCGGGTTCATTGACCCTTTGTAGTATCTTTTGGTTTTCTTCCTGCTCTAATTCAACATATGATTTTGATATCTTCCCCTTAGCGCAGATTTCTTGAATGCATCTTTTTTGTAATTGGAACGGTGAGCAGTTTTCGCAAAGAGGATCTTCAACGGGCGCGCTCATCTGGTGCACGTAATCTTGAGCTGTTTGTAGGGACTGGATTGCATCCGTTGCTGGATCCGCTAGAACTGCGTTTGGTAAAAAACTTAGTAAAAATAAAACGGCTAAAGCTATTTTGCGCATTTCACTTTCTCGTTCACATCAAATGCGAAAACTTGCTTTGGAACATCTTGCAAAAATTTTCCAAGCTTTCCGTGCGGGTTTATTTTTTTAGTTTTTTGTTTGTTTTCCATATAGCTAAGAGGTTTGATATTTTTTACCTTGTTTAAACTTGAGATGTCTTCTTTGTTAAGTTCAAAATTCGCCCAAAACAAATCAAACTGCGATCTGTTACAGTCCTTTATATTGTATGTTTTTGTTTTGTGTTTATCGGTGTAGACGAACTTTTTCTTATCGTGTTTTATCGTGTAAGACAAGTTCTGGTAGTCGACCTTGAGATCACGTGCGAAGAGCGCACTGGGTACCACAAATGAGATTACCAGAATCCATTTAAACATTCTTTAATTGTAGAGGGATTTTAAGCAAAAAAAAAGCCTGGTTTCTTCAACCAGGCTTTTAAACCACCATTTATTTACCATGATCCTTACTTTTATTATTCTAAGCCCGTTCGAATTTTGAGTCAAAATAACTTCCGAAGAATTTTATTACTGGACCGGAGCCTAAAACTTTTGCAGTGCCCAATTTGCCACCTCGCCTAGTCTTTCGCAACCCGCAAATTGTAATATATTTTGTTTCAATTCAGCGAGATCAAAATGAACCGCAATTAGGATGGCGTTTCTTTTATGGGCCCATGGTTTTGCCCGATTCATGGGCGTATTTTTAAAAAAGTTCTTCAGATTTTGACTATCCATTTCAAGGATATTTTTGACCTCTGCGGCCAATTGGTTACGGTCTTTTATAGGGTCTAGCGGCATACTAAAATCAGTTTTGTAGATCTTTTGGTTCCAGGGGCAAACCTGCTGGCAAATATCGCATCCATAAAACCATCCCTCAAATTGACCTCGAAGGTTCTCAGGGGGCGTTGTTTTAGCTTCAATTGTCCAGTACGAAATGCACTTATTAGAATCAAGGTGCCTTTCTGTGAGTGCACCAGTAGGACAACTATCGATACACTTTGTACAGCTTCCGCAGCGATCGGGATGGACATCAAGCTTTGCTGTGATCTCAAAAGTTGAATAGATTTCCCCAATAAAGAAAAACGAGCCTCGCTTTTGGTTTATTAAACAGGTGTTTTTTCCAACCCATCCCAACCCCGAGCGATAAGCAAGATCCCTTTCTAATACTGGTTTTGAATCTGTGAAGGCGATAAACTCATGATCGGGAAATTTTTCTTTAAGTATTTTGCATAAATCATTGAGTTCTTGTTGAAACCATTCATGGTAATCTTGTTGTTTAGCATACGATGCAACTTTTAAAGCCTTTAGCGGAAAGTCTTGGTTTTGGTTTTTAAAGTATTCTCTACCAAAAACAAAAGCGGTCTTCGCTTTTTGAAGTAATAGTTGCGGATTTTCTTTCATCTCCGTGTGACGTTTAAGATATTCCATTCCTGCATGGTAATTGTTTTCTGTCCAAGTCTTGTAATAGGCCATGGTCATCGGCCGCTCAAGCGCAGCCCAGCCGTAGTGCTCAAATCCCTGGGACTCAAATATGTTTTTTAAATATTCCGTGGTCACGTTTATAGTCATAAATGATGACTTGGCGGAAAACAACGAATAGCTTTATATTATGGACATCTTGAAAAACCATCCCCAATATCCAAAAACTATTGAGGTCTGTCAGCAGCTCAAGGCTCAAGGCTATAAAGCCTGGCTCGCAGGAGGCTGTGTTCGCGATATGCTTTTAAATATCCCCGCAAAGGACTTTGATATCGCAACTGATGCAAAGCCCGCTCAAGTGCGCCAGATCTTTTCAACGGCCTTAGATATTGGAGAACAATTTGGAATCATGATGCTTCCAGCACAGGATACAAATGGTCAAAACTTTCAAATTGAGATTGCAACTTTTAGGACAGACGGCGAATACATAGACGGTAGAAGGCCTGAAGAGGTCCAGTTTGCCACACCTGAACAAGACGCTTTAAGAAGAGACTTTACTGTTAACGCCATGTTTTACGATCCTTTAGAGAAAAAACTCTACGACTATGTTCATGCTCGAGAGGATCTTCAAAAAAAGATTATAAGAGCCGTAGGTGAACCCCTTAAAAGATTTGAAGAAGATAAACTTCGAATGCTTCGAGCTGTTCGGTTTGCAGCACAGTTGGATTTTGAAATTGAAGAGCAAACTTTTAAGGCGATTCAAAAAAAACGAAAAGATGTTTTGGTCGTCTCAAAAGAACGTATCTATCAAGAGTTTACAAAGCTCATGAGCTCTAAGGCTTTAATCAAGGGGCTTAGATACTTTAAGGACTCTCATTTAAACGAAGTTATTTTTGGAAGTTTTAAACATTTCAGAGACTTAGATTTAAGATTTGAAAAATCAATTCAGCTATTAAAAAACCACAAGGAACTGACTCTTCCTATAAAATGGTCGTTATTTTTTCATCCGTACTTTGAAAATACTTTTAACTCAATTTCAGCCATCGAGAGTTTTTTAAAGGATTATAAGTTCCCGAACAAAATCATCGATACCATCTTGTTTAATTTTAATAAGCTAAAGTGGATGGAGACCTTTTTATCTTATAGAGACGGGGAGGTCTTAGAGTTTATCTTCTCTCCAGAAGGAAAGCAGTTCTTAAGCTATTATGCCGAACTCCCTCATTCTACTGATGATTATCAAAACCTACAGAGGGTTTTAGCTCTTCAATCAAAATATAAAAAAATAGATCCACCATTAATCAACGGAAATGATCTTATGAATCTTGGACATCAGCCTGGTCCAAGTTTAAAGAAACTTCTGAAACTTGTTTATTACCATCAGCTTGAAAACAGAATAACAGATCGGCAAGCTCTTATAGACTGGACCAAAGCTCAGAAGTTCTAGATCTTAGTTTATCAGACTAAAGTATTTCATCAAGCCAGACGAGACAATAGGTACCAATTAATTAGTCTAGTGAGTGGAGTAGTAGCTGCTCACTAGAAGTTTCTAAAGCCCTCTTTAATCCCAGGAGGGCTTTTTTTATTCCTTGGGGCACGCCCAAAGCAGAGTATTGCTAGGCTTAAGTGAACTAGACTCAAATCATGTTAATCCAAAGTCGATAAGACCTATAGAGAGGTAAACATGATTGTGAAGCATAATATTATGACCAAAGCATTTTCTCTCATCTTTGTTTTAACAGCATGTACAAATATTAATCTCGATAAACTCGACCCTGAAAAAATCAACGCCGTCAGTGAAGGTGCATTTTGTACTTATGATCCGGTTGAGAAGTTTGTTTACACAAACTACCTATTTATCATTGATTATTCAGGTAGTAATTCATCAAGTGATTCTAAAAAAGTTCGAGTCCAGCGAGCAATGGAATTTTACAATGAAAAAAAAGACCTACCATATATTCGTTGGGGAGCCATGGGATTTGACGATGATGCCTACGGCATGATTTACGAAACAAATAAAAATGAGCCTACATTTTCTGATTCGCAAGAAGTAGTTCTTGCTGGTTTAAAACGACTTCAGGGTCAAAGACACAGTGGCTCGACAAATTATTCCTCAACCATCGATATGGCAATAGGTGCCATTGAAAAAGATATGCGCCAAAATAAACGTGATGACAATTACATCGTGTTCTTTTTAACAGATGGAATGCCTAATAGAGGTGATACTTCAACTGAAGGTTTAGTAAATCGAGTGCAAAGACTTGTGGGTCTTAAGTCTGGGAAAGTGTTCTTTAGCTCAGCTTATTATGGCGGAGATGGAAACCCTGAAAAACTCAAGGCAATGGCACAAGCTGGAAACGGAAAGTTTTTAGAATTTAGTAAAACCGACTCTTTAAATTTTGCAGAACTCCTTCCGCCAGGACCAGAAAAAGAAGCGTGGATTCTTAAAAATGATGCCTTCTTTGTTTATAATTTAAATTCGGCGATTTGTGAAAGGGCTGGCAATCGTTTCGCAGCAGATTCTGACGGAGACGGCGTTTGTGATCTTGATGAAATTTATTACGGTCTTGATCCTACAAAACGCTCAACACCACAGTATGTGGAGGGGCACGGACTGATTCAAACAGGGTACTCAGATTATTTCCACCTTGCTCAAATCCAAGGTAAAATTATTTTGCCCCTGTGTAATGACCCAGAAAAATGGCAAGACGTTGATAATGATCTTCTCAACGAATGTGAAGAAAATATCCTCATCAATCTTACGCCAAGCGGAACAGAACACAACGGTCAGGTCTGGACTCGCGCAAACTCACTAGACCCTGATACAGACAACGACGGAATTATCGACGGCATAGACGCAGTCGTTTTTAGAAAACATTTCGGTTGGGCTTTAGATAATCGAGTTGACAAGGATTGGGACGGAGAAGGGATCTCTGCATTTAAACAGGTCCAAGAGCACCGCAATCCTCTTGAAGATGACCGAGATGCCGAAAGGTACGACGTAGTGATCGAACCTGTCGGAATTGAAAACGGTCGATCATGTTACTCCTACAAACAATCAAACTTGCCGCTTTATGATGTGCTGGATGTAAAAAATGAAGACGTGCATCCAATGCTTCGCAGAAAATCTGGGGAGAATGTGATTTTAGTCTACTTCATGCAAACAAAGTTTAAAGATCCGAATGGCAAAGGAATGTATATGCACAGTTTCCAAAGACTGAAGGTCGACCAAAACTACAATGGTGCGTTGGGTACTGCTGCAGGACTACAAGTTCGGGATTCAAAATTTGAAATTTACAAAACCTACGAGAAATTAAAAAAATGAAGTACGGACCAGATTTATTGTTCGCACTTTTTTTTCTATTTAATTTTTTCCTGAAAGCCGATAGTATAGAACTATGAACAAACGCAGTTCTCATCGTCTTAAAAATAATTTCTTTGAAAAAACTTATGCGCTATCAATTATTGTCATCGCTTTTTTATTTCTTGTTATGTACTTTAATCCCACACAAGCACAGCAGCGCTTAGATCTTGATGATATTGATGTGAAAGGTGAACTGATTAATGACGATCGCTTGGTTATTCTTTCACGGGAAAAAAACGAACTCAAAAACTATGTGAAGTTTCGTGCAAATTTTCGTTCCGAAGCTGCTGAAGAGTTACCGCAGCCTGCTCCTGGTATCAAATATTAAAATCCTCTCACACTTCTGAGTATAAATTGCCCAACACAGAATTTATGATTATACACGGTGCATGAAGATTTCTGGCTTATTATTGTTAATATTTTTTTGCACAAATGTTTGGGGCGAGCAAACGACCACCAACCATAACTTCACTGTATTACTCGAAACCCGAGCGGGGAGTTATACCCTTAAAGTAAGGGCTCCCAAAGATCATATCGCACTCGCTTCAGCTGCTCTTTTTGGTGTTTACAATAAAAAAGTAAAAAAATTTTTTGCAGCTACAGTTCTTGAAACAGGTCTTTCCACGCGTGACATTCCAGCGCAAGAATACACAGTGGCAACAGAACGAAAAACATATCCGTTACACATAGGCCTTGTGGATCCAACCTATGTGCTTATAGCAATACAGGCGACTCGTCATGTGTATTCCACATCAGCAACAAGAGAAGTAATTTACGAAGGCAATAATGAACGCCTTAAAGAAATGCCAGCTGTTAAATATCTTGTGAAATTTAAAAGCGGCCAGAAAACCGTTTTGTTAAATACTCACGATGTTGAACTCGGAAGAATTGCCCTAGATATTGCAGCAAGATTATATCAACATGGTCACGAGTATGTCGGAGTTGAGGTCCCTTCACGGTCGCCTAGAACGACGCAAGGCAGTTGCAAGTCACTTTTTACTCACTGAGGTTCAGGGACACCTTGCACCGCAAAGTTCACACCTGTCCAGCCTTCAGAAATCAAAGTGTTCATCACACGCTTGATATAGACCACAGGAGTATTCACATCCGCTTGGACGTTAACTTGTCCTTTGAATGGTTGGCCAGGGTTTACGGCTTCAGCCATAATACGCATTTGCTGGAGTTTACTTTTTAGTCTCGGAAGATTTACGTTTTTTTCCTCTAAGTAGACAGGGTTGTCTCCAACAGTTTCAGCCTCAAGAGTGACGCTGTTTCCAACAATAGAGATCAATGGAGCATTGTCGATTGGTCGTGCATGGGACGCTTCTGGAAGTTTAATGTTTTTTGAGATAAAGAAAATTTCTCCAGTAGACGAGAAGTTCATAATTAGAAAAATCACGAGAATAGAAAACATATCAATCATAGCCGTGAGATTTAAAGAGTCATTAAACTCCGTATTGGTTGAATGATGAAGCTTCTTTCTTAAGTTTGAAAGATCATATTTTGGCTTAATATGATATCCTGGTGGGGAGATGATACGTTTGTGGCTTCCTCTTAAAAAACTCATTGCGTGTTGATCCCCACATCAGGGTAGCCAGAGCCTACCAGTAAATCAAAAACCTGAATCAATTTGCTATAAAGTATTTGATTATCGGTGTTCACGATAACATCTTCTTTTTTTGGATATTTTTTTTGCCAGCTCTGTAGAACTCTTTCCATTTTCGAGACATCTAACTGATTTCCAAGGTTTCTTATTTTGTAGTTTCTCTCAGAGAGGGTCCTTGCGCCAATGCTGACACTTTCTGACATCTCCACATGGTTTTTTAGAACTGTTACAGTTAAAGTTTCTTTTCTCTGATTTGGGTTTTCAGCTGCAGCAGCACTATCAGAACTTGTCGTACTGTCTACGTTTGTCGATAGTGCTTCAATCTGGTTCCAAACCGCTGTCATAATAAGAAAGCAAATAAGGACCGAGAACAAATCGATAAACGGAACTAAGTTAAGATCCTCGTTACCACCGCTTGCCGCCACGTTACCCTCGACTTAACGAATTTTATCTCTGTTGGATAAAATAAAGTTTAATGTTGCAACACTTGCTTCATGGATGTCGTCAATAATTGATTTCGACCAAGAATTGAACCAACCGTAAATACCAAGTAGGGGAACCGCAAAAAGAAGCCCGAATCCCGTACAGTTCATAGACATTGAAATTTTTGAAGCAAGAATAGCGGCTTTTTCCGCAGGAGCTGCGTTCGCGACCCCTGCGAAGGCTCCGATCATTCCAACAATTGTACCAAGAAGACCTGCTAGAGTTGCAAGGTTTGCAGTCGTAGCGAGTAAGCCGACTCTTTTTTCAATTTTAGGAACTTCTCTTAATGCAACAGCATCCATTGCAGTCTGAACTTCTTGTTCGTCTTTTCCGTTTTTAACAGCAACTAATCCTGCGTTGATGATGTTTGTCAGAGGACTTCGTACCTGTGAACAAACTGAAATCGCTTTATCAATATGTCCTTGTAAAATGTAAGAGTTGACCGTGCTTAAGACTTCGTCTTTATCAATTCTTCCTGCAGATCTTAACACTGCAAATCTTTCTAAGAAAATCCAAATACCCAATCCACCGATGAGTAAGATCAAGTGCATGGTCGCGCCGCCCGCTTTGTATTGTTGAACTAACGTTTCAAGCATAGAGGTCTCCTAAATATCTAGAGTCGTTCATCTTATTTATTTTATTAGGAGTGTATACGGGTCGTCAGGCTCAAAGCGCCGAACTAGACTAAAGGCGGCCGAAAGGGAACCCAATATTTGGGATCGTATTTTGGCCGTTTTTTGCGACTGGAAACTTCATTTTCTTAAATACACCAGTGACACAACGGTTAAGTGAATCTGCTCCAGCAATATCAGACTTTTTTACTTTCGCCCACTTGACGCTGCCGCGTGGGACGATTTCCCATTCATACTCGACACGGCCAACGAGCTTCGGGTTATCGATTAAGGATCTTTCGTAACACTGCTGAATCTCGGTCATATATCGCTTCACAACGTCCATGACTTGCGCTCGTGTGAGCCCATCTTCTTTTGAAAGGTTCACAAGGGCAGGAGCGCCAACAACTGTTCCTGCAACCGCTCTTGAGCCTGCAGTTCCTTTAATACCCTGAACTCCATAACCAGTACCAGTGCCGTAGCCCAGCCCTTTTGTTTTAACTTGGGCCATTCCACCAGCAGCGAGTTTACCAGTGCTCGTTTTTAGAGTGCCTATAACACCACCAGTATTAAGAGCAGTTTGTCCGCCAGCATTTTTATTAATATTAATTGCAACTGGCACATTAGAAGGTGGTGCTTTTGATGAAACTGCACCCAAAGCAGCTAGCGCACCTACCGCTTGAATATTTGTCACCACAGGTTTTGTAGCAGGTTTTAAAGGTTTTTCGACCTCAACAGGGTATTTATTGACCTTAGCCATTCTTTTGGACTTTGTGATCTTAACGATCTTTTTTGGGCGAGGCTGTTTTTTTACCACTTTTGGCGGAACCACTTTTCTCTGAGGAGTTGGTTCTTTTTTTGCCACTTTCTTTTCAGGTGGTGGATCAGGTTTTTTTGGTGGTGGCGGTGGAGGAGGAGGTGGTTTTTGTTCCACAACAAGTCTTGCTACGCGCTCTTGAATTACTTTTTGAGGAGTATCAAGCTCCTTTGTTTTCGTGAAAAATATAATCATAAAAATAAAAATTTGAAGCGCCCCAACGATTACGCCAGGGACTTTCATTTCTTCATCTTTAATTAATCTGATCTTAGTACTGAGCTGTCTCGGAGCAGGGGCATATCTTAAATGAAAACTCACATCAGGATTAATTTGTATTGAGACTAACTCTGATGGCCCGAGTTTTAATGTGTAATAATTTTTCTTTCTCGAAACACTCGGACTAAACGCAGACTCTTCAAAAGAGTAAGAGTTTGTCTCATTTTGTAATTCAAATTTAAGACTCTGAGGAATATAAACTTGCGTATTCATTCCGTCAAATTTTGCAAGCTGATAGTTTCTGTTAAGAATCGGAAGTGGAACAGTCGCAGTTTCTTCCGACGGACCTAAAATAACCCTATCACCCGCGTAGAACTGATGAAGGTCATAGATTTGATCTTTCCAAGTTATGTAACTCTCCAAAACTCTTTGTTGTGGTCTAAGTTCAGCAGCTTGGGGATGTGGTTTTATAGGCTTAGGTGATGTCGTTTTTTTCGAAATCTCAGGTTTGAAATCCTCAGTAGGTACTTTGGCTTCACTGAACTGCACAGGATTGGGAAGTTCTACCGAGTCTGGAGTCGGATCAAAGGGAATTCGTCCTGAAGATGGTTGCTTCTTTGGTTTCACGTTTAGGGTTTTTTTAACTGGTTCTTCTTCTTTAAAAAACGAAGCCTCTTTAATAACAGTTTTCTCTTCGGAAGAATCTGCAACGACTGTCGGCTGTTCAGCTGTAACCTCTAGAGGTTCAACTTTAACTTGAAGATCGCCAATTGAAATTTGTGTCATGGCGGTAATTTGTATTTTATTAACTTTTTTGCCTTCAAAGTAGATGCCGTTTGAGCTTTCAAGATCGGTAACTTCAAGTATGTCACCTTCCATGTTGATTACGCAGTGCTGGCGAGAAAGAAAATCAAAATCCACGAGCGGAATATCACAACTACCGTTTCTTCCAATAACGATTGGTAAATCGGTAAAAGTTTTTTGGAAAATGATTTGCCCTTTGTGTGAGATTGTAATCAGCAAAGGGTACGGTAATTGTTTTCGATTCATCAATAAGTTATCGGAAATATGAAGTTTATGTTAAAGCCTTACTGCACGAATAAACGGATGAACTGGACTAGACGGAGAGCCCGCTCTTTTTGCGCGCTCGGTTGCAGGCCCGACCTTGGATTTAAAATTAAATTCTTTATATAGGCCAGCAAGTCCCCAGGCCGCTGTTGGTTGTCGGGACTGGATTGAAAGGGATTTTTTAAATGCATTATAGGCTAGCTCAAGGTTGTTCATGAAGAGATAATTTAGACCTTTTAACGCAAAGGCATCGGCGTTTTTAGGCTGAATTTCAAGAACACGGTCGCATATTAAAACAGACATGGCATAGTCACGGCCCTCAGCATAGGCTTGAGCAAGTTTTAACAAAAGATCCGTGTTTCTAGACTCGTCGTAGAGCTTTTTACGTATCGTAAAGGTTTGAGGTGGCGTGCTCTCGGCAGACTGAACAATGATTTGAGTTTCTGATTCTTCATCGACGATGATATCACCTTTAGACTGACAACCCTTAACGAAGTTTGTAAAAACATCAAACTTTTCAGCGGTTTTGATACACTCTTGAAAAAACTTATTTGAAGCTGTCTCATAGGTCTTAGCTTGTTCTAAGATTGCGGTTTTGTACTGTTGAACTTGTTCTGGCGTGAGCCCCTCTGGTGTGGGAGCACGTTTAATAAAGTCTGCAAATTCTTTATTCACTTGTCCTAAACCATAGAGGGCTGCAATAGACCAACGGCCGTTACCACTTTTAATGACCTGATTAAGCTGACCACTTAAGGTATTTAGCATTTTAGTTTTGGCTTGGACTGCTTGAGCTTCTTTACCAGCTTCAAGTTGAATGTCTTTGTAACTCTTCATTGCACCCATGGATAACAAATAAAGAGCATGGGCGCGCCAAGTTTTCTCTTCAAAAGTTGAAGCATTTTGAGCTGCTGTTTGTTTAAGAAAGTTATAAGCGTTTCTACCGTTACCCATGCGATAAGAGGCCATTCCCATATAGTAAGAACCTCGAATCCCGCCAACAGACTTTGCAGATCCAGCAAGATCTGACCATTTGTTTGCGGCAAAATCCACCCGAGCAATGGCTTCTCGATCGCCCAACTGAATGTAATCTCGGCGTGCTTGCTCAAAGTCTCCCATAACTTCTCTCATTTGAGCGGCATTGCTCAAAAGTTTTTTACTCTCACTGTCTTTAGAGTATTTTTGCGCGTAAATTTCAAAATATTTTGCGGCTCTTCTAAAATCGGCAGTAAGAAGAGCAAGTTTTCCCATCTCCATGGTGACATCTTTTGCATATTTGGAGTTTGCGTGTTTGATCAAAAGCTCTTCACCTGGAATATAGGCACCTGGATCTTTTTTTGCTTTTAAAGAGTTAAACGCCTCAAAGAGTGCGCGGTCGCCCAAGTTTGTTCCTTTATACTTTTGCGCAAACTTCATAAGCTCTTTTGAGTAATTTTCTGAAGAAAAATCTGTAATGGTTGTCTGAATGTTTTTGTATTCCGACTGATTCATAATTGCTTTGATATTTGATTTTATAGACGCAGAAAGCGATCTCACCCGCAACAAACGCCCTCCGACTTTTTCAAGCCCCTTGTAGTCTTCTCGTTGGCTATAAGCATCGAGGATAAGGTCCACAGCAGTCTCAACATCACGGCCACGAGGGTAGCGTAGTACATACTGCATCAGTACACGTTCCGAGCCCGCGAAATCTCGTTCGTCATAGTGAGAGCGACCAGCATTAAATATGATAGATGGAACTGTTTTTTCTTTTGGATGATGTTTCACATAATAAAGACCGACGTCTCTAATGCCGTTTCTAGATTGCGCAAGCTCTGTCCTATTTAAACGATCAGGTGTTTTTAGGGCTTCTGTATACGCTTCGATGCTAGATTCAAGATAGTTTTTTCTTTTTGCGGGGTCTTTGGTGATTTTAGCAAGGGCCTCATATTCTTTCGCAGCTTCGACATAGTGTTTAAGATTAAAATAGCTTTCCGCTAAATTTAATCGGATAAGGGGAGCGTGGCGAGACTTTTCAAAAGCCCATAGATAAGATTTATAGGCTGAAATTGCGAGCCGATATTCTTCAGTCTTCTTTGAACGTTTTGCTCGTATCTGCGCACGAGTTGCAGCATCTCTGGCAAAAATCTCGAAATTTCTTTCGTGCTGAAATTTCATTTTCTCAGGAATATCTGGACTGTGGCGAATACGGTTTATGGTTTCAGTGACAATCTCGGTATAACCATAGACTGGCCAATGCTTCAGAGAATTCTTCATTGCCTCATAGAGCTTTTGGACTGCTTCAATTCTTAGCTCTAAGTTCTGAGTAAACTTTAACAACTCAAAATAGATTCGAGTTGTTTGAACATACCGGTGTTTAATTGAAAGTCTTCTTCCGACACGCGAAAGTGCTGTTTGATAACTGACTTTGTTATTAGATAGCTTTTTAAAATATGAAATTGGGTCCACACGATGTGCGCCCGTGGATTTTAAAACAGACGGCGGAATCTCACTATATGGCCATGCCATCGCTACAAGAGCATCTCTTCTGACATCGGTTCTTCGATAAATTTCAGGAAGTTTATTAATATCGATCTTTGAGTCTGTTGTTAATATCTTTTCAAAAGAGAAAAGTGAGTCTAAAAACTTACCTTGATTAATGTAAATCCATCCCAGTTTGTATCGTGCAAGTGGAATAAACGGATTATCTCTTAAGTTAATAACACGGGTAAAGTAAGTTACCGCCCCTGCAAAGTCTTTCTTTTCTTCAAAGAAGTAATTTCCAATGATAATCAAACTCTCGGCATAAAAAGGGCTTTGAGGATACTGAGAAATTAACTTCTGATATGTTTGTATCATTTCTTCAAACTGACCCATTTCTCGATACTCATGGGCCATAAAGAACATGGCTTTATCGCGGTCTCTAAAGACAGGGAACTTTTCAATAAGTTTTTGATAGGTTTCGATTGCGAAAAGTTTAGGGCGCTTTTCGTTTGCAAAGTCGAGTTCATCCAGCGGAGTGTTTTTGTTTTTCATGACCTTGATATTGTACATATACCGAGATTTATCGACATAAAGCTCAGCCAATACTAAGTAGAGATCTGGAAGAAACGTAGCATCTTTTATGGTCTTAATTCGATCCTGAGTTGTAGTAATAGAGAGATCAATTTTTTTAAGATCGGTTTCAAGCTCCGCTAAGCTCTTTTGTCTTAAAACTTGCGCAAAAGAGCTATCTGAGAAAAGAGATACTATAAGCGCTAGGGTGAAGATAAGTTTTTTCATCTAAACTCCTCCCCAAACTGCTTTATGATATCTTCATCAGAAGAAGAAGACGGCATTGAGATATCGCACTGGCTTCGAATCAAAACTTGGTAATCATCGAGTTCGTCAATCCAATATTCTTCCTCTACGGGCCAGTAAACATTTTCAAATTTCACATAAGAGATTTTATCGGACTTATATGTTCGCTCTTCACCTCGTTTAACAATTCGAAGTGCGTCCAATTTTGCGGTATAGTCTAGAAACTTAACTTGTTCTTCAGAATCAAGTATCTCTTCTGAAACCTGCGGAAAGGATTTATCAAGCATAAAGAAAAGTCTTTTTTGAACTTCTTGTTCTTTATTTTTGTACCAAGCTTCAACGTCTTTAAAATATTTGTAATCGTTAAGATCAAGCTCTTTTATTTTTTCAATCTCATCACGGAGTTGATTAATAAAGTTAGCCTGTTCCTGTAAGCGCATATTCGCCATGGCAAATTGCGACGCTACGATATTCTTTTTAAGGTCGCGGCGTTTGCGGATGTCTTTAATCGCATCGCCAAACACATTATAATATTCTTTTGCGACCTCACTGACTTTTTCAAAGTAGCAAAGCTGTTTATAGATGATCATTTCAAGAATGTATCTTTCTGGTGATGCAGAGACCATGTAGGTTGGAGATTTAAGACCTTGAAGAATTCCTAAACTCTCAGATAAGTTTTTGAGATAATAGTTGGCCCAAGCCCGCTCAAGTAAGATCCGACCTTTTTCTCTTAACGGGAAGTCCTTTAACTCTTTATAAAGAGATGCTGCCTTGATGAAATCTTTTTTCTCGAAGCTGATTCTTGCAATTTGAAGTTTTGCTCGGTCTTTAAGTTTGGGATGAATATTTGGATTCTTGATCAGACGGCCAAACCTTGCTTCCGCTGCGTCGAGCTTTCCTTGGGTGATCTCGTTAATGGCTTTAAGATATGTTGTCTTTAAATGCCAATGAGATCCTGGAGCAACCTTATCGCTTTCGCTTTTAGACCAATCGGCAAATCCATTGATAAGATCTGACATCGACGTATAGTAACTAACAAAGCTTTGCACCTCAGGATGAAGATTGCCAAATTCATTACTGTTTAGAAAATCATCGATCATGTCTACGGGATCAAGAAAGGAGTCTTGATCAATTAAAGAAAGTTCAAATAAAGCTTTTTGTGCCATCTCAGATGAGATTTTTTTTGAGACAACACTTTTTAAAACGAGTGTTGAGGCATAGTAGAGCTTAAGATGTCTTAAAGCCACGCCCGCTGCAAGCATGCCCTCAATCGCATCGTCTGAGTCCGCACCAAACTCTTCTGTGAGGTCTAAGCCTTTTTCAATCACTTTAAGATAGTTTTTATCCTCAAGATCGTCTTCAACTTGATTCCAAAAGCGTGGATCAATGGCTTCATAGGCATATGGCTTTTCATCTTTTGTCAAAAAAGGTGAGGCGGTCGTCTTACCGCTTGAAGATGGATTTTGCGCTGTTAATGGCAATGAAAAGCACAGCAATGCCACGAGAACTAAGCTAGTCGTTTTTGCTAGATTGTTACCTTGCAAATTCTTTTTCAAAATCGTCCTCAGTAATTTGTTTTTCGGCCTTACTATCAAACTGGTACGTATAAGCAGCACCAATAAACAAAAATGGCTCAACGCCAGTACTTAAAAAAGGTAAGTTCTGGCGTATGTCGACTTTAAAAGATTCATTTTGACTCAAGAAAAATCTTAAAACTGCGCCCCCATTAATTAGAGGCTTAACCCCATCATTTGTGAACGATCCAATACCAGGACCTGCTACAAAGGTGATATCGCCCCAGATTACGGACTTATTAAAAAATAAGTTTTTATTGTAGATTGGCGTATAGACGATGTTAGTTGTTATGTACCATTCTGGAAACGGTGGTATTTGTCCAGGCGTTGCTTTAAACTCGTTCAGTAGTTGTGATTTAAGATCCGTATCCATACTGAAAACATAATTCGCATTTAAGACTTCCCAGCCTGTAAAGTCAGAAAAGTATTTTGTGTAGGAGGCCCCCACAACAAAACCCTTAGTGAACGAATCCATAGGTAAGTATCCACCGTGTGCAGAATACTGACTTCCTAATTTGAATTTTCGATGTTGAACGGCATATGTTTTAGGGATAGCAAAAATATCATCTTCTTGCGCAAGAGCTTGGTCTTTTAAGCTTACAACCGACGATAAAAAGGCACCCAATAAAATAAGATATTTAAAGCGCATTGATAAACCTTCCTTGGAATCAATTACTCCTTATAGTGTGAAAAAGGCTGTTAGAGATGTCAAACAACAATGATGATACAAACGCACTACAATATGAGTTTTTTAAGCTCCTGTTGTGAATACACATAATCGGCGTAGATCATCGTATTCATCACATTACGGTGACCAAGCGCCACCTGAAGAAGCCTAATGTCTTTTGTTTTTTTATAAATTTGAATCGCAAAGGTGTGCCGAAGGGAGTGAAACTTCTTCGGCACAGGTCTGTAATGCTCCCAAACTTGCTTAAGCCTTGAGTAACTGATGGGGAATAAACTCTGCTGAGTCTGAGCGTTGCTGTATTTTATCAATAACCGAAACACGTCTTGAGAGACTGGGATCTCACGATCGTTACTGCCCTTAATCCCTCTAATAAAGACAGTTTCTTCGTAAGGATTGATGTCTGCTTTTTGCAGATTTAAAAGCTCCGTTGCTCGGGCGCCAGTTTTTAGAGCCAATCTGATCATAAGACAATTTCTAAGATCGGATTCCATATAGGAATCAAGAAGTGAGTTGAGCATATCTAACTCAGGATCGAGGAGATATTTATTCTTATTGAGTGAATAGCGCTGTGTACTCATAGGTGTTGCCCCACTGGTTGTAAAGTTTAACGCGTAAAGTTAATCTCGCGAGTCCAAAAAACGGTTTTTTGAAAACCCATGTTTTTAGCTCCGTCCCCAATAGTGTCTGTGGTTTATTAAGTAAAATCAAGGACTTAATGTTGCCGCTTATGATTGAAAGTAGTAGTCCAATTCGAAAATAAGGGTTCTGGGGTATTGGGGCCTTTAAAATACTAGTAAAATCAGGATGTTATGGATTTTTAATGCCAAGAATTGTGAAACACAATATTATAACAGGTAAAACACAATATATTTGTGTGTTTCACAATAGTAAAGTAACGTGTTTTATAGAAATCGGTATTTTTGAATGGTTTTTAAACCTCAAAAAACTAGGGATTTTTCAACTCAGGGAGGGCAGCAATGGAAAACTTAGAGGCGGCACGATTAAAACTAGGGCTTTCAAGGCGTCAGATTTGTAAACTCCTGAAAGTCGATCCATCGGCATGGACACGTTGGATGAAATCGCCTCGTGGAGCTCCTGCCCATGTTCATCAGTCCATGGAGTGGTACCTCAAACTCGTAGAGCAAAACCCTGCTGAAAATGCTCCTTTTATGCTCACTCAGCAGATCGAATCCTCAAATAAGCAGTCTGAAATCGAAATTTCCCGCATGAAAAAAGAACTTGAGCATCTTCGCCGAGAGCACCTTCAAAAAAAGGATGTTTTTGAGCACCTAGGAAGTCAGATCCAAAACTCTTTTGAAAACATTCTGCTTAAGTTTAGAGACCAGATGGTCCCTCTGAAACTAGCCGAAGTAGATACTTTAAAGTATGAAAATAAAAAACTTCTATCCACGGTGAGCGACCTTGAAGAAAAGCTTGATGAGATTGCAAAAGGGCTTCAAAAATTAGCAAAAAAACCAGCCTCAAAGGTGCGCAAGAAAGCTAAATCGACGCCTAAAAAGAAGGTCAAATCTAAGGCTAAAACCAAAAAGAAAGCGAAGAAAAAGACCAAAAAGAAAGTGGTAAAGAAGGCTTCTGTTCCGCGACAGAAAGCAAAAAAAAAGAAAACTAAAAAGCGCATTACCCCTCGTAAGAAGGCCTTGAAGAAGCGCTGACGGTCCGTTTTATTGCCGCGCTACACCCTTTGAATGAAATCGAACATTGAAATTCATTTATTTCAATGGTTACATGGCGACTCATAATTTAAGGAGTTAAATAATGAAGCTTTTTGATCTGATTGAAAAACAAGGTGGGCATGAAGAGATCGTAGTTTGTTATGATAAAGCAGCGGGGTTAAAAGCCATTATCGCAATTCACAATACAGCGTTGGGACCAGCTCTTGGCGGAACTAGAATGTGGAATTACGCTTCAGATGAAGAAGCTTTAGTTGACGTGCTTAGACTTTCTGAAGGCATGACATACAAGGCAGCAGCCAGCGGACTTAACCTTGGTGGCGGTAAAGCAGTCATTATTGGAGACCCTAAAAAAGACAAAAGCGAAGCTATGTTCAGAGCATTTGGTCAGTTTGTTAACTCACTAAATGGTCGCTACATCACAGCAGAAGACGTCGGTACAACAGAAAAAGATATGGAGTATATCTATGCTGAAACACCTTGGGTGACGGGTATATCAAAGGCACTTGGTGGTTCAGGTGATCCATCACCATTTACAGCACACGGTGTATTTATGGGATTAAAAGCTGGTGTAAAAGAAAAACTTAAAACAGATTCATTAAAAGGCATTCGCGTTGCTGTTCAAGGACTAGGTAACGTTGGATATCACTTGGTTCAATATCTTGTAAAAGATGGCGCGCAAGTGACTGTTACTGATATCGATAAAGATAAGTGCAAAAGAGTAGAAGAGGAGTTTAATGTTCAGGTGACTTCTCCAGATGAAATTCTCTTTACAGAATGTGATGTTTTATCACCGTGTGCTTTAGGTGCATTATTTAATGATACATCTATTCCTAAACTAAAAACCCAAGTGATAGCTGGTGGCGCAAATAACCAACTTGCAGAGCCAAGGCACGGACAAGCTTTAAAAGAAGTAGGGATTCTTTACTGCCCAGATTATGTGATCAACGCGGGTGGTTTGATGAACGTATTTACTGAGCTTGAAAGCTACTCGCAAGAAAGAGCCCTCGATAAAACAAAAACAATCTACGATAATACTCTTGCTATCTTTGATATTTCGAACAAAGAAAACATTGCAACCAACATTGCGGCTAACAAACTTGCAGAAAGAAGAATTGAAGCTATCGGCAAGTTAAAACAAAAGCACAGTGGCGGTGCGCCTCGCACATTCGGAACTTTCAAAATAAGAGATAGATAAAAAAAGACAAGGCCGTAAAATTATGCGGCCTTTTTCTTATAGTTTTCAACGACCTTAAAGACTTGAGCGTCAACAAATAAGTCGACAAGATTTTTATCAAGCTTTCCGTCTTTGACTTCAAGCTTTAAGATATCTATTGCACGCTCGTTGCTTACAGATTTTTTATAAGCTCGATCCATTGCAGTTAGTGCATCGTAGATATCACAAATTGTCATCATACGAGCTTGAATGGGGATTTGATCTGCTTTTAAACCACGCGGATAACCTGTGCCATCAAGTTTTTCATGATGGGCATGTGCAATCTCAGGAACTCCACCCAAATCATCTGTCCATGCAATCTGATATAAGAACGTAAACGTATGAGAGACGTGGGATTCAATTTCTTTTCTTTCCTCAGGAGATAAAGTTCCACGAGGAATTAAAAGTCTTTGTTTTTCTTCAGGCATAAGAATAGTTCTGTTTAAGTTCTTAGAAAGAGTTTCAATAAACTCAATGAGTTCTTTAATATTTAAATCACCCTGAAGAACTTGAGACTCATTAGCTCGAACAATAGCTTCACGAATTTGTTCGACTTTTCTGTTAAAGCCATCGATTTTCCAGACCGCTTGCGCAAGTACAGTTTTTTGATCTTGCGCAGAGTGGAGTGGGTGAGCGCATCCTGAGTGACTACAGATGTGAGGGGTACTTTCAAGTTTCTTTAACTCTTCAACGACTTCTGAGGTCTGTTCTGCGATTTCTCTCCAAACAACGGCCTCATTTTTATAACGGATAGTATCTAGCCTTTGCATGATACTTTCTAATTCATACGGATAGAGTTTTTTTGCTTTCAAAAGGACGTTTTCTTTAACACCGATTTTTCCAAAATCATGCAGAAGTGCTGCATATCTTAACTCTCTCATTTGTTGTAATGAAAAAGAAATATCTTTGTAAGATCCGACAGAAATCATATCCACTTTTTCAGCAAGAGAGCAGGTCAAATCCGCAACACGGTCACTGTGACCAGAAGTAGATGGATCCCTTGATTCAATTGCAGTTACTGAAGCCTTAACGAAACTATCAAAAAGCTTTTCAATATCTTGAGTTAATTTTGCGTTTTCAAGAGCAACCGCTGCATGAGATGCAAAAGCTTCCATAAGCTTCACATCATGATCTGAGTAGGGGATAACGTCATCTATTGAGATCGGAGGTTGCACCATTTTTTTTGTAGGGTCTGATTGTCTTCTAAATGTCTTTGTTTTGTTAACAAGCTGAACAACGCCCACCACACGACCTTTGTTCGTTTTGATCGGAACTGCTAGAACGGACTTTGTTGTATAGTTTGAGTGCTTGTCAAAATCATAGTTAAAAGTAAAAGGTGTATCTTCAGGTAGGTTATAACAGTCCGCAATCGTAATGGATTCTGTGGATAGGGCGACGTAGCCTGCGATACTTGAGTTATCAATATTAATATAGTTGTTGTGTTCTTTGTTGAACGCTAAGCTCTTATTTAAACTCTTATGGAATTTAAGCTTATGGGTGAACTTCGGTCGTGCTCCCCCCATGCTATCTTGAGGAACTTTCTCAGCTAAATAGATACTTCCACCATCAGACTGGGTATTGTCGATGGCTTCTTCCAATATCATATCTAGAATTTTTTCAGTCTCATGCTCTGAAGACAACGCTTTGCCGACATCCAATAATGCCCGCAATTCATTTCCTTCTGCCTGATCTCTGTTTTTTTTAGAACTTTTCATTATTTATTTAACTTTTCGCCTCAGAAAACCTATCGACTTTATACCCTTAAAACTAAATCGAATTATGAGGAAATCTATGTAGTTTCGATCTCTTCGACAAAAGTGCTGAAAATCTAAGTCTCAAACTGAAACAGATTCGTTTTGAAAAAATCCCTCTTCACTTTCGTCTTAAGACTTCCGATGAGAAGGGTTCAAGGAGATATTATGGCGAAAGACAACAGAAACAATAATCCAGCACCAGCGAAAGTTATCGAGTTACCTAAAAAATGTAAAGGCGAAGACTGCACAAAAAAAGACATGAAAGCAGGCTTTTGTTCAGAGCATTTCATGTGGTTTAAAGAAGGTCTAATGACAAAGCTTGGAGCAAAGGTTCCAGACTTTGATAAGAAAATGCAGGCGATGCAAAGACGTAAGTCCGCATAATATATTTAACTTTAAATTTCTACTGGGCCCAAAGGGTAAAACCTTTGGGCTTTTTTTATCTTATAAAAGCTCACTAAACAGCGGCCTGAAGATATCCCGTTTGGTCTCAATAATGAGTTCAGAGTAATTAACTTCATCAGTAAATTCAATTCTACTATAGTCTCTCATGATGGCTATTGGGCAACTCTCACTGCTTTCACCCATCACCAAGACTGCAGCAGAGGATAAGCAATCCACAACATTTGTGGTCGACATCGTAATCTTGCGCCCGAAGAGGTCTTCTTTTCCGATGTGGTCTTGAACGCCTTTAAACCCCCAATGGGCAATCCCAATTCCCGAGACTCCTCTTCTTAGGGGAGTGCACCTTGAATCAGTAAATATCAAACCTAGATTTTTAATATTGTAATGCTCTCTTAATGAAACTTGAAGTTTTTTTGCTTCTTCATACGGGCTATCGGGCCAAAGGATATATTCTTCATCTTCAGAGTTGGACTCATCAATTCCCGCAGCTGGAATTAAGATGCCATTCTTAATAGTTAAATAGGTTTGATAGGTTTCACCTAACAATATATCAGCTTCACTTTCGACAAGTTCCCGTTTGCTTATTGTTCTTTTATCGACCACTTTGTTTTGGGCTAATGATAAGAGTTTTGAAGTAATAAAAAGGATTTCGTTTTCTTTTAGCTCGGGAATATGCTCAATAACAAACGAGTGAAGATTTTCTTTTTTATGGAATACTCTTGTTTTAATCGCTTCAATCTTCATTTTATTTTCCTTAAATTGGATAGATCAAGTTGGTTTAACTCATTAAACTCAAAGCCTTCAAATTTATCATCTTTTAACATCGTAAAGTGAATAAGTCCCTGAGGGATAATCGCATAGTCTTCCATAAGTATTTGTATTGCATTTTCGCAGAGGGGAATGGATTCCTTTTTTGATTTACTGTCTGCTAAGTTTTCTAAGATTCCCTCAAACTTCTTGTTATGGTATTTGATATAATTATCTGGGTTATCTTTTTGAAAGGATTCAAGAACCGAAAGACAAGTGGGTCGATCCATAATGGTGCCCTTACGAAATAACGCTGGAGCATCATGCGATAGCTCTTGGAGGTACATGCCTTGCTCGATAGACTCAAGATGAATATCAATGCCTAAATTTTTCTTCCATTGGTTTTGATACCACTCTGCAATCCGAGCTAAATTATCACCCCCAGCACGACTGAACTTAAAAACAAATTTTTGCTCCAATAAATCTTTTGGAACCTTCGCTAAAGCACGGCGCGCTTCTTTAAGGTCATACGGATAACAAATATCTTTACTGATATAGTTTCTTGTTAAGCCAGCACAACCGAAGCGCCCCACGGCAAACATAATTTTGGTGAGTTGGTCGTAATTTAGGGCAAGCGATAAGGCTTTTCTAAGATTTTTATCAGACTTAAACTGTTTTCCGAAACCGACGTAATCAAACCTAGAGAATGTAACTTGGAAGAACCCTTCTTTGTCTTTTAATTTAGGAATAAAAGCCGTGTTGACCTGGTGTAAAAGATTAATTTTACCCGTATCAAATAGGTTCTGAGCTGTTGCACTTTCATCAACATAGAAAATCTCAACATCTGGCCGATCGGGATTGCCTTTTTGATAGTGTTCATTAGGCACAAGATAGGCCTTTGTGTTTGATAAGGATTTGATTTTATAGGGTCCATTTGTAATCAAGCTTGAAGCACTTTTAAGGTCAGGAAGGTTTCTCCATGGCACAAGCGCTGTGGCAGTGAGACGCTCTATAAACTGAGGGTCTTTTTCTTGAAACTCAAATACAAGCTTGTGTTTGGAAGTGGATTTTACGCCTAATTTTTCAGGTTTTATTTTTCCGGAAAGGATTTGTTTCGCGTATTTAAGTCTTAAAAGGTGAGCATTCTCGCGCGATTTACTTTTCGGATCAACAAGGTGGCGAAATGCCCTTACATAATCATCGGCAATGACTTGCTGCCCATCACTCCAGCGAACTGTGGGATCTAATTCACAGTGAAGCTCTAAGACTTTCCATTCGCATTTCTTAGCGCCCTCAGGGATTACACCATTTTTATTATCATAACGATACAGTCCACGTAGCAAGTTCCTCAAAAGGTAAGACGTCTCAGCCCCGTAAAGCTGTGCAGGATCAAAACTATGAGGCAACGTAGGCAGATAGAATTTAAATGTCGCATTCTCAGAATGAGCCTCAAAGCCGACCAACAATACTGCAACAATCAGGTAGGTTTTTAGTATTAAAGTCTTAATATGATTCATATTTAGACCGATAACACATTAGAGATATTGATGTCACTAAAGGGGAGAGGCAAGTGCTCTATTATCGTCGCTATTTAGGAATTTTTATACTTGGCGCCCTTCTTGTGCTCGGCTACCAAAACTGTGGCACCACAGACGGTATGGGGCTCTTTAATTCTCAATGCCTTGAAGCACATTGCCTTAATAACCCTGACGAATTAAAGCTTAAGCTTGATATGAATTTGGTTCCTGGCGGCCAACTTAAAATCTCAACAAACCCACCACCTGAAGTAAATAACCTAAGACTCACGGGCGTGTGTAATGACGGGGGGTTTGGTAAAACTCTTATTAAAGCAAAAATCCTTCAGTGCGTGGGTGGAATCCATTGCAGTATTTTAAAACAACTTATTACAACTTCATGTGCACCAGACGGCAAGTTTGAAATCTCTACAGCCATCAATAATTTAGCGCCAGGAAATTATCAGCTGCAAATGGAGATTGTAGGTCTGAATGAGTTTAATCATGAAGTCTATGGAAGGTATTCAAAGGCCGACGCCGTTCCAATGCTGGCACAAAAAACAATTCAAGCTCCAATTCTTGCTAGTTTTAGTGGAACTGATTATTGGGCATCAGACAAAGTTTACCAGTTTAATAGCTCTACTGAGAGAATCGTACTTGACGGATATATAACAGGGTTTTGTGATTTTAATTCCTCCAACGCTGCAGCTAATGAGATTTCTATTAAACTAGGAATTAAAGGATCTAGCACTTATACACTTCTTGCAACAACGGCTTGTAACAAAATAACCTCAGGTACGGTGCAAGCAAACTCACCAAATCGCAAGGGGCGCTCTGGCTACTTCTCGCATGATACATTTAGCATTTATATGCTTTATAGTGGTGGCACTTTTATGAACTGTGAGCCAGCTGATTACAACTGCATTAACAATCCATTTAACCGAATGACAAACCGGCTTGTGCATTTATCTATCAGCCAAAAAGATGTCGCTTTTAATTATGACGTTATGAGCTCTCGTAAGCTGGTATTAAACTACCAAGCACCTCATGCTGGGAAGGGGTGGCTTGCCGATATCCTTGTTGAAACCTTAAGACGCGTTAAAAAATCATTTAACTTCTCAAACAGTGAAGTCACAGGAGCTCTTGACGGAGCACAAAGCGGAACAAACGATTATACTCAAGCGTACAGAATTGTGACTTCAGCGCAGGAATACACGGATCCACTTGTGACCTCAGGTGAAAACCGATACGGATTTGGCACTAGGTCTTTTATTATTCGTTGGCTATTGGGTGCCACAGAAGATATCTCAGCTAGTATTTATACAAATAACGACATTTACTTTATGGGTAGCCAACACACGATTCCGTTTCGAGCCATCGCACAGGGAAGTGGTTGCGGGATCAACGGAGCAGTCAGTAAGCCGATTAAAGGGGTGACGGGCTCTCAGTATTCTAGCGACGTGGGTGTTCAGCGAATAGCACTTTGCCTAGCGCACAGATACTATAATGGTTTTTGGAACAAGCCTTATTCTGAAACCGTAAAAATGGTTCACCAAGGTGTTACGGTCTCTAATGATAATAAAAATTGCTTTTATAACGACGGCCAGCCCATTGCTACAAATACCTGTAACGATTTACTTGCTTTCCTAGCAGCTGCCACCAAAATGAAAAACAGACATCTTCCTAGTGCAAGTTTTGCTTTAGCATCTGAATCTCAGGTGACTTACTTTACCAATGGTCTTGCTCAGTATTATGTAAATAAGATTACGACAACCTTAGCTTATAGAAGTGGCAACAATGATAACTCATTTTTTGCTGATCTTTTTGCCACAGTATATCCTGAAATCACTAGCACAAGTATGCGCCGCAGCCTTTATCCGAATGAATACAACTTTTCGGGTTCGACAATGAAATTTGGCGCAACAAGGACAAAGCACCATCCTACAGGTTCATATAATCATTAACGAGAAGCTTGAACGGATAGATTCTTGATAGATATCTTTCGTATATACGAAGGTTTCCACTTGGACTGAACATTGGAATTGTTTTCAACCATGCGGTTTGTTGAAGCCACCTGACGTATTCGGATTGTTGTGACCACAACTTCGGGTTCTAAAAGATAGTTAATAAGTTCGTAAGCAAGTGGTTTGTTTTTCGATTTTTGAGCGATTCCAACACTCTCGATCCATAATTGTGGTTTTTTAGACTTAACATTTTCAATTCCCCAGTAAAGCGGGATGGTTTGAGTGTTCCCAGAATCAGAATGTAAGTTTTTAAAATCAACTGAGATACGATCAAAACCCTTGACCTTCTTTTTATCAAGAGCGGCTAAAAGATCGGTAATGTCGTCGGCATGTTCTGAGCGAAATATAATAAGATCAACTGAGTTATCCCAAAGCTTTTCAATAAAATCGCGCAGGTCAGAGTATTCAATAATATTTAGTGTGACCCCGAAATCAGCCTCGTAGTGTTCAACAATCTCGCGTGGCAAGGATTGAGCAGGGGCTAAGAAGGTGAGGGACTCGTCGGAAAATAATTTTGTAGTAGCCTCTCCATAATAAAAAAATCGACCCCATATTGTGCCAACAATAAAAAAGAACAGAAATAAGCCAAGATATCGTTTTTGCCGGAAGGGTTTTGCCAAAGTTTGGGTGTCCTTATGTTCCTATATTTCGGAACAATGGACACCCTAAATAAGTCTAGATTAGTTTAGTGATGTTGGGTCAAAGTCGATTTGGATTGCAGCACCCTGTGGAGGTGTTGCTGAGCCGTGGAACACCACAAAGTGATGACCTGAGTCTGCAAGATAAGTCCAACCGTTTGTCGGGTTATTTGGAATCTCAACAGAGTTTACCTTTACTACGATAGACGATGGTATTGGTTCACGAGAGAGTTTAAATCGAGTCGATAACTCAACAATTTTACTCGAAATCTCTGAGAGTTTGCTTGAAAAGTTCGTATCACAAATGCTTCCTACGATACCGTCAGTTGCATCGGCTACAGCCATATAACGTGTACCGACTGAAGAGCTTGGATCTCGTCCAGGGCAGTTTGAGCTTTCCACAACAATACTTGAAATGTTGTACTTTCTATTTCCCGCAGAGCTAAATGTGTACGCATCCATGAAATCCATAAAGGCGTTGCGATATGATGTTGTTCCGTAGCTATTTCCGTTTGCTCGTGTCGATTGATCGTCTTCGTCTGCAACAACGATGACTGCCATAAAGGCATCGTCTCTTCTAAAGTCAGAAAGTACAGTGTGGGTCTCACCGCTATACGCTGGCGCTCCAGACTCATTTCTTCTTAAGACCGCTCTTAAGCTTTGGAAGCCGCGCTCATAACCATCACCACGAATGCCCACTTTGACGTTGGTTTGAAAGAGTGACAAGACTGTTGCAGGATTCATAGCACTGGTTAATAGATACGTTCCTGAGCGCGTCTGTGGCTGTCCGACCGATCCGTAAATGTCACCATCTCGGAAGTGAGTAAGGTCACCATAAGTTGCATGGGTGATTGCACAGTCTGCAGAAGAGTAGTAACGAACATTTGGATTGCCGCTGTTATTGCTACTTCCACAGGTGTTGTGGCGGTAATTAACCTCTCTGATCCAGGCATCAGTTCCTGCAACCACCATGTTATAATCGTAACCTTTCGTTACGAAGTCTGACATAAAGGAGTTAAAGTTATCAGCAAGGTTTTGCTGGTAGGGGGCCATTGATCCTGATGAATCAATCATCCAAAGGATATCAATCTTATTATTGACTGAAGCCGATTGGTAGAATGTGTCGGAATCCGATAAGATCGAAATATCAGCGCTCTTATCTGCACAGGCACCTAATCCTATCGCTAGAAGTGCCAACACATAAAATTTTAACTTATTTACGTACCACATATTTCCCCCTGATTAATAAGTTATTTTGTGTCGGAACGGATTGTCTCCTTGGATGTATTAACGGTTTAATATCCTAATTAGTTTAGTGTTGTCGGATCAAAAGTGATCTGGATGCTTGCACCTTGAGGTGGAACTGCGCTTCCGTGGAACACAATGCTGTTATTAGTAGAATTATAAGTCCAGCCATTACTCGTATCTTGCGGAATACTGACCCCGTTTATCACTACAACAATAGAACTTACAATTGGAGTTCTATTTAAGCGAAACTGAGTCGATAACTCCGAAATATTTGCTTGGATTGCATTTAAAGTCTCAGAGAAGTTTAAATCACAGATACTGCCGATAACACCATTAGTTTGATCTGCAAGCTCAGCATATCTTAGTCCCATGTGTCCACCCGAACTTGGGTTCTGATTAAGGCAAGCTTGGTCAAAGATTCCAATCGCATTGACAGAGTATTTTCTGTCTGAAGGATTACTGTACGTGTAGTTATCTAGGAAATTTGTATAAGTTGAAATTGGTCTTAGGTTATGTTCTTTACATGCATCTGGAAACGGTGATCCAGTGCAACCATTTACTGATGGATTATTTCGTGAAAAGTCTTCTTCGTCAGAAATAATAATAATAGATAAGAATGCGTCGTCTCTTCTGAAGTTATGAGGAGCATTAAGAGGTGAGGTGAGGGCTTGAACAATACTATCAAAAGCTCTTTCATCACCACTGCCACTAATACCCACCTTTACGTTAGTACTAAATGTATTGATCACATCTGGCGTGTCGTTAGTTATAAGATAAACGCCAGAATTGTCAGCTGGTCCACCAGTATAGA
Organism: uncultured Bdellovibrionales bacterium; assembly: GCA_964469265.1. Taxonomy (GTDB): domain Bacteria; phylum Bdellovibrionota; class Bdellovibrionia; order Bdellovibrionales; family JAEYZS01; genus JAEYZS01. The sequence continues at coordinate 31,303 of CAYXYF010000003.1, forward strand.
CGTTACCATCTCTGAACTGGACGTTTCTTTTGAAAGTTGAAGCCGTTTGATTGTACTCATACTGCCAAGCATCTGTTGCTGCCACTGCAATATTGTACTCATAACCTTTCGTAACGAAGTCTTGAATAAAAGCATTAAAGTTATCTGCGAGGTTTTGTTGCTCTTCAGCCATGGAACCAGATGAGTCCACCATAAAGAGAATATCGAGTTTATTATTTACAGAAGAAGTTTGATAAAATTCTTGGGTATCAGACAGAATGGAAATGTCTGCGCTTTTGTCTGCACAACTTGTAAGTACAAACATGTATGAGATTAGAAAAGCTATTAAGAATGAGTATTTTATCTTTTTCATATGCAGCACTCCAAAAAAACAAAGATTTGTTCTTCGCTTTAAAGGATAATTAGAGGGAGAGTGCGTACATACAGATTTCTCTATTACCTTATGAAGTATTTTTCGGTACTTTGGTCGAAAACTCAACCAAGGTCATAAACTAGCTATTTGACTGGGGATTATGAAAGTTGCTCTTTTATGAGACATTCTAAGCTATGGATTTTGCACCGAATCTCATTTTGATATCTTTCGAAAACAATTAAATAATTTTTCAGCTGACAATTAGATCTTCAGTTTTGAGAGCTTTCCATATCAATATGAAAAGCTACTCATTATTAGATGTTTGAATGTGAGATGACTAGTTTTTATTTAGTCTGAGATACACCGTGGGCACCTGACTCCAGGCGACCGAAAGAGCTCATTTCCATAAAGTATGCGTTGTTTTTAACGTCGCTAATGGAAGTTGCGTTCACATAGCTCATACCAGATCGGATACCGCCACAGACTTCGTTGATGACATCACTGACGTGTCCTTTAATAGCAACAAAAGTGGATTCGCCCTCTGGAGCCATACCTTTTGGAAGCTCACCCCTCCAAGAAACTTGAGCAGCCTTGGACGCCATTCCCCGATACATCTTCTGACCTTTTTTAATTTCTCCTGGAGTCTCAATAGTTCCAGAAAGCATGCTACCCAACATGACCGAGCTTGCGCCAGCTGCAAGAGCCTTGACAATATCTCCTGAGGTCTTGATGCCACCATCGGCGATAACAGGAATCCCTTTTGAGTTTGCCGCCTCTGCGCAAAGTGCAACGGCAGTTAACTGAGGAACTCCACAGCCCGTGATAATTCGAGTCGTACACATTGATCCTGGCCCGATACCGACTTTGATAGCGTCAGCACCAGCTTCAATGAGATCAAGAGTTCCCTCTGGAGTTGCAATATTACCTGCGATGATTTGAATTTTTTCACCGAAGGTATCTTTTAAATATTTCACGGTCTCAATCATTTGGATAGAGTGACCGTGAGCAATGTCGACAGTTAGAACATTTGCTCCAGCATCAACCAATGCCTGTGCACGCTCTTTATAATCTTGGTTCACACCAATGCTTGCGGCAATGACTTCATGATTAAGAGCTTTAAGTTGTTGGACTTGGCTTATTTGTTCTTCAATAGTCATAAAGCGGTGAAGAATACCCACACCACCTAAGTCACTCATGGCCTTTGCCATTTCAAGCTCTGTGATGGTGTCCATGTTTGAACTCATAATAGGAATTTTGATATTTAAACTTTTTGTGAATCGAGTAGAAAGGTCAGGATCTTTTCGTGATCGGACGTCAGATTTATTTGGAACAAGCAATACGTCATCAAATGTCAGTGCTTTGTCTCTGTTAGGGATATCTTTCCAAGAAAAACGTAACGCCATTTTTAAACCTCTGTTTATAAAGCTTTTAGCTTTTTATAGTAATTGTAAAAATACAAAAATACCGCCGCTTGTAGGACTAACTCTACAATATAGAGCAATGCCCACTCGAGCGGAGCTACAAATAAACTATAATTTATAGCCCCAATTTGTATCCCAAACATAAAGATTTGAGTCAAGCACAGCACCCCGAAAAACCTGAGGAAACGCCCTCTAAGCAAGGTTTTAGCTTCTTCTAAAACCTCGATTTCACCTTTTTGGTATTTTTCATCAAATTGGACAATAAACGGAATCAAATAATACTGAGTGGCTCGGATGATTCCAGGCACGATCAACAAAAAGCCTACTGCGACTCTTCCCATAGCTCGAAAGGTTTCTATAACCAAATCGCGTAGGTATTTTTTTAAGTAAGGATTAAACTCAATTGGGTTTCCTTTTAGAACATGAAGGGTACGGCCTAGCGCTAAAAAGACCAGAACGGTTTCAATTAAAGATAGCGAAATTCCTAAAACACCTAAGGTAAGCCTATTAGGGGTGCTTTTTACCTCCATATAGATGAATTGTTCAACCAAGGCGAAGGGGAGCGTCACTGCTATTAGGCTCAAAAGAGCGGCCTTTATAAATGTAAAATACTGTACTTTCATAGATTTAACCCCTAATTTACGCCTCTCATCCTCCCAAAAACCCCCTGTCTATACAAATTAAAACTGAGCAAAGCATCGGTAAAAAATACCTCAGAGGTCATTTCAAGCAGATGTAATTAGGTAAATCCGCCCGATCGAATTTGAATATTTCGCAACACATTATTAATTTTTGCCAAGTTTTAAACGGGTAACAAACAAGTTCTGAATCCAGAACACTAAAAAATAGGGAGGCCATTCAAATGGTTAATACAAAAGGATTAGCATTAGTTGCTGCTTTAGCTCTTGCTGTAAACGCAAACGCCGCTGAAGTTTCAACTGACGCAACAAAAGATATTGCTAGATCAATAAAGGCAACTGCGGGAGCATCATCGCAAGGTACTACTGATGTATCTCGTGCAACTGGCAACACTGCAAGAAACGCTGGGGCAACCATTTCTAATGGCGCAACTGCAGTTTGGAATGCAATGCTAAGAGTTAGCGATAAAGCAGCTCAAGCTTCTACTAATGCTGGAAATGCAGTAGTCGACACTGTAAAACAAGGTGCTGCTTCTTCTTCTGAAGCTACAGGTAATGCTGCTAAAGCAACTAAAGGTGCTATTCAAAAAGCTGGTGTTTCTGTTTCTGAAAATGCAACTACAGTAGGAAATGCTACAAAAGATGCTGCTTCTTACGTTGGTCAAAAAACAAAGAACGCTGGTGTTTCTTCTTCTGAAGCTACAGGTAACGCTGCTAAAGCAACTAAAGGTGCTATTCAAAAAGCTGGTGTTTCTGTTTCTGAAAATGCAACTACAGTAGGAAATGCTACAAAAGATGCTGCTTCTTACGTTGGTCAAAAAACAAAGAACGCTGGTGCTTCTTCTTCTGAAGCTGGTGAGTATATCTCAGTTGCATCTAAAAACGTTGCATTAGCTCTTTATAACGTTGCACAAGCTAGTGTTGACGGTGCTTCAGTATCTGCAGGACAGGTTTCAGCAGCAACTGGTGCTTCTTCTGACACTGTTTCTGCATCTGTTACTAGCCAAAGAACACTTTTCGCAAAATATGAAAGAGTTCAACAAGCGGCAGCTTTCGGTGACGAATACGAAATTGAAAGAGAAGTTGAGTCATTCCTCTACACAGCTAGAGCTTTCACTCAAGATGCTTCTTTTGACCTAAACGCGGCTATCGATGCAGTTCAAGACTTCCAAGCAATGGCTGCATACGCAGGTCTGTAATTCAAAAATTGCTTAGGCGCTAAAGCTACTTATCTTAAGTGAGTGTAGCTAAAGCCTAATCAAACTTAAGAAGGCTTTACTATGTAGGGCCTTTTTTATGGTGAATACACTCTGTAAAAATTGCCAATGACGCAGTAATTCATGGGAATTTCCCAGCTGATGAAATATAAATTATCCAACTTTAGTGGGGTAATTTATGAAGATCTTTTCTGTTCTTTTCATACTTTTTTCATTTAACTTAGCATCCGCAAACTTATTAGTTCTTGATCCTAGCGGGCTACATCCTCAAGCAGTCGAACGTATAAACCGATTTATTCAAGATACCGAAAAGATCATTCCAGATTCAATTAAACAGCGGCTTTCAGAATCCCCAATCAAAGTACGATTTGAAATAATTGATAAAGACAATAAAGTTGTTCTACCTAACTGTTCCAATGTTGTTGATTCCATGGTCGAAGGAAAAGGTGCAATCAGTCAGTACAAAGCAGTTCAAAAAAGAAAAACCAGTATTCGCTATAACCAACAACTTCACTCATACACTTCAAAAAATGAAATCGTCGTAAATTATGCATTAGTAGACCCGATCCTTCGTGGAAAGAGTGTTGCTCAGACCTATGACTGTGATCATAAGAATGTATATACTTTGGCTCAAGCATCGGTAATCAACGGCGTTGCACATTTTTTTAATAATTCATTTGAATCCAGACGTCGAGACCGTCAAACGCTCAAGCTATCCGAAAATCCACAGTATCGGTTTATTGCTGGTTGGAATAATAAAAAGTTAATGTATGCATTTTGGCCACGAGCTGTTCAGCCCTACGAGTATGCAGGGGATACTGGTGATCATTTTGCCTATAACTTAGAGTTCTTTCTTTTAGACCCAGAGTACGCTTGTAGAAGACCGCTTCTGCATAATTATATCTCTGGGACTTTAAAAGCTGATCCGCTTGCAAATGTTAGAAACTGTAAAGTGAATACTGAATTATTAATCCCTAAGTCCCACGCTGACACTGATACGGATCCTGAAACAGGAATTGCTGTACCTGTGACAAGAACACATCTTATTAGCTATGATTTAAACCCAGACCATGTTTATAACGTGTACTATATGAGAGCATCTATGGGTGGTGGAATAGGTGGCTTCGGTCACTCTATGTTTAGGATTGTTGTCTGTCCGCCGAATATGAGTGTTTCTGCGAGTTGCGACAAACTTATTGACCATGACCTTGTCATCAACCCAAGAGCAAACGTGAATCAAATGATGCTAGACGGAGCAAGGGGCTTCTTTGGTGGATATCCGTCGCAGTTCTTAGCGAGCTCTCTTTACGATCTCATGGATGAATATGGCGATAACGAACTACGCCACCTATTCAATATGCCTTTAGGATATACCGATGAACAGGGCCGCTTCGTCGATGTGATGCCAGAAGATCAGAAGCGTCGCTTTATCTATGCTTCCCTTGAAAGTTACTGGGCTTATTATGGGAACTATAAGTTCGTGTCCAACAACTGCGCTGACGAGGCTATGAGGCTTTATCAAATGTCCTCAACGGATCCTGAAGTCCTTGCGCTGGGAGTTTTAAAACCAAGCGATATTAATAAAAGACTTAGCCGGCTGGGATACATTGATGAGTCTGAAGTAAGACAATACGAAAAAACACCTGGATTAATTGGAAAGATTTTCGGCGTAGGTAAGATTCGGAACCAAAAGCAATATGATGAAAGACGTGCTGCCATTGAAGCTGGCAGATACGAGAGCGCATTAATTTCCAGAGTTTTTCTCATTGAAGATGCGGTTCGTGAAATTATGGCAATGGAAGGTAGCCCGAACCCTGACTTCAAAGTTGCCAAGAAAGAAATCAAAAGATGGTTAGACCTTGCAACTCCTGATTTTAAATGGGAAGGCGAGGAAGTACCAGAGGATCTTAACCAGATCACACCAGAGCAAAGAACTGAAGTCCTTGAAGGGACCTTCTCAGAAATTAGAGCACGATATGATCGTCTAATGGCTCAAGCTAAAACCCCTCCAGAGCAGAGAAAAGTCGTACTTCACTTCTACCGAGTAATGTTCCACGTATACAATAAGCGTGCAGCTGAAGTTGGAACTAAAGCAGTTCAATTGGCTTATGCGATTGCTTATCCCAATAAAGATCGCAAGGTTAAAGAAATGCCAAAAGATATCAACGTGAGCAAAGAGCAGTGGCAAAAAATCAGAAATGCAACCGACAAATATTCTGAGATTCATAATAAGTTAATGCCGTTTGCCGAATCCTCAGTAAAGCGAGGCTATGGGATTCCCCTTAAAAGCGACGTTCTACGAGGTGACGAATATATTGCGCTTAAGAACGCTCAAAATGATGCTGTCCAAACAGTGGTTGAATCACTCACAGGGTTATTGGGGCCAGAGCATATTCTTTTAGCTGCGATTGGGGAATTTCACGACGAACTCTTCCAGTTAAGAGGTGACTTCGCAGGGCAAGCTGCTAAGTAAACTGGCACCATTGAACTGCAACACCTTGTCATAAGTCACCCTTTCAAAAGAATTGGGTGACTTTTTTTATCTAAATCATTAATTTTAAAAATTCGTTTTCCTACCAATTATCTAGTATTTGCTAGGTAATTCACTCAATGCCCCGGTGGCGAAATTGGTAGACGCACAGGACTTAAAATCCTGGGCTTCGGTTAAACGGGCGTGTCAGTTCGACTCTGACCCGGGGCACCACCTAAAAGGTACGCCGTACCTTTTTGTCTAGCTTCGTGTCATCATTTGAAAATCTGGTGTCTCAATGTCCCCAAAAAAGTTGGTATCGCAGTTGCAATATACTGTAGATGAAACCCAAAGAGTGGCGAAATGGCGCACTTTGGAAAGATTTTGAGTTTTAGGGAAGAGTTGACCTGAGGATTTAAAGTCTTCTAACTAAGAACCAACAAAAACAACTAAGGGGGGGAATAATGAAAACTTTTAAAGCCTTGTTGGCAGTGCTAGCACTCTCAACAATGATCGCATGTGGTGGTGGAGGTGGTAGCACTTCTACTGGTGGATACTATATGTCTCACTCAGAGGTTGCTAAAGAATTTGTCAGAAGGGTTAACATTGATCTTGGCTGGGATGTTTCCCTCGTTAAGACGAACACTCTTCAATATGACTATATCGTTGTCTATGACTATGATTACGGAACTTATGATGCCTATTATATCGGGAATTATAATGCCGGAGAAAACCTTTCTAGCTACGTGAACTTCTACAATTACAAATTCTATTACGACCTTGTCCCAGAGAGTGGAAATACATACTACGACTGGTACACAGGCATTCGCTTTCAAAAAGCAGCAGCTTCAAGCAAGAACTTAAGTGTTGTTAAAGCTTTCAAGCAAGACCTTGCCATCGTAAAAGCAGCTGAAAAAGTTCATGCAAAATACGGCTTAAGCGAAGAAAAATCTCTTGAAGTCGCAAGATTTGCTTACAACGTTCAAAGCAAGCCTGAAGGTACTTACAAAATGGCTGACTTTGATAACTTCACAAAAAGACTCACAGGTTCAACAATCACTGAATTCCAATCTGACCTTAAGAGCGGCAACATCTTATCTCTAAATGACAGAATTCAAAAGGCTGCTCAAGAGACTGGAATGGGCCCTGAAAACATGAATAAGCTTATTAAAGATGTCTTCATGAACTAATACAATTTAACGAATGTATTAGAGAGAAAAAGGGAGGTCGACAGCCTCCCTTTTTTATATATTCTACGACCGTTTAAGACCTTAGGTTCAACAAAATTTACAACGTATTTTCTTTTGAGTTCTCATCCTATCAGAACATGCTAAACCCTTATTGGGGTAACCATGCAAAAGTCTTTTTTAATTATTCTAAGCTTACTTATTTCAGCACTCGCATTTGCGAACTCGGTTAGCGATATCCCAGGGCTTATTCCCCTTAATAACCAAAGACCCGCTGCAAGTGATCTTGTTTATAACGGTAAGCACCTTTTGCCAGATGAAGCTCGTCAACTTCAGCAATCTGGTAAGATCCCAGATCTTTCGCTTCTTAATCCCGATGAAACCTCAATCCTGTGGAAAGATCAGTACCCGAAGGATATAACTTCAAAAGATAAAACAATTGCGCTTGATACATCACGTCCAGTTGAATTTTTGGCTTATAGCCCAGACAGCATTGGCCGTATGGGCTTTACAATCTCTCAAACAGACTCCACAGGTCAGTTAAGGGTTTTTAGAGTTCGCCTAGAATCACGCTCACACAATGTGTTACTCCGCAAAAACTTGCTTCGGAAAATTGGATATAATGTAGAGCCAATTGTTTGGGCACCGACGCTTGCTTTAAATTTTGAAGATGACTTTACCCGTGATGAATTTGAAAGAGCCATAACTGATAGAACATTCCTAGATTCCCAACGTTGGGTTGTGAACAAAAACCCAAACCAAATTACAATCCAAGATGCAGTTATTTTTGCTGATGCCGATGACACTTTTTATAACCTCGCCCGCGGCGACATGACGGGTGAGGTGATCCAAAACCGACGGGTTTTAAACGCTCTACTTGTTCCATTCAATCTGCTAGATGTTTCTGAAAGTGTGAATACTTTTAGCTGGGTTCCAGGGAAAATATTTAACGAGCAACTTTCCTTGCCTTATGAGGATGCACAAGAGTTTTCGACATCCTATGAGGACGCAAGATGGATTACACGTCGGATCCTTAAGCTTACCCGCGAAGACTTCACTCTAATTGTTCGTGAAGCGCATTACCCAAAAGAGGTTGAAGAAATCTTAATTGAGAAAATTATATCGAGAAGAAACTTCTTACGAAAGTTTTTGAATCTTGAAAGCATTGCCTCTGAAATAACCGTCAATACGAACGTTCCAAAACTTGAGAAGCAACACTGGGCTGGCTACGTTCAAAACTTTGCTTACGGAGACCCAGACTCTCCATTATCTGGCGATGAGATTTTTGCATTCTTTAGATCAAAAGCAACAACGAACCTTATCACAAACCTCGTCACAGAATTCAATGCTCGCTTTATTCCACGCACCGACCTGGGATGGAAGCTTTTTGACCACCAACTGGACATCTCTGCAAAACAGTTTGCGGAGTTTATATCAACAGGAAAAGTTTCAAAGACTCCCTTCGGTTTTTGGTCATTTCCACGCTACGACGGCAATATCATTGCATCTCGCGAAATCGTAACGGGTAGCTACCTTGGAACTGATAATTTAGTCCAATTGGCCGACGTTGTAGGATTTAGTGTTGAGGCAGGATGGTATATCGGGGCAGACGGTTTGCCATCTAAAGTAGGTTTTCAAGGTGGAACAAAAGGTTTTATCAATAGAACCTATGCTCACTTAAAACCAATTAAAAGTATTAAACTTGCTCTCAAAGAACCATTTAGAAATATTCTCGTACCAAAGTTTAAAGGAAATATCGGGACGCGACTCTCTGAAGTTTTCTCTAAAGATTATCAAGAAATGGAACCTGAGGAGCAGGCTTTAAAACTTCAAGAGATTGCATCGGACCTTAAACAAAGCTTAAACGTAGGGGAATCCATTATTATTTCGACAACTTTGGGCGCAGGCTTAAGCGCAAGTCCATCTGTTGGCCTTACGAGCCGACTTGCTTTAGTTACTGCCTGGAGCGCTAGCCAAAATCTCTTATCAAGAATTCATATCTATCGCAGCGACGAAGACACGATTCAAATCTACAAAGATCCTGCCCATATGAATGCAAGATCATTTTATATTGGTCTACAAGCTTATGTTCCATTCTTAACTTATACTCTTACGAACCGCGCAGGACGTGCAAAAACCAATTTCTATGCTTTAAATATCAATGAAGATCCTGAAGCCAACCCAGTACTTGAAGACAACATCAAAGCCCTTTCAAGAGCGCTTCTCTTTTCGAAGCTCGATAAACTCAACACTCTTCAAAACCCTTACATAATACAGCATAAATTCCGCGAGAAGTTGTCCCAAGGAAGTTTCTTTGTCTGGAGATCGACAAAGCAAAACACTTCAGACTTGATTTCAGTACAACATCCAACAGGATATCAAAAAGATTTTGTAAGATACACAACAGGGAAAAGAAAAGGCAGAAACTACGAAGCCCTTGCCATCGATGTTATCAATAGCCTTTTAAAAGAATACAGCGAAGAAGACATCATGCTGCAATCAAACAATAGTGGAGACCCTGCAGATTCCATTTACGGAAACTCTGTCTCTCAACATTTTGCTTTTGAATCAGAGATCACATCAGACAATAGCATTCAAGATCCATTTGTGAGCCTTTCTTATAGATGGAGAAACTGGAGCATCTCACAAAAAAATATCTTGAATTTAATTACAGATATTAATGGTCGCTTTAAATATGAGTTTTTCCATCCATCCGAGTTCTTGTCCACGGACAAAATACAACTTAGCACCTTTGGTGTGAGCGCGAATATCTATGAGCGCGGAATTTTATTCCTCTTATCTTTCACTAAAGAGCAGATATCAGACATTCTAAAAGCCCACGGGTATGATCCCAATTACCGCCCAAAGCCTCCAAGAACAGGGACAAAAATCAGGGACGCTGCTGAAAGAGAAAAAATGCGGAATGCCCGCTTTCATAGATTGTGTATAAAAATGTTTGAGCAATTCAAAAACGCGTACCACGCAGGTGATGTTGAAGCCACGGTAAAATACATGTCAGAATTTGTGACTTTTGCTGAAAAGCTTTTGCCAACCCATGATTTCTATAAGTTATTTGGCGGAGAAGATAATATTTTTGTTCGCTCTCATGTTTATGGCTTCAGGGCGGGTGATGAAAAAGAAGATAAGGGTCTTTCTTCGCACACGTTAGGTCGAATCGGAAGTGAGAAAGGCTCTGGTCCTCTTAAAGATATTCAAATGAAGATTGGTGTTACTGAGAGCGAATTTTTTATTTATTGGTTGATGAACAGGATATAAGATGAAGCTTTTTTTATTCATAACTTTAGTTTCAATGACCGCGTTTGCTCTTGAGCCTTCAAGAGGAACTCCTGCATCCAATGATACATTTAGCAATTATCAATGGGGACTCTATAACCACGGTCAAACTCTTTACCGAGACATTGACGATATTCATCCTGTTACTGTGCAGTCCAAACCTGGCTTTGATATTCAGTGGAAGGAACTCCAAGAGCTTCTTCAAGGGAAAAATCGAAAAACGACCATTGTAGCAGTAATTGATTCGGGAATTTCAACAACTCATGAAGATATTAAAGATAATGTCCTAGAGGGATTTAATTTCACAGCACCTAACGAGAAGTTAGAAAAAAATGTTTTAGATGACGTCGGTCATGGAACTCACGTTGCAGGTATTATCGCATCCCACATATCAAATACTAAAGGAATTGCAGGTGTTGCAGATAATATTAAAATCTTACCGTTAAAGGTTTACGGGAACAGAAATGAACCTAGCCTTGCCAATTTTGTTGGTCGAGTTGCTAAGGCCATTGACTATGCCGTTGATCAGAATGTCGATGTGATCAATCTCAGTCTAGGCTGGCCTCTGGCAATTGATCTAGAGGTTGTGCAAAAGGCAATACAACGTGCAATTGATCGAGATATCACCGTGGTCGCAGGAGCAGGTAACGATGGCCACGGACTACGGGTAATTCCATGTTCTTACGAAGGTGTCATTTGCGTAGGCTCTACGGGGTTAAGCGGAGATATTCCAGGCTTTTCAAACTATGGCGGGCAAGTTGATATCATGGCACCAGGTGAAGAGATTTTAAGCTTATGGCCGCCCATGCTGATGCCGCAAAACTTCGGTCTACGACAATACAATATCTCATCAGGAACAAGTCAATCAGCCCCATTTGTGAGTGCCGCAGCTGCAATTTTAAGATCCTTATTTAAGAATATTTCGGCCGATGAAATCAAAGCTAGGCTTTTTGCGTCGACCAAAAATGATCTTACTTGGGATCAAAAGTATGCATTAAATGGTTTATTACAAATTGCTAATGCTATTAAAATAAAACCGCAACCTGTGGTGCGGCCGATTTTAAAAAACTTGGACCAGGTTTTTGTAAATGCCAATACAAAAGAATTTAAATTTACCTTACCTATTAAAAATTACTGGAACTCTGCTGCGCAAGTCACGATTCGTCTCATACCCAACAGCTCTAATGTCTCTTTTAAACAATCCTCATTCCAACTCGGAACACTTAATAAAAGCAAAAGGGCTACTTTAAGTATTTCTGGTTACGCTAAAGATTTATCAGAGAATAACAAACTGACTTTCACAGTTGAGGTCATCACCAATGGCATAACTTCAAAGTATCAGCATCAAAGCACACTTGCTCTAAAGACAGAGCATCTCACTGAGATGCTTCGTTTTGCGAACGTTTCTGAACTCCTATCTGTAAGAGACTATGACACTGAAGACCTAGATGCGGAATTTTACTCTCAAACTCAAGCGGATGAGGGGCTGACGATTTCTTTATACCGACTGGACGGCTCTCAGTTAAAAGTGTCTGGAACCTATTTTATTAAAAACGGATATCTGCTGTTTCCGAATGTCGGGTTTGTAAGACGTGATCTAAACAATGACGGAATCCCAGAATACTTTGTGACCGCTATAATCAAAATTGGAGATGAAATGAGTATTAAGCATTTCATTTTTAATCAAAACTTAAGGCTACAAGAGGGTGAACGCTCCATCTGGAACTTTGTCGACCAGGGAATTCTACTGAATCAACAAAGTTTGCATTTTGTAGATTGGAACTCAGAGACTTTCGGACCTACGGCGCTTCCGATATTTTGGTCCCAAGGACAAATTCCTGAAGCCGACTTAAACCCTGATCCTTTTGACCGAATTACACAGGTGAACAAGGGGATTTATTATTTTATGCCCACACTAAAGGAAGGCAAAGTTGAGCTCAAAACGAGACTTTTAACCAACGAATCTCGGATGGGCAAAATCAGAAAGCAAATCAATGCTCAATTTGATGAGGAAATTAGTTTATTAAACTTTGATATTTTTGGTTCATATGTTGAAGTGTTTTTTAGTAGTGGGGTGGCTGCGAATCTCAAATATTATTTGGCGACGTTTGACATGAATAGCGATGATATTGCAATCAAAGCGTTTGATCTTCCGCCAGTGGATTTGCGCTTCCATATGGTGAGATCACTTGGAGACCACCAAGTCAGCTTTTTTGGAATTTATAAAAACGATACGGCAAGGCTTTTTATCTTAGACACTCGAACAGCTAGGGTTCAAGACTACAAGCTCATATCCAACAGTGCTCAGAATGGAATTGTATCGCTCTTAAATGTCCACGAAGACTCCAACTCTATCAGCGCATTAGTTGAGGGCGTTGAAAGCTTTATCCTTTATACTATCGATAAAGCAACGGGGAGCGTGAAAACATCCATTGATCCCATCAATCGTTTTAGCTATCTCCCAGGCCAATTCTTCACCGATATGCTGTTTCCAGTGAAGGTGATAGGTACAAAGGGTGCAGTTTATGTGGATTCCTCTAACATAAACTCAAGAAACGTTCACACCAGCACCGCTACAGACGGAATGATTAAAACGCCAATCAAATGGAGCCTAGAACTTGCAGAAGGCTGTAAATCTCTCACTCCAAGAAAACTCTACGCCAAGGATCAAAACATCTCCTATATATTCCTCTGCCAAGAAGGCGAAAACCACACCCTAAAAACCTACCAACTCTAAGAGGTACGCCGTACCTTTTTGTCTATCCGCGCGTCATTTAAGCTCCCTTTTTAGCAGCTGCGAAACAAAAGGGAAGGCCGTACCTTTTATGATTTTTTGGGCTTCTTTTTCGGATAGTTCGTTGGCTTCTTTTACTAGGTCTTCAAAGATTGTTTCCGTCGCGCCTATCGCAAGTGATGGGAAGCTTGAGTCTTCTATTTCGCCGCAGGCAATAATATCAAAATTTTGCCATAGTGGCCTCATCGCTTTTTCGTAGGTCCGCGCAAGGTACTTGCCTTGGAGATCGACCGCCTCTTTGAGTTGCTTGGTAGAAAGGGGAGAGTCCATTTTTAAAGTTTCCAAAATCTCAGTGGATTCTGGCATCCAATTTTTTTGTTCTTTTGTTCGTGAGAGTTTATAGGCAGCTTTAAAAAACTCTCTTGAAAAGAACGTAGCCCTGCCGAAAAGCCATTTACTATAAACGACCTCTTTTGAACTTGAGAGTTCTGCGCGCAAGTGCCAAAGCTTTGCAACGCGGTCATCTCCATACTCATCCCATTCCCACCGCATTTCGCTCCGTGGATAGAGAACTTTCCAAATGGAGTTGTACTCTGGTTTTCCTTTGATTGGAAATACCAACAACATTCCGTGTTCATTAATGGCATTGATAGCTTTAGTTTTAGCGTTCAGCTTTTTCATAATAACCCTTAAGGATTGCTATTAACTGGTGTGCTCTGCGGAAATATATCGACTTTGTTCCAATGTCTTTTTGGAATATGTTTTTGTAAAATCGTTTTTGCATACTCAACGGAATATCGACTTGAAAGGTGAGTGAAGACAATCTTTTCGCCTTTAAATTCATCTAGCCTATCGATGACTTCATAAAGGTGAATATGTCCCCATTTGCGAGCATCGTCTACGGACTTTTTCGTATCCCAATAGGTCACTTCCATAAATAAAACTCTACTATTTAGAACCTCAGAGTTTGCTTTCCAAAAATCCATAGTTGTGTCTCCTGTGTACGAAAAAATCGGTAACGAAATTTCTTCCGTCAGTTCTTCGCCACGGCTTTTGATATCTAAAATTTCTTTCTGAGACAAATTTGCAAATTCTTGTTTTAATTTGTGTCGAGTTTCAAAAATCGTATAACCTACAGAAGGAATTCTGTGGAAAGTTTTAAAAGGTTTAAAGTAATGATTATTGCCTAATCCGTACTTAATACCTGGTTCAACAGGCAAAAATTCAAATGTATATTCATGACCATCAATTTTAAACCACTCCTTCATCACATTCTTTAGCGGCTCAACCATAACCTCAGGCATATAAAATGTTGCAGGCGGTGCTTTAATTAGCGCTTTTTGTGAAATGATATAAGGAATCCCTGCCGCATGATCCATGTGCGCATGAGTTATTAAGAAAGTTTTTGGACGAGCTAACGGCTGAATGCCTTGAGCCACATCAATTGTTACTTTAAGTTCTGGAAGATAGAGACTTGTGCCAATACCTGCAGCGGACACGCCCTGCACATGCACATCGCAATCCTTCCAATCGCTATATTTAAAGTAATGAGAATAAATAGCTCACCTCCGAATTCCTTAAACTATATCAGCATTTAGAGAGAAAAGTTAGGCGCCGGAAAATTTACATAAAAAAAGACACTCCGAAGAGTGTCCTTTTATAACGCGGTTCTAGACAAAAAGGTACGGCGTACCTTTTAGAGGTTTCCGATGGCGCGTCTTAGTGGCTTGTTTAAGATAAAGAAGATAATCCCTGTTCCGATACCTAATGCTGCAAGCATCATGAAGAAGCTATCATGGGTCATCTTTGTGTAGAATGTTCCAAGGAAGCCAGTCATGTAGTTTCCAAAGAAACTAGACATAAACCACATACCCATCATTGTAGAAACGATCGGTTTTGGAGAGACCTTTGTGACAAGGGATAAACCAATTGGTGATAAGAAGAGTTCACCCATTGTGAATGTCCAAGTTGTAGCCATTAGCCAGAACACACTTCCACGTTGATCAGCCGGCACCACGAGAGCTGCTGCAATCATAATGATGTAAGCAGCACCACAAAGCACACAACCAATACCCATCTTTGTGACAGAGCTTGGCTCTTTACCGTGCTTGTTCTGCCAGCCCCAAACCATCGCTAAAAGTGGAGCAAAGATAAATATAAATGCTGGGTTAAAGGATTGATACCAAGTGGACGGAATATTGATCCCGAAGAAAGTCCAATTTGTTTTATCCGTTGCCCAAAGCTGAAGGGTGTTTCCTTGCTGTTCAAAAATCGCCCAGAAAGTAATATTTAAGAAGCAAAGGACACCGAGGGCCCACACTCTTTGCCACTCATCTTTTGTTAATGGACGTTTTTCTACTTGCTCATCTTTTACGATCACGTCATGCGGGACAAGATCACTACCTAACCAGTAAGTGATCAACCCGATGATCATGCCGACACCTGCGGCACCGAAGCCCCAGTGCCATCCGACCATTTCACCTAAAGTTCCACAAACAATAGGAGAAAAGAAAGCACCTAAATTAATTCCCATATAGAAAATTGTAAATGCACGGTCACGTCTTGGGTCACCGTCGGGATAGAGGTTACCAACTTGAGTTGAAATATTAGGTTTAAATGCTCCGTTACCCAAAACAATGAATAAAAGAGCTAAAAGGAACATTTGCTCTGATGCCATTAAGAAGTGGCCAATGGCCATCAAAATACCACCGAGATAAACAGTCCGATACTGTCCCAAAACTTTATCTGCTAAGAGACCACCAAAAAATGGAGTGAGATAAACAAGTCCCGTATAGATTCCATAAATCTGAGAACTCATTTGCTGAACGTTCATATCACCAAACACACTAATAAGGACGCCCTCTAAAGCCGTGTAGCCCAAAACCGTCTTTGCACGCTCTGGTTCAAACAAAAGATACTTTGTCATGTATAGAACAAGAAGTGCTCTCATCCCGTAGTAAGAGAAACGCTCCCACATCTCGGTGAAGAACAAGACGAACAAACCTGCTGGGTGCCCTAAATACTCTTTACCAGACAATTTCTTGGTGACGTAACTTTTCATAGTAAATTCCTTCTCTTAGGATTGGTTGCAAAGAATCTTGATTAATCCTCTTTGCGCTCTCTATCAACAAAACATTCGGGTACTGCGTAATGTCAAATAATATTTATACGTTTATGTTTGCCTTAGATAAGTGAATTTTAGATTCTCACTAAGAATATCTAAGGGGGAACAATGAAATTATTAATGCTTTTAATAGCTGTTACTTTAACAGCTCCAGCTAATGCCAATGCCCATTGGGGAAATTGGCCAGAACAAATCTACAATTCACTCAGCAAAAATGTGCCGATGCTATCTGGCCTCGATGCACGCTATCAAATTGGTCCAGAGTGGGGGAAAAAAGTAGTCACAAAAGAGTCACTGAAAAATCAAAATGAGGCATTTCAAATCGCCGCAATTCAAACTGCAAAATTTTCGTTGATGTTTGGTTCGGGGACAGCTTTTTATCTTGGTAAATTTAATGGTGAGCACGTGATGGCATCAAACTACCACGTTATTTCTTCTGAAAGCAGTTGTCGAGCTGGACGGGCTACTTTCACAATGCTCAATAAAACCTTTAAATGTAAGAGGTTTTTAGGCTCATGGTCTGACGTTGATTTTGCCCTTATTACAATTGAGGTACCTGCAGCACAAGAGCATCTTCTGGAAGGTAAAGGAAGAAACATGGCGTTTCATACCGTGCCTTATAAGGGGCAAAAGCTTTTAACTATTGGTCATGGGACTGCTAATAATCCAAAGCAAATTCTTGTAGCAAACCAAGATGACGACTGCATAGTTTACTCAGAAACAAATGACATTCGCTTCATGGCAGATCCTGATGATCTCAACCCAGGAGATTATGAGGTTTGGTCTTTTGCAAACGGTTGCGATGTATCCCATGGTGATTCTGGCTCGGCGATGGTAGATCGCGTGACGGGCGATATTGTTGGAATTATTTGGACGGGGAGAGTTCCTAAGGACAAAAAAGTTCAAGACCCTCAGTACCTTGATGAGATTTATTCAACAAACAGTGAAGATGTTTGGAAGCAACTTTCTTACGCAGCTCCGTCTGTAAAAATCAAAGAGGTTCTTATGGAAGCCTCACATGGAATGGATATTGACACCAGAGAGACTATCAGACAAATTCTACAATAATGTCCGACACAAAAAATATTCTCAGCCTTTGCTTATCGCCCTCAGAAGGAGGGCTTGAGCTTTATTCTGTAACAGTCGCCGACTTTTTTAAAAAAGAAGGCTACACCGCGTTTGTTGGTTGTCGACCAAGAAAATTTATTGAAAAAAAGGCGAAGGAAGCCAACCTGAAAGTCATAACCTTTTCAGGACGCGACTACTACTCTCGAAAAAACAATAAACAGCTTAAAAAATTTATTAAAGACAATAATATCGACGTCATCTTTATTAATCGCCTTAAGGACCTTTGGCTGACATACTTTCTGAAAAAGAAATTTCCTCACGTCAGAGTCATTGGCTTCACACAAATGTTTGTAGATTATCCGAAAAAAGGAATGTTCCATCGGATGATTTACGGAAGCCTTGATCATCTCATCACGCTCACAAACATTCAGAAAGAACATCTGTTGCAAATGCTCCCAGTGCCACCCGAAAAATACGTTGTGATTCCGAATGGTGTGGATACTTCGAAGTTCCAACCTGAACCTCAGGATTCAGATCTTCGAAGAAAAACGAGAACTTCCCTAGGCGTTGAGGGCGGTAATGAAATTCTGGTGGGCTTAATTGGTCGCTTTGACCGTCAAAAGGGCCAAATGGAGTTTATAGAAGCCGTTAAAAATCTTAAAGATAAACACAGCAACGTAAAGTATGTTTTGGTCGGTGCAGATACTTACGGTGAAGAACCACTTCAAAAGAAAATTTTAAGTGAAATTATCTCAAATAACTTAAACTCAGTTATCCAAGTTCGTGGATTTTCAAATGAAGTGCAAAATATTATGAAGGCTTTAGATGTGTTTATCATGCCATCTTACAAAGAGACCTTCGGCATAGTTTTAATTGAAGCCATGGCCTGCGAAAAAATTTGTATAGCGACCAATACAGGTGGTCCCGTTGAAATCTTAGATAACGGCAAGTATGGCTTATTGATTGAACCTAAATCCGCTGCTGCCATCGAAGAAGGCATTACGGAGGTTGTAAACAACTTATCGAATTACCGAGAAAAAGCAAAGCTTGCGCGTAAAAGAGTCGAAGAGCGCTACCAATTAAAGGATGTCTTTCAAAAGATTAAAGAGCTTACGGTATAAGAAGTTAAAACTGATAACCGACGCCTAAAAGAATATTGGTCATCTTGGCTTCGGCGTCCTGAGTTCCACCAAAATATTGATCCATTCGAACCTCAGCATTTAAAAACCATCTTTTGTGAAGCTGATAATCTAGCCCTGCAAAAAAACCATACCCAATGTAATTGGTCGTTAACACAATCACAAACTCTCGCTGCCGTACTGCAAATCCAATGTATGGACGCCATAGCTGCGATATTTCAACAGAGAGTGGACCTACTTCAGTTCTTTTATAGCCTGCGTATGTCACAGGGTAATACTTAATGGCCGCATCAATACCAATCGAAGTATCACCACCGAATCCGTCAGACTTTAAGTAATTATAGGACGCACTGGCTGCAACGCTATCTAAGAAGCAGTATTCCACTCCGAAAGAAAAAGCGCCAAAACCTGAAACCGACCCTGAACGTGCATTCGAGGTCGCAGAAAAGTCATAGGTACCAGCTTGAAACAAAAATCGCGCTTCACGCTCAAGGGAGTCGCCATAAGCCAAACGACTCAAGCACAATACGACCAATAGTACTGCAATGTTATGCGGCTTTAACCTTAGTTGAATCATCTTTGTTGTCTTTACCTTGTTGTTTCATAGGGGTTGAGTTTCTGAAGTAAGATTTAATAATGGCCTTTCTAATAGACCGAACACGATGCTTATCTAATGTTTCATAATTAATTTCTGAAATGTACTCCTCAATAACAAACTTCAATCTATCTGAGAAAGCGTCCAGCATCGAGCGGCAATCCGATTGCTCACATCCTGCTAAAATTGACGCCCAGTCTTTTGCGTTAATATCACCACCCATAAGCTTTTTAACCTCTTTTGGAGCTTCAAAAACTTTATAAAACGGGAAGCGATCAGATTTGATTTTTGAATCATTTGGTAGGACCATATAAAAGTCTTTTTCATCTCTTGGCGATGCAACCTCAAGATATTTCACTAAATCGAGGTCAGCAAAAAACGTCTGAATTTCAGATTCTACACGGAGAGGCTTTACTTCTAATGCCTTCTTTAACAACTTATCAACAAGGTCTTCTTTTAAGACCGATAATTTCTTTTTACTATCTAAAAGCGTTGCCCATTGACCTGGGTAAAGATTTTTTGCAACGCTCAATGCATGGGAGCGGGGGAGTAAGTGCAACAGAGGTTCTGCATCCTGAATCGAAACTCCATTTAATACCGTTGCTAATTCCTTTTCATTAAGGCGTCCAAAAATAATACCTGTCTCTTTGTTTCTGGAGCTTTTTGTTTTATCATCGTCATTAAAATGCCATCTTAATCTCAATCGATCAATTTCGCTTAAAATTTTAATCGATGCAGGCGTTAACGGTGCAGGGGAAGCTAAAGCCGTAAACCACCAATCGCCCCAGCCGAATTTATAAAGCGATTTTATCGAAGCCTGATCGAGCTCAGCAAGGATTGCTCCCATTTCCGTAGGATTATCCCGACCTTGTTGCTCAAGGAAACTTAAAAAACGCGCATCAGGGCTTTTAAACATCTCAGCGTTTCTTTGTAATAACTCTAAAGCACTTTTTCGGATTTCAATAAGATTGGATCCTAAAGAAAGTTCTTTGTCGTCGGTGGACTCTACTCTATCCGCAACTGACGAGGGTTGAGATAAATCAGCTGCAATATTTAGAGCGCTGTTGGCAAATTCTTGGGTGCTTTTTCCAATTTCAGAAATCGGTTGTGCAAGTCCTTTAACCAACGACTTAACACTGGCTTTTGATAACCACCAGAAAACTCCCGCCGTTGCAAGAATGGACGCTAACACTGAGAATGCAATCCATAGACGTTGAGCGCGTTTTTCTGCCATATTGAAAGGCACTTTTGCAATTTCAATAATGTCTGCATTGGCGTCAAGTTTAAGTTGTTTTGCAATATTTTCCTGAAGGTCTTTTAATTCCATATCTCCAACGGATGAATCAATTTGTATACGAATGGCAACTTTTTCAAGTAAACCGATGAGGGTTCCAAGGGGAATGTCGGTGCGGTTCCATACTGATATTTCTTCTTCCTCTTCGACTTCAAGATAAGGTAATTGAACAATAGCATTATCACCACGACGAATTTCTTTTTTACGAGAATGGTCTTTGTTTCGGTCACCG
Organism: uncultured Bdellovibrionales bacterium; assembly: GCA_964469265.1. Classification (GTDB taxonomy): domain Bacteria; phylum Bdellovibrionota; class Bdellovibrionia; order Bdellovibrionales; family JAEYZS01; genus JAEYZS01. The sequence goes on from CAYXYF010000003.1 coordinate 52,068, forward strand.
GCATCAATTTGCACAAAGACCGTAAACGGTGTTTCAGGAAATCGTGTTTTTAAAAGGCTTGAAACTTTATCTATGTAGTACTGCTCAATTTCTGGGATCCGCGACCCATAAGCTGTCACAGAGATTGCCGCTAGAATACATATAATTAATAAGCGTTTCATTGTGTCACTTCCTTCGAACTTGCAGGCTCTCTATCGAGGCCGCGTTCTGTGTTATCCAATGGTTCTATTACAAGAACAATTTTTCTATCGTATTTTCTAATCTCACTATCTGTAATTGCTTTGCCTTTATCTGTTTCTCCGTATCCACCAATTCTTAAAAGGTGGTAGGGGATACCTTCACTATTGAGTAGGCGGAGCGCAGAAATTGCACGCAAAGCCGAAAGTTCAAGGTTATCTTTGTAAATGCGGTTGGACTTAATCTTTACAGGCTTATTGTCTGTATAACCTCGAACAACAATTCTCATCTTTCCTGTAAAGTTCTTTAAAACATAACCTGCTTTTTTAAGCATTTTTTCTCCGTCATCCGTCAGAACAAAAGATCCGGGAGTAAAAAACGAAACCTTGGGAAACTCAACGATAAGCTTGTTCCCCTGAGTTACCGTTTTTAACCCTGAAATTTCATCAAACTCCATGAGTTCTGAAGTCGGAAAACGATCTTGTTTTCCCCATGTTAAATCTGGCGTGGGGAACGAAAAGTGATTAAATTCCTGCTTTAAGGCTTTATCGACAATTTTAATCTCACTTGATGTTTTAGAAACACTAAAGAACAAGACGAAAAACGCAAGTAGCAAAGTCACCATATCACCGTAACTGATAGCCCAGTTACTGTTATGGTCTCCTTCTGGAGCTTGCTTTTCTCTTCGTTTTTTAAATTCTTGTTCTCTTGATGTCATATACTACGCTACACCTTTAACTCCACCTGTAACTCCCAAGATATCCTTTCTCTTAAGAGGCGGCAGGTAAGAATTAAGCATTTCTTGCGTCACCATAGGAGACCTTCTGTCATATATCATCATTAAGCCCTCGAGCATAAGTTCTCGGTGGTTCATGTTTGTATGTGACTTATTAAATAAGTTCTCACTCATTGGGACTAAAACAAAGTTCGTTAGTATCAGTCCGTAAAAAGTTGCAACAAGGGCAAGCGCCATTTCAAGACCGATGGAACCAGCGTCAGCTCCTTGCGATACTGCTCGCATAACAGAGACCAGACCCAAAACTGTACCGACCAGACCGAATGCTGGAGGATATTTTGAAATTGTTCTTAAGAGTGCACCGTAGGATTCTTCACGCTCACGATCACGCAACATCCTCTCTTGCATAATATTTTGCAGATCTTCTTTTGAAAAGCCCGCTAATATAAGTTCAATTCCGTCTCTTAAGAATGGATTATAGTTTTTATCCTCAGCAGCTTCGATTAAAACTTTCTTTGATTTATGAGCCGATGCCGCGAGTTTAATAATCTGCGGAACAGTCTCTTCGTTTTCTTCAGGATTCTTCTTTGCGATTCGGATGAAAGCTTTCATCATCTTGACCAGATCTTTTATTGGGTATGTGATCAAGGCCGCACAAAGAGTACCGCCAAATACAATTAATATAGCAACAGTATCAAAGTAGTATGTAGTGTCCATTTTGAGCACATACATACCCGTTCTCAATAATACGATGGCTAATATAAAACCAAATAGATGTGACATAACCTTCCTTTAAATTCTTCCATTTTGAATTCGATCAAGAATACGTTTAGTAACTTGATCATTAGGATTAATTGCTAAAGACTTCTGATAACTCTCAAGAGCCTTATCAATTCTTTTTTGTAAGTAATAAATATTGCCTAACAGATTCCAGCCAGCAGAAAGTTTCGGGTAGCGAGTCACAAGGGCAGTGGCAAGGCTTTCAGCTCTGTTATAGTCTCCCTTGACAGTAGCTGCTTGAATTTCAGCACTCATTCCCGAAACATCATTTAGATATTTGTAAGCATTGGCATCTTGATACGCCTCTTTCCAGTTGGCTTCAGGTGTTAAGGTGATAGAGATATTTCCAACCTCCTGAAACATTTTTGACTCTATATATATTTGATCTTTTAAAAAGCCCGCTTTATCGACGGTGAGGCGCCACATATTGTTCGGAAGTTTTTTTAGTATCTCATTATTGAACTCAAGTGGCGTTTGTCCTAACTTTTCTTCACGACCAGAATTATCAGTGGCAAAAACATCTGCGCCTTGTGGTTCAGAAACGAGTATCATTTTTGTCGTTGTACAGCCAGAACTTAATAAAATTAAATTTATTAAAATAGTAATTTTTAAACTGCAATTCATGCTTTACACCTTTTTCTTAGTGTCTCTTTATCGGGCGCTTCTTAATAATTTCTTTGCAAATACTCTGGACTGAAATCAAATCTGGACGATTGTCCTCGTCAATTATCAAAAAATCTTAACTGTTAAAGCAGAAACTTAATAAAACTTAAAAATTAAATCGGGATGCCCGATAACTGTATCAGGAGAGGTAAACTGCTTTGGTTTTTCATCGCAATATATCAAAAACAATAATCTGCTTGTCGCTATTATTAGCGTCTTGCAGTGGCGGTAATGGCGGATTTAGTGGACTGGTAGGTGGTGATCTATCAGATGTCACCGAATTAACTATTACGGCAACAACTCCTTCAGGTAATGATTTAGTCATTCAAATTGGTGGGTCGCAAGCCTTTACGGTCTTAGCCGTGGCACCGCCGCCAGCGTCGGTTTCTTATTCATTTGAACTTAATGGCACTACTGTTTCCAATATCAATGCGTATACGTTAACGGGTACTGCCCTCAACGTTGGAAATCATATAGTCACGGCCAAAGCTACTGATGGCATTTCAACAAAGTCAAAGTCTTGGAACATTAAAGTCAATGGACCTCCTGAGATTACAAGTGCTTATTCCACACCACCTAAAGTCGCGGTGGGTTCTGTCTTAAATTTAACCGTCACTGGAACGGATCCCAATAATGATCCTCTTACATATGATTGGAAACTCAATGGAGCCACAAACGCACATCTTGTCGGAACCAACAACACGGCCGTGTTAACAGCAGCCCCATCCTTATTAGTTGGCGGATTTGCTGGGCCAATTACTATTAATGTTACAGCTACGGATGATTCTGGCGGAACCACAACGCATAATTTTACGGCAGAAATAAATGCTTTCAACCAAAGCTGTAACGAACTCGAACAATATGAAATGTGTACCTATGTTGGGATTCCGACATTAGGAGATGGCTATAATCCCATTGATCCCAACACTTCCTCTACCATTAAAATGGGCCCGATAGCGCTGGCACTCGATAGTAGAAATAATAATCTTTTTATCGCGGACTGGAACCATAACCTCGTCTGGTACTGGAACAAAACTGCAAACCCTGTTGAACTGCTACAGTTTGAGGGAGCAAATGCAATTCCCGCAAATACAGTTAAGGTCATTGCTGGAACAGGAGAGGCCGCACCAGAAGCTGGTGATTACTCCCTTAATGTTGGTGTTCATGGACCACGAGGTATGTATTACGATGCCGCTACTGACAGATTATATATTTCTGAATACAACGCTCATAGAGTAAAACTTGTCGCAAGTAATGGCGTCACAAGTTACATGCTAGGTGTGGGTAGTGGGAACATCGATGGAACGACGGTGACGGCGCACACCTGCAATAATCCATCAGGAATGGCATACTATAATGGAGAGCTATATGTCGCTTGTTACGGGCACCACCGTGTAAAAGCTTGGGATTTAACGACGAACTTAGTTCGAACTGTTTACGGCCACGATAATTCAAATGCTGGAAACGCCACAAACTTCAGAAATGATCGAAGCACGCCACTCATTCCACAAAATTATAGTGCAGGAACCGAGGACGGCAAAGCTTATGCTGCTTGTACGAGTAATTGCGGTTATAGAAGCCCATACGGAATCTACGTTGATTCTACTGGTCTTTACGTTACGCACCCTACGGACAATTATGTTCGTTATTGCAACTTTAGCGGAGCACCAAGAACGGTGCTCGGCATGACAATTGGTAACAACTTCTGTCGAAGCATTATCGGCACTGGAAGCGCGTCGTACGGGGCAGATGGTATAGCCACGACTTCGGCCTTTAGAGATCCACGCGCAATCATAGTTGATAATAATAAGATATTGGTAACCTCTGTTAATAATAGCGACAGAATCATCCTTATTAATAATACGGGAGCGGCGATCCCAGGTTCTGAATATGGCGTTGCAATTCCAACTAACCAGTTTGCAGTAATAACTGCGACAGGTGGGACTTATTCTGAGGGTAACAACGCAATCGCAAAAAGCTATAATCAACCTTATGACATTATCAAAGATCCAGAAGGAACTAATTCTTATATCATAGCAGACTACAACAATAGGCGTGTTCGCAAAGCCGACTACGGAAACAATTTCACAACATCATTAGTAGGCTCGGGAAGGCTACGAGCCGATAACATTGGAGACTCAGGGCTTGCCAATGAATTTTATATGTCGTCACCGTCAGGGTTAGTGTACGACAATCAGGCCTCCGTCAATGCCCTATTTGTAGTGGACTCTGTTAACGACAGACTTCTTAAAGTCGACCAATACGGAAATGTAACAACGGCTGCTGGAGGTGGAAGCCTTCTGCCAACGTCAGTAACTGGCGCGCAACCTCCTAATTCTATCCTCTTTAACGCCAATATTGTTGCATATACAGGGATTGCTATGTTTAAAGATTTCTCTTTTATTCTAAACAACACAGTATACGGTCACTTGCAAGTTTGGAACCGAACAACTTCAGCAAAAGCATATCTTAACTCAACGACCACGGGAGCAAACCGAGTTAATCAATTAGCGGGCGATTTTAATAACTACGATAGCAGTACCGCAAACCAATATGACGACAACTTAACAGACCCAATGTTAGTTTCTCTTTATAACCCCTCTGGAGTAGCCATCTCGGAAAACACGGATGGAACCACAGAAGTCTTCGTTGTAGATCAATACCGACATTGCATCAGACGAGTATTTGAATCAGGATCAAACGTCTACGGAATGGATACCGTCGTCGGTGAGTGCAAAGACGGAAATTCCCCGAGTAATACAGGCGCACAGGGTGGCTACGTCTCTGGTGATAATGAGTCTCCAAGCTCTCATATTTTATACCGTCCAATGGATGTCATAACCCACTTCCCAACGGATCAAGACATTACTGACGGCGGAGGCACGGTTGGCGATAATAACGGTAAAGGCAACCTTATTATCAGTGATTACAACAACCATAGAATCAGATATTGGAACCGCGCTGGTACCTCCGTTCAGTTCGCAGGAACGACAATAGCAAATAATAGTATTGTAACAATCGGATGTGCTGCAGGAGCTAGTAATACATCAGAACATATCTTTGCAGTTGGAGCGCAGTGTAGTTATCCAGTCGCTTTTGCGATGAACAATGAGTACCTTTGCTATTCACAAGCGGGGAAGCATAATGTACGCTGCATTTACTTAACGGGCGCCAATGAAGGTCGAGTGTTTACAGTAGCTGGTTCTCCACAAAATAATAACATTGGCGTGTCTGGAGTACCGTATAACTATAGTCTAGAGGGTCTACCAGCAACTTCACAAAGGATGTCATCACCAGGTGGACTTGCATTTGATCCAAACGGGGACTTGTATATTTCTGATCAAAATAACAGTTTGATTAGAAAAGTAAAGATGTCACCTTAAGACATCATGTGATAGCCGCTATCCACATAGATAATCTCACCAGTGATATGACGAGAACGATCGCTACAAAGAAAGGCGGCAAGATCGCCAACACTCTCTTGGCTGATATTTTCTTTAAGCGGAACTTTATCTTCTGCTGCCTTTAACATGGTCCTAAAGTCTCTAATTCCAACGGCCGCCAGTGTTTTAACAGGCCCAGCAGAAATCGCATTGACACGAATCTTTTCAGGTCCAACATCATAGGCAAGGTACCTTACGCTTGCTTCAAGTGCAGCCTTTGCCACGCCCATAACATTGTAGTTTGGAACAACTCTTTGTGCGCCTAAATAAGAAAGCGTCACGATGGACCCGCCTTTTTTCATAAGGCTGTGCGCGTGTTTTGTACAAGTAATCAGAGAGTAAGCACTAATATCCATTGCAAGCTTGAATCCCTCACGTGAAGTATTCATAAAGCGTCCCTCTAGGTCTTCCTTATTTGCAAACGCAACAGAGTGAACAAGGGCATCTAAAGAATCCCACTTTTTTGAAAGTTCTGTAAAAAACTTTTGGATTTCTTGATCTGAAGAAACATCACACGGATAAATAAAGGAAGCGTTTAAAGATTCTGCCAAAGGACGAACCCGGGACTCCATCTTGTCGTTAACATAATTGAATGCGAGCTCATAACCGTCTTTATGAAGAGCTTGGGCAATTCCCCAACCTAAACTTCTTTCATTGGCCACACCTAAAACGACCGCTCTTTTTGCCATCACAAACCTTCCTTTTTAAAAATGTTAGGTCTTAAAATGTTTCGTCGTTTCGCAGAAATCTCCATTTTCCTTCAGGGAGATCATCTAACAAAACATTGCCTACTCGTAATCTTAATAGACTCAAAACATTAAGATCAACAAGTTCGCACATCCGTCGCACTTGACGCTTTCGGCCCTCAGATAGGGTAAAGACCAAGAAATCTTCCCGAGTCTGCCGAATTTTAGCTTGCTTTAAAGGCTTTCCGTCCAAAGACAGGCCATATGAAAGACGCTGAATCTTCTCTGGAGTCACATCGCCTTGGACACGCACAAGATATTCTTTTTCAATTTTAGAGTCTTCGCCAATGAGTTTTTTAGCGACGGTTCCGTTTTGTGTAAATACAAGAAGCCCCCGCGAATCAATATCTAAGCGCCCCGCAGGTGCTAACCCATCAAAGTGTGATCGCTTTAACGGCATGCTATTATCGAATTGGTTTTCTTCTTTTATGAGAACAACAGCGGGTTGATGATCGTCTTCAGGTTGACCTGACACATATCCCACTGGTTTATTTAAAATTATTGTGACTTTATTGGATTGTTGCTTTTGAGCTTGCTGCAGCAATTCGATTTTTTGGTTTTCAGTCACCTTAAAGCCAAGTTCACTAACAACCTTACCATCAACTTTCACTAAACCCTTAGCAATGTACTCGTCGGCCTCACGACGGGAACATAAACCCTTCATGGCCATAGCTTTATTGAGCCTTATTTTTGGAGATTCATCAGTACTCATGGATATTTATACTATGCATTATCGGTGCTACTAATCAACTCCTAAATTATATATTTTATTGATCTTAAAGGGGCTTAGACCTAACTTTAATTTTTAGATATTTTAATGGATTTCAACGAGGATGTAATACGTGAAAGATATTCCACAGCACATAAGCATTTCAGAACGAATAGCCGACCAAATACACAAAAACAGAACGCCAATCCTAGGTTTTATTGTTTTAATACTTGTTAGTATTGCGAGCTACTCCATTTACCACCACTATCAGGAAAAATATGAAGCCGAAGCTCAGGTGGCATTGTTTGATGCCGAACGCTTAATGAATGCTCACCTTAGCATGGGTGAGTTTGCAAAAGAAAATGCAACAAACATTGATACCACTCAACTGGAAGAAAAACTCCAATCCATTATTAACGAGTTTCCAAAAACCAAAGCCAGAATGCAGGCTTCTATTTTACTCTCTGAGGTCTATCTTCAAAAAGACGATACGGCTAAAGCGATTGCTACGCTTGAGCATAGCTTTGAATACTTCAAAGGAGATTTGCTCGATACCTTAGTGGGACTTAAATTGACAAGCTACTATGAAAGAAACAAACAATGTGACAAGGCACTTCCAGTTCTTGAAACACTGACTAAAACTGACATTCAGGAATTTAAACCAGAAACACTTTTGAGACAGGGGTTGTGTCAAGAACTTCTGGGTAACACTGAAAATGCAAAACAGTCTTTTCAGAAGCTAGCTACGGAGTATGGAGACACTGTTCAAGGACAGCAGGCACAAAAATATCTTAAGGTAATGTAGGGAATGCCCATGAACAAGTTCATCCTGATTTTTTCTGTCGTATTATTAGCTGGTGCTTGTTCAACATTGAAGCCTCAGCAAGCATTAATCCTAGAGACCAATGTCAACTGGGTACGCTCCACTTTAGCGTCCGAATACCTTGGCGCAAAACTAATTCATTCGATGAAACCAACAATTGTTGATGGTGTTATCTATCAAGGTAACTCTGCAGACGGTTTTGTTGCCATCGATCAAAAGTCTGGACGTATCTTATGGCGCCGAAATATTAAAAACGGGGCAAGCTCTGGTGCATCCGTTGCTAAAGGCAATGTTTACTTCGGCGGAAACGACGGACAATTCTACGCTCTTAAAACATCTAACGGAAAAATCGTATGGACTTTTCCAACTCAAGCCGAAAGTTTAAACGCACCTACGATTGACGGGGATTCCATTTACTTTCTCTCTGGGAATGGAACGCTTTATTCTTTAGACTTAACAACTGGGAAAATGAATTGGTCTTATGTTCAAAGAGATAACGCAAGTATTCGCCTGAGAGCAACAGCAGCTCCTGTCATTGACGGCAATATGCTTTATGTTGGCTTTAGTGATGGAACATTTGCGACCTTTGATAAGGCCAAGGGCTTTTTAAAATGGGAGAGAAGCCTGGCTAGCCCTGAAGACAGATTTAAAGACATCGGCGCAACAGCAATTATCGACGGCAATAACATCTATGTCTCCACTTATGACGGGAGTCTGTTTTCTATCAACAAAACCAATGGCAATATTAACTGGAAGACAGAAGAGGGTAGTGCTGCCGCCGTAACTATTCATGGGGATCGCATTTATTTTTCAACCAGTTCACGAAAAGTCCAAGCTCTTGATAAACAAACTGGCAAAGAAATTTGGTCCTACGATATTCAAAAAGATGGAGTTGCAACGCAAGCTAGCTATCATAAAGAAATGTTAGTGTTTGGAACCTCTGATGGGCCAATTCATATTATTTCTGCCAACAATGGTCGCTTTCTCAGATCTTTTGCTACGGGCTGGGGAGTGTCTGCACCAATTACACTGGATGCATCTAGTGATAACATATATGTCATGTCCAATTATGGAAACATCTACTCCATCAATCTCAAGTGGCAGAGACCTCAGCAACAATGGCCTTGGGAAAAATAAACCAAGCAGGAGAGCTTTATGAAATTAATAATGATAGCCATCAGCGTACTTGCCTTAAACGCGTCCGCTTGTAGCTCAAAGCCGTGTCGAGAGGTGAGTATGGAAGGCGTTCCTGCTGAGATTCAGGCTAAAACCGAATCCAAAAACATATTGGTTTATAAATATGATGGGTCGAAGCAATGCGGTGAAGGACAAGAGATATCACTTGAGGCCATGAGCAAGCAACTTCGTGGAGTGAAGGTGATTTCGATGAGTAAAAAGCATGACGGTATGATGCGCATCCAAGTTTGTGGTACACCAACTGGCCACGCCAACGTTTATGAAATATCAGATAATGATTTAGAAAAAGCAAAGTCATTTGGGTTCCAGCTTTGGAACTTTAAAAACTAGGAGATTTGCAAATGAGAGATATTGGACTTTTAATTTTAAGATTGGGGTTTGGTGGAGTGATGTTGACTCATGGCTTACCGAAGTTAATGAACTTCAACGAATACGCCCAACAGTTTCCAGCATTATTTGGAGTCCCTCCTAAAGTGAATCTCAGCCTTGCAATAGGGGCTGAAGTATTTTGTTCCCTTCTTGTAATTATTGGCTTTAAAACCAAGTATGTTACGCTTCCTTTGGTTGCAACAATGTTCACAGCATTCTTTATTATTCATGCCGCAGATCCGTTTCAAGTTAAAGAACTTGCGCTTTTGTATATGATGGCATTCATAACGCTATTTTTCACAGGCGCAGGGAAATACTCAGTTGATAAGGAGTAGAAAGTAAACAGCAATGATTACTATCAACCAGGAGCTTGCAGAATTTAAAAAACTCCCAGAACTTTTTAGAAATGCTGGGTACTTTGTCACAAAAAAAGATGAGTATGCCTTTGTTGTATCATCTGACGAGTATCCAAAGCCTAAAAAGGTTACTTACACTGAACCAGTTCAACACAAAAAGTATGATCTTTTTCTCTCGGCCTTAGTTCACGGAAATGAAACTGGGGGGCTTCGCGTTTTAAATTGGTTTGGAAGAAAAATAATTGCTGATAAAATTAAAATTCCACATTCGTTCTTTTTTTGTTTAGGAAATGTGGAAGCCGCACAAAAAGGCGTTCGCTTCGTTGAACGTGATCTTAATCGCTCGTTTTTGTCGGTGAGCTCTGAGCTTTATGAAGAGAAGCTCGCAAAAAGAATCGAAGGTTACGTTAAAGACTGTGCCTTTTGCATTGACCTTCATCAAACCAATGAAGCGTCTGTAACTCCATTTATGATCTTTATCTACACAGCCCAAAAGTTAGCTTTTGCACGGCACATGGATAGTGAGATTCCAATAATAACCTCAACATCTGGACGGCATAAGGATGGTTCTACGCTTGATTTTTACTGTTATAAAAACAATATTATCAGTACGACCTTAGAACTCGGAAAAGCAGGCTTTGATGATATCCAAGCTGAATACGGAGTGAGGTATCTTTTAAAATATCTAGAGAAATCAGATCTCACAAAAGAAGTTCCATTTAAAAATATTTTTCGAATTGCAGAATCTATTTATTGGTTTGATGAGAGAATCATTTTAAACCCAGGGTTAATCAATTTTACTGCCATCAACAAGGGCGATGTCGTGGGCAAAAAAGCTGAGATCGATTATCCATCGCCACATGACGGGGTGATATTGTTTCCTAAATACGGAAAGATAGCAGAAAACACCAAAGAGGTTTTCACCGTGGCTAAACCCATTTCAGATCCTGAGGAGCTGAAAAAAGAGCCTCAACCGTAGGCATGCATCGTCTCTGATAAGTTATATTATGTTACACAATGGGTAGAGTTATCTTATTGATTACACCAACCTTAAGGTGTAACTTATCATTTATATGGGACTTTTATCACTTATTTTCGGCAAAAAACCTAAGGTTATCTTCACAGACGACGGTCGTGTTGTTCATAAACATCCTGAAAAGAAATGGGAAGATTGGAAAAACAGATTCCGTCAAAATCCAGATTACAACTGGCGCAGTCATTCAGGGACTAAAGGCGTTCCTCAATCAAAACCGAAGAAGCCAGAATAATTCAAACGAGGTACCGTGGACAGAAAAGTTCGTGTCATTTCATTAGTACCCTCATGGACAGAAACACTTCTTGAGTGCGGTATTAATGTTATCGGACGAACACGCTTCTGTATCCATCCCGCAGAAGAAATCGAACATATCCCTGTGGTTGGCGGCACCAAAGAGGTCAACTGGGATAAAGTTAAAGGTCTTGAAGCCGACTTCGTCCTCTTAGACAAAGAAGAAAACACCATAGAAATGGCTGAGCAATGTCCATGTCCAATGATAGTTACCCACGTTAAATCTATCGAAGATGTTGCCAAAGAATTAATTTCCTTAAGTGAAAAGCTCAGTAACGAAAAACTCTTTAATCTTGCAGGAAGATGGGACGCAATTATAAAGACTCCAAACTTCACCGTGAGAGATCTTAATCTTTTACCAGGGTTTGTGCAGTGGGTGCGAAAACCACGCTCTAAGATCAAAGACATTATCTATGTGATTTGGAAGAATCCATGGATGAGCATTAACCAAGAAACTTTTATTTATTCTGTTTTAGAGAAAATAGGCCTTAAGAAATACATGGTCGAGTTTGATCAAAAATACCCAGAGTTTTTCTTAGAAGATTATGACAATGAGGGCACTCTACTTTTGCTTTCGACAGAACCTTATCCGTTTCATAAAAAGATAAATGATTTAAAGTCACTCCCCTTTCCGTCAATGATCGTTGATGGGGAGTGTTTTAGTTGGTTTGGATTAAGATCTTTAAAGTTTTTAGAAGCACAAAGCGAATCTTCAAAACCCAAAGATAGAGTCTTTAAGATTCGCTTCTAAGATATTATTGAGGCTGTACTATTAATCCTAAGCGTTCTGCTTTATCAACAGTATTTCTGTGGACCTTCTCTCTGGATGTATTTCCTTTTTCAATAGAGATGAACTTATTAATAACATAATCGCTAGATTCATTTCTGTTCTTAAAGTTTCCTCTCCATGTATATATCATGCTCATGTTGTCATCGAGTTGCTTGTTCCAAGTAACTACTAACCGCTGACCGACGTCTGGGAAATTCGCAACCATATAATCATCACGGCAGACTTCAATTGTTCCGTAACCTTTACGGTTGTCGATTTTGATACGTCTTGCATCTTGTTGAACATCAATACCAATTGCAGTCGTATTTTGATTATTTTTACCAACGATGGAGCCGCGATATTCATTATCGTGAGTTGCAACTGCCTCTACCCATGTTGTTTTAAACTTACTACTTACACTCTTATTGACAAGATCACGATCTACGAACAACTGATGAGAGCTGTACTCGTTAACTGGATCGAGAATGAACTTGTGCATTTCTTCAAGATCAAGACATTTATCAACGTTAACAGTAGGCTTTGTTGCCACTGGTGCTGCCGCAACTTCATCAGCAGAGTTTAAGGGTTGTTGAGCCACAGCCCCTTCGTTGGAACTAATCGGTGCCGTGCTTACCACTCCAGAAGTTCTTCCAACGGATTGAATCGGTTGCTCTGTTCCAACTGCTACAGTTCCACATTTTTTCAGAGACTCAACATATTCAAAGTAAGTCATGTTGTAGTTTCTTGAATGTCTGGTAGCTCCTTTTGCCTTACATTCTATGTTTCCACGCTGAACTTCTCGCTCAAAAGGAGTTTTACCAGAACTATCTTTATTAAAATCAAAGTCTTTTAATGCTCTTCGAGTTGTGCCACGAACTGCTGATCTATTATCAGCTCTTTTAAGTCGGCAATCGTTCCACGGCTCACCTTCCTCAGTTGTGCAAGTCACTTGTTGTTGAGGAGCTGCAACTGGCGGTCTGTAGACTGGAGTATTGTCGCGCTCACCTTTGACAATAACTCTATCTAATTCAGTCACTCGATCAGATACTGGCCTAGTAGATTGCGGACAATTGTAAGGAGCCAATACACGGTACTCTTCTACAGTGTACGTATAGTTTGTCTCAGAATCAGAAGCATTCGGAAGTTTACAGATAAGATTATTTGAACTTCCTTTTTTATTTACGTTTCTATTTTTACAGTCCCTGTTTACGTTTGTGCAATCATAGGTATTACCTGGTGATGGTGCAGGTGCTGGAGTTGGATCCACTGGCGGGATATAATCACCGTCACCGTCTTCGACAACATCCTTACCTAAGCTTGAATCTCTTTTTGTATCTTTATATCTAAATGGTTTTGTATAACCAACTTGGCCACCAAAGCATCCACCCGTTGTATAAAAACATCCAGTGCGAACCTGCGGAACACAATAGTTAAATTGAACCGCATAGTTTTGGCAGTACTGCAAGAAGGCTTGCTTAACAGCATATGGGTTTTGACAGAATCCAGCTCCATCTCTTGCTAACCAACCACAATAAGATAATAGGTCAGGAAACATTTGATTGGCCTGACAACCTTGCGGGATTGGATAACCTGGGTTTGAAGGATAGTAGCCTTGATAAGGGTTAGAGTTATAACCATTTCCATAAATCTCATTGGTCGTTAAACCATAAGGATTATGGCCATATCCATAAGGCTGGGATCCACCGTCTTTTTTCTTACTACAAGCGACAAAAACTGTTACCGCCAGAAGACATATAATTAGGTTTAAGACTTTCATGGAGCTCTTCTCCTGTTTAATTGCATTTGAGTCCGTCATGTAACTATTACATAGCAAGAGGTACGCCGTACCTTTTTGTCTAGCGCCGTGCCAAAAATGAGGGGACCAAAAAAATGGGAGAAAAGCCAATGAATTTAACTAATTACAGTTATTTAGCCTAAAAACCAACCCTCAAAATGGGGATTCCTATGGGCGGGTAAACGACAGAAGTAGGTTAATCGTAGGTTCTATATTTTCTAATCCATAATTTGAACAATTAGAGGTTTATTAATAGTTATTATACTTAATTGGCGATAACCCTCACCAATCGCATTCTTCTCATAAGTTCCATCAGTAAAACTGAAAACGTATATTCGTCCTTCACCAATTGCTAATTTTACCAATTCATCTGTATCGAATTTAATAGAATCTTCAACAGCACCTTTGATTATCAAAAAATGTACAACGAAAATGACATCAGTTTTAAAAATTGCCGTCAACGACGAAATATTTCAAAGCCAAGCCACAGCTATCAGATTAGTGACTTATTCAAAGAGAAGTTTTGACGCGAACTTACTTCCGGCATCGGAAGTGGGTAAAGACCTTGTTCATTTTTGCTATAGCCCTAATAATATATAGATACTGGGAGATTTAAGATGCGGTTATTGTGGATTGATTTAGAAATGACTGGCCTTGATGTTGAGAAGGAAGTCATTATTGAATGTGCTGCGATAGTGACTAATGAAAAGTTCGAAGAGCTTGGGACTTATCATGCGGTTTTAAAGCAGCCTCAGAGCTATCTTGATGGCATGGATGAATGGAATACTCGAACACACAAGGAAACCGGCCTGTTAGAGAAAATACCTCAAGGAAAAGATCCATCTGTTGTTGAAAAAGAACTTATTGCTTTCGCACAAGAACATTTCGGCGCTGATAAGTTAATTATAGCTGGAAACTCCATCGGTCACGATAAGCTTTTTTTAAATCGCTACTTCAAAGAGTTTTCAAAACACCTTCACTACCGAATGCTTGATGTGACCTCTTGGAAGCTTGTCTTTCGAGACATTTTAAAAGTTAAACACCAAAAAAAGAACACTCACCGCGCCCTCGATGACATTCGAGAAAGCATTGATGAGTTAAAGTTTTACTTGAAGTTTATAGATCTTGAAAAAGCTCCAAAATAACCATGTTTAGACTTCTCCTGAGTATCCTAACCGTAACAAACTTCGCGCACGCGGGTGTCTGCCCCTCTGAAAAAAACCAAAATGTAAAGGTCATCAAGGCCCTATACGAAGCCGTTCAACCAACTTGCATCCAGCGAGAGGCCAAACACTTTAAAAACACCAAGGTCTCTGAAGTCATCTCACGGCTCACCGAGGACATCTCCAATGACGAGCTTTTTATCAGGCTCATTTTCGCTGAAAGTCTTGCTTCTAATTGCAACTTAAACGACGACCAAATTTTTGAGTCGATTGCGTGGACACTAAAAAATCGTGTGGATCGAAAGTCTACTTATGGCAATGGTACAGATCGCGGCGTTGTATTAAAGCCTAACCAGTTTAACTCAAGCACTGGCAATTGTGATGTCGCCAAAAGAACAGAGTTTCTCTGTCCGACAAGCTTTAAAGGTTGGGAGAGGGCTTGGATCAACGCCACAAAAGCATGGGAGAAGACTAAGTCTCTAGAAAACCCAATGCCATCTGTAAGACACTATTTTTTTCCCACTCACTTTGATAACTCCAAGACTTGCAAAAGATGGAAGGGCATACAGCCAGACTGGTCCACAAACGAAAACACAGTCTCCAAAATCGGAAACTGCGCTACTTTTCACAACGTAGATGAATAAAAACCGTTTTAGTATCGGTAGTGTTCTGGTTTATATGGTCCACTCTTATTAAGACCCAAGTATTGTGCTTGCTTATCGCTGAGCTCAGTTAAGCTTACGCCCAATTTACCCAAGTGAAGTTTTGCAACCTTCTCGTCGAGTTCTTTCGGAAGTCTGTAGACTCGAACCTCTTTGTACTTTTCACGGTTATTAAAGAGTTCCATTTGAGCTAAAACTTGGTTTGTAAATGAGTTACTCATTACAAACGAGGGGTGACCAGTTCCACAACCCAAGTTTACTAGACGACCCTCAGCCAATACGATCACATAGCGACCATCTTTAAAGAGGTGCTTGTCCACCTGAGGCTTAATAACATCCTTAGTTGTATTTTTATTTAACCAAGCCATATCGATTTCAATATCAAAGTGACCAATGTTGCAAACAATTGCACCAGACTTCATCGCATTAAAATGTCTGTCTGTGATGATATCGCAGCAGCCCGTAGCTGTAACAAAGATGTCGGCTTCTGCACAAGCTTGTTCCATCGTAACGACTTCATAGCCATCCATTGAGGCCTGAAGCGCACAGATTGGATCAATTTCTGTGATCAAAACACGCGATCCATAACCTTTCATCGATTGAGCACAACCTTTTCCAACATCGCCATAACCTGCAACAACGACAACTTTACCAGCAAGCATAACGTCAGTTGCTCTTTTAATTCCGTCAGCCAGAGACTCTCGGCAACCATAAAGGTTATCGAACTTTGATTTTGTTACTGAGTCATTGATGTTAATTGCTGGAACCTTAAGCTTCCCTTGTTGGTGAAGTTTTTCAAGATTATGAACGCCAGTTGTTGTCTCTTCAGACAGACCGATAATTTTGGCCATGATTTCTGCAAAGCGTGGCTCGTGCATCATATTTGTTAAATCACCGCCGTCATCAAGAATCATATTAAAGCCTTCAGGCCCCCATCCAGTGATAGTTTGCTCGATGCACCAGTTAAACTCTTCTTCAGTCTCCCCTTTCCATGCAAAAACAGGGATTCCAGCAGCAGCGATCGCACAGGCAGCGTGATCTTGCGTTGAAAAGATATTGCAAGATGACCATCTGATGTCAGCTCCTAATTTCTTAAGAGTTTCAATCAAAACCGCTGTTTGAATCGTCATATGAAGACAACCCGCAATCTTTGCGCCCTTAAGTGGTTGCTGTTTTCCATACTCTTCAACTAAAGCCATTAAGCCCGGCATTTCAGTTTCAGCAATTTCAATCTCTTTTCTTCCCCACTCAGCAAGTTCTTTAAAAACTTTGGGGTTCTCCATTGCCTCTTTGCAGACTCTGTAGTCTGGCGTTTTATTTTTCGTCACAGGTACTCCTTTTAGAGCGGTGGCAGTATCTAACATTACATTCTCTCCATTGGTTTTAATATTGCGTTAATATCTCATAGCCCGTGTCTGTGATCAACACTGTGTGCTCAAATTGTGCGGACAACGCACCGTCACCCGTTTTATAGTACTTTATTGTCGATCCAGGTATATCCAACTCAATAAGCTCAGACTCTGTTTCATTGATCATGGGCTCAACAGTAATACAGGTAAAAGGTTTTAAGATTTCACCGCGACCTTTTTTCCCAAATGCAGGCACAAATGGATCAAGATGAAAGTTTTTTCCGATTCCATGGCCACCGATCTCTTTAACAACCGAATACCCAGCCCTTGTTGTATATTTATATGTTTCAAAGCCGATATCGCCCGTGTAGCCGTTCGGAGTGATAGCATCAATTCCTTTATGCATTGCTTGTTCCGCAGCGTCTGTGAGCCGTTTAGCTCTATCCGAAACATTCCCCACCATATAGGTTCTGGAAGTATCCCCATAAAAACCATCCAGCAATGCCGTAACATCAATGTTCACAATATCGCCGTCTTTTAAAACTGTTTCATCAGGATACCCATGACAGATCACATCGTTAATTGATGTGCAACTTGCCCACTTGTATCCGAAATAATCAATGGTGGCTGGAACGGCATTATGGGTTCGCATAAAGTCGTCGACGATTTTATCGATCTCTATGGTCTTTATGCCAGCCTTCACATAAGGGATAATGTGATCCAGAGTGCGAGCAGCTAACTCGCAGGACTTCTTCATTTTCTTTATTTCGTCCATTGTTAGGACTTGAGGTCTTCTATCGTAATTCATTGAGAAAGTCTTATGTTACTCAAAGCAAAAAGACAATAAAAAACCCGTATAGGACATCCTATACGGGTTTCTAAATCTATTACGTGTTACCGTAAGATTTTTCTAAAACTTATTTCAAGTGCTTAGAAACGAACTTAGTCATTTCAAACATAGAAACTTGGTTCTTTCCGAAGATAGGCTTAAGTTTGCTATCAGCGTTGATGTTTCTTCTGTTTTTAGAATCTTGAAGGTTGTTCTTTCTGATGTAAGCCCAAAGCTTCTTCACAACTTCAGTTCTTGGAATCGGCTTAGCACCTACTACTTCAGCAAGAGCTGCTGATGGAGTTAGAGGTCTCATGAAAGCTGCATTAGGCTTTCTTTTAGTTTTAGTCTTCTTCTTCTTTGGAGCGGCTTTTTTAGTCGCTTTCTTAGTAGCTTTTTTAGTCGCTTTTTTCTTAGTAGCTTTCTTAGCGGCTTTTTTAGTAGCTTTCTTCTTTGTAGCTTTCTTAGTTGCCTTCTTAGTAGCTTTTTTCTTAGTAGCTTTCTTCTTCTTTGCCATTTGTGTTTCCTCCATAAATGGTTGGTTTATTTTGTTCGTGCAAGATAATCATAGCTATTTGTAAGGCTTTGTCCAAAGAAAAATTTAAAAATAATCATTTTTTTTAAAGGGGTCCCAGACGAGGGTTCAACAAAATATGCTCAAGCCCCCTCTGAAAATTGAAGTTTCATAAGACCGATGACGACTATATATAGTGTTTTCCCCTCGAAAAGTGAGGTTATTTGCGTTGATTTGCTCTCGAAAATAGCAGAAGTAGCCTCTCGTACGCCTCTGACAAACGGTAGAAATCAGCATAAACTTCCTTCTGTTTAGTCAAAGTGACACCGCTGTTTCTATCGGGATGAAGCTCAAATGCTAGTCTTCGATAGTCCTTTTTAAGGTCTAAGACCGACATACTAAGGAACATTCGAGCTCCTTTTTGAAAGAAAAACTCCGCCGATTGCACATCCCTACAGTCCGAAAACCTAGACACAAAAACTTCGAACCGTTGACGTTCCTTCTTAAGCTGCTGGGCAAGGATTTCCTCTCGAGATTTCTGATATGAAGAATAACTTGTCTTTTCTACGGTAAAGAAAAATGACTGAGAAAGTGGAGTTGAGTTGATCCATCTTAAGAGATCAGGACTAATTGTTGATTCTGAAAAACCATGAACTTGCGAAGATTGATCGACCTGTTTTTTAAGCTTTTCATCTAAGATTTTTTGAAACAAACTCATGATATTTTTTCGGCATATCAGGAGTGAGGTATAAGGCCAGATTAACTTTTTCCTTGTATTAAAAACAAAAGTATTTCAATCTGTTAGGTATGAGCCGCAACCCGATAAACAACCAGATGCCAACAAATCTTAAGGACACATTGCTACAGCTTGAAGGCACCCTCAATGAATGGGAAAACATCGCTCCTGAAGATCAAGAAGCAGTCCAGCTCACCAAAGAAAAAGAAGTTTTAGAAAACGAACTTCAAAAAAAAGCTCGGGTTATCTTAGATAAGTTAAAAGATCAGATAGAAGAGCTATCTGAATAATACTGGAGACCCTATGAACGGTCTACTTCTCGTCAACCTCGGTAGTCCAACTCACCCCACAGTTCCTGCAATCCGCCGTTATCTTAGAGAGTTTCTTATGGACCCTTACGTGCTCGATATGCCCTATCTCTCGCGCGCAGCACTTGTATATGGATTGATCCTACCCTTCAGGCCACACAAGACTCTTGCGAGCTATAAGGCGATCTGGACGGATGAAGGTTCCCCCTTAATTGTGGAGAGCATCGAACTCAAAAAAGCTCTTCAAGCTCATTTTGATAAAAACAACATCAAGACCTTTGTTGAAATCGGCATGCGGTACCAAGACCCTACCCTTGAACAAGCCCTAGACTCCTTTAAGGCTAAAAATATTAAAAACATAAAGGTTATCCCCCTTTATCCACAGTATGCGCTCTCTGCAACAACGACCGCCATTGAAAAACTTAAAAGTCTCAACACTCAAAAATTTAACTCGTTCTTTGAACTCACATTTATTAAAGACTTTTTTAACGATACCCGCTTTATCCAACCGCTGATTGAAACCACGCAAAAACACCTCGCAGGTGTAGAATACGACCACCTGCTCATAAGCTTTCATGGGATTCCGAAAAGCCAGCTCGGTGCCGTCGTAAACTCCACGAAGTGCAATTTCGGTGGTGGATGTTGTGATAAGGTGGATACCAACAATAGGGATTGTTATCGGGCGCAGTGCTTTGAGACAGCAAGGCTACTTGCGCAAGGCTTAAATCTTTCAAAGGACAAATGGTCCATCGGCTTTCAGTCCAGACTTACGAAGGGATGGATTGAGCCATTCACTGACAAGATTCTAGATGATCTCCCCCGTCAGGGCATTAAAAAACTTGCGGTGGTATGTCCTTCGTTTATTTCAGATTGCCTAGAAACATTAGAGGAAATTAATATTAGGGAGCGCGAGCGTTTCTTAAAAGCTGGTGGCGAGCACTATCATTACATTCCATGCGTCAATCATTCCCCAAGTTGGGTGAAGGCGCTAGGGGAGTTCTAATGGCTGGAACAAAAAAACGAAAATATAAACGCACGGACACACCTTCTAAAAAACGTAAAAAATACGACGACCCCCTCAAAACAACATCAGACTTAAAAGGTATTTTCGGTTTACTGGAAGGTATCTTAAGAAAATTTCGAAGCGTAAGTTTTGTCTTAATGTTAGCCCCAATGGTTGTCATCTACCTTGTTTGCATTGGAATGGCTCTCACACCTGGGGTTTTTATTTTTAAAGTCGCATACCCTCAAATAGAGTCTGTTGATTTCATGGTGCAAGTACCTTTGTTGGGACTTTGTTTTGCCGCAGGGTTAATATGTTTTTGGCTCTCCCTTATTCTTGTGATCCCTTTGTTTAACTTGCCTTTACTCCCCCTTATTAAGCCTCAAAAAGGAACTTGGTACTCTTTAAACGTCATCCCTTGGTACTATCACAATGGCTTAACACAACTTGCACGATACCTTGCTTTAGACTTCATGACCCCCACACCTATTAACATCATGTTTTATAAATTAATGGGAATGAAAATTGGAAAAGGTGTTGTCATCAATACCTCTAACATCTCCGATCCTTGCCTTATCCGACTTGATGACTATGTCACCATCGGTGGATCAGCAACACTCTTTGCTCATTACGGAATGAAGGGTTATTTAATCGTTGACCGAGTGCATATCAAAAGCGGAGCAACCATTGGCCTTAAAGCAAGTGTTATGGGAGACGTGATCATTGGAAAAAACGTTATGGTCACCCCCCACACGGTCATCTTACCCAAGTCCCGTATTGCTGATGGTTCTATGGTCGGAGTGACCACGAAAAGCCCCTCAAACTAACATCTTTAAAACTTCAGCTTTTGCTTCCGCCGTGACAGGCTGGAGATTGGAATTTTGAGGGATCTTCTTTTGCAAATTCGGAAGGTGTTAGGAGTCTCATCGTTAGAGCATGGACACCGCTCTTTAACTCATCTGAAAGTAAGTCATATATGAGGCGCTGCCTCTGTACCCGACTTTGACCTTCAAACTTTTCACTCACCAATACTAACCGAAAATGGGTTTCAGAATTTTTGGGGACCGAATGATTGTGGCTTTCGTTAACGACTTCTGAAAACTGCGGATTTAAAGCGCTAATTTTCTTTTGAATCTGAGTTTCAACTTGTCCCATAAAATCTTATGTAACAGAGATTTTCGTAGAACTCAATCTTAATGAAACAAAGATCCACAGCGCCCGAAGTTGCCTCGGATGAATTCAGGCTTTGCATGCAAAAAGAGATTATTCTTATTGCTGTAAGGCTCTAAGTTATAGACCTGTTCCAGCTGGGAGTTTTTGAATTTGTATAAATAACCCCAGTTTGCTGTCCTAGACTTTTCATGAAAGTAAGCAAAGGTTTTATAAATCACGGCAATGGCCATATCCGATAGTCCTGCAGCTATTAGGAAAGTCGAAATATCAAAAGAGTTGTTCAATATGTTTTCAAAATTAAGAGCAACACCAATTGCTACAGCTATTCCTATAAAAACTGGATTCTTTAAATTCTGCAAAGCTTGCTCAAAATGAAATCTGCTCTCATACCCCACGGAAACCATTTCTTGGTAGGAGCCAAATAAAGTTCCGTTTTTAATCTTAAAAAAACTCATTAATGTTTTTGCGCGCTTCTGAGAGATCCAAAGATCACTACACATAGTGAGACAAGACTCTAACATCACAAATGCATTATTACTAAACCGCCCTACAAGCGGATCAAAAATGTAACGAAACTGCTTATCGACATTCTTTTCACCAAAGGTACTGAGGTATCTAAATATGGTCGATGTTTCCGCCGTGCGAGTTTCAGTATCTTTGCTCTCTTGAGTTTCACGGTGACTAAAGTCAGTGTTTCCATGATCCATTAAAATAAGATGAGATATCTCATGGTGGGGTTTTAATTGTTCGATGAGTTGGTTTCTAATGCCTTCACGGACACCCTTCATCACGTTGGGAGCAATTACTCTTCCCCACGTGTAGGGAATGCTTTGAGTGGCATGAATAAAATCATGGTCAGGCAAGAGGTTCCTTACAAATCGCTCAAGGGATTGCACATCTGCTTCAGTGAAGGCCGCATGGTCAAGAATAGAGACAACAACGACAGTCTTTGTTTTAGTTTCGTTGTTTAATGACGTGTCACGGGCGCTGGCCTTAGGGCTCAACGCCTGTAACACAATTAGTACCCCCAAAATGTTTAAAAACATTCCCTCAAACCATTTTCCCACGATGGAAGGAGATTAGAAAAACTCAGGATAAATTTGGATATCAAAGTGATGAAACAAAAGGTTTACACACTAAGAATTATGAAATTAGTTCTTAGTTGCGTCTGTTGATTGTTCGCCGAGCTGTTTTATAAGATCTGAGAGCATTTTCTTGCGTTGGTTGGCTGCCAATGGACGATGCCCATTCTCATATTTTTTAAAAAATTTCGGATTAGCCTCTTCTAGAAACCTTGATGGGATACGTCCTAACCAACGGCCATTGACCTGACGTTTTTGTGAGTAAGTCAGGACAAGATGATGTTGCGCCCGAGTAATACCAACATAAAACAAACGTCGTTCCTCGGCTATATCTGTACCCAATCTTTTGTGCGGAAGTATATCTTCTTCTACACCAATTAAGATCACACATGGAAACTCTAAACCCTTGCAAGCGTGCAAAGTCATAAGCTGCACTTTATCGACTTCGCCTGATTCTTCTTCTTGGTCTCGGAGGTCAAGACTCATAATAAACTCATCAAAAGTTTTAAAGTCTCGTTTGCGTTTTTCGATAAACCGATTCATCCATCGCGCGTAAGCTTCAACAAGATTCCAACGCTTTTGACCAGTGACTGCGTCTTTTGAAATTTCATTGAGATAATGACGGTAACCGATTTGTTCGAGAGTCTTTAACAATACCTCGCCTGGCGTAACATCTCTGTTATTGACCATCTGATCTTTGAGATTTTTCAGAATACTATAAAGGGAGTCAATGGTGGCCCCTGCCTTTGGATTGACATCACAAAGGGCCCAGTTCTTGGCACAACTGTAAAACGGAGTATTTAAGGCTTTTGATTTTTCAACTATTTTTTCAATAGTAACTTCGCCAAGCCCTCTTGATGGGGTATTAAAAATCCTTCGAAAATCAACATCATTGGGTTTAAATGCACACTTCACATAGCTGTGTACATCTTTGACTTCTTTACGCTCTAAAAAACTTGTTCCACCCGATATTTTATAAGGAATTTGATTCTCTCTTAAAGAAGACTCAAGCATTGCTCCCTGTGCATTTGCGCGAAACAACACAGCGATATCATTATAGCGGTACTCTTTATCTTTAAAACCTTTTACTTCTCGGATGACGCCTTCAACTTCTTCCATATCGAGTTCAAAGCGAAACACCTCTGGAATAGCACCGACTGCAACAGTCTCGTTATTTGGATTATACAAAACTTTGCCATGGCGTTTATCATTTTTTGAAATGACATCGTTTGCGAGATTTAGAATTTGAGTTGTGGAGCGATAGTTTTTTTCAAGCCGAACAACAAGGCAATCCTTTTGCCGTTTTGGAAAATCCAAAATATTTTGAACCTGCGCTCCTCGCCAGCCATAGATGGATTGATCATCGTCACCAACGACCACCAAGTTCCCAGTCTTTTTTGCTAAAAGATTTACGAGCTTCATCTGTGCAATGTTTGTGTCTTGAAACTCATCAACCATGATTTGTTGCCAATGATTTTGCTCGGTCTTTAAAATTTCAGGGTGCTCGTTAAATAAATCAATCACCTTTAAGATTAAATCATCAAAGTCCACAACACCTAAAAGTTCTTTTTTGCGCATATATTTTGGCAAAAGCCACTCGGTTGTTACATCGTACTCTTGATCTGTTTTTGCAGACTTCTGACTAAGCTCCCGCCAACGTGACATTTGACTTAAAAGCATGTCCGTATCAAACTTGTCTTTTTTATAGAGGTTATAGTTTCTTAAAATTTCTCGAACAACACCGTTGGCGTCTTGCTGATCGAGAATGCCGAAATACTTGGGCAGATTGGCCTCTTTATAATATTTCCTTAATGTCCGCACCCCAAAAGAATGAAACGTTCCCGTCCATAGTTTTCTAACGGACTTTGAATTTCCCAAACGCTTTTCAACCCGAAGGCCAAGTTCCCTCGCTGCTTTATTTGTGAATGTCAGTACGCAAATGTTCTCAGGGCTTGCAATTTTCTCTGCGATCAAGCGGCCTGTGCGGGCAACCAATGTTGTGGTCTTTCCAGAGCCCGCGCCTGCCAGAACCAGCATAGGACCGTAATTGTGTGCGACCGCAAGTCTTTGTTCATCATTAAGTCCGTCATACCAACTCACAACACTGCCACCTTTTTATCTGACGGGTCTAACTTTTTTATAAATTGTAATCGGATCCCCGACATTTGAATTAATAATTTCGACGGCCGAGATATAAAGACTGCTGTTTTTAGTTTCGAGTCTCTTCTGTATTCTCCGAATATCTTTTTCGCTTTTTGGCTCGAACGTTTCAACGGCCTTATGATTTTTATAAAAATATCTATCAACCTTAGGTCTTTCTAAATACATTGACCACTTCTTTGAATTGATTGCACAAGAATATGTCACGCTATTGGAATAGCTATGGAGCGGAGTGTATGTTGTTATGACTTCAAACTGTCCAAAGCAAGGGTGGAGCCTAAGCGCCCTAGAATGCCATTGGGTGACGCCGTAGAGCTTTTTAACATTCGTATACCAAAGTCCAAACGCTTTTGTTAGAAAACCTAAGTTTTTAAATTTTTTATCTTTAGGTAAAAGCGGATTCACAGAGGCTAAGTTGTGAGCCATCCACGTTCGGTGCTCGGCTGTTGGAATAATAATAAACATCGAAATTGGTGTCCACTCGTGATGGGAGCGCACTTTTAGTGTTTTTCTCATCTTCGGAGATAAAGCCTTAGATCTGATGGCGTATCCACAAATAATTCCAGGCAAAACTCCGCAATCATAAAATACCCACGGCGGAGTGACCATCTCATGTTGTCCGAAAGCGGAGGCATCAAGATTCATTATCGCATATCCAAAGTCCGCTTCATCCACTCGCAATGGATCTTTTGTGATATAATTATGCTTAAACCATGGAAAGTCATGGACACTGCCAGGCCTTGCAGGACGATTCTCTTTACGTGCGTACACATAGGGACGGATGTCTTTACTGGATAGCCAATCAGGCTTTAAAGATTTATTAGCCACACTATTCCTGCGGCCCTATCATCTGCTCGGGACGAACTGCTTCGTTAAATTCTTTTTCTGACATTAGCCCCAACTTGACTGCTTCTTCTTTAAGGGTTGTACCATTGGTATAAGCAGCCTTAGCAATCTTTGCAGCATTGTCATAACCAATATGCGGATTTAATGCCGTCACTAACATTAGAGAATTTTCTAAGTGCTTTTTGATTTGAGCAGTGTTTGCTTCAATCCCATCAAGACAGTTTTTTCTAAACGAATTCATCCCGTCTGCAAGCAGGCGAATGGAATTTAAAACATTAAACACGATAAGGGGTTTAAAAACATTCAGCTCAAGATGTCCTTGAAGCCCCCCTGCCGTTACCGCGGCATCATTACCGATAACTTGAGCACAAACCATTGTTAAGGACTCACACTGAGTAGGATTTACTTTTCCTGGCATAATGGAGCTGCCAGGTTCATTTGCAGGCAGGTTGAGTTCTGCAAATCCAGACCGTGGACCACTACCGAGCAACCGAATGTCATTTGCAATTTTCATAAATGAACAAGCAACGGTTTTTAAACTACCGCTTAATTCAACTAAGGCGTCATGTGCTGCAAGGGACTCAAACTTGTTTGGGCTGCTCACAAATGGAAGTTTTGTCTCGGCTGAGATTTCTTGACATACAGTTTCCGAAAACTTGGGATGAGTGTTTAATCCAGTGCCCACCGCAGTCCCACCGATTGCAAGTTCATAGATAAATGGTAAATTTTGTTGAACACGCTTAATGCTATTCTTAACTTGCGTGAGGTAGCCTGAAAATTCTTGGCCTAGGGTTAATGGCGTTGCATCCATTAAGTGCGTGCGACCAATTTTTATAATTTGATCAAACTCGTTTGTTTTCTTCTCAAGACTTTTCTCAAACTGTTCAAGTGCTGGAATCAGTTTGTGCTGGATTTGTTCAGCCACTGCAATATGCATTGCAGTCGGAAATGTATCATTTGATGATTGCGCTTTATTGACGTCATCGTTGGGGTGAATTTTTTTTGAGCCCAGTTTTTCACCCATAAGTTCAGTGGCTCTATTAGAGATAACTTCATTACTATTCATGTTGGTTTGAGTTCCACTTCCCGTTTGCCAAACCACCAAGGGAAAGTGCTCATCGAGCTGACCTGCAATAACTTCATCAGCCGCTTGTTGAATAAACTTTGCTTTGCTCTCATCTAAGAGTTTTAGTTTAGCATTGGCTCTTGCCGCTGCTTTCTTTAGAATCCCTAAAGCACGAATCATTTCTCTTGGAAAGTGATCATCTCCGATTTCAAAGTTCTGTAAAGAACGCTGCGTTTGTGCCCCCCAGTATTTATCGCTTGGTACTTGGATTTCACCCATAGAATCGGTTTCTACTCTAAAGCTCATATTTTTCTCCAGATAAAAGATATTCCTACTCTAATAACCCCCTAGGGAGGTGACAATCTAAAAAGTTAAATATAGAATGAGCGTCATTATGAAATATTGGCTTATGAAATCAGAACCCGAGGTATATTCTCTTTCAGACCTCAAGAGAGATAAAACCACCCTGTGGGAAGGCGTGCGCAATTATCAAGCAAGAAACTTTATGATGAAGGATATGCAGGTCGGAGACCGCGTTCTTTTTTATCATTCCAATGCAGCTCCCCCAGGGATTGCAGGCCTCGCCAAGGTTAGTAAAGATGCCGTTCCTGATCCTTTACAATTTAAAAAAAACAGCGAGTATTATGATGAAAAAGCAACAAAAGAAAAACCTCGTTGGTACTGTGTTGAGGTAAAGTTTGATAAAGAATTTGATGATTTTATTTCGCTCGACGACATTAGAAAAGATCCGAAGCTCTCAGAGATGATGGTCATACAAAAAGGCTCTCGCTTGTCCGTCCAACCTGTAAGCGAAAAAGATTTTAATCACATTGTGAAAAAAGCCAGCAAGGGAGGAAAGTAAAATGGCAAAAGTTGTAATCTACACTAAAAATAATTGCGTGTTTTGTGATCGTGCTAAGAGTTTACTCAACTCAAAAAACGTTGCCTTTGAGGAACACAACTTAGAAGGCAAATCCGATGAGCTCAGAGTCCTTATGGAAAAAACAGGAATGCGTACAGTTCCGCAAATCTTCATCAATGATGAATTGGTCGGCGGATTTGATGATCTCAATGCTTTAGAAAAAGAAGGCAAACTCAACGACCTGTTGAAGTAATCACTTCAACAATGAAGAAAATATGGGGAAATGGTGTGAATAAAATTCCGCAAGGCCCCATTTTTTTCACCAGTTTTTCCGATATTTCCCTCACTGACATTAATTATATTCATAGCTCGAAGGCTCAATTCGTTTATATTGCCATTCAATTCAATTTATGACCATTTCCCAAAGCATTACTTATGCTGAGAATAAAATCTTTCAATTTGAAATTATGAGGATTTTTTCATAAAACATAGTTGTTCCGAGGGGTCGGAACATTTGGTTGGTTTAGCATAAGTGCAAGACGTAAAGTCGATCAATCATGGGGACGAGAGGAGAGGAGAGGTAACCGGGGGGACAGTTCACAAAAGATCGTGCAGGAATATACGATCTGAACTGCGGTTAGGGGTTAACAGATCAACACACGGGCCTTCTGCCTAATCAACAGAAGGCCCATTTTTTTTGCCTACCGTTTTTAAAATTATTTTTTCACGCGAAAGATTTTGATTTCCACGCGGCGGTTGACCGCAGCGTCTTGATCGTCTGTAAGGGGCTCTGTAGAAGCTAGCCAAGACGTCTGCACCTTACTGCGCTTTATACCAGCGTCTTTCATGGTACTTCGCACAGCTAAAGCTCGTTCCTTAGAGAGATCAAGATTAAGGTCATCGGTCCCCGTTTGGTCGCTATGCCCGACGATTTGGATTCGCTGGTACTGCTTTTGATTTTTTTTGATCTCGAAAATAAGATCATCAAGGGATTTTCTATCTTGCGCCTTTAATTCTGAAGAATTGGGATCAAAAGTAAAAATAAGAGTGCTCACCTCAAACATTTCAACGTTTTCTTGGCTTCCCATTTCGTAAACATCTTGCAATGACAATGGCTTTTCAACGCGCCGAGGTCTCTCCTCCTTCGGAGAGTACGCACAAGCTGCAACTAATAAACTCAATAAAAGCCCTTTAAAAACCATGGAAAGTACTTTATAGCCGCAAAATTATTTGTCAACTCAACGAATATCATCTATTACTCAGTGCTTATCAATGCGCGCCCTTAGCTCAGTTGGTTAGAGTACTACCTTGACATGGTAGGGGTCAGTGGTTCGAGTCCACTAGGGCGCACCATTTTCATACAAACGCACTTCTTTGGTCGGCTTAGCTCTTTCAGAGGGGAAGGGTGATTTCGAAAGTTGTGGGTTCGCCTTTTAAGCAGCGGATTTGGCCTTTGTGCTGATCTATAATGTTTTTTGAGATACACAAGCCAAGCCCTGTTCCGTTTTGCTCTTTTGTTGTAAAGAAGGGTTCAAATATTTTGGCTTGGACCTCTTCCGTGATAGCAGGGCCATTATCGATTACACTGACTGTGAGCTGATCTTTTTGTACGTCGGCAGCGATCTTAATCCATCTCTCTCTTTTTTCTCGAGTACTTTCAAGAGATTCAACCGAATTGCTAATGAGATTGAGTAAAACTTGTGAAAGCTGGCTTCCTCGCGTTGTGATTTCAACATGTGGTATTTCATCTATTATAATTCGAATGCCCAAGTCCTTTAATCGCTCATGACAAAGCTCTAAAGTGTCGTCAATAATTTCCTGGAGTAGTAATGTTTGTAACTCTCCACCGCCATCCTCTTTGCTATAAGACTTTAAAGAGTTTATTGTCTTTGCAATTCTTTCTGAGGTTTTTTTGATTCGATGGAGATCTTCCTTTATTTCCTCGGTCGTAGCTCTGCCATCTTCGATCTTTGTGAGTAAGTACTCTGCTTTTCCGAGGATCAAAGACAAGGGATTATTAATCTCATGGGCAATATTTGCAGCCATTTCTCCTAAAGCTGCCATCTTTGAACTATTAATTCCCAGTGCCCTGTGAGTGTCGAGCTCTTTTTGTTTGATAAATTGTTCTGTAATATCGTGTATGGTCCCGTAAATTTCTTTAGAATTCTTAAACTGGCTCACCCGCCCCAAGCAGCGGACGTACTTTTTAACGCCCTTCTCACTAACAAACGGAAGCTCAATGGAATAGCTCTCCCCGTGTGATATGAGTCGATCAACTTTTTTTCTCAGAATATCCCGTCCTGGCTGCGGAAAGTTAAGGAAGGCTCTTTCAAAATCAATCGGTGTGCCTAAAGGAAGATCATAAATCTCATAAATTCCTTTACTACCTACGCTTTCACCAGCGTCAATGTTACTTCTAAAGGAGCCAATTCTTACAGTCTCTTGGATAGCATTGAAAAAGTTGTCTTGTTCTTTAAAATACGTGTAATCCCTCGCTAAGCTGTACAGCTGTCCGT
This sequence comes from uncultured Bdellovibrionales bacterium, assembly GCA_964469265.1. GTDB lineage: Bacteria > Bdellovibrionota > Bdellovibrionia > Bdellovibrionales > JAEYZS01 > JAEYZS01. The sequence goes on from CAYXYF010000003.1 coordinate 82,227, forward strand.
CTTGAAGAAAAACTCCGTCCCATTGCAGCCAGATATAGTCGCCGTTTTTTTTCCGGTAGCGATTGATGAAAAGTTTTTCGTAATGCCCGTCTTGGTAGTGATCTTGAATCGCCTTTTTACTCGGCTCAATATCATCAGGATGCAAAAACTCTTCAAAGCGGCGTCCGATAAGTTCATCTGCGCTCCAACCCAAAATGTTGGTCCACTCGCTTCCAACTTTTACGAACCTGCCTTCCTCATCGAAGAGACAAATCAATTGACCGCTGACTTTATAAATATTTTCGTAATCAAGGGGTTCCATAAATAACTCTTTTATTTGGTGATAAACCTAACTTCTAAAAACTAGGTATTTAAAGGCAACCAGTCTGGATACCCGTTCTCGAATAAACAAATAACTATTCTGTGAAAATGTAAAATCCGCAAAGAAACTTTTTGCTTCAAGACCTAGTAACCGGCTAAACATTAATGACCTTCTCATGTGAAACTGATTTGTGATTACCAATAATCTTGCGTCGTTATAATTTTTCTTTATGTACATAAAAGAATCCCATGTCTTTAGGGATTCGTGATCGAGTAAAACTTGGGCGCCAGGAATTTTTGACTGCACGTAACCCGACATTGCAGTGATTTCGTTTTTATTTTTTTCATCCCCTGTGAGAAGGATTGGAACGTCTGGAAAAGAGAAGTGAGCTCGAATAGCAGCCTCTAGTCGGTCATTTAACAAGGGTTCGTCCACCTTATCACCCGAACCTAAAACTACGATAAGGTCTGGCATATCAAAATCGAATTCTTTGCCAAGAGCTAAAACTACGCCTTCAGCAACCACGAAGACCACCAGCAGCCAAACTACTATACTTAAATACATCTTTTTTCCCACACCAGAACTCGTCTATGAAGTTAAGAGGCTTTTAGTACATTTCAACGCGGTCGTTTTCTCTAAAATCCGCCCCCGAATGAACTACCCCAATGGCTCCATCTTTACCGAAGTAACTCACAATTTCAATCGTTCCTTTCATTCGACCTTCCGCGCGGCCAATGAAATTTCCAGTCTGTGGGTCAAATATATCTTGGCCCTGATCTAAAACCTTTAATAAATCCCCGACCTGCACGCCAGACACGCGCCCTGCATTGATGTAAATCTTTTCTCCACGCACAACCGCGATACGGCCTGACCACGTCAGCTTGCGCATTGCCGAAATGAGTCCTGGGATCAACCCCTCAAAGGCAACTTGAGCTGCTTCATTGACAAGGGCTGGATCTTCTTCCAAGGCAAGATTTGAATAACCACGTTCTGCAAAACGTGTTGTTGAGGCTTCGACTTTTGCGGTCCGAACTTGGTTAAAAATTTCTTTTTTACCATCTATGGCGTAAGCACGGATACGAACAGTGGCTTCAACAATAGCTTTGACTTTTCTCATGATGCCGACATCATCACCAACTTTCTTCGTTTTAATATCGATGACTTGGCCTTCAACAATTCCATTTACTCCTAACCCATGGGCTCCAAGAGCTACCTTCTCCATATCGTATTCATAACTCTGTTCAAAATCTGCTTTCAGAGAATCAAGATCGCCAGGGTAATCAGAATTTTTTAAAACAATAAACTCACCCGTTCTTAAAAGATCCGTCACAAAGCTACGGCGAGCAGAGTTCATAATGACCTGTGATTTTTGGTTTTTAGAATCAATGAACGGCAACACGAAAACACGCTTCATGGGCTCGTTGGATTTCCGAGCTTGAACAGGAACATTCCGTTCCAAAGTGTTTGTTCGCTGCGGAAGTGTACACGATGTTAAGATAAAGGCTGGTAAGAGCGATAAGATGAGAGTTTTCATACTATTAGAGTATCAATCATCCCACTGAAAAATGAAGGCCAAAACTGTGTTTCAATAACCTTAGTCTAGTCTTTAATTGTAACGTCAATCGTACGCGACGAAGCAGACGCATCGACCTTAAAGCCCGGATACTTTAAGCGCTCAATTCTTTTTGAAAGGTCTGAGATGTTTCCTGCGTAATCAACGTCATAGATTCTTCGGTGGCTTTCAATTGACCTTTCTGAAAGGTAACGAATACTTCCGATGGATTTTAAGAGTGTTGATTTAAATCCTTCAAGGTTCTTATAAGACATATTACCCCGAACGGCGAGCTGGATCATGGACGATTCCATAATGCCTTTTCTCATCGCCCCCTCAAGCTGGGATTTTAAATCATCGGCGACTTCCGCAAAGATCTTATCTGCACCTTGGCTTAAGACACTTGCCAACTCACCAGAGTCCAATTCCACCTCTCGAGAACTCTCAGCAACCACAGTACCCTGTGAGGAGAATATTCCCTGAAGTTTTATGTTTATCCGGTAAGCTGTTGAAACTTTTTTTGAAGTCGCAATATCAATTTGCCCTCTGATAACTAGAGGAAACTTAAAGTAACTTTCTAAGAATTGATAATCGTCTTTACGGTAATAATCTTTTTGGAAATGCCCAGGTAAAGAGTTTTTAAAGTTCCAGTCAACGGGATCGATGACATAAAAATTCAACCCTTTAAGAGATCCGCGTAAGGCGTTGTTAAACTTCTTATTGAGCTCTCGAATAACAGAATCGTTTAAATCTTCATTCACCCACCATTTATGCGTCTTTGCTCGGACCTGATCAACGACGGTTATAAAGGGCAATACAACGCCCGAGTCAAATTTAGAAGATAACACCCCTGTTTTTTCAAGCATTTGGCGCAAATTCTGCGGAGACACCTTTAAGTTCACAGCAACCTTAAACTCTTTTCCTTTTTGCTCTAAAACCTCAGCCTTAACGACGGGAGCAAATTTCCCAGAATCTTTTTGTGCTTGAATATTGATGATGTTCTTTTTGGCTTTAAAATCTTTTTCGCCAATGAGGTCGATGGCAAATCTTTCCACCACCTTTTCAATGGCCAACTGAACTGATTTTTCACGTGCTTGAGACGGAGTGTCTGCTGTGAGCTGGATTTCTTCATCAATATCGGCAAATTCTGAATACTGGGAGTAAGCTTGCGGTAAAAAAGAAAAATTATGTAACAGAAATGCGGTTACCACTAGAGTGAAGAATTTCATATGGTCCTCTTATTAGGTAGATCTTTAAAACTCTTATTAAATGCTAGCTTTTAAGCCTAGCTTATTCAAGAGATTTGAAAAATCCATATCTGGTTTCGTCGTGACCAAGACATTCTCCTTTGTTTGTGGATCCACAAATGCAATGGAAATGGCGCAAAGAAGCGCTCTATCTATCCCATATTCACTCTGAAAATAATCATTGTTCCAGCTATTGCCATAGGTCTGATCGCCAACGATGGGGCACTTAATCATTTTTAGATGACGACGAATCTGATGATAACGTCCCGTTTCGGGCGAGGCTTTGACAAGAGAATAATGACGAGTCTCTCCCCGCGCGATCATCTCTATGCTTTCGAGAGTAGATATATTCGTCACCGCAACTTCGGTGAGTTTTTGTTTGTGTTTTTTAAGCGGTTGATCCACTCGCAGTTCTTCAGGAGCCTGTCCATGAACAAAGGCAAGATAGGTCTTTTCAACTTTCTTTTCTTTGAACAACGTTGCAAGTTGGTTCGCTTTCTGTTGGTTGAAAGCATAGATCAGAACACCGCAAGTGGATTTATCGATTCGATGAATCGGAAAAACTTTTTGACCTAATTGCTGTTGCAGATGGAACTGTGCACTCACCTTCTGATCGGCTTTTGTGTCGGCATAAACCACCATTCCTGCTGGCTTATGGACAATACAATAGGTCTTAGTTTTTTTCAGAATCTTCATTACATTATATGAATAAAACTCGTATCAGAGTACTTGGAGTTTAATTCCTCAAAGAACCCTTGAGTCAATTCCACACCTTCAATGTCTTCAACTTCAAACATCACTTTTTTACTCAAATCATCGAGATGACATTCAAAGTACACTCGAGATTTACCTGGATGTCGTTTAAAGATTTGTTTTAACACATTAACATCAAGCTCTTGAGCTTTGAGCGCGATTTTAATTTGTGAGGTTTTCTTCATTCGTTCTTCTAAGGTAAAGACTTCTTCTGCTATCAGCTTTACGCTATCTTCATTCCGCTCGACGACAGCTTCGATAACAATTGGAACATCAGACTTGATTAAAGCCTCAGCTACCGCATACCGATCTGGAAAACAAACCACCTCAATAGGAGAAGAAAGATCTTCTAAAGTCAAGATGGCCATTCTTGTTCCTTTGCGGGTAATGATCTCGCGGCTTGCAGAAACAATCCCGCCCACAGTCACTTTCTTTTTATGTTCGACGGTTTCAAGTTGCGATATTTCGTGGGTTGCAATTTTATTAAGGACATTCTCAAGTCCATGAAGGGGATGTTCACTTAAATAAAACCCTAGTACTTCTTTCTCACAGTTTAAACGAACAGACTTTGCCCACGGCTCAACTTCTGGAAGCTCGATGGTGTTTTCTTCAGAACTTTCTTCAATAAGATTAAATAGGCTCGATTGACCAACTTCCTTGTCGACACGGTCTACTTCCGCCCGCTCAATATACTTTTCGAACCCAGAATATAGCCTTGCACGATGAATTTCAAAACTATCAAAGGCTCCGCCTTTTATTAAACTTTCAACAACTTTCTTATTCACCCGTCGCAAGTCCACGCTCATAAAGAAATCTTCAACGGATTCAAACTTTTTATCTTCTTTAAGTTCTCTGGCTTCAAGAATGGCTTCTACTGCGGATTGTCCAACACCCTTGATGGCACCGAGGCCGAAATAAACATCTTTATCAATAACCGTAAATCCGTGACCCGATACATTCACATCTGGTGGCCTAACAACGATGTTATGTTTTTCTGCGTCTTTAATATACTTAACGACTCTATCTGTATCAGAAAGTTCTGTATTTAGAAGAGCTGCATAAAATTCTGCAGGATAATAATGCTTTAACCACGCCGTTTGAACCGCAATCACACAATAGGCCGCAGCGTGGGATTTGTTAAACCCGTACTCCGCAAACTTTGCCATTAAGTCAAAGAGTTCATCTGACTTCTTTTCATCAAAGCCGTTCTTCTTAGCTCCTATCAGGAAGCGCTCTCTTTGCTGGTCCATCTCCTCTTTGATCTTTTTACCCATCGCACGACGAAGCAAATCCGCCTCACCTAGTGAGTAGCTTGCAATCGTTGACGCAATCAATTGGACCTGTTCTTGATAGACAATAATTCCGTAAGTTTCTTTTAAAATTTCTTCTAGTTCTGGAAACAGGTATGTGACTTCTACCTGACCATGTTTACGGGCAATGTACTCAGGGATCATATCCATCGGACCAGGACGATAAAGCGAGTTCACAGCAACGATATCTTCAAAACAAGATGGCTTCACTCTTTTCAGTGTCTCGGTCATGCCGCCACCTTCAAATTGGAACACACCTGCCGTATCTCCCCTTGCCATGAGTTCGTAGACCGCTGGATCTCGAAGAGAGATTTCACTTGAGCGAATGGTTTTGCCGTGATTTGTTTTAACAAGCTTTAATGCGTTTTCAATATGAGTCAGCGTTTTCAAGCCTAGGAAGTCGAATTTGATAAGACCAATTTTTTCCGACACCTTCATATCGTATTGGACAACGTTTTCACCGTCGTTTCCTTTATACAAAGGTGCATAGGTCACAAGGGGTTGGTTTGAAATAATAACACCCGCTGCGTGTATACTGGCATGTCTATGAAGGCCTTCAATCTTTTTTGCAATTTCAAAAAGTGATGCCATCCTAGAGTCTTGATCTAATAGTTCCTGAATGCGAGGTTCAATGGTTAGGGCGTCTTCAAGCGTAACACCAAGTTTATCTGGCATTAGCTTTGATAAAACGTCCACTTCTTGAAAGCTCATTCCCATCACACGGCCCACGTCACGAATCGCTGCACGAGCTTGTAGTTTACCGAATGTAATAATTTGAGAAACAGACGGGGCACCGTATTTCTCGGTGACGTAATTTATGACTTCACCCCTGCGGTCTTGGCAAAAGTCGATATCAAAGTCTGGCATCGATACACGTTCAGGATTTAAGAATCGCTCAAAAATCAGTTTGTTGCTGATCGGATCAAGGTCAGTAATTTTAAGAGAGTACGCAACTAAACTCCCTGCTCCTGAACCTCGTCCAGGTCCTACAGGAATTTCGTTTTGTTTAGCCCAGTTGATAAAATCTTGGACAATGAGGAAGTAACCGTTAAAGCCCATCTTGTCGATTACATCGACTTCAAAATTCAAACGCTCATAGTAAGCTGGTTTATCTTCTTCTGGGACCGCATCCCCTCTTAGAGCTAGTTCTTTAAACCGGTCTTCAAGACCCTTTTTAGACTTTAAAAGAATTTCTTCTTTAAGTGATCTTCCATCTTGAGTTGGAAATGTCGGAAGATGATATATTGGTTTTCCTTCTGGAGTTTTTAAATGGAAATCCACTTTGCAGCGATCAGCAATCACTAAGGTATTATCACAGGCCTCTGGGATATCTTTAAATAAGTCTCGCATCTGTTGAGCTGATTTAAAATAGAACTGGTCGCTCCCGAGCTTCATCCTCGAATCATCTTGAAGGGTTTTGTTGCTTCCAATACACATTAAAACTTCTTGAGAGAAGCTATCCGCATTTTCTAAATAAAAAACTTCATTGGTAGCAACTAATGGTGCACCTGTTTTTTTAGATGCCTCGATGAGAAATTCTTCATAGATCTTCCACTTGTCGATATTTGGTCTTTGAATTTCAAGATAAAAACTATCAGGGAAAATCTTTTGGTAATATTGTATCTGTTCAATCGCTTTTTCCGGGCCGTGTTCAAAAAACGTTAAAGCGATGTCGCCACGTAAGCCACCAGATAGTGCAATGATATGTTTTCCGTGTTGTTCTAAAACTTCGTAATCAATTCTTGGTTTATAGTAAAAACCCTCTTGATACCCAATGGTCGAAATTTTACAGAGATTTTGATAGCCCTCATAATTTTGTGCGAGGAGCACAATGCGCTTATTTCCTCGGCCTGAAAAGCCAGAAGCTCGGTCTTCTTGTCTTTGAAGTCGACCATTTGGGGCGATGTAGGCATCAAGTCCGATAATTCCATTAACACCTTTGCTTTTGGCGTTGAGGTAGAAATCAACGGCACCAAACATGTTGCCGTTATCAGTGATTGCAACTGCAGACATTTCAAGATCAGCAGCTTTTTTAACGAGAGATTTTACACGCGCGCTCGCCTCAAGTAATGAATACTCGGTATGAACATGCAAATGAACAAAATTATTCCCGCTCAACTCTCTCCCCTCCTCATTACATGTACGTCAGCGCGTTTGGATTTCGTGCTCATTCCCACTCAATTGTGCCTGGTGGCTTTGAAGTGATATCTAAAACCACCCGATTTACTTTTCGAACTTCGTTTGTCATTCGACTTGAAACTTTTCTTAGAAAGTCATTGGGAAATTGAAACCAATCTGCTGTCATCCCATCTTTGGACGTTACAGCCCGTAATGCAACAGACTTTTCATAAGATCTAGAGTCCCCTTGGACGCCAACAGTTCGAATCGGCAGAAGTACCGTAAATGCTTGCCAAATTTTGCTATATAGGCCGCTACTCCTGAGCTCATCAATAAAAATCGCATCGCATTGACGAAGAATGTCTAGGTGCTCTTTTGTCACTTCTCCGAGCACTCGAACCGCCAACCCTGGTCCTGGGAATGGATGACGGCCTAAGATTTCTTTTGGAATACCTAGCTCCGCTCCGATTGCACGCACTTCATCTTTAAATAGTTCTCGAAGGGGTTCTACAAGTTTTAGCTTCATGTCTTTAGGAAGCCCGCCCACATTGTGGTGAGTTTTGATGGTAACCGATGAACCATTTGGCGAAATACTTTCAATCACATCTGGATAAAGTGTTCCTTGCGCTAGCCAATTGATCTCTCCTTTTGATTCAATGAACGAATCAAATATCTCAATAAATTTCCCGCCAATGATCTTTCGTTTCTGTTCAGGATCAGTGATTCCTTTAAGCGCTGACAAAAAGTTTTCCTCAGCATCAATGCCTGTCACATTAAGCCCAAGGGTTTTATAAATTCCTAAAACTTCTTCATACTCATTAAGTCTTAACAAGCCGTTATTCACAAAAACACACTCTACACGGTCTTTGCCTAGCACCCTTGTCAAAAGAACACCCACAACTGTGGAATCCACGCCGCCACTTAATGCACATAAAACTTTCGCTTTTTCAGGAACCGTTGATTTTATTTTATCAGACAACTCCGAGAGAATATTTTGCGGTGACCATGTCGCTTTTAACTTACAAATTTCAAAAACGAATTTTCCAAGAAGCTGCTCCCCATTCTGGGTATGACTGACTTCAGGATGAAATTGAAACGCTAAAATTTCAGAATTATTATGTTTCCCAATAATTGCGGCGGTTACGCCCGTATTCGTCTTTGCTAAAACTTCAAAACCTTTTGGCAACTCTTCAACAGCATCTCCGTGGCTCATCCAAACAAGCTGGGTCGATTTATCGTAAATTGGATTTCCTTCAGCCCACTCAAGATAAGTCATTCCGTATTCACGCTTATCTGATTGACTGACTTTTCCTCCAAGATCCTTTGCAATCAACTGCATGCCATAACAGATACCCAGCACTGGGCCAAACTCCGCAAGTTCAGAGACTTTCCGGTAAGGAGCATTTTCTTCAGATACAGAAGATGGTCCGCCGCTGATAACTATTCCTTTGGGCGCAAATTCTTTGAGTTTTTCCTTCGAATAATCATACGGGAAAATCTCAGAGTACACTCCCATCTCGCGTAATCGTCTAGCAATGAGTTGCGTATATTGAGAGCCAAAATCAAGAATCGCAATTTTTTCAGTCATCTATTCTAACCTGTAATTTGGAGCTTCTTTTGTAATCGTCACATCATGAACGTGGGATTCCTTTAAACCAAATGGAGAAATTCTCACAAACTCGGCATTCTTTTGAAGCTGCGAAACATCGCCTGCTCCGAGATATCCCATCCCAGACTTTAACCCACCAAGGAGCTGATAGACAATTCCACTAGCGCTTCCTTTATAAGGTACTTTTCCTTCGATTCCTTCGGGGACAAGTTTATCGTTTTCATCGACATCGGTTTGGCCGTAGCGATCTTTTGAACCTTCCTTCATTGCTCCGATACTTCCCATTCCGCGGTAAACTTTATAAGTTCTTCCTTGGTATAGGATCATTTCGCCTGGAGACTCATCACAACCTGCAAGAAGATTTCCGACCATCACGGTGTTTGCACCAAGAGCAATCGCTTTAGTGACATCTCCTGAGTAGCGGACGCCGCCATCTGCGATGATTGTTTTATTTAATTTTTTTGCAACCGCTGAGCATTCCATAACCGCAGATATCTGAGGCATTCCAATTCCAGCTACGATACGAGTTGTACAAATACTTCCAGAGCCCATTCCAACTTTCACGACATCAGCGCCTGCATCAAAGAGAGCCTCTGCTCCTGCTGCTGTTGCAACATTCCCAGCAATTAAAACCACATCAGGGAATCTCTTACGCAGATACTTTGTAGTTTTAATAACGTTTTTAGAAAACCCATGGGCGGTATCGATACATAAAATATCAGCACCGTAGGCAACAAGTGCATCCGCTCGTTCAAAAGCTTCTGATCCAACACCAAGAGCCGCAGCAGCAACTAAGCGGCCTCGGCTGTCTTTTGTCGCTTGTGGATACTGTTTTGCTTTTTCGATATCCTTAATTGTAATAAGACCTTTTAAAAACCCAGATTGGTCAACCACTGGGAGTTTTTCAATTCTATGTTCTTGCAAAATGTCACGAGCTTGAGCAAGGGTTGTTCCCACTTGTGCTGTGATGAGGCTGTCTTTTGTCATAACATCTGCAATTTTTTGAGTGACGTTTGTTTCAAACCGCAGATCTCGGTTTGTAAGAATTCCGACAAGCCTTCCTTCAACCGTAATAGGAACTCCACTGATCCCGTACTTCTTCATAAGATCAAGCGCGTCTTGAACGGTTCGATCTGGCGTTAGAGTGATAGGATCGGAAATCATTCCGCTTTCGTACTTCTTAACCTTTTCAACTTCCTGAGCTTGTATTTCCATTGGCATATTCTTGTGAATAACACCAAAGCCTCCCATTTGAGCCATCACCCGAGCAACTTTGTGTCCCGTCACTGTGTCCATTGCCGATGAAATGAGTGGAGCGTTTAAGTAAAGATCTTTTGCAAAGTAGCTGCGAGTTGAAATTGCCGTAGGAGTTAGTTCAGAGTACTGAGGTACAAGTAAAATGTCATCGAAGGTCAATGCAAGTTTGATATCTTTAGAATCAATTTGTTTTGCCATTTATGGTTCCTTTCCTTCTTCATACCAAGATTTATACAAAATATAATTTTGTTCTGATTTGCCTAAAAATTCTAATTCTTCAGGTTTAAGTGGACGAATAGCCTTGGCAGGTCGGCCAAGTATTAACATACCTTCTTGGTCAAAGTTCGCCTCTTCAGTGACCAAGCTCCCAGCGCCCACAATACAACGTGGTGCGATCTTAGCCTTGTCCATAATGACGGTCCCCATCCCAATAAGACAGCGATCGCCAATTTCACATCCATGTAAAATCACATTATGTCCGACTGTGACCCCTTCACCGATGGTTGTTCCGCATTTATTAAATGTTCCATGAATCATTGTCCCATCTTGAATATTTGTTTTCTGACCAATACGAATATGGTTAACGTCACCTCTGAGAATCGCATTAAACCAAACAGAAACGTCATTACCGAGTACAACATCACCAACGATAGTTGAATTGGGTGCAAGATAGCAGTTTTCACCGAATTTAGGAGTAAACCCTCGAACTGACATTATTGTCGCCATCTTGTTCTCCTCTTGCTTAAATGAGTGTTCCATAGAGCGTCTGCGGTTTTGCTACATCGATACGAACGTTAAGAGTTGTTCCGATAAGTTCTTTATCGTTTCGGCCAGTTGTGTTTTTGATATGCACCAGCTGGTTTCGTGTGTTTCGACCAGTAACAACGCCCTCGTTACGATCGTCTAGCTTTTCGATAAGAACTTTAAAAGTTTGCCCTTCATACTTCGAACAAACAGAAAATATTTGCTCTCGATGTTTTTTAAGAAGTAAATCTAAACGCTCAGCTTTTACCTCTTCAGGAATTTGATCACCAAACCTTGCGGCTTTTGTAAATGGTCTAGGCGAATATTTAAATGCATATATAGATTCATATTCGACTTCATCAAGAAGAGACATTGTTTCCATAAACTGCTCTTCTGTTTCACCAGGAAAACCAACTATAAGATCAGTGGATAGCGAAATATTTGGAACGTGATCCAATATACGCTTCACTTTATCAACGTACTCTTCTCTGGAGTATACACGATTCATATTATGCAACACTTGGGTACTACCAGACTGAACTGGCAAATGAATGTAGTCACAAACTTTTTCGATGTAGTCTCGGTGAACTTTCATTAAGTCTTCATTGAAATCTTTAGGATGACTTGTCGTGTATCTGATTCTTTCGATTTCTGTTTCGTCTGCAAGCTTCATTAAGAGTTGCGCAAACGATGTTCCACAGTCACCAAGATATGAGTTTACGTTTTGACCAAGGAGTGTGACTTCCTTTACCCCTCGTTGAGTCAGGGTTTTAATGTCGCTTACGATATCCATTGCAGGCCGTGAACGTAAACGTCCACGGGTAAACGGTACGACACAAAACGTACAGAAGTTATCGCACCCTTTGGTGATATTCACAAATGTAGAGACACCTGGATTGCGAACCATATTTTGAACAAGGTAAGGCTCATTGTTATAAAATTTTGCCTGAATCACTTTGTCTTCAGTATGAGTGGACTTTGCAACAATTTCAGGAAGTTCGTCGATATTGTCTGGTCCAAAGACGAAATCAATTAATGGAGAGGTTTTTGTCAGCTTTGCTTTTTCTTGTTGTCCAACGCAACCGCCAACGCCAATACGGAGATTCGGATTTCTGAGTTTAAGTTTTCTATATTTGCCAACTTCAGAGTGAACTTTATGAACAGGCTTTTCACGTACACTGCAAGAGTTGATGATAATTAAACTTGCCTGATCAGGAGTGCTCACAGGCGTATAGTTTTGCATCTCCAAAAGAGAATACATTCTTTCCGTGTCGTTTTCGTTCATCTGACAGCCATAGGTAGAAATATAAACCCCGTTGTTTGAGGCCTCGGGAGAGGATATACAATCGGTGTTCTTGGACTGGGTCGTTTTAGATGTATTTTCCATGGGTTTATATAAACTAAGTTTCTTCAGAAAGTAAGGTATTTTCGGGTACTTCCCCAAGATTTTTCCTAAAATTTCCGTGGGATTTGGCTGAGATAATTACCTATTTACTTGCTTCCAAATTATCGTTTCAATTTCAAGTTATCCTACTGTATATTGACTGCTTGCTGGCTTACGCCCAGATGTGTCAACGAGCAAAGGTAAGAATATGGAACCTAGAAATTTAGGATCAAAAAAGCATAACTATCAGCCGATCCCCGAGGATTTTTTGAAATTGGTCAAAGAAACCTTTCAAGAAAAATATCCTGCGTTTTTAAAAGACAAAACCTTGATTGTTGATGGTGGAATATTTCCTGAAGAGCTGATTTTGGTGGTTGGCCTTCGCAATAAAGATGAGCGAGTCAGACAGGTCAATTTTGAATGTTCCATGGACTACATTAACGATGAAAACAATCGCGTTTTAGAAAAAATCCACCTTAGTGTTGACGCCCTCGATGCTATGTTTGCAGAGTACATCGACGCAAACGGTGATCTTGAAATGCCAAAACTCTGGACAGAATTCGACTTCGAAGACGAGAAAATCTATCTCAGATCCAGCTCAGACAACATCGAACTTGAAAAACTCGCCGACGAACTCTTGCAAGAACACGGTCGCGAAAACCCCGAAGAGCTCATCCACTAATTCTACCGTCAATCTCCATTAAAGCTTCCAGGAGCCTTAGAATGAGTCGTCGTCTCCGTCTCCTGCTGTTTGGAGCCCTCTGACTTCGTCCATTAGGCCTTGATCATCGTCAGAATCAATTGGCTCATCGTTGACGTCGTCGATTTCGAGTTCCTGAATAGCAGCAAGGAAATGTTTTTCAGAGCGTAGATCTGCTCGGATCATTTCGATATATTTGTCTGGGTAACGAAGAGTGAGTTCTTCAATGTATTTTTCAAGTTTTCCGTCAGTAAGAATTTTCTTACGAAGTTGGATCTTCTTCCAAAGTTTAATGTAATGATAACGGCAATAACCATCGACGGTGGCAAGCTCATCGCACTCGCGCATTTTACAGTAGAGTCTCCCCTCTGCGTCTCTAAGGGCAATTTCCACTTCGTCTTCAGCGTCAACTTCACCTAAAAGCTCTCGGAGTTCTTCCATTTCTTCTGGAGACTTTTTCTTGATTTCCTCGTACTGAGCGATTTCATCTTCTAAAGTGATGGTTTCTTTGATCGGAGCTGCAGCTTTTTTGACCTTCGGTTGAGCTTTAGGCGTTTCAGTCACTGGGACTTCAACTGCTGGAGCCGCTGCTTTTTTCACTTTTGTAACTTTTGAAGCGGCTTTTGGAGCTACTTTCTTAGTTTTAGCCTTTGTAGTTTTTACGCTAGCTTTTTTCTTAGGTGCTGCTTTTTTCGCCGAAACTTTAGCTTTTGCCTTAACAGCAGAGCTCTTTTTAGCTTTTTTCTGCGCCGCAGCCTTCTTCTTTGTGGTTTTCTTTGCTTTTGCCATAGGGAAAAATCCTAGGGTTAGTCCATCAAACTGTCAACAGACTAATTGGAAAGACCAAAAATTAAAAAGTCGATAAGTTGATTCGTCCAGCCTCACCAGTCACCGAAATTCTGCCAGACTCCCCTCCGCGGAGGGACCCTTTGACTGTTTTGGTGTTTCCAACCTCATCTTTGTTCAAATAGGCTGGGGCCTTAAATTGACCCTCAGCCAAGGCAAAGTAAACCTGCGCTCCACTCGAGGAAGGTGCACTAATATTCACGTTAGCGTTTTTGACGGAAGCCTTAAATCGTGCGGGATTCATTAAACGTGCATTAACTAAGGCCTGATTCGTGTTGCCTTCAATAGGCCCTTTAAATGTTTTAATATCTAACTTACCTTCGTCTGCATCAAACTTGAAAGTGCCACTGGATGCTTCAACCTGTGTTGCTCCAGACTTTGAATCAAAAGCAATATTTCCATTCACGTTCTGAATATGAGTTGAACCTGAAAAGTTTGTGATATCGACGTTTCCATCAACACCCTTAATATTTACTTTTCCTTTGAAGGAATCGACGACAAGACGGCCATCATGTTTTTCAACAGAAATACTCCCAGTTAAAACATTCACCTTAGAGGTTCCTGAAGTATTTGCTAACTGGATCGACCCTCGCTCGACAACTATTTCTGCAGGCTTTGTCCAACCTGTTACAGAAACTCTTCCCGTACGGCTGTTCACCTTAAGGTCAGCAGATGGACCACGAATCACAATTTGAAATCTGTGAGAGTTTTCTAACTTTGAATCCACAAAGACCTTTTGAGGGTACTGGCATTGAACACGAACAAGTTCTTTTATAGGATCCTTCTGAACTGAAATCGTCCAGTCGTTGCTTGTCGAAGGTTTTTGTCCTTCAAAAACCTGTGTTACGATTTTAACATCCTTTTCCTTCGCATCGTGAATCGCTCTTAAATCCGCGTTCAAACATTGCACTTCGATTTGCAAATGCTTAGTATTCTCAAAGGCGTTAACAACTTGAGCTCGCTGCGCATAAGAAATGGAAGCAAATAGTAATATAAAAACGCTTAAAATTTGATTCATAGCAATTCCCTCTTTCTTTAGATTTTCAGCGCCATTTGAGTCTCACACAACCCTTTCCTATATGTGTCATTGATAAATCTTTCTTGCCCCGATTATCCTTAGACAGCTAACGTGTATCCATTCTTAAATAACAAATATCAAGTGAGGAAACGATGTCTAAAGAAGTCGTAATTTTATCAGCACAAAGAACACCAATTGGTAGCTTCATGGGAACTCTCTCAAATGTACCAGCACCTAAACTTGGCGCTGCTGCAATCAAAAAAGCCTTAGAAGTTGCAGGTGTAAAACCTGAAATGGTTCAAGAATGCATTATGGGTAACGTTCTTACCGCAGGCGTCGGCCAAGCACCAGCTCGTCAAGCCGCAATCTATTCAGGACTTCCTCAAAGTGTGGAGTGCTTAACTATCAATAAAGTCTGTGGCTCTGGTTTAAAAGCCGTTATGCTTGCTGCAGATAGCATCAAAGCGGGCAACGCAGACCTTATTGTAGCTGGAGGACAAGAAAACATGTCCCTTGCGCCTCACCTTCTTGAGAATGTAAGAAGCGGTTACCGAATGGGACCTTCTCAATTGACGGACTCTATGATCAAAGACGGCCTTTGGGATCCATACAATGATGTTCATATGGGAAACTGTGGAGAGATTTGCGCTAAGGAATTTAATTTTAAAAGAGAAGCTCAGGATGAATTTGCAATTGAAAGTTACAAACGCGCGCAATCGGCTCAGCAATCTGGCGTCTTTGACAAAGAAATAGTTCCAGTTGAAGTTCCTAGCCGAAAACAAACCCTCTTAGTTGATAAGGATGAAGAACCTGGCAAAGCAAAGTTTGATAAGGTTCCTGAGTTACGGCCAGCGTTTGATAAAGCTGGCACAATCACTGCGGCAAATGCTTCTAAGATCAATGATGGCGCTGCTGCCCTTGTTGTTGCATCTTCGGATTATGCGAAATCAAACAACTTAAAACCTATTGCTAAAGTTATTTCTTATGCTTCATTTGCACAAGATCCAAAATGGTTTACTACGGCCCCAGCAGGTGCAATTAAAAAAGCATTAGAGCGTGCTGGTCTTAAAGCCGATGATATCGATCTTTGGGAAATCAATGAAGCCTTTGCTGTTGTAACAATGGCTGCAATAAAAGAATTTAATCTTGATACAAAGAAAGTAAATATTCACGGTGGTGCCATTGCACTTGGGCATCCCATTGGAGCAAGCGGGGCAAGAGTACTAACCACTCTTCTTCATAGCCTCGAAAAACACAACAAGAAGCGTGGCCTTGCAACTCTTTGTATCGGTGGTGGTGAAGGTGCAGCTCTTATTGTCGAGAGAGTGTAAGGAGTAAAAAATGAGTTCAAAAGTATATAAAGATGCAAAATCCGCTCTTGAAGGTATTAAAAGCGGAATGACCATTCTCGTTGGTGGCTTTGGGCTGTGCGGACTGCCTGAGAATCTCATCGCAGCCTTAAGAGACACAGGCGCAGACAATCTCACTTGTGTTTCCAATAATGCCGGTGTGGACGACTTTGGTTTAGGCTTACTTTTACAAACGAAACAAATTAAAAAAATGGTTTCAAGTTATGTGGGTGAAAACAAAACATTTGAAAAGCAATATCTCTCCGGAGAACTTGAGCTAGAATTTGCGCCACAAGGTACTTTAGCTGAAAGACTCCGCGCAGGTGGCGCAGGTATCCCAGCTTTTTACACTCCTACGGGCGTAGGAACACTCGTTGCTGAAGGTAAAGAGATTCGAGAGTTTGACGGACGTCCCTATGTTCTTGAGAAAGGAATTAAAGGAGACTTTGCCTTAGTCAAAGCTTGGAAGGGCGATAAATTCGGAAATCTTATTTTTCGTAAAACAGCTAGAAACTTTAACCCTATGATTGCAACCGCAGGCAAGATCACCGTTGTAGAGGTTGAAGAACTTGTTGAGGTGGGCACACTTGAGCCTGATCAAATTCACCTACCTGGTGTGTACGTGCAACGGATTATTCAAGGCCCGTCTTATGAAAAACGTATTGAACAAAGAACTACGAGGTAACTGATATGCCACTGCATGCGCCGTATCTTTCCCTAAGGTCGCGGCGCAAAAGGTTTTTAAAGCGGAGTGCACTCATGTGCATGAGCATTTAAAAAAGCTTGCAGCAACAAAGACCTTAGAGAAAAGGACAAGCATGCCACTGTCTAAAGAGCAAATTGCACAAAGAATTTCAAAAGAAGTTAAAGATGGGTTTGTTGTTAACCTTGGTATTGGGATTCCAACCCTTGTAGCAAACTATATTCCTGATGGAATGACGGTTTATCTTCAAAGTGAAAACGGGCTTCTCGGTATGGGCCCTTTCCCTTCAGAAGATCACGTCGATGCCGATCTTATCAATGCGGGCAAACAAACTATAACTACAGTTCCTGGCGCGAGCTTCTTTTCTTCAGCCGATAGCTTTGCCATGATTCGTGGTGGTCACGTTGATCTGACTGTTTTAGGCGCTATGCAGGTAGATGAAGAAGGCAATATCGCAAATTGGATGATTCCTGGAAAAATGGTCAAAGGAATGGGCGGTGCTATGGATCTTGTGGCTGGCGCAAAGCGAGTTATCGTAGCCATGCAACACGTCGATAAAACAGGAGAGTCAAAGCTTGTTAAAAAATGCACCCTACCTTTTACGGGATTGAGATGCATTCATCAGATCGTGAGTGATTACGGCGTATTGGACGTAACCCCTGAAGGATTCCTTCTAAGAGAGTTTGCACCAGATCTCTCCGTAGATCAGGTCGTTAAGGCGACCAGCGGGAAAGTAAAAATCGCATCCGACATCAAACCGATGTCATTTTAAATTTATCGGTAAGCAAAGCAGATTCTCAGTCCCCACTGGACTGAAAATCTGATTCGTCACAAAGTAAAAGCCTATCGGCGATAAAAATATTCCGACATATAAAAAAACGCGCACTCGCTTTGTCATGGAGCGCTTCGGGCAGAGCCTGAATAAAGTAATTCCAAAAACTGAAAGCACTAAGCAGTGAGCACTTCCTACTATGAGAAGAGTTACAAATCCATAGAGCCAAGTTAAAAATGGGCTGCTATTAAATAGGTCCAACCAGAGTTAAATCCTTTATTATGTTTCGAACTTCTTTTTTTGTTTTCGCTTCAATATTTAAAGCCCTGTGCAAACTTCCCTTATTTTCTTTTGATAAATCTTCTTTAAACTTTGCAAAGAAATGGACCTCGCGACTCGAGTTCGATGAGAGGCGTATATTGTTTTGCGGTACTACAAGTGAGACATCGTCATCTGCCGATAAAAAGACAATCATTTCTTCTGAGCTTTGATTGTGAACATGGAGTTTAAAATGATTTAAAGTATAAGATATAGAGCCCTCAACTAGTTTTGAGTAAGGGGCGCCCCGCACCTTTAAAACACTCACCATGATGGGTTCTCTGTTTTGAATTAGAAAAGAAAGAATTCCCATTACGGCAAAAAGAATCACCGAATACAAAACAACACGAGGTCGCGTCAGTAAACTGATCCAAGTTGGCTTTGATTTTGTTTCAAGCTCGTGCTCGGACCCGTAACGAATAAGGCCCAAAGGCTTATTCACCTTTTCCATGATCTCATCACAAGCGTCGATACAGGCCGTGCACCCGATGCACTCCATTTGAATTCCCCGCCGAATATCAATACCTGTCGGACAGACTTCAACACATCTTCTGCAACTGACACAATCCCCTTGTTGATTTTTGGGAACTGAAGGATCTTTGCGAGGCTCTCCTCTATTATAGTCATAGACGACAGAGATAGATTTTTTATCCATTAGAGCAGCTTGGAAGCGACCATAGGGACAAGCAATGATACAAAACTGCTCTCTAAACCAACCGAAATCAAACATAAGTACACCAGTCATACTCATAACAATAAGAAACGCGGCCCAGTTCTCCTGAGGTGTCCCTTGAATCATCTGAATTAATCTCTGAGATCCAACAAAGTATGAAACAAATGAATGGGCAATCAATGTTGAGACGATAAAGTAAGCCACCCATGTCAGACTGATCTTTGAAATCTTATTAGGAGTCCAACCTTCTTTTGAGAGCTTTCTTCTTTGGATGTAATTGCCTTGAATCCAAACTTCTATTTTGCGATACACACCATCAATGAAAACAGTTTGAGGACACGCCCACCCACACCAAACACGTCCCAAGAGCGCCGTTAGAAGTGCTATTCCAATTGTTAGCACCGCCAATACTAAAAAAATCATAGGAGCATCGTGGGCTTTAAAGTTTAATCCAAAGAAATGGAATGTTTTATTTGAAATATCGAGCAACAGAAGCTGCTGCCCATCCACTGTAATCCAAGGAAGAACTAGAAAAAATATAATCAAAGCGGCTTGGGTGATCGTTCTATATTTACGAAAGAATCCTCTCACTTCTGCAGGGTACAGAAATATTCTCCTGCCCTTCTTATCTGTGGTAGTAAGACGTTCATCACCTAACGACATTATTTAATCCTTGTACTCTTCTCCTTCTGGTGGTTTTCCGCCAGCAGGGTTAGTCCCCTTTAAGGACAAGATGAAAGCAACCGTAGCAACTTGTTCTTCAGCACTCAAAACCGACTCCCAAGGAACCATCCCTTTTTCAGGCACACCTTTTTGAATCACATACAAAATATCAGCAGGACTGTTTCCATGGATCCAAAAATTATCGGCCAAATTCGGCCCGATTAAACCTTGCCCCTTATCTCCATGACACATAAAACACTTCCCCGCATAGACCTCTTGCCCTAGAGGAATAAGTGAGAGGTCTTTGATGCGCTCATCGAGGTCTGAAAAATCACCGCCCCCTGAAGTCTCTGCAACAGATGATTGAATCAGCTCCATCTTTGCAGCAAGCTCTTGGTCCGTTGATGGGCCGTCAAAGAGCTCGTAATATCCATAATAGAAAACAGAAAAAATGATAGTTAAAATAAAGATTGAGATCCACCAGTTCGGAAGTGGATGATCATGCTCAATAATTCCGTCATACAGCTCAGTGGAAATGATCACATTGTCTTTATCTGTTTTATTTTGATCTTTTTCGTTACTCATCGCTTTGATCCTCTAGCGGCATCTTTGACATAGTCTCGTAGTATTCATCTTTGACTTTTCTCACTCGAATAATCATCACTATAAAAAAGGTAAAGAATATAACTAAACCAATCAGGGTCATCCATGTGTCCGTAAAAAACGTTAGTCCCTCTTGTTTCATTCTTCACCACCTTCTCGGCCTTTTTGTCCGAGTGCTTGCAAGTAAGCGATAAGAGCAACCATCTCCTTTGATTCTAGGTTGTCTCCTTCAACTCCACTTTGCCGCAGATTCTCAGCAATGACCTTAGCTTCTTCCAATGCATGAAGATCAGCATTTGCAACTTGGTCATCCGTGTACGGAACTCCCAACTGCTTCATCACTGAAAACTTCTTTCTTAAAATTAAGAAATCCGTCTTCTTATCCATTAACCAAGCATACGCTGGCATAATAGAACCTGGCGTCACAGCCCTCGGGTCAATCATATGCCGATAGTGCCATAAATCTGGATACTTTTTCCCAAGTCTTGAAAGATCAGGGCCAGTCCTTTTTGAACCCCATTGGAACGGTCTATCCCACATCGACTCTTCAATCGTCGATGCATCTCCATAGCGAAGAACTTCTGCAGGAAGTTTCCGGATCATTTGAGAGTGGCAAACATAACAGCCTTCTTTGATATAAATATCCCGCCCTGCAAGCTCCAAAGCTGAGTAAGGATCTGTGACCTTAATCGGATCAATATATTTATGAAGAGACAGAGTTGGAACAATCTCAACCACTGATCCCACTGCGATTGCAATAAACGTAAATATCGAAAACGCAAGACCCATCCCCTCAAGTTTCTTGTGTCGAGTTTCACCCTCTGAGGAAACTGCGTTCAGCTTAGGAGAAGCGTACACCTGTTCCTTCGTTTTTTCAGGCGCACCCTTGATGGTCTTATAAATGTTGTAGATCATCATAATAAAACCACTTAAGTAGAGTATTCCGCCCGCTGCTCTGACCCAATAAAGCGGTACAATGCGAGTGACAGTTTCAACAAAGTCTGGGTAAACCAGTCTCCCGCCATCTAAAGCAAGCCACATCAACCCTTGGGTAATACCTGCAGACACCATGGAGATGTAATAAAGAAGAATACCTAACAACCCCACCCAGAAGTGTGCAGTTGCAAGCTTCAAGCTAAAGAGTTTTGTATTCCAAAGTCTGGGAACAAGGAAGTAGACCATCGCAAAAGTCAGAAACCCGTTCCAACCCAAAGCTCCAAGGTGAACATGTCCTACAATCCAATCAGTATAGTGTCCAACCATGCTAACAGACTTAATGGACAGGAGCGGACCTTCGAAGGTGGCCATTCCATAGAATGTAATCGCAGCAACCATGAACTTCACGAGAGGATCATCCCGCAGTAAGTGCCATGCGCCCCTTAGTGTTAATAAACCGTTGATCATCCCACCCCAACTCGGCGCCCAAAGCATAATCGAGAAGACCATACCTAATGTTTGCGCCCAATCTGGAAGTGCTGTGTAGAGTAAGTGGTGAGGACCTGCCCAAATATAGATAAACACCAATGACCAGAAGTGTATGATCGATAGCCGATAGGAATAAATCGGTCGATTCGCAATTTTCGGCATATAATAGTACATGAGTCCTAAGAAGGGAGTTGTTAAGAAAAATGCTACAGCGTTATGTCCATACCACCACTGAACGAGCGCATCTTGGATTCCTGCATAGACAGGGTAACTTTGTAGGAATGAAACTGGGATTTCAATGGAGTTTACGATATGTAAAACTCCGACGGTTATAATCGTTGCGATATAGAACCATATTGCAACATACATATGATGTTCACGTCGCTTTTTGATTGTTCCAAAGAAGTTAATCGCAAAGACCACCCATATTACAGTAATGGCAATATCGATAGGCCACTCTAGTTCTGCATATTCTTTAGATTGAGAATACCCCAGCGGCAAAGTGATTGCCGCAGCAACAATAATTAGCTGCCACCCCCAAAAATGGACCTTACTTAAGAGGTCAGAAAACATCCTAGCTTTTAGCAAACGTTGGGAAGAGTGATAAATTCCTGCAAAGATAGCATTCCCTGCAAAGGCAAAGATCGCGGCGTTCGTATGAAGCGGTCGCAACCTACCAAATGTTATGTACTCAGAAAAATTTATTGGCCAGTACGCGAGCTGAAGTGCAGCAACTAAACCAAATAAAAAAGCTGCTCCCGCCCACACCATCGTGGCTATAACAAACTTTTTAACTATGTCGTCGTCATACGAATAGTATTCCATTTTGTCACTCATCGATGTTCTCCTTTGTCGCATCATCATTTAGAATCTTTATTGCTGGGGTTTCTAAGTCGTCAAATTGCCCTCGGTGATTGGCCCATAGAAAGTATCCCAAAAAGGTTCCACCTAGAAGTAACGCCAGGGGCACTAAAATAATTAGAATATTCATCGCACTCCTCGCATTGTATTACCGAGTATTAAGACCGAACTTATTGGCATCAGTACCGCTGCCACAAGCGGATTAATAAATCCGGCCAGAGCGAGTGCTCCAGCACTAATATTATAAATTAAAGAGATACTTAGGTTTGAAAATACAGTTCCGCGAACTGATCGAGAGATATTATATAACGTATTTATTTGTGAAATCCCAGCCCTTAAGAGGTACGCGTCAGAACTCTCAGCACTCAACTGCACAGAACCCTGCACTGCAATTCCCACATGGGCTTTTTGCAAAGCCATCGCATCGTTTAAACCATCGCCTATCATTAAGGCAGGATTATGCTTTTCTATAGTAGCCAATTTCATTTCAGCCGTGTGATCAGCTAAGACCGACCTAATGCCACATTTTTCAGCGATAGTTTGCGCAACACCATATCTGTCGCCAGTGAGAAGAAAAATGTTATTATTGGAAAGTTTTGCAATCTCTCTTTCAGTATCAGGCCACAAGCCATCCGCAAATTTGATTTGAAGAAGTTCCTCTCCGTTTTTATACAAAGTTGATGAAACACTTTCTTTTGCATCGTTTTTTATAAACTCATACCTGTC
>CAYXYF010000004.1:0-27265 GCA_964469265.1 uncultured Bdellovibrionales bacterium
ATACTCCGCTCTAGTGTGGATATGAAATTATCAAATCATCAACTAGAAGTCATGATTAAACGTGTTTTCGAATTTTGGAAGAGAAATAATATTGCAACAGTGAAAGTCGACGAGAAGGTCGCCTTTCAAAGAGCCATTGAAATTATTAAAGGCGAGTACGAAAAAGAACGCCAACTCGAAATTCAAGCGAAGAACATGGTCGAGCAGTTGGAAAAACAAAACCCCGACATTGAACCTCATAAAATGTATTTGATGATTAAGCGAAAACTCGCCGAAGAGAAGGGGGTAATTTTATAATGATCTCTGAAGACAGAAAATCACATTTTGCCCGTCTTTTGTGCGATACCCTCTACCATGATGATTTAGTGGACTTTAGCGACGACAGTGCTGCCTATGTAGCAGCTCGAAACGGCATCGAATCCTTCCTTAATGAGATTGAGGAAATTGATGAGTTCGTAAGGTCTAAAGTGCAATCTCTAAAACGCGGTGTCGTTGAGGGAAGCCCCGAGTGGGATACCCTTTATAAAAAGTATTACGAAGAGGAAATCCAAAGAAGAAATAAGGCCTAACTATCTTCTTGACTCATAATAATCAGACTTCTACTCTTTCACTTAAAAGCGTCTAAAATTAGGTGAGAGGTTTATGAAAAATAAATTAAAAATATTAGTGGCTGTAATAACGACTGTCTTTACATACCAGGCCTACGCTGGAGATATTAACTGGGCGGGAAGATACAGAGTCGAATCTCATTTACTAAAAAACCCAAGACTCACTTCTGCTTCAAACGACCATTCTTACCTTAACCATCACTTAGTTCTGAGCCCCCATGTGATTGCTGCCGACGGAATTACCATTCATACAAGATTTGATATTTTTAATAACTCAGATTACCCGAACTCTCAGTTTGGACAATTTTTTGGTGGAAGTGGCACAACGACTAATGCAGCGGCAACTGGTGAGATGGATTCAGAAACAATTGCAGTGACTGAGCTTTACTTAAGCTGGGTTCATCAGTTTGGTTCTTTGATTGCGGGCCGTGCACCCGTGCATTTTGGATTGGGGTTAACCCACAATGCGGGGAATGGTGAGTTTGATCATTGGTTCGATAGAAAGGATCTCATCGGATATAAAATAGTCATGGGCAATATGTATTTGCTGCCAATGTACGGAAAAATTAGAGAGGGCGGCGTTAGTGCGGATGACGACATTAAAGATTACATGATCCAAGTTGCCTACGAGAACCTTGATACGGATCTTGAAATTGGTTTGTTCTATCAGCAAAGAAGTGCTGGGGCTGGCGGTAATGACCTCACAATAACTGATCCAATTTTTAACAACCCAGTTCCTGCAACTCATGGCGATTTATCCGTTAAAACTTACAACCTTTTCGTTAAGAAAAAGCGTGGAGACTTTGACTTTGGTGTTGAAGCGTCAATGCAAAGTGGTAGCACGGGACTTGTCGCAGGCGGTACAAATATTGATATTGATGCCAGCGCAGTAGTTGCCGAGATCGGTTATAAACCTCAGGGCTCCAAATGGAGCTATGATTTAAAGTTGGGTTCCATTAGCGGAGACAGCAGAGATTCTGCGGCAACTTATGAGGGATACCTAGTTAACCGAAATTACGATGTCTCGATGTTAATGTTTAACTATGTTCTTGGAACTGGTGCTGGATCGATATTTGGAAATGAAAATTATATCGATGCGATCACATCGGCTGCTGGTAAAGAAGTTGACGTGGGCCAGATGTCCAACGTCATATATCTTGCGCCAGGGTTTAAGTGGGACTGGAGTGATAAGTGGTCTTTAAACGGACGCTTCTTGTACGCACAGCTCATTGAAGAACAACATCCAGGTCAGTCTACAGATTTAGGATATGAATTTGATGTCGGTGTATACCATCGCCCGTTTGATCGATTTGTGATCGGCGTTGATCTTGGATATCTTGTAGCAGGAGACGCTTTCAAAGGGCCTGGAACATATGAAAATAAAAATGCATACGGAGTAATAACAAAAGCAGCAATTAGCTTCTAATCATCTTGCACCACACCTTTGACAGGGAGTGAAAGCTGACTTTTGGCCCGGGGGCTTAAACCCTCGGGCTTTTTTTTTGCTAAAAAAAAGGGTGGCTTGGGGCCACCCTTAGGAGTTAGGAAAAAGGAATTGTGATATCCTTTCACAATTTTTCAGTTACTAATTAAAAACTTCTACCTTGGTTCGGGTTCGGTTGATGGCCCACTGGATTTTGTCCCGCCATCTGATATTGGTTCATTGCATTGTTATACTGCATACCAATGGTCCCGTTCTGTCCTAGCAAGTGTTGAACTTGTTGTGCAGGAGACATATGTATTGCTTGTTGCGGATTTAACATTGAAGCTCCTGGATTTGTCGGGTTGTACATTTGCGGCCCTTGGGTTGGATTAAACCCTTGAGGTGAAACCAGCGGACGGTTTCCGATCGCGGTTGCAGCGCTATTGGCATAAGAAGTTGCCTCTAAACTTGATAAGCTTGGGTCAAGCATTGGAGCAATTGGAGCAATAAATTGCGAGTATTTTAATGCGAGATCAGCTTTGAGTTCAATCATGGCATCACTATTCGCGTCAGCGCCTGCGGGGATAGCGCGTTTGTATATAACCTCTTGGAAGCCAGATACTTCTCGTTCAATATTTAAGATAGCTTGCTGTCTTTGTATTTGAAGCATATTGAGTTGGTAGTTCATTTGCGGATGCATACCGTTGTTTGCGCTTTGAAGCTGGTTAATTTGGTTATCTAGATGTGAAATCTGTTGAAGCCTGCTGTTTAAGGATCTTTGGAAGCTGTCAGTTTTAGCATCAACATCAACAATAATCTTTGCAGCACGGATATTGTTTGTTAGCTCTGTTCCTCTCACCAGTCTATCAATACGATTGTATAGCTTTGTTTTTTGAGTGGTTTTAAGTTCAGTGTCGCCTCTGATCTCTGCGATAAGATCTTCAAGCTCTTGAAGAAGTATATCTTCTGCTTGTGTACGAGCGTCGTCGTTGGAAGTTGTTTTCTTTTTTCGCTTCCTTTTATCATTATCGAGTTTACCTAGTTTTCTTTTTGCATCGGTGTAACATGTAATTCTCTCTAGGTACTCTTTATAGTCGCCTTCGTATTCAGCTTTGGTTTCACAGATTACTAATTCCTCATCTTCTACTGGCTCAGTAGATTCTGCTGAAGCACTTTGGACTGGTGGGGCGTCAGAAAGTTGTGCCAAAACTTCTCGTGTGTCCTCGGAAATTGCAACTGTGGGTTGTGGCTTTTGTGATTCATCGCACTGACCATCTGCACATACGCCAGCCTCGGTGGATTCTACTGGCGCCGTTGATGGAGTGGCTGTTTGGGAAGTGGTTTGCCCATAATTTTGTAGTCTCTGTATTATTGCATTCGATTGATTCGGGGATGTTGCGCTGTCGTTAGTTGTTTGTCGATTTGCGCTTGGTGCTTGTTGCGCCAAAGTGATTGAACCTTCAGTAGCTAAAGCATAATGTCTTTGCTGACTAAAGGGGTTAAAGCTTGTCAGTGCACATAGGGCAACAAATAGTCCCGATGTCACATATAGTCTGTTTAATGGTTTCATAAAAATTCTCCTTTTTCGGTTCTCCTATAAGCTTTATAATCCAATTCCTACGCCATACTGAAAAATACGGAATTTCCTAAACCATTGAAATCATTCGATTAAATAAAATCAAAAAGTGTATCATCTTTAGACAGGTGTAAAGCTTTTCCGAGGAGCCGTGTGAGAAGAAAAATAAAGTCCGAGATCTTAGGTACTTACAAGCGTGCAGAGAAGTTACAGTAAAAAAAGCAAAAATTGACCATTTTTGTCAGTGTTGGTACCACTGGCACATGAAGTTTCACTTTCCTAAATCTTTACCTCAGGGTGCATTTGAGACCACTCCATTAGAAAAATGGCGATCGTGGACATGGCAAGCATCACGGGCATTGCGAACTCTAGAAGACTTTCAAAAACTTTACGCATTGACTGAAGAGGAAATCGCAGGCTTTAGACAAGCAGAGGGGAACTTTCAAATACGAACAACCCCCTATTATGCATCCTTGGCGCATCCATTAAATCCCAATGATCCCTTAAGACTGATTCAGACTCCTAGCTTTAAAGAGCTAACACCAGGATTTCAACAAATGAAAGACCCTCTGGGGGAGGAGCACAACTCTGTAACGCCAAGACTAATCCATCGGTACCCCGATAGAGTTTTATTTCTTGTGACGGATTTTTGTACGGTCTACTGCCGCTTTTGTACAAGAAAAAGATTTACTGGAAACAACGAGGCATTTTTATCTGAAAAAGATTTAAATGATTCTCTAGAATACATTCGATCTCATAAAGGTATACGCGAAGTTATTCTTTCTGGGGGAGATCCATTAACCCTGTCAGACAATCAACTTGAAAAAGTTTTATCAGCACTGCGTACGATTGAACACGTGGAGATTATTCGTATTGGAAGCAGAATGCCCGTAGTAAATCCGTTTAGGGTCACAGAGGCATTAACAAAAATGATTCGAAAGTATGCCCCAGTTTTTGTGATGACACACTTCAATCACCCTCGTGAAATAACACAAGAGTCTGCACAGGCAGTTTCGCTTTTTGTCGATTCAGGAATTCCCGTCATGAATCAAATGGTACTTTTAAACGGAATTAACAATCATGCAGCGGTTGTTCAGGCATTATCACGAAGGCTTTTATATTTAAGAGTAAAACCTTACTATATGTTCCAGTGTGATCCTTCTGAGGGAACAGATCATTTGCGCACTTCTATTGAGGATTCTCTTAGCATTCAACAAGAGCTGTGGGGAAATCTTTCTGGGCTTGCTCTGCCAAATTTAAGTGTAGATGTTCCTCATGGTGGCGGGAAAGTAGGGTACACACCAAATTTTGAAATTCACTCCTCAAAAGAAAAACGAACTTTTAAAGGATTTGACGGCGTTACCGCTGAATACATTAACCCACTTCACAGTTCCATTAAGAAGCCCTCTGCAATTGAGGAGTACGAAAAAGAGTGGGAAGAACTTAAAAACGCAAAAAGAATTTAAATTCTCTCAAGCCTTGCGTATTTTAAAATAAATTTTTTCATCGTGTGGTTTTTGAACATAATCGTAATTTTCTGATCTTCACCAGAGCCTTCCAACATATGAATTGTACCAACTCCGAAGGCAGGGTGGCGGACTCTCATTCCTTTTGAAAAGCCAGTAGTATCACCATCTCCTATGGGTCGCTCGTAATCTGGAAAAGGATCGTTAAGACTAGTTTTTTCGAAATTATAAATTTCTTTCGTTTGAAATGTTTTTGGCCTCACGACAGCCGATGTTATTTCAATATACCTATCGGGGATCTCTTTTAAGAAGCGACTCGGAGGATTAATAAGTTCTTGCCCCCACTGCATTCGCTTTCGGGTATAGCTGAGAAAAAGCTTTTCCTTTGCTCGGGTCATGCCGACGTAGCACAACCTGCGCTCCTCTTCCATTTCGGAAGGATCAGCGCTTTCAATGGCTTGAGTAGATGGAAAAATTCCTTCCTCAAAACCCACTATGAAAACATAAGGATACTCGAGACCCTTTGAAACATGAAGGGTCATCATTTTAACAGAGTGTTGAGACTCATCAAGTTCATCGATGTCCGAAACAAGAGCAATCTCTTCAAGGAACTGTCCTAGAGTGGCCTCATCGCCGCGCTCGCGTTCAAATTTGGCTAAAACGTTGACCAATTCATTTAAGTTATCAACTCTTTGAGGGTAGTCATCAGGCTTTTCAAACTTGAGATACTCAACAAACTGAAGATGATCGATCATAAACTTTAAAAACTCAGCGGGTTTTTGTTCTTGGCATTGGACCCTTAGGTACTGAATCAAGTTTACAAAAGTCAGAAGCTTCTTAGCAGACCCTGCATTAAGCATTTTGTTTTCACAAATTTCTTGGGCTGCCTTTATGAGCGAAATGTTTTTTTCGTGAGCATAATTGATAATTTTTTCTGCGGTGACTTTTCCAATTCCTCGGGTGGGCACATTTAATACGCGTAAAAACGAAACATCATCATTGTCATTGACTACAAGTCTCAGATAACAGGTGAGGTCCTTTACTTCCATACGGTCATAGAATCTCATTCCACCGATTATTTGATACGGAATCCGGTAAGACCTTAACTCTTCTTCGAGGGCACGGGACTGAGAGTTTGTTCGATAAAAGATCGCAATATCGTCATAGGATACGGAGTGATCCTTCATGACCTCCTGGATGCTTTGAGCGACAAACTTTCCCTCGTCGTATTCACTGAGAACTTCGCGGGCATAGATTTTTTCACCCACAGGGTTGTTTGTGTGAAGGGTTTTTTCTTTTCGGATAGAGTTATTTCGAATGACCTCAGAGGCTGCATTAACGATAGTTTGTGTCGAGCGATAGTTTTCTTCAAGCTTAATGACCGTAGCTTCAGGATAGTCTTGTTCAAAGTTTAATATGTTCTCAATGTTAGCACCACGCCACGAGTAAATGGACTGATCCTCGTCTCCAACCACGCAAAGATTGCGATGCTTTTTTGCTAAGAGGTGAATGAGTTCATATTGGAGTGAGCTTGTATCTTGATACTCGTCGACCATAATGTATTTGAGTTCATTTTGGTAAAAATCTAAAACCTCGGGGCTTTTTTTAAAGAGCTGGATTGTTTTAATCATAAGATCGTCGAAATCAAGGGCGTTGGCTTCTTTCATCTGCTTTTCATAGAGATTGTAAACTTCACCCATTTTTTTGTCTGCCGAGTGGACAGCCTCTTTTAAAAATTCCTCTGGAGAAACACCATAGATTTTAGAAGTATTGATAGAAGATAAAAAGTTTTGGACGGAGTACACTTTGGTATCCAGTTTGATCTGTTTAAAGATCTTTCGAACCAAGGCGAGCTGATCTTGTCTGTCGTAAATCGTAAAAGCGGGGCTGTAGTCCAAAATATGAATATAAGACCTCAGAACCTGCACGCAAAAAGAGTGAAAAGTAGAGATCAAGGGAGGCTGCGAGGAATAAATATTGAGCTTGTGAAGAAGATTTAGCGCTCGTTCACGCATTTCTTTTGCGGCTTTGTTTGTAAACGTCACTGCTAGAATATTTTGCGGCTCTGCCATGCCAGAGACGATGAGATTGGCTATACGGTGTGTGAGAACCCTGGTTTTCCCTGAACCTGCGCCCGCAAATATGATCAGCGGCCCTTCTAGGGTCTCAACGGCTTTGAGTTGTTCAGGATTCAGGTTTTGGGTAATTAAATTCATTGAGGAATAGATTTAAGAAAAAATACATGCATTGTCTAGAACTTGTACGCTATTGACTCTGCGTTACCCTCTGAAGACAGTATTTTTTACTGACTAATTAGTTACAGTTTTCAAATGGTACATTATTCCGTAAAGTCTTCGGATATTCCATCAACTTTAGGGATCTGGAAATAAATGAAATTACTTGTTATTTTATTTTTCACCTCAGTCTTTCTGACGGCATGCTCAGACCCTTTGAAGAGCCGTGATAACTGTCCATGCACAGTCGTGATCCCTCAGCTTCAGCCAGACGGTTCATATGAACGCAAGGCTGTTGAATTTAAAACTCTTGAAAGTCCGAGATCCGTTAAAAGTTCCATTATCCGAATCACTCTAAATCCGAGATTTTTTAACGACGGTTCCATTGATGAGACGACTCCCAACGCCCAATACATTATTAACGACGAGGGCGTTTTGGTTTCCACTCGTGCTTCGACGGAAGAGATGTTTGCCTCCTATAAGGCGATGGAAGACCTATACTTTTATGATTTAAGAACTGGAGCCAATGAATATTTAACTTACCCTCGTGTGCTGAGTCTAGAAACTAGAAGTAATCGCAAAAAAAAAGAATTTAACAATGCATCTTATATCTCGATGTTTGATCGAATTATATTGTTCAAATATTTTGGCGATCAATTAGCGCTTTCATTTAATCCAGGCATTATTGCTCACGAGCATTTCCATTCTATCTTTGCTTCAATCGTAAAGCCGACTGAGAATACAATAATAAATGCGCGGTCAAACTTTGTTCACGACGATGAGCTTATTGATATTGCTGTAAATGAGAAGATCCTATCTGAGAACATTAAGGAAAAAGAAGTTGCTGGGTACAATTTTTTGCTTCTCAAGTCCATCGATGAAGGGCTTGCGGACTTTTGGGCGCATATTCACACACACTTAAACAATCCTTACTTGGCCTCTTATAAACCTTCTGAAATCGGGGATCGCGAAGTCTTGCCACGGGTAGCGCAACTGGAGACTCAACCTATACTCGATAATCTGTTCAGTTATTCTAATTATCTTCGAGAGTCTCAGACTGGAGAAAATATCGTTAGCACTTGGATTTATTCGAAAGCCACAACATATTCGAATTTATTTAAGGCGCTCTCCACGCGAGTTTCGGCAAAAGCACTCAGTGAGGCTGAAGAAAATGATCTTGTTGGAAAATGGATTGTTGAGAGTCTTAAGCGACTTTCCAAAATCGTAGAGCAAAAAGCGAGAATCACAAAACTTTCTCAAGTTGAAATCCTAAACGCCTTTGTACCAGATCTTGATCCATCACTAAGATCTGAGATGTGTTCTGATTTGGAATACTTCCTAACTTTCCATAACCAAGAGGGGTTATGTCGAAGATAGTGTTTTTAGTGCTGGTTTTGACTGCTATAAATGCGCCTGCAGACATACTGTTTGGTGTTGGTGGCTCTTCCAGGTTCGTTAAAAACGACGAAGATAATTTTGAAATGCGAATACCAGTTTTACTATATGGTGGTTACCGTCATGGGCTTTGGGTCTACGCTGCTGAGGGTTTGTATTTTCAAGACAAAACCGAAGCAGGTTCAAATTTCCTGACCACCAATAAACACTACGAGGCGACCCTCTACGCTCTGCGATTCATTAAGTACGAAGATGGTAGAGCTATTAACCTCTATGGTGTGGGCGGTCTGGGGGCGTTTCAACAACGGATAGAAACTGAATTTCATGGTGATATTGCAAAAGAGAAATCCGAGATCAATGCTGTTATTAAAGCTGGTGGCGGCGCTTGGGCTTATCTTGGACCTTCGGGGTTTTTAAACCTCGAAATGAAGGGGTTATATTCAAGGGACTTTTCTCCTGAGTTTTTAGTGGATATTGTTGCCCGAGTCGGAATGACATTCTAGGCCTGACCAAAGTTCACATTGCCTCGATAAGCTTTGCAGTTCCATTTGGATTTGCTAAAATTAAGCAATGAAGAAAACTACGCTTTTCACAATGATTTCTCTTTGTATGTCAGCCTCTGCGAATGCTGGACTAGAAAACCCATTGAAGTCAGAGTACATCGATTTTTCCAAAATCAATTTGAATAAATACATCGAAGAGAGACCTGAAATAGTTATCGAGCGCATTCGCTCGCAGGAAGACAGCCGAGTGACTGCTTACTTTGTATTTAGTAAGAAATTAAATGAGCTGGATAAAAAACTGATTATGCAAGTTTTTGATCTTAATGGTGATGGCCGTATGGACATGGCAAAGTTTTTCAGCGGAAAAATTGTAACAAAGGCTGAGTTTGATCTTGATTACGATGGTAAGGTCGACGATGTCAGCGAGTACGATTCGAAAACTGGCGAGCTTGTTAAAAAAACCATCAGCCAAGGTGCTACGAACCTATGGAAGTACTGGCATAAGGGTGAACTTCGTCTCATGGAAATTGACAGAAACAATGACAAAAAACCTGATATGTGGATTCACTACAGAAAAGACAAAGTGGTCAAAACGGAAGTGGATTCAAACTACGACGGAAAATCCATTAAAGAAGTAAAATGATCTTGAGTTTTTACGATTTGAAAATAAAAAAGCCAACGAGGACCGTTGGCTTTTTTGTTTTTTAAAGGTGAGCTATGTGCTTACTGAACAATCTGTCTGACGATGGCACCTTTAAACTCTGGGTTGGCCTTCACTTGATCAAGATACTCTTTAGCAGATTTTACTGTTCCAAAAGATCCGACTCCAACACGGTACCAGGTTTTACCACTCACATCTGCAGGCACATAAGAAGCAACAAAACCTTTATTAGCTAACTTATTAACATGCCCCTTTGCTTCCGTTTCTGATTGGTGCGAAGAAACTTGGATAGTATATTTTCCTTTGATATCGGCAGCTACGCTTGAAGGTAAAGTTGGCTTTTGCTTTGGTGCTGCCTCTGGCTTAACAGCGTTTAGCGGAGCATTTCCTGTCGCAATTTTGTCTGCAGCTTTTTGGGTAAGATCAACTTTAGATTCTTCGGTCTTTTTTGGCTCTGCAGTTGCCACACCTCTTGCGATTTCATCAGAAGATTTTCCTTCTTGAACAAACTCTTCAGCTAGTTTTGCGATATCGTCGCTAGAGAGAATTTCACTTGGTTCCATTTCCATATTATTCGATGGAATTGAAGCAGTAGTGCGTCCTTGGTTCGCATCTTTATTGTATTCGCTCTCTAAAGAAGCGAGACGGTGCTGGCTATCCGAAAACTGTTTGCCCACGAAAGTGCCAACACTAAAAGACAAAAGTGAAATAAAGAACACAAGAACTAACTTAACGACTGTGTCAGTTTTAGAACCGCCCTGTTGATTAAGAATCATAATTACTTTCTCCCCCAAGAAACCTGAACTATTAAACATTTAGAAATATGTTATAATTTAAGTATTACATACATATTCTTAGACTCACCATTTTATTTTTTCGGTGAATCTTCTATTTGTCAAAGCTTGAGCCTGAGGGCTACTGGGCTTGACTAAAGGACTGTTTAAGAGGCAGATATAGCAATGAAAATTCCAAATGTGAACGATAAAGATCTCAACAAAATACTTCATGCAGCATTCGCAGCGGCAAAGGCAGCGAGCAAAATTCACTTGGAGTATTATGCAAACCTGAGTCGGGTTCGAAACAAGCAGGATAGCAGCCTTGTGAGTGAAGCTGACCAGGCCAGTGAAAAAGCGATTCGTGTCATTCTTCGTGAAAAGTTTCCTGATATTGATATTTTAGGAGAAGAGGAAGGTTTAGAGGTACGATCAAAAAAAACGAGCCGCTGGCTTGTTGATCCACTGGATGGAACCACAAACTACATTCATACATATCCTTTTTTCTGTTCTAGCATTGCGTTAGAAGTCGATGGTGAGGTTGTTGTTGGAGTTGTAGATGCTGCAATTTTCAACAGAACTTACTGGGCTGTTCAAGATTTCGGCGCTCACCTTAACGATCGAAGAATCTACGTTTCCGAAGCCACAGAAATTGCAGATAGCCTTGTCGCGACGGGATTTTCTACCTACGGCGGAGAGCGACTGGATTTTGAAATGCAGGTCTTTCAGACTCTCATTCAAAAAACTCGCGGAGTGAGAAGATCTGGATCAGCGGCGCTGGAGCTTTGCCTCTTAGCAGAGGGCGCGCTTGATGGTTTTTGGGAGTACGGACTAAAGCCTTGGGATACGGGAGCTGGTAGTTTAATTGTTACTGAAGCTGGCGGCAAAGTGACAAACCAAAAAGGTGAACCGTTTCATCCCGATCAAGATATTGTGGTGGCAAGTAATGGAGCCATCCATGATGACCTTGTCAGCCTCATAAAATAAAAATCCTCTTTTTATAGATATCAGTCATCGTCAAAATACTAACTAGACGTTGGTTTTTTTGGGTCAAAAAATCAGTAAGGATTTGGCGAGCCAAAGATCAGTTCAAAAATAACACATGGTAATTGCCACGCTCTTTACTTAGGTCCAGTTGGCACTCTAGTTGCTTTATTTTACTAGTGACAGAGTTTTGTCTAAGCAAAGGAGTCTAGTCGTGGCAGAAGAAAAAGCCAAAGAAGCAGCACCACAAGAAGTGAGTGTAACAACAAAAGAGAAGCCCACATTATTTATCGCACTGAGTGTTTTCAATATTATTGTGGTGCTCGGAGTCGGGATTATGTTGTTTCTCGGAAAGCAGAAACAAGACCAAGTTGCGACAATGGACCAGGTCATCGAAGGTGAAAGAATTCAGCAAAATAAAGAAGCTACTGAAGATCCATTCATTGGTGATTTTATCCCGATGGAAACCTTCTTTGTAAACCTTGCTGGCAGCCGCGGTGGAAAAATCGCAAGAGTGACTTTAGAGCTTGAGATCGGAAGCCAAAACAAAGACATCACAGAAGAAATTGAAAGAAGAAAGCCTCAGATCAGAGACATTATTATTATTTTATTATCCAGCAAAACCTACGAACAAATTTCAACAAAAGAAGGCAAGGATAATTTAAGAGATGAGATCAAAGGACGCCTTAACTCGTTTCTTACAAAAGGAAAGATTAAAAGTATTTTATTCACCGAATTCTTGTTGAACTAGGAAGGTAAGGCATGAATCAAGTTTTATCGCAAAGTGAAGTTGATGCATTGTTAGCAGCGGTCTCTGAAGGGGATGTTGCAAAACAAGAAGGCGGTTCAGGCGGCGGCAATGATAAGGGCGTCGTCGTTTACGATCTCACTTCACAAGATAGAATAATTAGAGCGAGGTTTCCTCAGCTCGACGTTATTTATGAGAAATTCATGAGAGCCTTCAGAGTATCTCTTTCTTCCGCTCTTAGGAAGATTGCAGTTCTGAATCACGCGTCAACAGACTTTCTGAAGTTCGGTGAGTTCATCAATACCTTACCGCTTCCGACTTCAATGTCGGTTTTAAGGTTTAATGAACTCAGAGGTTCTGCTCTTTTCGTTATTGAAAGTAAACTCGCTTATTCGTTGGTCGATAGTTTTTTTGGAGGAACAGATAGGCCGTATACAAAAGCTGACGGTAAAGAATTTACGCCAATTGAGCTTTCTATTATTAGAAAGGTTGTCGAGCTCGCTATTACGGATCTCGAAAATGCGTGGTCTTCAGTCTATAAAATTGACTGTCACTTTGTAAGAACAGAGGTCAATCCTCAATTTGTCGGGATCGTACCGCCAACGGACGTGGTTATTGCGTCGACTTTCGATGTCGAGCTTGAAAATGCCAACGGAACTATTACCGTAGTCATCCCCTACGCAACAATCGAACCCATCAAGCAAAAACTAGCGAGCGGATTTCAAATTGAGTCTGACCAGACAGATAAAAATCTTTGGAACTCTGTGCTCAAAGATCAGCTTCTGGAGACCGAAGCTGAAATGCTAGTGCGTCTTGGGGAGACGACAATATCGATGGAAGACCTTATGAGTTTGAAAGTCGGTGATGTCATTCCGCTAAACCAAGATGTAAGCGGGGAGTTCGATTTACAAATCGAAGGTGTAAAGAAATTTAAAGCTTATTATGGAGTCAGTCACGGTAACCGTGCGGTCAAGTTAACAAGAAAGATTACTAAATAGTTACAGGAAAAAGGAGAGGGTAACATGTCTGATCAAAATACAGCGCCTAAAGTTGAAGAAGCTCCAGAAGCTGAAGCACTTAAGGCCGTTCCACAGCCTGAGGCCAACAAGGCTCCAGACAGAAATATCGACTTGATACTGGATATTCCACTCAAGCTGACTGTCGAGCTGGGCAGAACAAAAATGCTCGTGTCTGAGTTATTAAACTTAGGACAGGGAAGTGTTGTTGAGCTGAACAAACTTGCTGGAGAGCCGATGGAGATTTTTGTAAACGAGAAACTTATCGCACGCGGTGAGGCTGTCGTTGTAAACGAAAAATTCGGAGTCCGATTAACTGATGTTATCTCTCCGCAAGAAAGAGTTGAGCAATTGAAGTAGAAACTAGGCATCGAAGCATCTTGGCACAAGTGAGGGAAATGAGATGAAAGCAACTCTAATATTTAGTTTAATTCTGGGCTTAACATTGTTTTCAAGTGAAGGGTTTTCAGACAAAATTGAAACGGCTCTTCCTGACAAAAAACCAGTTGAGTCTATTTCTGATGAAGACTTATTAAAAGCTGCGCAGTGGATTCAAGAGGCCGATAAAGCCGCTCATGACACTGAAACTGTCGCCGATGCCAAAAATGAAAAAGAAGCAAAAGAAAAGAATGAGTCAGAGATCCCAGTTTTAGCACAAGCTAAAACTGAAAAAAGCGAGGCAAAGCCAGCTTCAACCTCTCGAATCCTTTGGAGCCTGGGACTTGTATTGGCCCTACTTTTTGGATTCTCTGTGTTCATTAAACGATTTGCGAAAAGATCGCCTTTAAAGAAGAACTCACAAATAAAAATTCTAACTCAGCATTATCTGGGACCAAAGAAATCTCTGGCTATTATCAGAGTAGCTGGCGAAAGCATGCTTATTGGAGTGACTGAGCAAAACATTAATTTGATTAAATCTCTTGCTTTACTCGATGATGAGATTCCACAAGGAACTGACGGAACATTTTCTCAGTCACTAGAAAGAAATCTTGGATCAGATGATTCAGAGACGGATGAATTTTCAATTTCAAAAATCAAAGATTTTGTATCTGACAGACTTAAGAATATGAAGGAGATCTAAATTGAAGAATTTTAGATGGCCTGGAATTCTAGTTGGACTGCTCGTTGTTTTAGGTGCTTCCGTTGCAGGTGCACAGGGAGTAACGCTTCCTAATATTTCCATGGGATTTAAATCTACGCAAAATCCAACTGAGGTTGTAAACACGATTAAGATCATTATGATCTTAACGGTTTTAACTCTGGCGCCAGCGATTTTAATTATGATGACGTCTTTTACAAGACTCATCGTAGTTCTTTCCTTCTTGAGACAAGCTATAGGAACACAACAAATGCCTCCGAACCAATTATTGGTAGGTCTTTCGTTGTTTCTCTCCTTATTTATTATGTCGCCTGCAATCAGCGAGATTAATGAAAAAGCATTAAAACCATACCTTGATGGAAGTGTCAGTCAAGAAGCAGCTTTTGATAATGCCATGGCACCACTTAGAAACTTTATGTTTAATCAAACAAGGGATGCAGATCTAGCGCTCTTCGTGAAACTTTCAGGTGCGGAGCAGCCAAAAACTAGAGCAGATGTCTCATCAGCACTTCTGATTCCAGCGTTCGTTATTTCAGAATTAAAAACGGCATTTCAGATTGGTTTTATTATTTATCTGCCGTTCTTGGTTATCGATCTTGTGGTGGCAAGTATTCTGATGGCTATGGGAATGATGATGCTACCTCCAGTGGTTGTGTCACTTCCGTTTAAGATCATGCTGTTTGTTTTAGTGGATGGATGGAGCCTTATTGTGGGCTCCTTAGTCAAGAGCTTTGGCTGATAGGGATATAAAGATGACTGATGAATTAATTATGCAATTAGGTCAAGAAAGTCTAAAAACTGCAGCTTTTCTGGCTGGCCCGATTTTAATTACGGCTCTTGTGGTCGGTTTAATTATTAGTATTTTACAAGCGATCACGCAAATTAACGAGGCGACACTAACATTTATTCCAAAAATTGTTGTGGTAGCCATTGTGGTCGTGTTCGCGGGGCCGTGGATGCTCGATGTTATGAGCAGGTTTACAATTAATTTGCTTGAGAACATTACTTATTACGTCAGATAGGGGATTGATTTAGTGGATATTTACAACTTCTCAGAAATTCAAATCTTAGCATTTGCACTGGTTTTGCTAAGAATTTCTGCGTTCTTAGTTGCATTTCCATTAGTGGAAGGCGCATCAATGCCTGCTACTGTAAAGATCTTACTCTCATTAGCCATCGCCATGGTGATCTTTCCAGTTGTGAGCGTTGATGGGCTTAGTACAGAGATTCTTACGGGTTCTATTTTTGCCTATGCGATAAAAGAAGTTTTTATAGGTTTATTTATAGGATTTCTAGCTAAATTCTTTTTCCATATCTTATCAATCTGCGGAGACATCATTACAATTACCGTGGGTCTATCCTCAGACCAAGTTTTTAATCCGCATATGGATAGAAGAGTCACAAGCGTTGAGCAATTCCACCTTATGTTAGGCGGATTATTTTTCTTAGCTTTCAACGGACATCATATTTTTCTACAAGGTGTGGGTGAGAGCTTTAACTATATTCCGTTAGCTCGAGAATCAGTGAATCTTGTGGTGATGCGAGATGTAGCTTTCCACGTACAACAGATTTTAATTATGGGTGTGAAACTTGCGGCGCCAGTACTTGGAGCTGTGTTTCTTTCAAACATGGCAATGGGTATCATCGGAAGAGCGGTTCCGCAAATTAACGTCCTTGTTACGAGCTGGCCAATTAACATTATGTTGGGATTTGCGGTGATGTTTGTAACGATCCCACTTTTTATGGGAGCCATGGGCGAAACTTTAAATTGGAGTGCCGAGAAT
This sequence comes from uncultured Bdellovibrionales bacterium, assembly GCA_964469265.1. Taxonomy (GTDB): domain Bacteria; phylum Bdellovibrionota; class Bdellovibrionia; order Bdellovibrionales; family JAEYZS01; genus JAEYZS01. The sequence goes on from CAYXYF010000004.1 coordinate 16,271, forward strand.
CTATTTTCGATACTCAAGAAGCTATAAGGGTTTAAGGAATGGCGAGTGAAGACTCGGAAAATTCAGAAAAAACGGAAGAACCAACGGTCCAGCGGCGGGAAGACTTCCGAAAACAAGGTCAAGTTGCTCAGACAAAGGAACTTGCTACTGTTTTAATGCTTTTCGGAGCATCCCTTTTGATATGGATGCTTGGACGGTATTTTTTTACTCAAGTAGTGGAAATATTTACTAAAACCTACGGAGACTTTTTGATTACTGCGGCAAGAGATGGCGACTACAAAAACATATTCTTATTTGCTGGAAAGAAAGCAGCAAGTATTGTTTTGCCTGTTTTTGGATTGGTGTTTCTAATTGGTATTTCTTCAAGCCTATTTCAGATCGGATTTCTTTCGACCTCTGAAACCATCACGCCCAATCTAAAAAAGATTAACCCAATGAACGGTTTGAAAAGACTTTTCTCTATAACAGCTGTTGTAGAGGGGCTAAAGGCTGTTTTCAAAGTTACGATTATTGGATTTGTTGTTTATACGATTATTAAATCAGAGATTTTGAAGTCTCCGTTGATGATCAACTTTACGATTGAACAGTTATCCAGTTATTTTGGTGATATTTCATTTCGCTTGATCTTTGGTGTTGGTATAGCAATGACCTTCTTAGCGCTTTTTGATTACGGCTTCCAAAGATGGGAAATGGAAAAGAAAATGCGCATGACTAAACAAGAGGTTAAAGAAGAAGTCAAAACTCGAGAGGGTGATCCGCACATTAAAGCAAGAATTAGAAGAATCCAAAGAGAGCTTGCAAATAAGAGAATGATGTCTGACGTACCGAAGGCCGATGTGATCATTACAAACCCGACGCATCTTTCAATTGCGCTGAAATATGATGCCAACTTGCCCGCGCCACAGATTGTTGCAAAGGGCGCTGGAGCTGTGGCTCTCCGAATTCGAGAAATTGCTAAAGAACACGAAATTCCTATAGTTGAAAATAAACCTCTCGCAAGAACAATTTTTAAGACTCTAAAAATCGGACAAGTGATTCCGCGGGAGTTGTTCAATGCGGTAGCAGAGGTTCTTGCGTATGTTTACAAGTTAAGAAAGAAGAAGCGGTACAGAGGCAATGCGAATCCTGAGATAGGATTATAAAGGTAAGTACATGGACGGTTTATACAAATTTATTCGAAAATTTGAATTTCTCTCAAAGAATACCGACCTAATGATGGCATTTGGTCTAATAGCGGTGATCGTATTTATGATCATCCCCTTACCGCCATTTATGCTTGATATTTCTTTAACTATGTCACTTGCACTAAGCTTGTTAATTCTCTTAGCAGCTCTTTACGCAACCAAGGCTTTAGACTTCAGTGTGTTTCCATCGATACTTTTGATGGCAACGCTTTTTAGATTATCACTAAACATTGCAACGACACGTCTAATTCTTACAAGTGGTCATGAGGGGACGGCGGCTGCAGGACACGTTGTTGAAGCCTTTGGTGGCTTCGTTGTTGGTGACAACTATGTCATAGGTTTGGTTCTATTCTTAATTCTAATTGTTATTAACTTTATTGTTATCACTAAGGGTTCAGGCAGAGTTGCTGAAGTCGCAGCAAGGTTTACTCTCGATGCGATGCCAGGTAAGCAGATGTCCATCGATGCCGATCTTAATGCGGGACTTATTAATGAGGACGAAGCACGTCGGCGCCGAAGAGAGATTGAACAAGAAGCTGACTTCTATGGATCCATGGATGGTGCTAGTAAGTTCGTACGTGGTGACGCGATCGCTGGCATTGTCATTACTGGCATCAATATTCTTGGTGGACTTTTAATTGGTGTTTTACAAAAAGGTCTAGATATCGGCACTGCTGCTGAATACTACACGAAGTTAACAATCGGTGACGGGTTAGTTTCTCAGATTCCTGCACTGATTATTTCTACCGCTGCTGGTGCCATCGTTACTAGAAATTCGAGCGGTAAAAATATGGGTAGTGAAATGGCAAAGCAATTATTCTTAAAGCCGAGAGCGGTGAATATTGCTTCCGTTGTTTTAATTCTTTTAGGTTTAATTCCTGGATTCCCCTTTCTTCCGTTTGCGGTAATGGCAGCGGGTACAGCTCTTATTGCTTGGTTTATGATTAGAATGGAAGAAGAAAAGGAGCAAGAAGAAGCGGCAAGAGCACAAGAGCTTGCGGCGAAGCCAAAAGAAAACGTAGAAGGACTCCTTTCTTTGGATACTTTAGAATTAGAAGTCGGATATGGCTTAATTAGTGTCGTTGAAAGTAGCACGTCAGGGGATCTTTTAGAACGAATCGTAAGTATTAGAAAACAATTTGCTCTTGATTTAGGAATCGTAGTGCCGAGCATACATATTAGAGATAATCTCCAGCTTCAGCCTGGAGAATACAGAGTACAAATTAAAGGTGCTACTGTGGGCAGTGGGAACCTTCAGCCCGATAGCCTTCTTGCGATGGACCCTGGAAATGTCATTAGTCCTGTTGATGGAATACCTACTAAAGAACCTGCCTTCGGTCTGGATGCTCTTTGGGTTACTCAAGCTGCGCGTGATGAAGCCGAAATGGCCGGGTATACAGTTGTTGATCTTCCAACAGTTATCGCCACTCACTTAACTGAACTTATTAGAACAAATGCCCACGAACTTATCGGTAGACAAGAAGTTTCAAAACTTGTGGACGGTATTAAGAGAACTCATCCAAAAGTTGTTGAAGAACTTATTCCAGAACACATGTCTGTTGGTACACTGGTTCAGATTCTTAAAGGTCTATTGCGCGAGCAAATATCTATCCGTGATCTCTTAACGATTATGGAAACATTGGGTGATGAGGCTGTTCGAACGAAAGATACCGAGCTACTTGTTGAAAGCGTCAGAAAACGATTGGCTCGCAGTATTACTACAAAACATACAAATGACGAGGGCGTTGTCCCAGTACTGAGTTTGTCTCCAGTGATTGAAGAGATGGTCACAAACTCCTTATTACAAACTGAAAACGGCGTTCAGCTTGTTATGGATCCTCAGTCCGCAAATATGTTAATCATGGAGCTTTCGCGACAGATCGAAAGAAATCCAGATATTGCATCCTCTCCAGTGTTGCTGACATCGCCAACGATTCGTAGACATATTTATAAGCTGACATCTAGGTTTATACCTCAACTGGTTGTGCTTTCACATAATGAACTAACCTCGGATGCACAAATTAGGTCCGTGGGAACTGTGGAGTTGACGAATGCAAGTTAGGAAATTTGAAGCGCCTACAATGAAAGAAGCTCTCGAAATGGTAAAAAACCAACTTGGCCCTTCTGCAATAATCCTTAACGCAAAGGACAGTGGCAGTGGTTTTGGTTTAATGGGACGATCTAGCATCGAAATTACAGCCGCAATTTCCGATACAGAATTAAAGAAAAAGCAATGGGCTGAGAGCCGTTTAAAAGAAGAGCAGCTAGCACTTCTAAGACAAAAATCTTTGCGAGTTCAAAAAGCATTTATTGAAAAAAGTGTTCAGAGGTATGCCGTCAGTGACGAGCAGGAGCAACGTCGTCCGCTAACAAGCACACGATATATTGATATCGATGATAGCAACGAAGAAATGCAGACGCCTCGCAACGCTCGCACGGTTGATGATCTACTCAGCGAAATCGGACGCTCTACCCAGTTTGTAGAAAGCTCTGAAGTAAGGTCAGATCATCGTGTAAAAGCTGCTGCCCAGTCAGCTCTTAGAGCCTTTGAAAGTTCTAATATTTCAGAGGCTGTGACCGCTACAAAAGAGAATAAAAAAGTATCACGATCGATAAATGAGGTTGAGACCTTAAAACGAGAGATTGTGCAGCTGAAAAATATGATCAAAGAGTTTCAGCCAAAGGGTTCTGTGCCTGCGCGCTCGACATATCCTGGTAGTGATTTGCAATCGATTATGAATAAGTTGTCTCAGTCTGGCATTGCGACCGAACACATCAATAGTTTAATTGGTCTCGCAAAGTCAGAGCTAAAAGAAATGGTGGCAAAGCCGTCCCTTGTTGAAGGATGGTTGGCAAAACAAATGATGAGCGAACTTCGCATCACAGACCCCGTTGATGCTTCTCCAATTCAGATATTTTTAGGTACAACGGGAAGTGGTAAATCTTCGACACTTGTCAAATTAGCTAGTGATTATGTAATTAATAAAAATAAAAAAATTGGAATCTTAACGGCGGATACAGAAAAGGTCGGTGCGGTTGACCAACTCCGTACCTATGCAAAGATTTTAAATGTTCCATTCGGCGTACTCAAAAGACCTGAGGATTGGCAAGCCGTCCTTGAGTCTTTAAAAAGCCTTGATCATGTTTTAATTGATTTTCCAGGAAACTCATTGAGAGAAATAGAGAGCATTGAAAGACTTCGAAAGATGCTCCCACCAACACAAATTCCTTGTGATCGACACCTTGTCATCTCATCGACCTTTAAAGACAAGGACGCATTTGAGATCACAGAGCGATACAGAATTGCAAAACCGACAGATATTATATTCAGTAAGCTTGATGAGGCTGTCAGTCATGGGCTTATTTACAATTTCCAAAAGCGTTTTGATCTACCTCTATTTGCTTTAGGGACAGGCCCCGCGCTGCCTGAAGATTTCGAATACGCGACAAAAGAAAGAGTTATTGATTTGATATTTCATATTACGAAAATGAAGAGCAAAAATAAGGGAGAATATTAGGATGTCTTCAAGTGCGTTCAATACAGAATTGGGTAGTGGCGGATTGACAAGAACGTTGACTATAACTTCAGGAAAAGGCGGAGTGGGTAAGACCACGCTTGTCAGTAACCTTGCTGTGTATTTAGCAAAGCAGGGCAAGAAAGTGCTAATCCTTGACGGTGACATGGGCATGGCAAATGTGGATATCATGTTTGGCAAACAGGTTCATAAGAATATTTTAAGTGTTCTTGAGGGTGAGCGATCTTTAGCGGATTGTATCTCGGAACTGACAGAAAATATTTATCTCTTATCTGGCGGAAGTGGAATTACAGAGCTTCAAAAAATTAATGACTACCAACGACAATCGTTGTTAGACCAAGTTGCGGCACTGCCAATGCACTTTGACTATTTGTTAATTGATACAGCTCCAGGAATTGACGACAACGTGCTATATCTTAATTCTTGCGCTCATGAACGTAACATAATTGTCACCCCTGATCCTGCGAGTTTGACGGATTCTTATGCGCTGATAAAAGTTCTCAATCGCAAGTACAAAACTCAAAGGTTTTCTATAATTTCAAATTTTGTACGAGATGAAGCAGAAGGTTTAGCGCTCTACAAGAGAATGAGTGATGTCTCGGAAAAATTCTTAAATGTGAGTTTGGATTATAAAGGAAGTATCCCAATTGACTCAGCTCTAAGACGAGCAACGAAGACGCAACAATTGGTGATTGAGTCTGCACCATACTCGCCGTCTAGTCTGGGTATTAAGAATGTAGCAAAACAGCTCAATAACCTGAGTGATATCGAAGAGATCCATGGCGGAATGAAGTTTTTTTGGAACCACCTCTTTGGTGTAGCTTAATTAATATTTGATAGGTTTAAAGTTATCAATTTGATAAAATGTTTGTTGGGGATAAATTATTAGGATTTTTAAAATCCTACTATTTTAGGGGATGAAATGAAGAAGAATTCGAATGCATTGAAGAAGTACAAAGAGCATCCAACGAAGCTCACTGCACAACAAAAGGATAAACTCATCCTTGAGTACGCACCTCTTATTAAGTTTATTGCCCAAAAAATTGCAGTAAGGCTTCCAGCGAATATCGAGCTTGATGATTTGATTTCATCAGGAGTTATTGGGTTGATGGATGCAATAGAAAAATATGACTCCACTCGCGACAACACATTTAAAACTTACGCCGAATTTAGAATTCGCGGTGCTATCCTTGATGAACTCAGAGCGCAAGACTGGGTGCCAAGGTCAGTAAGAGATAAGGCAAAGCTTTTAGATCGCACCATGGTTAAGCTTGAATCAGATCTTGGACGGATTGCAAGTGAAGAAGAAGTTGCTCACGCTTTAAATATGTCTATGGATGAGTTCCACGGTCTTGTAAATCAAGTAAGACCCGTATCGCTTCTTTCCATTGATGAGGCTGCGACATTCAGTAACGTCGATAAGAAATCGATTTTGAATTTGCTTGAAGGATGTAAGTTCTCAAACCCATTCAATCAGCTAAACCTAAAAGCAGTAAAAGATGTGGTGACCAAGGCTATTGAGGATCTTCCAGAAAAACAAAGGCTGGTGCTTTCGCTTTATTACTACGAGGACTTAAACTTAAAAGAAATTGGACAAGTTTTGAGAGTGACAGAATCTCGAGTTTCTCAGTTGCATGCTCAGGCGGTTTCACGCCTCCGCGGAAAACTTGCTACGCAATTTGAGATTTCAGACGAAGTTGCAAGTTAATACAGAGCTCAATTACAAGCTAAATTAAAGCCACACACCTGAATATTGTAGAGGTCTGCGGCTTTATGAAAAAAGTTTATCGCAAAAAAGCTTCCTGTTTTTATTCCGATAGTGGCTTCCTTAAAGTCGGTTGTAAGTTGAATACCAACCACTTGTAGCTGCATTTTCGAATTGTAACCTACTACGGAGCCTCCAGAATCACCAGGGCATGCAAATACAACATCATTGGGATCGCTCGATTTAAGAATAATAGTTTCTCTGCCGTCAGAATGTATCTTAACGAAACTTACGCTCAGTTGTCTCGTGCATCCATAGCCTAGGGCCATTAATTTGGATGAACGGTTGTCTGTAAAACTAATTGCTACTGGTTTGACAGGTACGTCTTGATCGACGATGCCAATTGCAAAGTCTTTGTACTCGTCAGGAAAGACGTCTTCATGCGTGACGTATGTAAAGGTATAATTTGTTCCATCGATTTCAAAGTAGCCCTTTGGTGATTTTTTACAGTGAGCCGCAGTCAGAAGAACATTCGGACCAACAAGTGTCGCAGAACAACGCCCTCCGCGTTCTGAAAAAATCTGGATCATTGCAGGATGGCTGATTTGTGAAACCATATAGCCGCCGCCGTAATTTTGCCCACCAATAGCTTGTGCCAAAGAAAAACATGTGCCGAATAGCACAACTAAAAGATATTTCACCCCGTACCCCACGTATTGAAACTCAGTAAAATGCAAGTACCCCTACTTGCATGAGCCTTATTACTAACTGTTGGAGCTGAGATTGGAGAGAGGAAAGTGAAATATTATAAAGAATACGTAGGGTTTGTTAACTTCCAAAAGAGATCGTTTTTGGTGCTATAAGATATTTTTAGGTTAGCTTCGATTGGATGTTGGCATGGGCGATGGCCAAGAAGTTTTCTTTAAGGTTTTTAAGAAGCCGCTCCTCCAGCTGACGTGTCCGTTCGCGGCTTATGCCATGCTTATTGCCGATTTCTTGAAGGGTAAGAGGCTCATCGGCGAGCACGCGTAGCTCAAGAATATCTAATTCTTTCTCGTTCAAAGAGGGTTTAATTTCTTCAATCTTTTCTCGCAAGATCTCGATGAGCTCTAAGATCTCAAGCTCTTCTTCAGGGTTGCTGGAATCTTTTTGTAAATCAATCAGCGTTGTTGCGCCGTCATCACCAACGGGAGCATCTAAGGAGATATCCTTTCCGCTCATTCTTTGCTCCATGAGTTCTATGTCTTTTTCAGGGATACCCATTCGAGAGCTCAGTAAGGCCGGGGTACTAGTTTCGCCCTCTTGTAAGAGTTTCTGTTTTTCTCTCTGAAGGTTATAAAAAAGCTTCTTCTGGTTTTGAGTGGTCCCGATTTTAACCATAGAGTATTGCTTTAGGAGAAACTCTCTAATGTAACCGCGGATCCACCACACAGCATAGGTAATAAGCTTTACACCCTTATAAGGATTGTATTCTTTTACTGCGTGCATGAGACCCACATTACCTTCTTGTACAATATCCATAAGTTTTGCGCCCATCTTTGCGTATTCAAGTGCGATTTTAACTACGAAACGCAGATTGCTTGTAACAAGCTTCTCGGCGGCAATGGGATCGCCATGTTCATAATAGCGAATAGCTAACTCTTTTTCTTCTTCGGGTGTAAGCAGAGGATATTTTCTAATCTCTGCTAAGTATTTTGTAAAAGAGTCAGAGGGAACTAGAGCGCCCGAAACCTCTTTTTCAGGAATTTCTAAGCTCGGCGTGACAGACCGAATGACTTCATCAACAATTTCAGGATTGTGAACTCTGGATTTTACTTTTTTAGACTTTTTGGCAGTCTGTTTCTTTTTTTTCTTTGTGACTTTTTTTTTCGCGGAAGTCTTTTTCTTAGACTTCGTCGATGTCTTTTTTCCAGACGCTTTTTTAGGAGTCTTTTTTTTAGACGTTTTTTTCTTAGCCATGCTTATTGAAAATTTATCCCTGAAATATTAACCAAGAAGTCTATCAAGCTTCTTGTTCAAAGTATTCTCCACAAGACCTTTAAAGGGCATCAAAAGCAATGGAAGGTCCACCGTGATTTCAACCTTGCTGGTGTCGCCATTGGGCAGGACCTGCATTTGCGCGTTGAACTTTTGGCCTTTAGCCGATCCAGTTAATTTATCATCTTCAAATTGACACTTGTAGCTAGAATCGAGGGTCTTCAGATCGGGATCTTCCGATAGGAATTGCTTGATCTTTTTGAAGGATTCTTCAGGCTTGAGCGTCGATGTTTTTTCTACTTTAAATTTTGGCATAGCAAAAATCTTATCCGTTTTCGGTCTAAGTGTCTAGATATTCTTGTTTTGCTCTTTGACTGATTACTAGGGTGCGTGCGAAATTGGAAGAGAGTCAGCCCTTCGATAAAGTGAAAAAAGGACCGTAATGAAGCTTACATCCCTAAGAGGAATGAATGATATTTTACCTCCAGAAACTTATATATGGCAAAAATTAGAAAATTCCTTACAAGAGATTTGTGCGCGATATGGGTTTGAGGAAATCCGAACGCCTCTTTTGGAGCAAACTTCGCTTTTTAAACGAGGAGTCGGTGAGGATACCGACATCGTGGAAAAAGAAATGTACACTTTTGTTGATAAGGGCGGTGAAAATATTTCTCTGCGTCCCGAGGGCACGGCATCCGTCGTACGTTCACTCATTGAGAACAGCTGGTTTCGCGCAAATCCTGTGACTAAACTTTATTATATAGGTCCTATGTACCGCTATGAGCGGCCGCAAAAAGGACGTTTTAGACAGTTCCATCAATTCGGTATTGAGCTTTTGGGCGTGGAAGATGCTTCTGCCGATGTTGAAGTTATCTCGTTAATGAATACTTTGTTAAATGAATACAAACTTGAGAATGTGGAGCTTCATTTATCTAGCATTGGCTGTGAAAATTGCCGAACCCCTTACAAAAAAATTCTAATCAGCGAACTTGAGAAGATCAAAGATCAATTACCCCAAGACTTTATTCCGAGAATACAAACCAATCCTCAGAGAGTTTTTGATTTAAAAGATGAAAAGGCGCAAAAGTTAGCAGAAAGCCTCCCAGTCCTTTTGGACTCTCTTTGTGAAGAGTGTAATAAGCACTTTAGCTATGTTAAGGCGGGTTTGAAGAACTTAGAAATACCGTTTATTATCAACCCAAAAATTGTAAGGGGACTTGATTATTATTCAAGAACGGCTTTTGAGTTTTTAAGCTCTGACCTTGGAGCACAATCTACGGTTTGTGGTGGTGGAAGGTACGACAAGTTGGTCGAACAGTTTGGTGGACCGAGTGTTCCAGCCGTGGGCTTTGGGATGGGACTTGAAAGGTTTGCCTTAATTTTACAGTCAAAGGGCATCTCTGCAGGCCAAGGCGTCGAAATCTCGGTCATCTACGACGAGGCGTCTCGTGAGAACGCTTCTCAGCTTGCGCAACGGCTTCGCGGGTTAAAATACCTAGTCGACATCGACCTCCAAGGTAAGAGTATAAAAAATCAGATGAAGAAGGCAGACAAGGTGGGTTCTAAGGTTTCTCTCATTATGGGCGAGAACGAACTTAAAAATAACTCTGTTATGTTAAAAAACATGGGCGCGCACACGCAGGCAGAAGTTGCGTTGAACACTTTAAATCAAGAATTGGAAAAAATACTAAGAGGATAAAATGAAATTCGTATCTGATCTTAAGAGATCCCATTATTGTGGACATTTAAATACTGATCACGATGGACAAGAAGTTGTTCTTATGGGTTGGGTTGACGGTAGACGAGACCACGGCGGATTGGTGTTTGTCGATCTTAGGGACCGCACAGGTCTTGTGCAGATTGTTTTGAATCCATCTATTCCAGAGATGCAAGCCTCAAAAGATATTCGCGGTGAATTTGTTATTGCAATTACGGGCGTGGTGAAAAAACGCCCTGACGGTATGGTAAACAAGAAGTTATCAACTGGTAGTGTTGAGGTTGAATGTCAGCGCTTCGAGGTTCTCAGCGTAGCAAAGACCACACCGTTTCAAATCTCAGATAAAAATGTGACTGAAAACCTTCGATTAAAATACCGCTATCTTGATCTTCGTTCTGAGAGTCTGCAACATAACATTATGATTCGGCATAAGGTCAACCACGTGGTGAGAAACCACCTTAGCGATAATAACTTCTTAGAAATTGAAACTCCGATTCTTTATAAAAGTACACCAGAAGGAGCTAGAGATTATCTCGTTCCATCAAGGGTGAGCCCTGGGAAGTTTTACGCCCTTCCGCAATCTCCGCAGACTCTAAAACAGCTTTTGATGATTTCAGGTTACGACCGTTACTTTCAAATTGCGAGATGTTTTAGAGATGAAGATCTGCGAGCGGAAAGACAGCCTGAGTTTACGCAAATTGATATTGAGATGAGTTTTGTTGATACAGAAGACATCGTCACAATGACTGAGGGGCTTTTCCAAAAAATTTGGAAGCAAGTTAAGAATGTTGAGATCGGCAAGATTCCAAGAATGTCGTATCACGAGGCGATGAACCGCTATGGAAATGACAAACCTGATATTCGATTCGGAATGGA
>CAYXYF010000004.1:27365-34954 GCA_964469265.1 uncultured Bdellovibrionales bacterium
ATTGCTGAAGATCAGTTAAAAAAGATTTTTGAAAAAGCAGGTGGAAAAAACGGCGATATGCTTTTAATTGTTGCCGATAGCTCTGACAATACAGCAAAAGTTCTCTCTCAATTAAGACTTCATCTAGGTGAGGAACTCAACCTTATTGATAAGACCAAAGATGCGTTTGTTTGGGTTTTAGGATTCCCGCTTTTTGAGTACGATACGGACAACAAGCGTTGGGCCGCAAAGCACCATCCATTTACGTCGCCTGATGAAGCAGGGATGAAGACATTAATGGCTGGTGATGAAAAAAGTTACGGAACAGTTTTAGCAAAGGCCTATGACCTTGTTTGCAATGGTTATGAATTAGGCGGCGGCAGTATCAGGATCCATAAAGACGAATTGCAATCGGCCATGTTTAAAGCGTTAGGATTGAGTCCAGAAGAGATTCAATCAAAGTTTGGTTTCTTTGTAGAGGCTTTATCCTACGGAACTCCTCCTCATGGTGGAATCGCTTTCGGAGTGGACAGAATTTGTATGATCTTGTGCGGAACAGAGTCCATTCGTGATGTCATCGCGTTTCCTAAAACTGCAAAGGCATCAGATCTTATGGCAGAAGCCCCCAGCGCGGTGGAACGGGCTCAATTGCTAGAGTTGGGGATTAGACTTTCACAGGCGGCAGAAGAGTCTTTAAAAAAAGATGAGGTCGATGGAATAATATGAAATCTGCAGTAATTATCAATCCTAAAAGTGCTAGCGGTAACACAGTAAAAATGTGGAGAGACATCCAAGCCTCTATTCAAAGAAGTTTGGGTGAAGTCACAATTCTAATGACCGAATACCCCCATCATGCCACGGCAATCGCTAAGGACATCGCTGAGAAAAAAGAATATGAATGTCTGATAGTGATGGGGGGCGATGGTAGTATTCATGAAGTCATCAATGGTTTGATCGACAAAGAAGCTAATGCGATTAATCCGAATTTAAAAGTTGGGATCTTAAATAGCGGCCGCGGGTGTGACTTTATTCGAACGCTCGGTATTCCTGTGATTGCGGGTGAAGCAGTTTCAAAACTCGTAGAAGGGAAAACAAAAAGGGTCGATGTGGGTCAAATCAAAATTCATAAAAACGGTGCGGTAGAAACACATTATTTTATTAACTCGTTTTCTTTTGGCTTAGGCGGCGAAGTTGCTCGTAATATTCAAAGAAATGAATCTATGTTTTCGCCGACGACAACTTATTTTATTGCAAGCACTCTTGGGTTTTTGAAATCTAAGGCCTTTGAGGTTGAGTTTTCCATAAATGGAGAAAAATCATATAAAAAAGATTGCATGAATATTTTTGTGATGAACGGAAGGTATTCTGGAGGCGGGATGCATTGGGCGCCGCCTGCAAGACTTGATGATGGGCTGTTGGACCTCGTTGTTATTGAAAAGCTCTCTAAATTTAAATTAGCAATGGTTACGCCAAAGGTTTACGACGGGACTTTTCTGTCGGTTAAAGAAGTTGAGCACAATCAAGTAAAAAGCGTGAGTATAAAAACACCTAAGGAAATGTATCTTGAAATGGATGGTGAAGTGACACAAGCATCTCACATTGAAATCGCCGCCATTCCAAAAGCCATAGAGTTTATCTGTTAAGCAACCTTGAGATCTGTAATATCCCAATCTGGCGCGACAACTCTAATGGGGAGTTCGTAATTACGAATCATGCTTCTTACGGTGGTAATAAGTTTGATATTCGCTGCTTCGATTTCTTCAGGGCTTATGTCATTTTCTTTTAGCATGGACTCTAGCTCTCGACGCTTTCCGTGTGTAAAGGTCGCCATTGCTTTTTCTATAATTTCAGGGGACTGGTTTTGAAGCAAAATCCCCAAAATGCGGGGCTCAAGGCCCTTCATCACGTCACCTAATACTTCAATATCTAAAGAAAAGATTTTTTCAACGGTGAGAATTTTTTCTCTTACGAGTTCAGCTGTAGATGGGCTTTCTTGTTCGATAAGTTTTAAAAATTGATCGCGCTTTTTAGGGGGACTAGATTCTACAATTGTAAGTAACTGTTCAAACCCGCCAAGCTTTTTAAAGCGCAATAACATGGACATTATAACCCCTCCAACGTACCACTATTAGTTATACAGAGGAGTCAAATGTTAGACGTAAATGGAAAGTGATCCGCCTTCCGTGCTACTTTGAGCATCCCCTTTGTCAGCATATATTGTCGGACCACCTTCTTGATTACTAAAGTCTACGATCTCGTTCTGAATCAAGTTTTGTGGTGATCCTTTAAAACTTAATGTAATCTTATCAATTATTCCTGAGTGGTGAAGTGGCTCATGGAGTACAGAGTTGTTTGCTTGTGTTGCACGAAACTCTTTGTTTTTTTCTTCTACAATTTTGTCTCGGGCTTCAAATGTTTTCGTTGCTTCACTGACGGGTCTTCCAAAAGATGGTGCGCCTGATCTTACTGGGCGCTCTTTGCTCATATCCACTTTTGCGTTGGTTGAGCCAACTATGCTGCTAATCTTTTCCATATGCACCTCCTGTGCTTATAGTTATGTATCGGATTGAGACGCTTAATTAATGAGCTTTTTCTAACAAAAATCCGAAGCTCTCCAATCCAGTTAATTTATAAATGTTATTTACGGACCTATGACCAGCTTGGGTGCGTTCAAGGCAGATAACATAGTCTAGACTAAAGTATATCAGACGGCGGATGGCTTCTAAACTCCACTGGGGTGCCCCAAGTTGAACAAGCATCTCAAGCCGGATGAGTGCTTCTTTTGCAGAAACTGCGTGGAGTGTTCCGATGCTTCCTGCATGGCCCGTCGAAAGGGCTAACAATAAATCCTTGGCTTCTGGGCCTCGGACCTCCCCTAAGATTAGTCGATCGGGTCTCATTCGCAGAGATTCTTTAATAAGATGAGTCAGCTCAATGGGCGGGAGTAAACCCTGGGAGTCACGCCTTGTGAGAAGTTTTGTGCTCAGATTGTTTGGCACATATAGCTCGGGGGTGTCTTCTATTATTATGGCTCGTTCCGAAGGGTTCATTAATGACAAGCAACAATTTAGAAAAGTTGTTTTTCCAGTGCCAGTGGCGCCAATCACTAAAAAGTTTTTTCGTTCTCTAATTGCGGTTTTAACAAAGTTTAACTGTACTTCAGATATAGAATTTTTGCTGAGAAGGTCATCTGCGGTCCATCGCTGATCGCGGTGTTTTCTAATGGAGAGAGTGTAGTCCTTTCCTGAAATCGATGGCGCTACAATGTGGTAACGAAGGTTATCTTTTGCTGTGCAGATAAATGGCTGATCAAAGGTAAGTTGCGTTCTTAGATTTTTACAAAGCCTTTGAACATAGTTATGGAATGTAGTTTGGCTTAAAAAACAATCAGATGCTTGGTAGAATTGACCGTGCTTTTCATACCAAATGTCTTTCCATGAGTTAATTATGATCTCCGTAACAAGATCATCTTGAAGAATTTCTTCAAGGGGACCGTTTGTGAAAAACTCATTTCGTACCCTCGTTTTTTCTTCGTCACTGAGCTTGTGGGTTTGTTCTGACAAAACCCCTTCGATCCGATTTTGATCAGCTTCGATGGATATAAGGTCGATGTTTGAGCTCTCTTTTATTCTTTTGCAAATATCTTGGACAACAATTTGAAGGTTGTGACTCATTGACGGCTCGTTTCAGTGAGGACTTTTGGTGTCACAAAGATAACAAGATCCGTACGATCATTTCTGAAATCTTCGCTGGAAAACAAAAGACCAATGATGGGAATATTTTTAAGAGCTGCAATCCCTTGGTTAGATTGTCCGCTTTGTTCTTTAATAAGTCCCGAAAGCGCAATGGTCTGTGATTCTTTAAGATCTAGGTGGCTTTGCACACGATTAACGAGAAGCCCTGGAACACCATCAACGGCTTGAGCTTGATCTAACAAAGAAATTTCCACCGATAAAGAAAGACTCAGTTTTCCAGATCTATCCGCAAGTGGTTTAAAGGACAAAAGAATCCCATGCTTTTTCCATTGGATGTCGTTGGTTTGAAAATTGATAATCTTAATCGGAAATTCACCGCCAGCAAGAAAGGTTGCTTCTTTTCCGCTCCGACAACTTAAGTGAGGCTCGGCGATGATCTTTGCGCTGCCATCCTGTTCCATGGCGTTTAATGCGACTTCAAAGGTGTTGCCGACAACTTTGTAATTCTCTGAAGGGAGAACTTGAGCGGAGTAAGAATCAGGTAAGCTGATTCCTAGTTTGCGAAACGAGCTTTTTTTAAGTTCAACCATTTGGACATTAAGATCCACCATGGGCTCTAAGAGAAGAGCGTTTTTATCTTCAGTGATTTTAAAACCCAGAGGCTCAAGAGTTTTAAGATAACGTTCTTTATAATTTTTTTGATCGGCAGGAATTATTGCTTGAAAATGCGGTTGTAAACTTATTGAAGGAATTGGTATAGAAGCCTCTGACAAGATACCGTCGATTCTTTTGTTTAACGTCGAGTGATCTTCCTCTGATATCTTAGCTGACATAATCCACCTGAGATTTTCTTCAAGCGACAACTGATAGAGGTTTTCCCAATCTTTGTTTCGTAGGAGTTCACCTGAGACAACGGCTCTTCCATTTTGAATAGAAACCGTAAGCCCTCTCATTTGTTTTAATGAGGCTTTGATCTTTTTATAGGATTTAATATCTGCATCCCTTGCGACCACAACTTTAAATGTTGCTTTGCCAACTGTGAGGGTGGCCTCGCCCTCTTTGATTCCAGTGGCAAGGACTTGATGGTTAAACTCCCTTAATTTTAAAATATCGCCGTTGGAGACATGGATTGATGTTTTAGAATTTATGGGTAACGGAACAGTTCGCCCGATGGGAACTAAAATTTCCTCAGCTTTAAGAGGAAGCATGAGGAATGTGGAAGTAAAGATAAGAATAATGCATTTTAGTGTGTTCATACAAAATGAGTATGCAAAACGATCAGGCCAATGGAAGGGGCATTGTTTTCTTTACATGTCCGAGAGGTTCGGATTTAGGACGCTATGTCCGATTTCTGAATCAAATTCGAAAAGTGACGGCGACCTCATTTTTAGAGCTCTCGATCTCTAATTGGGAGTTGAGCCGCCTGAGGTAGGACTGTGAAATGCTAAGACCGAGCCCTAAACCTTTTGAGTGATTCATAATGTTCTCATTGAGCGCAAACGGCTTTAAAATCTTATCAATCGTTTCTTTAGAAATTTGTTTTCCCTGATTCTTCACCGTGAATACAAATTTGTCATCGTCGTCAATAAAAGTTTCAATAATGACGGGACGAGATTTGTCTCCGTGTTGAATAGCGTTTTTTACAATTCGCATTAAGGTATTCTCAAGCATTTGCGAATCTGATTCCAAGCTCTTGTTTAAAAGATTTGTGTTGATCTTTACGCTGTGTTCGTCAATGTAAGGTGAGAGTTTTCCGATAACCTGATCGATGATTTTTTTGTCTGTGATTTTATTATTTTTCACTTTTGTTTGTTCAAGCTCACTGGATACGAGTTCCAGAGAATCTGTTATGATTTCGTGCAAGCGTTCAGAGCTCTGCTCCATGCGCAGTAAGTACTTCTTTTGGCTTTCATCGAGTTCTGTCTGCTTGAGAAGTTCTTTATAACTTAAAAGTGTAGTTAGAGGAGTTTTGAGTTCGTGATTAATGAGAATCATGAACTGACTTTTTGCTTCGTCTAAGGTTTTTAATTCTTTCAGTGCTGTTTGTAGTTCTTGGTTTTTAATCTTAAGTTCACTCTCAAGTTCGTACTTTTCAACAGCTTGCTCAACAGTGATCTGAAGATCTCGTGTATCCCAAGGTTTTGTAATGTATCGGTACACTTGGCCGCTATTAATGGCGGCGATGACTGAGTCTAGATCTGTATAACCTGTGAGCAAAATTCGAATGGCATTTGGATGCGTCTTCGTAGATTTCTCTAAAAACTCAACTCCAGTCATATCGGGCATCCGCTGATCACTTATGATAACTGAGACACGATTTTGCTCTTTTAGAATATCCAGCGCTTCTGGTCCTGAGTTGCATTTGATGATCTCATATTTTTTACGAAATACTCTTTCTAAGGCATCTAGGTTGTCAGATTCGTCATCGATGAACATCAAGGTGTGCTTCATAATTATTCTTTCGGTATTTCAATAAGATACTGAAGTCTTCAGAGGGACCAGAAATCTTTCAAATTGCCACTCTAAAGGTCTTGTATAGGAGCTTTGTCGTTTCAATCGACTGTGAAGTGACGGTAAGATGAAATGTAGTACTTTGAGACGTGGGCCTAATCAATGGTCTGGTTTCCTTGGGGATGCTTTAGATGTAACCAGAATAGGACGAAAAGGTTTTGTAGAAGTATGTCTCAAACAGGAGAAGTCATGAGACTTTTTAAAATTTTTGTTGTTGTCGGCGCTCTAGTAATTCTTTCCCCCAATGTCTATGGACAAATGACATTTGGCGGAAGTATGGCGGGTAGTGGAATGTGGGGAGGGATGCAAGCGTGTCCTTATATGCCTGCGGTAATGCCAGGAGTGAGTACTGGAAGTAGCAAAGTGGATGCTTTAGAAGCGCAAATTGAAAAATTAAACGAGAGCATTGAAGAATACCAAGAAGAACAATACGAGTTAGCCACTGGAAGCCATGACATGTTGGGTATAGATCGTCTGCCGTTTAAAGATCATGTGGCAGAAGGCTTAGAGTTTTTTCTGAGCGCTAAGGCGAACAAACAGTATATCAGCTGTGATGATCACGCTGGATTAGAAAGGCCTGCCCACGGTTTAGTAGCCTTATTACAAGACCTACCTAAAAACGATTATTGTGAAAGCAAAAACGGAGTTAACGTATTTAACGTGGACAGAATCTGTAGAACTTCTGTCATCTATACAGAAACTTCAGGAATGTCCCGTAACGTGAAAAACTGCGGACGTTTCCTTGATCGTCATCACAAATTATCTGAGCGTATTGCACAAGCAGAGAAGAAATTAGAGAAGCTCCAAGATAAATTATATAAAGAACAAGAAAAGCTAGAAGATGCGGAATACAAAGCATGGGAGCGTGGTGGAACAGTAGCAGAAGGACAGTTCTGTTACGGTTGCGTTGTCGGGATGCCTGAACCAGAAGCTCCAGGATGGCAGCAAATTTTGGCAGCTGGTACTGTAGACTTACTCAACGCAGGTGTTTGGTACGCAGGTACACGCTATGTTTCCCGTAATAATGCAAAACTTGGATGGGCGACTCCGCCTTTAGCGATGGGTCTTCCTGGAGCACATGCAACAGCTTCATTATTTTCAAATGCCTATGGCGGTGGAATGGGGGCAGGAGCATGGGGTTGTAGCCCAGCGATGGGTTACCCAGCGGGTCCTTATGGAGGTTATGGAAGCCCATACGGAAATATTTCTCCTTATGGAATGTGCGGTGGTGCATTTGCAGCTCCATGTGGTGGTGGCGCCGGATTTGGCGGAATGATTGGAATGGGCGGCGGAATATTTGCGCCTGGTGTAGGAATGGGTGGAATGGCAGGGCCCTGGGGCCATGGCGGTTTCTATCCTAATCCGTTCGGAATGGGCGGCGGAATGGCTGGCGGAATGGGCGGC
>CAYXYF010000004.1:35054-100219 GCA_964469265.1 uncultured Bdellovibrionales bacterium
ATGCCTGGAATGATGGGTGGCATGGGTGGTCAATACCAAATGCAGTTGATGCAAATGCAAATGCAGCAATACCAAGCTTACTATCAAGCTCAACAAAGAGCTTTTCAAAATCAACAAGTGGTTAGTCAGCAAATCTTTGCGCTACAGTCTGAATATATGCAGATTCAGCAACGGTACCAGTACTTAATGCAGCAACTTTATGGTGGCGGCATGGGTGGTGGACAATTCGGCGGAGGGTTCGGACCAGGAACTCCGGGATCAGGTCCAGTGCCGATCACAAATCCTCCAGGTGGTGGAATCCCTCCAGGGCCACCGCCAGCGCGATAATAAAATAAAAAACTTCAGAACTAAAACCCACTGACGCTTTCGTGAGTGGGTTTTTTTGTATCTTTATTTTGTGAGCTAATAAATCCAGCAGTAGCGATGGCACCAAGAGCGATCCAAAACCACTTCTTCTTATAAAACTGAGGCGTCCCCTGGGATGGCGATGGCGTTGTGATATCGATTTGTGAAGGTGGCGGATTTGGAACAGACAGAGTTGTTTTATTTTCGATGGTATCCCACTTATTATCTGTAAATGTCCTTATACAATACTCTGGATAAATTACTTTTAAGTCGGGTGGAAGTTCTCCTTCGTTATTAACCATTGGTGCTTCGCAATTTCCAGAAACAAACGGAATACGAATTGGTGTAATAAGTGGAATTTGTTGAGAGCTTGCAATAAAGGTTTGCGGTTTGTAGATGTCTGAAAGAAACGTCACCCGAAACTGTCCTGAAGGAATTTTTATAAATTTATTTTTACGAGTGCTAATGGTCTGGCCGTTAATAAGAAGAGTACTGAAGTCATCTCGGAAGGGAGTTGTATCCCAAATAAGATGCTCTTTTTGTATTTGATTTTTTACGGCTTTGGCTTTGTCTTGAGTGTTTTTTGAAAGAGAAAACTTTTTATGGTCAAGTTCAGAAGAAAAAACCACTGCTTTTTTTATCCACTCCGCCGATTGTGCGGAGTCTAGCTCGGAGAGCCGCAAGTAAGATAGATAAATCACTTCTCTCTGGGTGAGATTCCATTCATCAATGTCTGCCATTGCGACAACTTTCTCATAATACTGGCGGGCAAGACTAAAAGATTTTACAAAGAAATACTTTTGAGCGTTTTCAAACCCTTTTAGAAGTTGATCGACATTATTGCTTTTAGGATGTTTTGACAGATAGTAGTTTGAAAAAAATGTGGCGTCGGAATTTTGTATATGCTGTATTTTTGCAAGCGGGGAGAGAAGCATAACAGTGTCTTGCGCAATAGATTGAGTGGCGTAGAAAAATAAGATGAGCGTGGTTAAACATTTTTTCATAAATTGGTCTCCATAATAATTTGACGGCGATTTGTCGGCTTAGGAACTGTCCCCGAAGTTGTTTCGGGGTTGAGTACTGTCACAAAAAAAGCGCCTGGGTGCTGTGCTATTCGCGAAGCGCTTTCTTCAGAAACCAATACTGCGAAAACATCTGGGTTTAATGGCGCTCGCATGAGCTTGACTGCTGAAGCCACCTTTCGAGGACGCGCGGATTCAAAGCTTGGAAGATAAAGATCGACGACCCCAAAATCACTGATGATATTTTTAAGCGCTTCAATATTCTGAATGTCGATAGGAATTAAAGCCATACCTTGCGGTATAAGTGTGTCCACACTTGTGGGATCAATATCGTCATGGGTCCTATTGTCCTCTGAAAACAGAATCACGAAACCCAGAATGACGAAGATAATAACAAGATACTTGAAGTTCAGTTTGAGTATAAAGGTTTTTAAATTCTGTTTGAAGTCCATCTCAACGTCCTTTGCTGTTTTTAAATTCTGTCAGATCAGAGAGTTGGTTCTTCGTATTATGGTCTCTTAGCCTTGTTGATCTGCTAAAATCAAGGATGGAGATAAAAAGAATAACCAACACAAATAGCGATAACGCACATTCAATTAAAATCTGGCCATGCGAAGCTTTGGATCCCATGAATCTCCTTTCGCAACAAGAGTTGCAGCACATCTTCCTTTTATAGTTTTTGAACCGTTCAGATAGGAAAGAAGTGGGTTGGCAATGACGTGTTGAAGTTTTAAAGTCCAGCGCACACTAATGAGCTGTCGCTGTTCAAAGTGAGCCACAGGGTAAAAGCTCGGAGCAACAGCGTGTGGAGGTTTTTTTTGAACTTCGAATACAATCGGAGTTGTTCTTACAGTTACCTTTGCACCCAACTGTCCGCGCAGTTTTTGAATTAAATTTCGAGCGCGAAATTTTGCTGTGCGAATGAGTAACTCTTGTCTTCCGCGCAGGACGGACTGTCTGAAATGATTTACTTTTATTAATTTAATAATTGGAACAGCCGCTGGAGTACCTGCCACGGGAACAAGGGCGGCTTTTAATCTGCGTTCTTCGGCTCGAAGGGAGCTTGCGTTGTTATTCAGCCCAATGAGTTTTTGCAAACTTAAGCCTATGGTTTTTTGAGCCAAAAGGACTTGGCTCCGGCAAAGCTTTTGAGTTTTTGAGTAGTAATCGATGAGTTGATAGCTTGTAAATATAAGCATAGCGAACATGACGAGGGGGAGAAGAATCAGGACAAGGTTTAAAGATGTTATGCCACTTTGTGTATGTATCATTGGCGCAGTTCCTTACGGTAAGAAAACTTCTGCGGACCAATAAACGGCGGTGCGATGGCCATTTTTAAGGTGGCGGAGTTAATACGTCTTTTCGATTGCAATGAAACTTTAAATGCCGATTTTAAAAAAAGTGTGTACCGAATTTGTGCAGTCGCTTTTCTTTCACATCGGGATAGACTTCCAGTCTCCTGATGGCAAATCAGAGCCTCATACAAAATGTGATCTATCCAAAACGTTGCATAGATAAGGTAAAGAGCTACGCAGATCACACTGACCACCGTACAGACAGCCGTGATAGAAACAGCGGCTTCAATGGAAGATTGACCACGGCTATTCATCGGAGTTCTGATTTTTTCGGTTCGCAGATCCGCGGAAAAAGTCTGACATATCTTTTTTGCGGTAATAAGACTTTCGAACCTCTTCCATTGGTGCTTTGGTCGCACTTTTACCCTGAATAGCATTGGCTACCGTAGCAAATTGGGCATGGATGTTTTGCCCAACAACTTTCATAACTGCTATGCCTGCGATTGCAACTAGCGCGACAATGATAAGGTACTCGATGAGCCCCTGGCCTCGTTCATTTCTCATAACATTTCTCCCTATTGGGAGAATTTAGAATGCAAACTTGTCGTGCCAGCGAGCTCAAAGGAAATAAAAAAAGAGCATCGAAGAATTCGATGCTCGGATATCATTGCCGAATGTCGGACAACTTTGACGTTACTTTTTAGATTTTTTCGTTTTCTTAGCTTTTGTCGCTTTAGAAGTAACTTTTTTCGCTTTGGCTTTTTTAGTCGCCTTTGCAGCTACCTTCTTTTTAGCTTTAGCAGGTGCTTTTTTCGCAGGGGCCTTTGTTTTTGCTTTTCCTTTAGTAGCTGCAACTTTAACATCAGCCTTCTTTTTTGGGGCATCCACAATGGCAGAGCTTAACGCATCTCGAGCAGCGTCTCTTGCCTTTTTAAGGGCTTCAAGCGGCTTTCTCATTTTTACTGCTTTTCGCGCTAAGTAAATGCGGTCAATGACATGTAATGCTTCTCTTCTTAAATCGTTATCAAGGATAAACCGATAAAAACCTTCCAGCTCAGGACCTTGTCTAAATTTCTTCGGTGATACTGGAACCTTATCTGATTGAACAAAATCAATTGCCGAGCCGTCTTTTGAGATCTTAACTTTTTCCATTTATTCTCCTTGATCGCAGCCCTCGGGCGCACGACTGTTGGCCATTATAGGGAGCATGACCTGATGGGTCAATAGCTAAAGATTTCAATATGCTGTCTAATGTCTAAACACTCTATGCTCTTGTAATTCAGAGCGGTTTCTTTGACTATCGTCTCTATGATTTTGTTAGAAGGAACTCCCATCGCAAACACTCTTAAAGCTGAGCTGAAGAGCAAAGTCAGCGCCCTAGTTCAGACCCATGGAGAACCGCCAAAGTTAGTAGTTATCCTTGTTGGAAAGGATCCCGCAAGTGAGGTCTACGTCGGTCATAAGATTAAAGCTTGCAAAGAAATCGGGATGGATTCTGAAATCCTACGTCTTTCTGAAGACGAAAGCCCACAAGCTCTGTTTGATCACATTGATAAACTCAATAAAGATAAAACTGTACATGGGATTCTTGTTCAATCTCCGCTTCCGACTGAAATGGACCCTGATAGAAATGTTTTTTATCAAGCTATGTCTAAAATCAACCCGCTAAAAGATGTCGACTGCCTGGCCCCAGAAAATATTGGTTTATTATGGAGTAATAGAGCGCGAGTTTACCCGTGCACTCCGCAAGGGATAATTGCGATCCTTGATCACTACCAAGTTCCTATGGAACGTAAGAATGTTGTAATAGTTGGACGAAGCGAAATTGTTGGGAAGCCCATGGCGCAAATGCTGTTAGAGAGAAACGCCACGGTCACAATAGCACATTCAAAAACCAAAGCTTTAGAGGAGCTCACTCAAGCGGCTGACATTGTCGTTGTCGCCGTTGGGAAGAGAAACTTTTTCGATAAAAATTATTTTACAAATGATTCCATTGTGATTGATGTGGGCATTCACCGCCAAGATGACAATACTCTTTGTGGCGATGTGTATTTTGAGGACGTTAATAATAATATCAAAGCCATTACACCAGTACCAGGAGGCGTTGGGCCGATGACAATTGCGATGTTAATGGTCAATACCATAAAGCTTTATGAGTTAAGTAAAAGATAAAAAGGAAGAGAAGAGATGACAAAGCGTACGCCTTTATATGAAGAACACATGAAGTTAAATGCTCGCATGGTTGATTTTGCGGGTTGGGAAATGCCCGTCGAGTATGCTGGCTTAAAAAAGGAACATGCTTCAGTCCGAGAAGACGTTGGACTTTTTGATGTCTCACATATGGGAGAAATTTTTGTCAGAGGTGAAAATGCAGTTAAAACACTTCAGTGGTTGACCACGAATGATGTTTCAAGACTGACTAAAGGAAAAGCGCAGTACACTCTTCTTACAAATCCGCAAGGCGGCATTGTTGATGACATTATTATTTATTGTCTTGAAGAAAATAAGAACTACCTTGTGTGTGCAAATGCCTCGAACGTAGAAAAAGACTTTGCATGGATGACCGCTAATAATAAAGGCGCTGAGATTGTTGATGAAAGTTCTTCCTGGGGACAAATTGCAATCCAAGGGCCTAAGGCTTTAGATCTTCTAGATAAAGTATTTTCAATAAAGGTTTCCGAGATAAAACCTTTCCACTTTGAATGCGTTAATTATAACGGAGAACAAGTCATCATAGCTGCCACAGGCTATACGGGAGAAAAAGGTGCTGAAGTTTTCGTGCCCCATTCTCAACTTGTAGCTTTATGGACTGATCTTATGGCAAAAGGAAAACAATATAATGTTGCTCCTATTGGACTGGGCGCGCGGGACTCGCTTCGCACCGAAATGAAGTTTTCTCTTTATGGCAATGAGATCTCTGATACGACAAATCCTATTGAGGCTGGCCTCGGGTGGGTTGTAAAGCTTGATAAAGGTGATTTTATAGGCAGAGACCGCATTCAAAAGGTCAAAGAGCAAGGGCCAGCCCGTAAGCTTATAGGCTTTAAAATGGTCGATCGAGGGATTCCTCGCCACGATTATAAACTTCTCTCCCTTGAGGGTGAAGAAGTTGGAGTTGTGACAAGCGGCACAATGTCACCAACTCTTGATGAAGCCATCGGAATTGGGTATTTAAGAGAAGACTTAAGTAAAGTAGAAACAGAGTTCTTTGTAGAAATTCGTGGTCGAAAAACGAAAGCAAAGGTGGTCCCTACCCCTTTTTTAAAAAAATAGGATTGGCCAACCAAAAGGAGACAAAATGAAATTCAGAGTTCCAGAAGAATACTACTACACCAAAGATCACGAATGGGCACAAGTCGATGAAAACATCGTCACCGTCGGAATTACAGATTTTGCACAATCCACCCTAGGTGAAGTTGTCTACGTTGAGCTCCCAGAAGAAGGGCAAAAAGTCACTCAAAACGAACCCTTCGGTGTGGTCGAAAGCGTAAAAGCCGTCAGTGACCTCTTATCCCCAGTCACTGGTACCGTCATTGAAGTGAACAACGCCTTGGTTGAAGACCCTGGTCAACTCAACGACGATCCCATGGAAGAAGGTTGGCTCATTCGCATCGAAATGGACACCGAACGGGAACTTGCCAACCTCCTTAAAGCTGGCGACTATAAAACTTTAATCGCAAAGAAATAAATCCTTGATTCAACCGAAGCCTCTGTTTACAACTGAGGCTTCCTCATGCGCCCGGGTGGTGGAATGGCAGACACGCTAGACTTAGGATCTAGTGCCGAGAGGTGTGCAGGTTCAAGTCCTGTCCCGGGTACCATTTTTAGGCAATCTTTTATCTGTGGACTTCGTCGCTTCGTCGCTCGGATAGATTGCTATGCCTCGCTCCTCTCTCCCTGACTCCTGCTTTGAAAATAATTAATGCCTTGCAATCGCATCTAAAGATAGTGAAAATTAAGTATGCGGATGAAGTTAAATCTTACTCGAGTTTTTGCAACTTTGTTTTTTTTGTCTTTGATTGGTCTGTCGGGCTATATCTTTATTGATCAAGATTCAGAATTTGATATTCACCAGCGTAAAATTTCAAGACTTCAGATTGTTCGGGAGCATATTCGAGAGCAGTTACAGCCTTTTTTTGAGAGAAACGAACTTGCCCCCTATTTGTATTTTGAAAAGTTTGGAGCTTTTGAAAAAACGGACGTTAAATATACCTTTGATCCTAATCTTCAAAATAGAGCTAATATTCTTCTAAAGCGCTATAAGCCTGATTATGCCTCCATTGTTGCAATTGATGCTACAACGGGAAGAGTGCTTGCCCTCGCGAATTATATTAAAGATGAAAACGATGGACCTCTAAATATTGCAACACGCGCGACGTTTCCTGCGGCTTCAATTTTTAAAATTATTCCTGCTTCCGTTGCGCTTGATAAATATAATTTTGAATCTTCTCTTTCAATTCCTTTTAATGGGTCATTGCACACTCTCTATAGAAAAAATGTTTTATCCGATGTCGTAAACCGTTGGACGCGCTTTATGTCTTTGAAGCAAGCCTTTGCTAAGTCTGTAAATACATTCTTTGGACGCTTAGCGCTTAAGAAAATGCAACCCGATGATATCAGAGAATATGCTGAGCGCTTCCAGTTTAATAAGCCCATTGTTACAGACTTTCCTGTGGACACGAGCACTGCAATTGTTCCTGATGAAAAAGGTTTTGAACTTGCAGAAGTTGCATCAGGTTTTAATCGGTTTAACACACTTTCTCCAGTCCAGGGTGCGATGATGGCGGCGGCCATTGCCCATGACGGTGTCGTAAGAATTCCATACGTGGTTGATACGCTTATCAACGAAAAGGGCGAGATTGTTTACGAAGCAGAGCCCATTGAAATTGAAAAAGCTCTTACGCAAGAAGGTGCTGCCAAGATGCGAGAACTGATGCAAGCCACTGTTATTCAGGGGACAAGTCGCAAATCATTTAAACCCTTAGTGCGAAATCACCAGTTTATGGAACTTGAAATGGGCGGCAAAACAGGTTCTTTAACGGGCAATGAACCGCGCGGGAAAGTAGACTGGTTTGTGGGTTATGCCAATTTTGAAGATAGAAAAATTGCTATTGCCGCTATCACAATTAACAAGAAATACTGGACGGTGAAGTCTGCATTTCTTGCTCAAAGTATTTTTAAAAGCCACTTCAAAGAGGAAGTGGCGTCTCGATAATTTTACTGAAGGATCGGACGAATAATAACATCGACGCGGCGGTTTTGCGCGCGGCCATCTCTTGTACGGTTGGAAGCAATGGGCTCTTGATCTCCATAGCCATTGGCTATGATATTCCACTCATCGACGACAACATTTTCTACAAGATAATTGCGAACGGCATCCGCACGAGCCTCTGAGAGTCTTGAGTTAATCTCTGGTGAGCCAGTGGAGTCCGTGTGACCTTGTATTTCAATTTCTGCAGCTCCAATGGATTCAATAACAGACTGAAGCTTACTTAAAAGAGAATAGTTGTCAGCAGGAAGGTCTGCTTGTCCGCTTGGGAAGCGAAGACCTTTAAGACGTATAATCAAAATGTCGTCTTGTCTGTAGACATCGGCTTCTTGCTCGTTAAATTGAGTGCGGGCTTCTTGAAGCTTTTCATCAAGGGCTATCTGGTCTGTCATCTCAGAATTTTCCGCTGCAATAACCGAGAGCTCTTGATCTCGTGCACCTAGCTCTTCTTGAGTAGTCATAAGAGCAGATTGCAATTCTCGCTGCGCTAAGCCTTCCTGTTCTAGCTCCAGTGCAAGTTGTTCGGGAGTCTTGTTTTTATTTGCATTTGAATCCCGAGTGATTCGCAATGCGCGTTCTGCGGCTTCACGTGCTTTTGTTCCAACTTCTCCTATACGGATTTTGTCATCTCTGCTTGCTGTAATCAATGCATCAGCGTCTTTAAGACGTTTTTCTGCTAAGGCCAGAGTTTGTGGTGCGATATCTTCGGCGCCTTCATTTTTAGCTTGCTCAATTTGTTCGCGAGCAGGGCCAAGTTCTTTGGCTTTAATTGCCTCAAGCTCAACGGCCATATATTGATCTAAAAGCTCCTGCCGGTCTTCACCATCAACTTTGAAATTTCCATCTTCAAAATCTTTAGCAATATCAATTAGCTTCTCATCGGCCTCTTTCAGTAACTCGCCACTGTATTCTGGTGCCTCGGCTTCTAAGGTGCGTTTTCTTACGTCAACGATTTCAGGAATAGTATCGGCACCCGTACGTGCCACACCGATGGCCTGGAGTAACCATGCATTACCAAGTGCAACTTCTTTTAAAATATCTTCGTTATCTTTGTTGTCGTCACGAGCTTCTTTGGCCTCTTCAAGTTGTTTTTCGGCTTTTTCGAACTTATCCGGTGATAGAACATTGACCTGATCTTGTCTTGCATTCTCTAAATTCCCTTGAAGGCTTTCGATTTCTTCAGTCGGATTTGCGTCCCTTGGAAATTCCTGAATTTCAGGAGTCGATGAGCAAGCTGCGAAGAAAAGTAAAGAGATTAAAAACCCAAACCAGCCTACTTGTTTTATTTGTTTAATCAGTTCCATGTGATCTCCTCAATAAGTGTTTAAAATTTTAATTTCGGTCGTAATTATTATGGTTTGTTTCAGCTGGATCGAAGGGAGTCGCTGTTAGTGGTTCGGAGGTGCTATGACTGTTTATTGACATTTTATTTTCTCGAAATTCAATAACAGTGATAAGAGTCATTGTTATTGCTAGCACTGCTAATACGATACAAATTTTTAAGAATGTTTTCATGGCCCCTTCCTTTTAAGAATTATTTTGTAAATTCAAGCGAATACTAGCATCAACGACGGTATTTACGTGTTTAGTTTGTGACATAAATTTGCGGGAGACTTCAAATTTAAAGTGGATAGTTTGGGCGTTTTAAAATACTGTCTTACCTATGTTGTTACAAGAACGCCATGTTTATGTCTGCCATACCAACTATAAAGAAGAACTCTTGCGAGAACTTGGTACGGTTGAAGAAGATTTGGGGCAGTATGTAGTCAGTCCCGTCCGCCTTGAAGACTCCGTATGGGCACAAGATATTTTATACAGTGTAAAGAAAATTGAATTTGATTCCATTTCTCAGGCGGCCAAAGCGTTAAAAGATATTCATTCCCATTGGACGGGAGATTCTTTATCACACCACCGACGGGCATCACTTATCCAAGAAAAACTAAACTATTTTAAGCATCCAGTGCTAGAGTTTTTAGGCGATATGCCAGCAAAAAAGTTTGGACTTTGGATAATGGTAAATGAAAACACTATCTATGCATCTGCTGATACCCGATCGCCAATTCCTTTTGGAATAATTAATTTTAACGAAGATAAAAAAACTCCTCCTTCTAGAGCTTATTTGAAACTTTGGGAAACATTTACTGTCTTAAAAGCTTTACCTATAAAAACAGATAGAGTTATTGATCTTGGAAGCTGTCCTGGGGGATGGTCATGGGTGCTTTCTCAAGTTGCAAATGAAGTGGTGAGTGTGGATAAAGCTCCTCTTGATGAGAAGATTGCACGTATAAAGAATATTCATTTTATTAAAAAAGATGCTTTTAAATTAAACCCGTCTGAAGTGGGACCAGTGGATTGGCTCTTCTCTGATATTATTTGTGAGCCAAATCGTCTCTATGAACTTGTTCAGGTATGGAAAAACTTTGGGGTTGTAAACTTTGTTTGCACTATAAAATTTAAAGGAAAAACAGATTTTGATGCTCTAGAGCGGTTTAAAAGCATTTCTGGGTCTCAGTTGCGACATCTCTATAACAACAAGCACGAAATTACGTGGATTCTCACGCCATAAAATACTAGTATCGCTCGTTATGGCAAAGCTCATTTTATCAATTGTTATTGCAGTTTCTTCTTCCATCAGCTTAGCGGATACTTGGAAGCCATGGGGATTTGAAAACTACTCCAGAGACGAACGAAAAATCATTTACCGTTTAGATACTTTAACGAATATAAATAAGTCCCTTGTTCATATGCTATTTGAAGGTGCAAGATTTTCTAATTGTGATGTCAAGGCTCATATGACTCCAAACGGAGTGGTGGTCTCGCTTGCTCACTTCGACTCCAAAAGAGCTTTTGGAATTTCTGTAGACACTAATAACGCGCTTTTTAGCGATATCTTCTTTAGAAGTAAGAATCACGCGACCTATATTTTAGTTTCTGAACAAAAAGTAGTTACGCCAGATCCTAATGTAGAGTCCCTGACGTATCTCATGTACTTTGATGTGAACTTCGACGGTACAATTCGTGAGCTTAAAATATTTAGTCGAATCAATAAAATTAAAAAGCCGTTGCTTCCGATGCTGGGTCGATCTGAGCGCTACTTTGACATTGGCCCTCATGCGGTATGTCGATAGGACATTTTGCCAAGTCTGTCCTAACTTAATCCTAACAGTTCGCCTTATAAAATTAGATTAGTATTTCTAGTAGAAGCTAAATATGGAGCGTCTACATGAAGCTGGGTTTGATTCTGTTTATTGTGTTTTCCACAAATTCCTTGTTTGCCGATCAACTCATCACTGGTGCGGGTGCGACGTTTCCTTATCCACTATATTCAAAATGGTTTAGCGAGTACTCAAAACAAAACAAAGACGTGCGAATCAATTACCAATCCATCGGAAGTGGAGCGGGCATTAAGCAGCTGACATCAAAGACCGTTGACTTTGGGGCATCAGATGCGCCGATGTCAGATAAAGAGTTAGAAAATGCAAAAGGAAAAGTTGTGCACATTCCAACAGTTCTTGGTGCAGTAGTTATTAGTTACAACCTAGAGGGAGTATCAGAGTTAAATCTTTCTTCCGACACGTTGGCAGGTATATTTATCGGCCAAATAAAAAAGTGGAATAATGAGCAGATCCAAAAAGACAATCCCAATCAAAAGCTTCCTAATCTTGATATTACTCCAATCTATCGCGCCGACGGCAGCGGAACGACAGCTGTCTTTACAGACTATTTGGCTAAAGTTTCACCAGAATGGAAAAATCAGGTCGGAGCAGGGAAAGCTGTTCGGTGGAAAGCTGGCTTAGGTGGAAAGGGAAATGAGGGTGTATCTGCTCTTTTAAAACAAATTCCAGCAAGCATTGGTTATGTTGAACAGGCATTTGCGATAACAAATAAAATTCCTATAGCGGCCATAAAAAACACTGCAGGCCAATTTGTAATGCCGACATTTGATTCCGTCACCGCTGCTGCGACGACATCTCTTGCAAATATACCTGAAGACTTTCGTGTCTCCATTACAAACCCGTCGGGGAAGGGAGCCTACCCAGTAGCCGCATTCACTTATATTCTTGTCTATCAAAAGCTCCCAGAAAAAAATGGCGCTGAGATAATAAAACTTCTTAACTGGATGATGGATAAAGGTCAGACCTATGCGAAGGACCTATCGTATTCGCCGCTTCCAGACGGTCTGAGATTAAAAGTAAAAGAAAAAATCGCAAAACTGGAGCCGTAGCGTTTGCAAAAAAGATCTGACTTACATTTAGGTGATCAAGTATTTTATTGGACGTTAAAAGGCGTAGCTTTTTCGATTATCATTTTGTTAGCCGCGTTTTTTATTCTTCTGTTAAAGATGTCCTGGCCAGCCATTTCAAATAGTGGGATTAGTTTTTTTTGGACCAACGATTGGAATCCCGTGACAGAAGTCTACGGAGCATTGCCTTTTATATTCGGAACTGTCGTTACATCTGTTGTAGCCCTGATTTTATCCGTTCCTGTAAGTTTGGGGGCAGCACTTTTAATTACGGAAATCACACGCGGTCAGCTGAGAAAAGTTTTGGGCTTCTTAGTTGAAATGCTCGCTGCAATTCCCAGCGTGGTATATGGTCTTTGGGGACTATTTGTTATTGTTCCTTACTTAAGAACGACGGTGCAGCCTTTTTTAAAAAAATATTTTGGATTCCTGCCATTTTTTGAAGGAGCACCTATTGGTGTGGGCATTTTGGCTGCGGGCGTGGTTTTAGCCATTATGATCACACCGACTATTGCAACAATTTGCCGAGAAATTTTCTTAACGATTCCAAAGGTAAATAAAGAAGGTGCTCTTGCTTTGGGGGCTACAAAATGGGAGATGATTAATCTCACAGTCCTCAAAGGTTCCCTTTCAGGGGTTTTAGGCGCTATCATTCTAGGCATGGGAAGGGCATTGGGAGAGACAATGGCTGTTGCCATGGTCATTGGTAATCGCCCAGAGATTACAGCATCGTTATTTAGCCCAGCTCAGAGCATGGCGAGTTTGCTAGCCAACGAATATGCTGAAGCATCGACAGATTTGCATATCGCATCACTGACTGCAATTGGTCTTGGTCTTATGTTGGTTTCACTTATTGTAAACTCCATAGCGCGTCTTATTGTCTGGAAAGTTGGAAGACGTTTTAAGGGGGCAAAGTGAGAAGCAACCTTCGTCGTGTCTTAAGCATTAACGACTACAAAAGAAAACTTACAAACACGTTGATGATGGTTTTTATCGTCGTTGCCTCTGCTCTTGCGATATTTCCTCTTTTGAGTGTTTTTAGTTTTGTTTTCCAGAAAGGCTTTGCTGCATTATCTTGGGACTTTTTTACAAACCTACCTGCACCCGTCGGAGAATCGGGTGGTGGGATTGCACAAAGTATTGCTGGAAGTGGGATGTTAATTCTGTTAGCAAGTTTAATTGGAGTTCCATGGGGAATGGCATCAGGAATTTATATTGCTGAATATGGTCACGGTAAAAGCGCATGGTTTTTACGTTTTTCAAATGATCTTTTAATGGGAGTTCCATCGATTGTTGTAGGGTTATTTGTATACTCCATCGTAGTTGCGCCCATGCAAGGGTTTTCGCTTTTAGCTGGTGGAATTGCACTGGGAATAATTATGATTCCAATTGTGTCTCGTTCAACAGAGGAGATTCTTAAAACAGTGCCTCATCATATCCGAGAAGCAGGCCTTGCACTGGGCATATCTCGTTACAAAGTGATTTTAAATATTATTTTAAGAGGAAGTTGGGGAGCAATTATAACAGGAGTGATACTGAGTATTGCCCGCATCAGTGGGGAAACTGCTCCACTATTGTTTACATCTTTTAATAATCAGTTTTGGTCGTTTTCGCCGACCGAGCCAGTTTCCTCTTTGCCAATTCAAATTTATACATACGCAATTAGCCCCTTTGAAGACTGGCAAACTCAGGCGTGGGGCGCAGCTTTAGTGTTAATTTTATTTATTTTGATTATCAATATATGTGTGCGTTTAATATTCTCACAATCCGATCGACGGAGAAGAAAATAAAATGAGCAAAAAGACAAACCTACTTGAAGTTAAAAATTTAAATGCCTGGTTTGATGATTTCCAAGCCCTGAGAGACATCAATTTATCAGCGCAAGAAAATGATATTCTTGCTCTAATCGGCCCCTCAGGTTGTGGTAAGTCGACCTTTATCAGATGTCTTAACCGCCTTCATGAAGAAGTGCCCAGTGCCCGAGTTAAAGGCGAAGTTTTTATTAACGGTGAAGACATCTATAAAAGAGGAACGGACCCCGTTAAAGTCAGGCGAAATGTGGGAATGGTCTTTCAAAAGCCCAATCCTTTTCCTGGCCTCACGATCTTTGAGAATGTAGCTATAGGATTAAAGCTATCTGGAGTGAAAAGAAAGTCTATCTTAAGCGGAATAGTTGAAAAGTCCTTAAAGCAAGCAGCCCTATGGGATGAAGTAAAAGATAAACTCAACCAACCTGGTACAAGTTTATCTGGGGGACAGCAACAAAGGTTGTGCATTGCCCGGGCTTTGGCGGTCAGCCCCCCAATCCTACTTATGGACGAGCCCACAAGCGCGCTAGACCCGATTTCGACGGCCCGGATAGAAGACCTTTTACAAGATCTTCGAAAGCATGTAACAATAGTTATTGTGACTCATAATATGCAGCAGGCATCAAGAGTATCATCGAAGACAGCATTCTTTTTGTCTGGAAAAATTATTGAATTTGGTGCGACAGCGCAAATATTCACAAAGCCTAAGAACTTAAAGACTGAAGAATACATTACTGGAAGATTCGGTTGATAGGAAAGAGTATGTCAGAGCAACAGAAAGAATTGGAACAATTAAAAAACGTCCTCTCACAAATGGGCGGGTACGTTGAAGAGGCTCTTAAACAAGCCACACAAGCCCTTCTTGATCGAAACCCTCATAATCACGAACGTGTTCAGAGCATAGAAGATAAAATTAATGAGTCTCACTTATTAGTGGACAAGATGTGTTTAAATCTTTTGGCTAAGCTATCTCCGTTTGCTTCAGATTTAAGGTTGATATTAGCATGCTATAGAATGAATAGCGATCTTGAGCGCATGGGAGACCATGCACGCAATATCTCACGCGGTACAAGCCAGTATCTTTCACGAAAAGAAATTCCACACGAAAAGGAATTTTTAAAACTCATTAACGAAACGCGGTCTATGGTGGAGAGGTCTTTAAATAGTTTCGTAAATCACGATGTTGACCTTGCAAAAGATGTCTTAAAGCAAGATGACATCGTTGATGAGCTTAAAGATTCTTTGACCCTAAAAATGAAAGATCTCATGAAGTCAGACCCAGCTTATGTCGAGTCAGCTTTAGATTTTATCTTGTTTGCGCGGAACCTCGAACGGATTGGCGATCTTGCAACAAATATTGCAGAAGATGTTATCTTCATATCGCTCGGAGACGACATAAGACATGGAAATATTGAGAAATCGAAGGAAGAATAATGGTAGAAGTTTTGGTTGTCGAAGACGAGCGCGATATTAACGATCTTGTTTCTCTTCATTTTGAGCGAGCTGGTTATCGTGTCGACCAGGCCTTTGACGGAGTTGAAGGTTTAACCTTAGCTTTGAATAAAACATATTCTGTTATTGTCTTAGATTGGATGCTTCCAGGTAAAAGTGGTTTAGATCTTTTAAAAGAATTACGCATTCATAAAAACAGCAATAGTGTCGCCGTTATTATGGCCACAGCAAAAGGTCAGGCCGATGATATAATTTTAGCCCTTGAATCTGGCGCCGATGACTATATCGCAAAGCCCTACGACATTGACGTATTAAAGGCTAGAGTCAAAGCCTTGTTAAGACGGGGCCCTATGGTCTCCGAATCTCAAAAATCGGTAATCAAGGTTCAAGGATTAGAATTAAACAGTAAAGAACATAAAGTTCACTGCGACGGAAAAGAAGTTGATTTAACTATCTCAGAATTTAAATTGCTTGCAGCACTGATGATGAATTTAGGAGAGGTCTTATCCCGTAAAGAGCTAATTGCAGAAATTCAAGGAGAAGGCGTCAGCGTGGTCGATCGTTCCATCGACACGCATATGGTTGGATTACGAAAAAAGATCGGCCCCTGTGCAGATTTAATACAAACAGTGCGAGGAGTAGGTTACAAAATTGACAATGAATAAAAACGTAAAAACCAACTATCTGAAGACACTCGAGTTTCAAGCTGTAAAAAAGTTTTTACTTATATTTTTAATAGTTTCAATTGCGCTTTTTAGTTTTTATACTTTGCTGAATAACGCATTTTCTGAGGTCTTAGTTGATCAGCCCGAACTTCAAAAATTATTTCTTCTTTATTATTCTTTATTCGCTATTTTTATTTTGGGAACTTACTTTGTTGTCGGAGTTGGTTTTTACCGACAGATATTTCTTCCTTTGCCACAGGTTTTAAGGCGGCTTCAGGATATAAAAGTCCATAAGAAAGAAAACGAACCTGAAGACTATTTCACAGAGCTTCCTGACTTTTGGAATGTTATTGAAGAAGAGGTTTTGGCCATCGCAAAGACCATTGGACGAAGACAGAAACATGCCGAACGCATAAGAAAAACCATAGAACGCATACTTGATGTCTTCCCCGAACCTACGCTCATTGTTGGAAACGATAGTGGGATTAACTATCTTAACTCTGCATTTAAGGAAATCTTCGGCGCTCACATTGAAAAAAGCACGGAAGACTTATACCTACATGATATCTTTCGAGAGCCAGATATACTATCTATGGTGACCGACATAAAATCTGAAACGATTGAAAAAGAAGTACAAGTTGCATTAAGAGATTCAAATCAGACAAAATTTTTTATTGCGTATAAAACTCCTTTTGCCACCCGACTAGAAGACGTCACTCAAGAATCGATGGTGATTTTTCATGATATTACTTCTTTGAAACGAACTGAGCTTATGAAAGTCGATTTTGTATCTAATGTTTCTCATGAACTACGAACACCTATTACTTCTATTCAAGGTTACGTGAAGACGTTGCGTGAAGATATTGCGTCTAACCGCCTTGAAAATGTCGATAAGTTTTTTGGTATCGTAGAATCTCAAGTTGATCGGCTCAGCTTATTGATTCGAGACTTGTTGGAGTTATCTTTTTTAGAATCCAGCACCACGTTAACTAAAACTCAAATTGGCGTTCGCTCGTTGACAGAAAAGATATTAAGTCAGTTTGAAATGGAATTTAAAAGCGGCGAATACTCTGTTGTGGGAACTTATGATGTGGATTCAGTTGATGGGGAGCCTCGTTTAATTGAGCAGATCCTAACCAATCTGATTCAAAACGCACTACGGTACACACCACCAGGAACAAATATTCAGGTCACCTGGCGAAAATCTCCGAGCGGTGTTGAGCTTGTATTTAAAGATAATGGACCTGGAATTTCAGAAGAACATGTTGATCGGCTTTTTGAGCGCTTTTACCGTGTAGACCCACACCGTTCAAGATCACGCGGTGGAACAGGCTTAGGACTGTCGATCGTAAAGCATATCATGCAGCGACATGATGGAAGTGTGCGACTTTCTTCAAAACTGGGTCATGGTATGGAGTTCATCTGCACTTTTCCTGATAAAAAATCTTGATGGACAAAACCTAAGCGAGTAATTTGTGCCTCAAAGGTAGGACCGTTATGAACTTAGCTCAATGGAAAATCCCTTCTTCAGTGGGAACACTATATATTGTGACTTCAGATAAAGGACTAACAGGAGTTCACTTTCAGAGACAAAAGGTAAAAATACCAAATTCTCTTGAAGGAACAGCTCCCGAGATTAAAAACTTGAAACAAGCCGTCCGCCAAATCTCTGAATATTTCTCAAAGAAGAGAACAAGCTTTGATCTTTCCTTAGACCTCAAGGGCACAGCGTTTCAAAAGAAGGTTTGGACTCAGCTCTCTAAAATACCTTACGGAAAAACTGTGTCTTATAAAGATGTAGCCACTCAAATAAAAAACCACAAAGCGGTCCGTGCCGTGGGGACCGCAAACGGTAAAAACCCAGTTTGTATTGTAATCCCTTGTCACCGTGTTATTGCGTCTGATGGAAGTCTTGGCGGTTATACTGGTGGTTTAGATATTAAAACAAAGTTGCTTGCGCTTGAGACGCAAGCATAGTGAAAAATTATTCTCCGAGATAAGCTTTTCGAACTTGGTCTGAACTTAAAAGTTCCTTTGATGAGCCTTGAAGCGCAATATTTCCAGTCTCTAAAACAATACCCCTATGGGAGATTTCAAGGGCTTGTAGAGCATTTTGCTCCACCATTAGAACAGTCTTACCCTCTTTGTTGATTTTCACAATAATATCAAAAATTCTTTCAATAATTTGTGGAGCTAGGCCAAGACTGGGTTCATCCAGTAGTAAGATTTTTGGATGAGCCATTAAAGCTCTTGCGATGGTTAGCATCTGTTGTTCTCCGCCAGACAAGGTGCCAGCGTTTTGTTTTCTACGCTCCTTTAATCGTGGAAAGAGTTCAAAAGCGTATTCTAAATCTTGTTTTAAAGCCGATTTATCTTTCTGAGTCCATGCACCGAGATCAAGATTTTCTTCCACGGAAAGGTTTAAGAAAATTCCACGACCCTCTGGGCACTGCGAGATACCTTTTTTAACAATGAGATCAGGAAACATTTGAGAGATGTTTTCTCCCTCAAATGTAATATTACCTCTAAATTTTGAAAGTCCCGAGATTGCTCTTAGAGTTGTTGATTTACCAGCACCATTTGCGCCAATAAGAGCAACAATCTCTCCCTGCTTTACAGAGAAGCTTACGTTTTTAATGGCCTGAATTACTCCATAATTCACACTGACGTTTTCTAGAACTAAAAGATCTTTTTTATCTGCACTTGTCATTTTTGATCCTTAGGCTTTTTATCTTTTGCTTTACCTAGATAAGCTTCAATCACTCGTGGGTTCTTCTGAATTTCAGCAGGTAGACCTTCGGCAATTTTCACACCGTAATCTAAAACCGCAATACGTTCACAGATTCCCATCACAAGTTTCATATCGTGCTCGATAAGAACAATAGTAATCCCAAACTTATCTCTAATGAGACGAATGGTTGCCATGAGTTCTGCTGTTTCTTGACCGTTCATTCCAGCAGCTGGCTCATCAAGGAGTAAAACTTTTGCTCCTGTTGCCATCGCACGAGCAATTTCAAGACGGCGCTGATCTCCGTAAGGAAGATTTTTTGCCGCCGTATCTTTTTTGTCTTCAAGGTTAAAGATATTAAGAAGTTTTACGGCCTCTTTAAGTTTTTGGGCCTCGTTATCCAACACGGGATTGAGTTCAAATACAGTTTTAAAAAGCCCATAAGAAGGCCTTTGTTTATCCTGATCCATGGAAATTAAAATATTTTGTAAAACCGAGAGGTCCTTGAATAAGCGAATGTTTTGAAATGTTCTTGCAAGACCGCTTCCAGTGATCTCGTTAGGCTTTTTACCAGCCAAACTGTTTCCGCAAGCAAAGACTTCTCCGATGGTCGGAGTGTAAACACCAGTTAACATATTAAAGATTGTTGTCTTACCAGCTCCGTTGGGACCGATAAGACCAAAGATCGTGCGCTCTGGAACTTTGAGTGAAAAATCAGAGACGGCTTTTAAGCCACCAAACTGCATCGTTAAGTTTTTAAGCTCTAATGCGAGTGGAGTACTGCTCATGACTCTTTACCTCCAGCTGGCCTGCGTGAAAACTTCCTCTTAATATCTGATAGAATTTCAGGCAACTCGCGTTGGCCAAATATTCCATTCGGACGAGTTAACATAAATATAATAAGAAGAAACGCATAGATAATCATTCGAAGATCGGCGCCAGTTAACTCTTTCAAATCACGGAGCCCTTCCTTCAGAGCGGTTAAGAAGACTGCTGAGAAAATTGATCCTGTGATACTGCCCATACCGCCCAGAACAACCATAATAATGAGTTCAAAGCTTCTGTTAAAGTCAAAGGTTTGTGGGTTCAGGTAACGTAGGTAATGCCCAAAGAGAGCGCCAGCAATACCCGCAAAGAATGCACCGATGACAAAGGCTTGGACTTTGGTTTTTGTCGTGTCAACGCCCATGGATTCTGCGGCAATCTCGTCTTCACGGACGGACATAAAAGCTCTTCCAGGAGCGGAGTTAATGAGCTTCCATATTGTGAAGGTTGTAATGATAGCGACGGTATAGACCCATGCAAATGAACTCAGTTGCGGAATGTTCGCGAGACCTCGCGCTCCACCGATGACGTTAAGGTTTAAGATAACCACACGAATAATTTCACCAAAACCTAGTGTAACGATGGCAAGATAGTCACCGCGAAGTCTGAGTGATGGCAAACCAACGATGTATCCGATGAGTGCAGCACCTAAACCTGCGCAAATCATAACTCCCACAAAAAGAAATTGCGAAATCACGGGGTGCGCAACAAGTTCTGGGGGAAGTAACATAAAAATATACGCAGAGAGATAGCCGCCGACAGACATAAAGCCTGCGTGGCCCATAGAGAACTGGCCAGTAAATCCATTAATAAGGTTTAAGCTCACAGCAAGGGTGATGTTGATTCCAGCGTACATGATGACGGTGAAAATATAAGGATCAACGATGTCTTTAATAAAATAGTTTAGAACCCAAACGGCGACAAGTGCGCCAACCCAGTACATGTGAGAATGAGCACGTGATTTTTTAAGCTGACTTAAATCCATCTACACCTTCTCCGTGCGTTTAGATCCAAACAACCCAGTAGGTCTATATAGCAGAATCAAGATCATAAGAATAAATGCCAGAGCATCTCTAAACGTCGGAGCCCAGTAGCCCACAACAAATGCTTCTGCCATACCTAAAACAAGCGCACCCACGACGGCGCCAACAATGTTTCCGATACCACCAATAACTGCAGCAATAAACGCCTTCAGACCTGGCATCATACCCATAAGAGGTTCGATCTTAGGATATACTAGGCCCACGAGAACCCCTGCAGCACCAGCTAACGCTGATCCAAGCATAAACGTGTAGGAGATCACTCTGTTTGTCGGAATACCCATAAGGCTTGCGTTTTCATGACTGAAACTTACGGCTCTCATGGCTCTTCCAAGTCTTGTTTTAAAGATAATGTATTGAAGCGCAAGCATAAGAACTAAAGAAATCCCAAGAACAATAACTTGAAGCGGATTTATCTTAAGATTACCGAAGCTCCAGATTCCGCCTTCAGTTGTTGATTTGTAGAGTTCTGGAAAAAACTGTGGAGATGAACCAAATACCAATTGCCCTGAATACTGTAAGAATAAAGACACGCCGACTGCAGTGATCAAAATGTTAATACGAGGCGAACTCCGCAGTGGTTTATAGGCAAGTCTTTCAATCAGGAAACCTAGAATCGCACATCCGATCATTGCTAAGGATAGTGCAATAAAAAGTGAACTAAGAGACGGGTTTTCCGCGAGGTTTAAGTAACGAGCAGAGTACATTCCGATAAACGCTCCCACCATGTAGACTTCACCGTGAGCAAAGTTGATGAGCTGAAGAATGCCAAAGACCATCGTGTAGCCGATGGCAATCAGTGCGTAAATGCTTCCTAAGGAGAGACCGTTAATCAGATGCTGAAAAAACTCGATCATATGATTTCCTTTCGGTATTTAGTACTAAAATGGATTAAGGATTAATCGTAGAGTGGTACTTAAACCCGTCTTCAGCGACGCGAAGTACTACTGCTGATTTAACAGCATCACGGTTCTCATTAATCGTAATTTTTCCTGTTACACCTTGGAAATCTACAGTTTTTGCAATCTGATCGCGGATTTCTGCGGTCGTAAGTTCTGGCGAACTTCTTTCCATCGCTTCAAAAAGAACTTTAGCAGCGTCGTATCCCATTGCCGCTAAGCCATCTGGAATAACTTTGTATTCCGTTCTGTATTTTTGAATGAACTCTTGAACATGCGGGGATTTATCTTCGTGGGAATAGTGATTAGAGAAGTATGATCCGACGATAGATTTACCACCAATTTCAGTTAACTTAGGAGAATCCCATCCGTCACCACCAAGAAGCGGAACTGTAAGCCCAAGCTCCTTTGCTTGACGAGCAATAAGGCCAACCTCGGTATAGTAACCTGGTACGAAAACGGCCTCAGGCTTTTGAGTGCGGATTGCAGTAAGTTGTGCTTTAAAGTCGACATCACCTGCAGAATAACTTTGGTCAACGACGATTTCCCCACCACCTTTTTTGAAAGTTTCAGCAAAGAAGTTTGCAAGTCCAACGCTATAATCGTTTCTAACGTCTCTTAAGATCGCAACTTTTTTAACTTTAAGGGAATCTAAAGCAAATCTTGCCATAACTTGACCTTGAAAGGGATCAATAAAGCAAACTCTGAAAACATGATCACCCAATTGAGTCACTTGAGGGTTTGTTGATGAAGGAGTCACCATTGGAATTTTGTATTGTTGTGCGATGGGCGCCATTGCGATACTTCTTGATGAAGCGACTTCACCTAAAATGGCAACGACTTTACTCTGTGTGATAAGTTTTGTGACTGCGGTTGCCGCTTCTTCTGGCTTACCTTGATCGTCCATAGTGATTAATTCGATCTTCTTGCCGTGAATTCCGCCCTTTTCGTTTTGTTCTCTAACAGCAAGCTCAATTCCGTTGTGAGTACTTGTTCCGAAAGTAGCCTCACTGCCTGTTAGGGAGCCAACTTCACCAATTTTGATTGTGCTGCCTTCAACCTTAGTTGCAGCCCCACTTGATGAAGATCCGTCGCCTTCTTTTTTACATCCAGAAATTACCATTGCTACCGCTGCTGCGGAGATTAATAAGTGTTTCAGAACCATAGCCCACGCTCCCTCTTTTATATGGATAAAGATTTGATTTCATGAATGAAAAATCAAAGGCGGATTATGGTTATAGCTATGGCTAAATGTCAATGTTAAGGCAGTTTTTAAAAGAGGATAATGGCAATATTGCGTAGCGCCAACAGTGGCTTATACCGAAGGTGGAACAAATTTTCTTACCTTCTGGAATATGGTCCCGAAAAGATTTTCATTCTTCTCATTAAGCATTTCAATTTTTACGGTATCGCCTTCGCGCATAAACGGAGTAACCGCTTTTCCAGTCTCAATGGTTTCGATCATACGCTTCTCGGCAAGGCAGCTGCTTCCCTTTGATGGGTCCTCATTTGCCACAGTGCCGCTTCCGACAATCGTGCCTGCGCCTAAATCGCGCGTTGCCGCGATATGTTCAATGATCTGGTAAAATGAGAAGTACATTTCCCTGGCGTTAGGATTGCCAAAAAACTGTCCATTGTATTCTGTGTTTAAAGGAAGATGGATGCGTCCGTCCTTCCATGCACTGCCGAGCTCATCGGGTGTAATGGCAAAGGGTGCAAAACTTGATGATGGCTTTGATTGGTAAAAGCCAAAGCCACGTTTGAGCTCATTTGGAATCAGTCCACGCAATGAAACATCATTTAAAATAACGATAAGTTTAATGTGTTTATGGACATTTTCCTTTTTAGTTCCCATGGGTACAAAGTCTGTGATGACTCCAACTTCACTTTCAAAATCTAAACCGTAGGACTCTTCCACGAGTGGAATGTCTTCTCTTGGCGAGAGAAACGTATCACTGCCACCTTGGTAAACAAGGGGAACTTCGTAGACATCTTCTGGAAGAGGAGCGTTTCGGGCTTGTCGTACAAGTTTAATGTGATGGATGAATGCTGAGCCATCGACCCAATGGAAGGAGCGTGGAAGCGGTGAATGAAAGTCTTCTTCATTGACGTCAAAGGCGCCAGTCGCTTTGTCTGCATTAAGGTCATTATAAACTTTTTCAAGCTTCGGAGCTGAGATGTCCCAAGTTTCAATAGCCTCTCGAAGAGACGGAACAATGTTGTCCACTCTCACAGCTTTCTTATTATTTCGAGAAATAACTACGGGAATACCATCTAATTTTTTATCTTTTAATGATCCAAGCTTCATATTTTGTTTCTAGCATGGTATTTAAGCTTATGCAAACGGCACAATCTATTTTGCAAATTAATAGCGTCTTTGAAAAGCTCAAGTGGGTGGAAGAAAGTTGTCATAGAGCTTTAACAAAGCGGATTGATCATGTTCCGAACCTTCCTGCTCGTGACATTGAAGTCCTTAATGTGAAGTTTCATCCTCCTAAAAAAGGCCTTTCTTATAATGAAGGACAAGCGCGCCTATTGCACGACCTTGCAAATATAGAACTTCAAGCTATGGAGTTAGGGTTAAGAACCTTGATTGAGTTTCCAGATGCGCCCAAGCTTTTTAAAGAGCAGCTAGCAGAGATCACTATGGAAGAGGCTAGCCATTTGAAGCTTTGTTTGGACGGTATTGAGCGCCTTGGCTTTAAGTGGGGAGACTGGCCCGTTCATAATGCACTTTGGTGTGCGACCGCGGAAGACGACTCAATACTAGATCGAGTTCTCATCGTTCACAGATACCTCGAGGGCAGTGGCATAGATGCAGGTGATTCGATTATGCGTAAGCTCTCTAGTGTTCATACGCCCATCGTTGACCCTATTATTTCTAGGATCTTTGAAGACGAGTTTGAGCACGTTCGGTTCGGTTCGTACTGGTATAAAGAAATCTGCAAAAACTTAGAGATTGATCCTGACTGGGATTTTAAAGAGCGCCTAAATAAAGTTGCTCATAAAATTCCTAACCGCTTAGAGAGAATTAGAGAAGAGCTTAGAAAAAAAGCTGGATTTGACGATGCCGAAGTGAAAGTATTAGTTGAGTTTCAAAATCGCCAAAAGGCCTTCATCAAAAAGCGGTGAACGAAAAGATAGAGAGAGAAAAAATGAAACCAATACTTTATTCTTATTTTAGAAGCTCAGCTTCTTATCGAGTTCGAATTGCGCTCCACTTTAAAGAGATCGATTTTGAATACCAAGCAGTACACCTTTTAAAAGATGGTGGTCAGCAAAATGCTCTCAACTATAAAGCTATAAACCCTATGGGGCAGGTTCCAGCCCTTGTGGATGGAATGAATGTCATCTCACAGAGTATGGCTATAATTTCTTACCTTGATTCAAAATGGCCACAAATCTCTTTAATATCAAAAGACCTTGCTACAAAAACTCAGCAGATTGAATTCTGTGAAATAATTAACTCAGGAGTACAGCCCCTTGTGAACTTAAGTGTTCGTCAGAAATTGCAAAAAGATTTTAATGCAACAGACGAGCAGGTGAGAGAGTGGTGCCAAACATTTATGAAGAAAGGTTTAGAAGCTTGCGAAAAGAAGCTTGCAAAACATGCTGGAGATTATTGCTTTGGTAACAAAGTTAGCATTGCTGATGTGTTCTTAGTTCCAGCAGTATTTGGTGCTTTGGGACAAGGGCTTTCGCTTGATGGGTATCCTGTCACTAAAAAAGTTTACGAAAATCTAAAAAATATAGAGGCGTTTAAGAAAGCACATCCGCAAAACCAGCCTGACTCTCCAATGGATAATTAAAATGGCAAAAAACTTTGCAAGCGATAACAATTCGGCTGCGCTTCCTGAAATGTTAAAATCTATTGAGCGTGTTAATGTGGACCACGTACATGCCTACGGGGGCGATGAGTATACAGCTTCTGCTGTAAAAAAGTTTAAAGAGTTTTTTGGAAACGATATCGATGTCCACTTTGTATTTAATGGAACAGCGGCAAAC
Source organism: uncultured Bdellovibrionales bacterium (assembly GCA_964469265.1). Taxonomy (GTDB): domain Bacteria; phylum Bdellovibrionota; class Bdellovibrionia; order Bdellovibrionales; family JAEYZS01; genus JAEYZS01. Next base: position 60,651 of record CAYXYF010000004.1, read on the forward strand.
GTGTTAGCAATTAAAGCTTTTTTAAAACCTTATGAGGCAGTTTTATGTGCTGAGACATCGCATCTTCACATGGATGAGTGTGGCGCTCCTGAAGCCTTAACAGGTTGTAAGCTAAGATTGCTTCCTTCAAAAGATGGAAAAATAAAAATTGAAGATTTGGAAAAACAGTACGTGCGAATGGGAGATCAACATTACTCTCAGCCTAAAATGATATCTATAACTCAGCCTACGGAATACGGAACCGTCTATTCAGTTGAGGAAATGAGAGCGATTAGTAGATGGGCCAAAGACCACGATATGTTTTTTCATGTAGACGGATCAAGGTTTCCCAATGCGGCTGTGAGTTTGGGAAAATCGTTTAAAGAAATCAGCAAAGATGTCGGAGTTGATGTTTTGTCTTTTGGTGGAACAAAGAACGGCTTGTTGCTGGGTGAAGCAGTTATATTTTTTAATACCGAGTTTTCAAAAGATTTTAAATACTACCGCAAACAACTTCTGCAACTTGCTGGTAAAATGCGCTTTATCTCATGCCAATTTGAAGAGTATTTATCAAACGACCTATGGAAGAGAACCGCTGAACATTCTATTGCCATGGCAAAGATTTTAAGATCAAAACTTTCTGAAATTCCAAAAGTAGAAATCACGCAGAAAACCGAAAGCAATGTTGTTTTTGCAAAGTTCCCGAGAGATTGGGTAAAGCCACTCAAAGAAAAATATTTCTTCTATGTTTGGGATGAAAACACCTATGAAGTCCGCCTTATGACAACCTTTGATACCACAGAAGAGCAAATTAACGACTTCGTCGCGGTCGCTAGAGAACTTTCGAAAAAGTCATGAATTGCAACCGCCCCTATCTGGCTTGAGAATTATGCTTGCGTTTGTTGGCCGAAGAAATCATCGCATGTGCAAATGAGGTTTCTATCGCCAGCGACGTTATCGACTCTCGAAACTGCTGGCCAAAACTTTGCTTTCTTTGTCCATGCTGTTGGGAAGGCGGCTTGATCTCTGGAGTAAGGTTTATCCCAGCTATCACTTGCAACTTCTACAGCAATGTGAGGTGCGTTCTTAAGCACATTGTTGTCCCGGTCAGTCTTTCCGTTTTTGACATCTTGAATCTCATTATAGATTGAAATCATTGCTTCACAGAAGCGATCTAATTCAACTTTAGACTCAGACTCTGTCGGCTCAATCATAAGCGTCCCAGCGACTGGAAATGACATCGTTGGCGCATGGTAACCGTAGTCCATCAAGCGTTTTGCTACGTCTTCCACAGAGATTCCTGTCTCGTCTTTGATCGGTCTTAAATCCACAATACATTCGTGGGCAACAAAATCGTTTTTGCCTTTGTAAAGAACTGGGAAATAAGGATTAAGTTTATCGGCAATGTAGTTCGCATTAAGGATCGCGATTTGAGTTGCTTTGAGCAATCCTTGTGGTCCCATCATCTGAATGTACATCCAAGAGATAGGAAGGATGCTAGGGCTTCCCCAAGGGGCTGCCGAGACTGCAGAGATTCCTCTTTCGCCACCCATTTTAACAAGTGAGTGTGAAGGAAGATACGGTGCTAAATGTTTTTTCACTCCAATTGGTCCCATGCCTGGTCCACCGCCGCCGTGTGGGATACAGAATGTTTTGTGTAAGTTTAAATGACAAACATCAGCCCCAACTCTTCCTGGCGAAGTCAGTCCCACCATAGCGTTCATGTTGGCGCCGTCCAAATAGACTTGGCCGCCGTGTCCATGGACGACTTCACAGATTTCTAAAATGGTTTCTTCAAAAACTCCGTGAGTGGAAGGATAAGTGACCATAATAGCGCCAAGATTTTCTCGATGCTGCTCGGCCTTAGCTTTTAAATCTGCAACGTCGATATTTCCATTTTCATCACAAGCTACACCCACAACCTTAAAACCAGCCAGCACCGCGCTTGCAGGGTTTGTCCCGTGGGCAGAGACAGGGATTAAGCAGATATTTCTGTGAGCTTGGTTGTTGTCTTCAAAATACTTTTTAATAACAAGTAAGCCTGCGTACTCGCCTTGTGATCCAGCGTTTGGCTGAAGTGAGGTGGCATCAAAACCTGAGATCACAGAAAGAGCGTTTTCTAATTGGGTAAACATCTCTTGGTAGCCCAACGTTTGATCAAGCGGTGCATAGGGATGAAGGCTTGCAACTTCTGGCCATGTCAATGGTGCCATCTCTGAGGTCGCATTGAGCTTCATTGTGCATGAGCCGAGGGGAATCATGGAGACCGTTAATGAAAGGTCTTTATCTTGTAGTCGCTTCATGTAACGTAACATTTCTGTTTCTGAGTGAAACTGAGAGAAAATGTCTTGTTTCATAAAGTCAGACTGTCTTGCAAAGCTCCCAATCTTAAACTTAAGATTTGAAAACTCTTTTGCAAAGTCAAACGAGCCTCCAGCGAACACGCTGTAAAGTGCGTCTAAGTCTTCGAGTTGAGTTGTTTCATCAAAAGAAATTCCCACAGACTTCTCATTAACGATGCGGAGATTGATTTTTTGGCTCAAAGCTTTTTGATGAACCGTCTTTGAATCTGTTCCAGTGAGTTCAATGGTGAGAGTATCAAAAAAGTTTGCACTTAAGACTTTATGACCTGCCTTCTCCATAGCTTGCGCAAAAAGACATGCAAAAGTGTGAATACGTTTTGCAATTTTCTTAAGGCCTTCTGGTCCGTGATAGGTTCCATAAAACGCCGCAAGAATTCCTGGCAACGCTTGCGCTGTACAAATATTGCTCGTTGCTTTGTCTCTTCGGATATGTTGCTCGCGAGTCTGAAGAGCTAATCTGATGGCAGGGTTGTTCAGTCTATCCACAGATACGCCCACAATTCTACCTGGAATTCGTCTTTTATATTCTTCTTTTGTTGCAAAGAATGCGGCATGAGGGCCGCCGTATCCCATAGGTACGCCGAATCTCTGAGTGCTACCGACTGCAACATCTGCACCCCATTCTGATGGTGGGGTAATTAATGTGAGCGCCATGAGATCTGAGGCTGCACAGACCAAAGCTTTGTGCTCCTTAGCTTTCATCGCAAAGGCTTTGTAATCACTGATTTCTCCAAGCGTGGTTGGATATTGTAAAAGTGCGCCGAATACTTGAGGGGAGAACTCAAAACTTTTAAAATCACCAATGATAACGTTAATACCTAGTGGTCTTGCGCGAGTTTGAACGACCTCGATATTTTGTGGATGGCAGTTTTGATCAACAAAGAATGTGTCACGATCTTTTCCTGGCGCCAAGCTTTGGGCAAAGGTCATTGCCTCAGCGCAAGCCGTTGCTTCATCAAGGAGTGAAGCGTTGGCAACTGGAAGCCCTGTTAGCTCTGCAGTGATAGTTTGGAAGTTTAAGAGAGCTTCAAGCCTCCCTTGAGAAATTTCTGCTTGGTATGGAGTGTACTGCGTATACCATGATGGATTTTCAAGTACGTTTCTTAAAATCACATTTGGAGTGATGGTGTCGTAATAACCCATACCAATGTAGTTTTTAAATACTTTGTTTTTCGACATCATAGTCTTTAACTTTTTTAGAGCGTCGAGTTCTGATAATGATGCTGAAATATCTAGAGGTTTAGTATCTAGGATATTCTTGGGAACAGATTTTTCTACAAGCTCATTGAGCGATGAAAGTTTCAATGCTTTAAGCATTTCGCTCGTTTCTTGTTCCGATGGTCCGATATGACGGGCGATAAACTCTTGAGACGTACTGAGTTCTTTAATGTCCCTTGTGCTATTCATTGTATTCCCCAGATTAGAGTGTTTGTTATGTTGAATTTCCATGCGGGCAGCCTAGCACGCACGCCATCAATAAAGCGAGTGGCTACACGCAGCGCCAAAGGTACAAACTTCCCTTTTGTTTCGCACGTGCGAAACAAAAGGGAAGTTAGTACCTATCCTGGGGGTAGGGTGGCGAGGATGGCATCAAAAGGGGCTGAATCTAAGATTTTCGCCTTAAAATAGGTGGGCAAGGTTCTCAAATCTGAAAAGGTCGAGGTCTCTGGTATATACTCTTTTCCTTGATAGATCCCTCGGGCATTCATGTCATCAATGATGGACTGAAAAACCGTCATTTTGTACATGGTCCACTCTGGCGCAATGAGTTCGTCCCTTCTTGAAGACAGGGCACTTAAGCGCTGAACCGCAATGCTTTGCGGAAGATGCGCAATAAATTCGGCAACCTTTTGTGAATATTCGTTAAGCTCGATGGGTCTAAATGCGCCCTTTTCATAAAACTTCTCAAGTTTGGTTTGTTTTAAAACATGAAGGTTATGAAATTTGACGTTTTGAATCGGAAGCCTTGCCGTAAACTTAGCCTGCTCCACAATGTGATTAAGTGTTTCTTTGGGATGTCCAAAAATAAAGTGTAAGCCAATATCTATATTAGGAACATCTGCGATCTTAAAAATAGTATCCAATGTGTTCTGAGCCGTATGCCCTCGTTTTTCAAACTCTAAAAAATCTTCGTAAAAAGTCTGAGCGCCCAGTTCTACTGAAACATAAGTTTTCTCTGAGAGCTTTTTCCATAGATTGATTAAAGCAGGTGAGATGCAGTCGGGTCTCGTTCCGATAACAATTCCAACAACTCCTTCGTGTGTTAAGGCTTCCTCGTACATGGCTTCTAGAGTTTTAATTCCAGCAAAAGAGTTGGTGTAGGACTGAAAATAGACCAAAAATTTATTATAAGCAGTCATCCCCGTAATTTTTTCTTTTACGTTTTTAATCTGCTGTTCAAGACTAAACTCACGTTGTTCGGCGTAAGCAGCCGATCCCCACACATCACAGAAGGTACACGTTTGCATTCCCTTAAGCCCCAAGCGGTTAGGGCAAGTGTCGGCAACGTTGACTGATATTTTTGAAACGCGCTCTCCGAATTTCTCTCTGTAATAATCGCCGATCGAGTAATAAGGCCGATTCATCCATTGGGTTTGCATTGGGGTAATCTAGCGGATTTTTATTGGCAAAGCCAGAGATAGCTGTATAAGAATACAGATCTATGAAAAATATAAGGTTTTTCACGACGGAGGACGGGAGTCCGACGGCTTATTTTGAAAATTTCGAACAAGAGAAGATGCACCACTCTGGGGGCGCCTTCGGTGAAACTGTTTATATTTACGGACCCGCAATGCAATGGGGCTTTGCCATCATTGAAAAACCTTCCATCCTCTCTCTTGGAACTGGGCTTGCCTATAATGAAATCCTTTCGGCAGCCTTCGCTGTGCTCTTTGATGCTGAGTTGGAAATGACGAGCTATGAATCTAACACTGATCTTAACAGCGCACTCATCGCATGGGTGACAGGTGGTGATGAGGGGATTGTTCCCTTCGAGGTTTACGATACAATTTTAGACCAAACTGCAGAAACGTTTGGAATTCAATCCAAGGACATCAAGTCCCATTTGGCAAATAGTTTCAAAACGGGCTGCTGGAAAGTTCGCGGTGCATGGGACTCTCAGGACGACTCAAAATATAATGTGATTTTATACGACTTCTTTAGCTCCAAGGCCATGGAGCAATTTTGGGAAGAAAACTTTTTAAAAAATTTCCTTGAAGAGAATGCAGATGGCTCCTGTGCCTTTGCAACTTATGCTTGCACGGGTAAGTTAAAACGCGCCTTAAAAGACAACGACTTTCAGTTTTACGAACGCAAAGGCTATAAGTGGAAGCGAAGTAGCACCTTCGCCTGTCGAAAGAAAACCTCACGGAGCTAAAAGGCTCGCATCAATAGCATCGACATAAAAGAGGATGTCTTTACTCTTAGACATGTGGCCATGAATAAGCGCAGCCTGATGTCTTTTTAAGGAGAGCTTCTTACATAAGAACTCTATAATTTCCTCATTGGCTTTCCCATCAACGGGGGGAGCCTTTATTTTTAATTTTAATCTGTCGCCATGCTCTCCTACGATGAATGTTTTAGAAGAGTTAGGAACGATGTGAACTTTTAAAATAATTCCTTTAGAAGTCTTTTGAATCCATGCTGGCATTACTCTGCCCTTACGCTGAACGGTCTTGTTTTTGCGATATCTTTGAGATCGGTTATTGCCATAAAAAGTCTATCAAGCCCTAAGGCAATTCCCGAAGTCGGAGGGAAGCCTGCTTTTAATGCACGCATAAACTCTTCATCAATAGGAACCCCTTCTCCTGATCGATTTTTTCTCATAGCAATTTCTTCTTGGAATCTTCGCAGTTGTTCTTCAGGGTCGTTAAGCTCATGAAACGCATTCGCAATCTCAAGTCCCTTCCAATAAAATTCAAAACGATCTGCCCATCCATCTGGAGTTAGGCGTGCAAGAGCTGCCTGAGTAGGAGGGTAGTGTTTCACAATCGTCGGAACATCGAAGCCCAAAGTTGATTCAATTTTTTCAAGAAATATACGAAAGAAAATATCATTCCATGTATCGTCTGGCTCTACGGAAATCTCAAATTTTTGTGCAAGATTTTGAAGCTCTTGTTTTGTTGTCTTTGGGGTGAGGGTAAAGTCGCAATGCGCTTTGAAAAGATCTGACACCGTTGTAACTTTAATTTGTCCATAGCCTACGATAGGTCGTGGCCAATGAAGATTCAGATAGTTCAGTATTCCCTGAATGTCTTTAATTAATTCATCAAAAGTAGAATATGATCGATACCATTCAAGCATCCAAAACTCAGGCTGATGAGTTTCAGAAACCTCGTTATTTCTAAAGCATTTTTTAATTTCATAAATGCGTGACCACCCAGCAGAAATCATTTTTTTAAGATGAAGCTCAGGGCTGGTGGGTAAGTAGTAAGTTTCTTTTGATCGGTTGACTTTAAGTTCGGTTTTAAAGAAATCCAAGAAGGGCTCCGTACCAGGCGCTTTGAGCAATGTCGGTGTATGCACTTCAGTAAAGTCTAACACATCAAAAGTTTTTCGGATTAGCTTTAAGAAGTACTGCCATTGTTGCGACCGCTTGAGTGTGAAGTTTTCTAAGTAGTAAGGTTCAGCGGATGGCGCTAAGAGTTGGCAAGAGTGTGCATGGACTGTTTTTACCCGAACTTCATGACCTTCCACTTGGACTTCATTCCAGTACCCCTTAACGAGTATGTGGTCGCCAGTGGCAAGAATATCATCAATAGAATATTGAGAAGATAAAGAGCAAGAGTTCCTAAATTCTAAGGATAAACTTTCGCCGTTGCTTTCAATGGAATAGTAATTTTTGTCACTTCCATCTCCTTTAAATACTCGCCCTGCTAACCAAAACTCCTCAGATTTAAGTTTTTTTTCACCAGAGTTTAATTTGGCGAACATTTTAAGAAAGTCCCGCACAGTAAAGACTTTGGTCTCTAAAAAAGGGTACTTTTTCCATTCTTCTTTCAGGTATTGTTCTCTAGCAGTTATCATATATAAGGCATAGATACACGATATAGCAGCTGAGGCCAAAATGTTTTTACGACTAATCATTTCTATTATAGTTTTTTTAGGAGTTAATGACTTTGTTTACGCCTATAGAACCCAAGGTGTACAAAGAATAAATCCTAATTTGGCTATCAGCAGGGCTGAAAAGTTTGGTTTAAAAATTCCAGCACATGAACGAAAGATTAAAAACGAACTCGTTCGTTTAAAGTCTTCGAATAAAAAAGAATTTCAAAGAAGGCTTTCGCAAAACATTGAAAATCCAACCTTACTGCAGGGCTACTTACAGGAAGTCAATGACGGCTTAAAAACCGTAGAAAAAGCAAAGACGATCGCAAAATATCAGATTTACATTAAGGTTGAAGAGGATTGGGATATCATAAGAACTACAGCACTCAACACAAGGGTCGATAGAAGTTTTCAGCAGTTTCGGAGTAAGTTACTTGATGATCTTGAAGGCCTTTACTACTTAAGAACAACTCCGCAAGGATATCTGTTTCAGGTGGGACAGTGGGCGTATGTCACGGTTTCAAAGAATCTTCGGTCCATTATTTGGCGAATCGAGTACAACTCAAAGTACGATAATAACCGCCTTGAGGAAGGCGCTGAAGATATTCAAATACAAGACGATTAGTCGTTGTCCTCTGGGAGCGGCTTCCCAGCATTAACGTTGATTTCTTCCTTAAGTTCTTTTCCAACTTTAAAGAATGGAAGCTTTTTTTGAGCGACTTCAATAACCTCGCCAGTTCTCGGGTTTCTACCCTTGTAAGCATCATATTGACGATTTACGAATGAGCCAAATCCTCTAATTTCAATGCGGTCGCCTTTTTGAAGAGCTTCCACCATGGAGTCAAAAATTGTATTCACAACGGTTTCCGCTTTGACCCGTGTGATTTTTGCCTTTTCAGAAATGAGATTGATAAGATCTGCCTTGGTCATTGAGAATCCTTAAATGTTTAATTGTTTCCTCTAGTTAAGTCTGTCTCAGCGAATTTTGCATTTCAATGCTAAACTGCCACCTCGACCTATATTTTTAGTTAAATAACGCTATCTGCCAAATTTTATATCAAAATCGCTTAATAATGAGATCTATTAAGGATTTTGTTATATGCGTCGATGGTTGTTTTTACCATTTTGTCGGTATCAAACAAGTCCCGCACTTTCATTGAAGCGCGCGTGCCGATCTCTTCAGTATTGAGCTGACCACGAAATATATCTAATATCAACTGCGACAGTGTCGCCGTATCGGCTGGACGAACAAGAAACCCTTCAATGCCATCTTCAACAATAGATGAAAGTGCGCTGATCTCAGATCCCACAATTGTTTTTCCTTGTGACATTGCAACTAGAAGGCTTGGTTCAAAACCCGTTGAAGCTAAACTCAAGTTCACAAAAACTTGTGCTAAAGAAATATAATTGAAAATTTCATCGTCGGTCACAGCGCCCGTCAAAATGACTTTGTCACCAAGGGCTAAACTTAAAACTTCATATTCAAGATCAAACATCATTGGACCGTCACCAAGGATGATAAGCCTAGCATCAGGTTTTTTGATGGCAACTTTTTGAAATGCTTTTAAGATAACTTTTAAATCTTCGATATCCGTCATGTCAGATACTGTAACCACGCACTGATTATCAACGGTGAGCTCGTGCTTTGCTTGAAGCGTTTCAATGGACTCTTTATCAACGTTGGGATTAAACTGAACTCCGTAAGGTACAGTGTACATACGGGCATCGGGATAAAAATAGTATCGTTCCAAAGCAAGGCGCTCCGCTGGGGACGAAACAAAGACGGCGTCTGCGGATTTTAAAATTTTTCGGTCCGAACCCCAGTATGTTCTAAGGTATTTGTAAACCATAACAAAGTCGGTTTTTATCATGCTGGGTAGATTTTCAGTTTTCATTCCAGCAATTGAAAAAAGTTGAAACAGCTGAGTTCCGCCCACATCAAAAGCTGTGGCAATTCGGTAAAGCTTTCTTCTTTGCGCGATGGGAATACCTGATGAGTCCAGACTATGGACAATATGAAAGGGTTTGGTTTTGTGAAGCTCATTAAATTTACGACGGACCTCACTTGAAAAGCTCGTACGACGTTGAAGTTTTGGATCAATATAGTGAATGTTTACTCCGTCACGGACTTCTTCCAAACCAGATGTATTCTTTTGCGCAGAGATCACTGTGACTTTATGACCAGCTTCGACTAAGCCTTTGGCAATCGGGAATAAATAGCCGTACTCAGATGTGCGTCCAGAAATTGGAAACTTATGTGTTGTCATGCAAATGTTGAGTTGTTTCGGGACTTCGTACTTTCTAAAAAACATGATTCTATAAAATCATATCTTGCTAATTTAAGTCTACTATAACTTGGTTTATTAATTAAATAGACCAGAGCAAGCTGGTTTAATCACTAGGACTTTGTCATTTAGCGAACGTATTTCATGAGCGATGCTTTGCATTCGTAAGGGGATCCGCAATACATCATCGAATAAAACTCCGTGGACGTTTTCAAAGTTAAGAAGATGTTTTGTTGTGAGAAAAACGGCCTCACTAGAATCGGATGAAGGCTGAAGAACTTTGATGGAGAAGATTCTTCGTTTTATGTCTTGTGCGCCAAGAAATACAACATTTGCTTCGGTTCTTAAAGCGGGTAGCTCCCTCACTGAGAGCTCAAGGAGTGTGTCTTTGTATTCAATGGTCGCGGGCTTGCCTGGCTCCATCGCAATCTTATATTTAAGGCTATCTCTAAGAATCGTTTCATGATGAAGGTCAAACATAGAGCTCTTGGTTGTATCTATTATTCCGCGCGCTCGATCTTTCTCATTGAGAGCGTCCAAAATTTTACGGGCGAGGTCCTTTTTGATATTATGAAAATAGCGAGCGGAAACTTCGTTGTTTTGAGACAAAAAGTACTGGTTTGCAGCCTTCAGAATGCGATTAACCTCGTTTATAACCTCTTCTGCGTAGGAGTCCGTTTTGATGGAGTCGAGGTAAAAAATATAACTATTTACTGCATTTCTTAAGATTTGAAATGTTCTCTGTGATCGCTCCTCGGGAATGATAGAAAGATTTTGTACAAAGTCGTAAAAGTGAGAATTAATCAATAGCTCGTACGTGCGCTTCTGATTTTGCGTTAATCGCTCTAAATATTCGTAATCGAATTCCTCATTGAGATTGATTCTAGGACCGTCAGGTGGATTGGCCCATGTCCTCGCGCCAGGAAGACTTATTAGCAAAATGAATAAAAATAACTTCAAATACAAAATGGTGCCCTTTTTTGTAAGAACTATGAAAATTAGTTATAAGTTGGTCTCTAAGAAAGATTTTAGAGCCTTTTATACTTGCGAAACCTTAATAATGCAAACGAGGTGCCTGAGTTTAGACGAGAAGCTCTAATAGCTTTGGAAGAATTTTACGGTTTGCCTCCGGGATTTCTAACTGAGCAAGCTCTTCTGGGCGAATCCATTTCAATTCTTTATGGTGCTGGCTTTTTGGTTCGCCCTTCCAGAGCTTCACATCAAAGAAGAGCATCAAAATTCCACGGTCCCCGTAAGCATGGGTGTGAGAGTGTCTGAGCGAACCGATTTCAGCTTCAATCCCGAGTTCTTCTTGAAGCTCACGCTTTAATGCCTGTTCGGGATTTTCTCCTAATTCGATTTTTCCACCAGGGAACTCCCATTGTCCAGCTAAGCTATGGCCCTCAGGTCGTTGTCCGACTAAAACAAGACCGTTTTTCCGTATAAAACCTGTTACAACTGGAATCCATGAGGGACGCTTTTTGAAACTCATTTCATGATCTTATTAAAATCATTTGAATCTTTAAAGACTTTTTTAAAGAAAAATGGACCTTCAAAAATTAGTGTCGAGTACACCTGAACAAGATCTGCACCCATTTGCAGTCTTTCAAAAACTTCCTCAGAGGTCATCACACCGCCAACACTCACAATCAACTTGTCTTTTCTGTTAGCCCCGAGGTGTTCAATTGCTGCTTTAAGAAACAACTTTGATTTTTCTTGAAGGGGAAGTCCTGAAACTCCGCCCGTTTTTGGATAGGGCATGGAAGGCTCTCTTTTTGTTGTTGTATTTGTAAGGATCCATCCATCAATTCCAGCTTCTAAGCTAATATCAAGCACACTTTTTAATTCTTGAATTGTCAGATCAGGAGAAATTTTAAGCAAAAGCGGGGTGAGTGTACCGATGCTTGCATCCTTGTTCTCTTCAACAACAACAGAGAGAAACTCTTGCAGATTTTCTGGTTGGAGGAGTGACCGAAGTTGAGGAGTATTTGGGCTGCTGATATTTATAACAAAAGCATCTGCCACTTCAGATAGAGTTCTGATGAGTTTAATGTAGTCATCCACTGCGCTCTCAACTGGAGTATCCCTGTTTTTTCCTAAGTTGACAAAAACGGGAGTGAAGTGGGGATGGCGTAACTTTCTGAGGTTTTTTCGGACGGCATTTGCTCCCCGGCTTGGAAAGCCAAGTTGGTTCCAAAGAGATCGCGTTTCAAGATGTCTATCAATTGTTTTCCCCGGGTTTGCAATCTGTGCATTTGGCGTGACTGTGCCGACCTCAACAAACCCTACTCCGAGAGTCCAAAGTTCATGAACGAGTTCTGCGTTTTTATCAAACCCACCAGCAATACCAAGCGGGTTGGTGAAATCCAACCCACGCCACGAAAATGGTTTCCATGTTAAAGTCTTTGGTCGATTGAAACGCCCGTATACCTTTAAGAACCAAGGGCTAACATTGTGTCCGATTTGTGGTGAAAGAAGAAGCCAGGGTTTAAAGTCCTTAAGCTTTCCAATCATCTTGGATACAAGCCTCGGAGTAACATTGCTTTCTCAAGCCGTTTCACAGCTACGCACATTGCTGATGTTCTCATATCAACGTTTCTCTCTTTAGAGAACTCCCATACTCTGTGGAATGCATTTGTGATTTGATGATGGAGCTTCTCATTCACTTCTGCTTCTCCCCAGAAGAATGAGGCAAGCGACTGAACCCATTCAAAATAAGAAACAATCACACCACCACCATTGGCCAAGATATCAGGAATAATAGTGATACCTTTATCGTTAAGAAATCTGTCAGCCTCTCCTGTAACAGGTCCGTTTGCACCTTCCACAACAAGTTTAGCGCGAATGTCGTTGGCGTTATTTTTGTTGATTGAGCCGTCAAGAGCACAAGGTAGTAGGGCATCACAATCCATCGCAAGCAATTGATCATTAGTGATTTTTTCATGAGGAACAGAAACACCGTCAAAGGTTTTGTTAGCTTTGTAATGTTCCCAAACTTTCTTAATATCAAGCCCAGACGAGCTAGTGATACCGCCATGAACGTCAGAAATTGCAACCACCTTTGCGCCTCTCTCAAAAGCATAAAGGGCAGCGTGCGCACCAACGTTACCAAAACCTTGAATTGCAACGCGAGTTGAATCCATCTTCATACCTAATACCTTCAATGCTTCTTGAAGACAGAACACAACACCGAGGCCTGTTGCTCCCATTCTTCCAAGTGAACCACCGATTTCAACTGGCTTACCAGTTACTACACCGTGAACGGCATAGCCTTGCTGTTGAGAGTAAGTGTCTAGTAACCATGCCATGGTTTGTCCGTCTGTTCCGACGTCAGGTGCTGGGATATCTTTTGTTGGTCCAATGAAAGGAGCAATTTCAGATGTGAATCTTCGAGTGAGAGCTTGTAATTCGTTTCTTGAAAGTTTTGTCGGATCAACTGCAACACCGCCTTTTGCTCCGCCTAACGGAAGTTGGAGGAGTGAAGCTTTAAATGTCATAAGCATTGCAAGGCCAGCAACTTCAGAGAGGTTTACGTCTTGATGATAACGAATACCACCTTTGAATGGTCCGAGAGTTTGAGAGTGTTGTACTCGATAACCGTTGAAGACCTTCACTGTTTGGTCCTCGAGACGAACAGGCACACTTACGATAATTGCGCGCTTGGGTTTGATAAGGCGCTCGGCAACATTGGGATCAAGGTTTACCGTCTCCGCTGCATTTCGAAAAATTGATATTGTGTTCTGATAGAGGTGACCTGATATTAACGAGTCCATGATTTTCCTTCTTGGTCGATTGTTAAATGGCCGCTTGTTCTTGGTTGGCCGATCGACCGATCTGTGTGAGAAGCAAGTCTCTCACAAAAAATAAATATGTCTACCTTTGTCATGAGACGTCTAAAGCGGTACTTGCCTTAAAGTGTCAACCGCAATAGTCTGATGTTGAATGACGACTGTTCTCATCCGCATGGATAAAATCGGAGATCTTATCTTAACACTGCCAGTGGATCAGGTCTTCCTGCCAACCCAACAGGTGGTGTGGTTTATTAGTCGCGGTTTAGAATACTTTCCCACAAGTGCGTCTCCTAAACGACAGTTTCATAGTTTTTCAAAAAAGTTTAGCTGGAAAGACTTCAAGCAAATGGTGTCGACCTTAAGAAGCCTGCGGCCGAGCCAAGCCATTATTTTTCATGCTCCCTGGTGGGTGGGACTTGCGCTTTGTATAGCGGGGGTGCCAAAAAGGATTGGAGTTCGAAGCAAGCCCCACTCTTATATATTCTTTAATAGGTCTTTAAGGCAGAAGCGGAGCCGGGCGCAGAAGCATGAAGCTGAATATGGGCTAGAGCTTGTTCGCTTAGCGCTCGGGCAAGGTTTTGATTTTCATGGTTTAGAGCCGTTGAAGCTAAAAAGCTCCCTTGATAAAAACGAACTCAAGGGCTTCGGTGTTTCAGACCACTATATAGTCGTCCATCCTGGGATGGCAGGCTCAGCGCTAAACTGGCCAGCACAAAAATACATTCAATTTATCAGATACTTTTCAAAGACTTATGACGTTGTAATAACATGTGGACCCAATGATCATAGTATCGTTAATCCCATTGCCGAGGCCCTTAAGGAAAATTCGAAAGTAAAGGTACTAACGGGGTTGAGCTTCGATCAACTCACCTTGGTCCTTGAAAACGCTAGGGGAGTTCTTGCTCCAAGTACTGGGGTGGTCCATATGGCGGCATCCGTAGGAGTGCCCACCCTTGGAATTTATAGCCCAGTGGGAGTTGAGCGGGCCATCCGCTGGGGACCACGAGGGTCAAAGGTTCATACTTTGACACCAGAAACGAAAAATAATACCTTCGACCCTCAAACTGTCATGGACAGCTTAGGGGCTGATCAGGTCATAAATAAGTTTAAGGAAATGCTATGAGCATCGATGCAAAAAAATTAGAACAATACATCCAGCAATTTGCGAAAAAGAAAATCATGATCGTTGGTGATATTGGACTCGATGAATACGTCAACGGTGCCGTAAAAAGAATCTCTCCAGAGGCCCCAGTTCCTGTCGTTGAGGTCCATGCTGAGGAGCAACGGCTGGGTCTTGCAACCAACGTTGCACAAAACATCGTAAGCCTTGGTGGAACCCCTGTTTTGGTTTCTGTTATCGGAAATGATTATGCTGGAGACCAGCTCAAAAAGCTCCTACGAGAAGCCAATGTTTCTGATGAGTATCTTATTTCAGATAAAAGCAGGCCAACCACAAAAAAACTTCGAGTCATGTCTGAGCATCATCACGTTGTTCGGGTTGATTTTGAACAAAAGCGATTTTTAGATGCAGAAATTGAGGCAAAAGTACTTTCTCAAGTCGAGGCTCATATTTCAGAGTGCGAAGGTATCATCATTCAAGACTACGCGAAGGGAATCTTCTCTGAAAAGTTAATTCAAGATGTTGTTCGAGTTGTGAAAGCTCATAAAAAGAAAGTGATTGTAGATCCGCACCGCAATACACCGATTGAGTATTACAGAGGCGTTGATCTTATGACTCCGAATGCGGAAGAGGCGATTTTGCTCAGCCGTCTTCCAGTCGATGATTTACGAGGGGTATCCGAGTCTTTTGCTGAAGTGGGTGACGCTTTGATGAAAGCGATCGGTTCTCCACAGATGGTCGTAACTCGAGGAAAAGAAGGCATGACCTTCTTTGAGAATGGAAAATCTGAAACCGTTCCTACCGTTGCTCGTGAAGTTTTTGATGTCACTGGGGCTGGAGATACCGTTGTTGCGGCGATGACGCTTGCTTGGTGCTCAGATATTTCTCTTAAAGAAAGCTGTCTCATTGCAAATCATGCGGCAGGAGTGGTTGTAGCCAAAATTGGTTGTGCAACTTGTGATATACAAGAACTCACTCACTCTTTTGCAAATAATTCTTAGCCCCTATGAACGGGATTGCTTTAGTAGGTTGTCATAGACGATAATAGGCATTGCTGCTTTTATAGATAAGGAGTGCGCGATGTTTGAAGTTATTATGATTGTTGGGCTTATTGCGCTTTATTTCTTCTTTATGGTTTTTTACCCAGAGTGGGTTGGAATTATGGGGAAGGTCGGTAAAAAGAACGAAAAAGCACGTCAAAAAGGGTCAAAGGCCGAAGACCCCGATTTTTTAAAGTAAACCCCGTAGAACAAATACAATTCCCCTTGTTATTTTACCTTCGTTTAAGGTAAAAAAGTTCCTTTATAACCAGCTGTAACAAGCTAAGCGTCAAATAAAAACTTTTGAATGCTTGAAAGGATAAAAATGTCTACTCAAACGACTGAGTTCTCAACTCAATATAAACCATTTCTTCCAGAGCCAGAAGCAGAGCAAATCCAGTACGAAAAAAGAAACTTCTTTGATTTAACTCTTGAGCAGCTGAAAGAAATTCTGCAAGTTTACGGAAAAGAAAAATTTCGTGCTCAACAGATTTTTTCGTGGGTTTATCAAAAGGGCATCACCGACTTTGAGCAAATGACAAACCTATCAAAAGAACTCAGAGCGGAACTACCTAAAATTTTAGAATTTAGAACATTGGAAATGGTATCTCACTTAAAGAGTATCGACGGCACCCAAAAGTTCTTGTTCCGTCTTCCCGCTTCAGAGAAGGGTGGAGCTCTGACGTTTGAAACTGTGATAATTCCGTCACGCGATAGACTGACTCTTTGTGTTTCTAGTGAGGTCGGTTGCAATATGGCGTGTAAGTTTTGTTTTACAGGAAAACAGAAACTCAAACGCAGATTGCCTGCTGGTGATATTGTTATGCAATTTCTACTGGCATCACAGAAACTTGAAGGCGATCAGCGCTTAACCAATATTGTTTTTATGGGAATGGGAGAGCCACTGGATAATCCAGATGCGGTCTTTAATAGCATTAAAATTTTAAATTCGCCATGGGGAATGAATTTTTCAAGAAAGAGGGTGACTGTCTCCACTTCAGGAATTGTTCCCAATATAAAATTAATTGCAGAAAGTGGAGCACGCTTGGCAGTCAGTCTTAATGCAACGACTGATGAGATGAGAGATTTCATCATGCCAATTAATAAACGCTATCCGCTCTCAGAACTTATGCAAAGCTGTCGCGAGTATTATGAAACAACGGGAGACGAAATTACTTTTGAGTACGTTCTTCTGAAAGATGTAAATGACACTATTGAGGACGCAAAGCGTATAAAAAAATTAACTAAAGGGATTCCTTGCAAAATCAATCTAATTCCGTTTAATGAACATCCTGGATCAGAATTTAAACGTCCTGAAAGAGTTAAAGTTTTAGATTTTCAAAAGGCTTTAATGAATATGGGAATGCACGTTCTTATCCGAAGAACAATGGGGCGAGATATCTACGCAGCTTGCGGTCAGTTGCAGTCAGCGTACGACGGTAAGCCGAAGAAACTTACCCCTGATGTAATGACAACGTCGGTTTAATGCACGACTGGGGGAAGTATGCCTGAAATTTTAGTAGTTGGTAGTTTGGCTTATGATTCAATTTCAACTCCAGCAGGGAAAAAAGAAAGATGCGTTGGGGGCTCTGCCAATTATTTTTCAGTCGTAGCCTCAAGATATACTAAAGTAAATATTGTCGGCGTTGTTGGGCGAGACTACGAAGAATCCAACATCGAGATGCTTAGATCACGCGGTGTAGATGTTTCTGGAATCGAGAGAAAAGAAGGGCATACATTCCACTGGGAAGGTAAATATCAAGACGATATGAACGAGGCACAAACTCTAGCGACTCATCTTAACGTTTTTGAATCCTTTGACCCCGTCGTTCCAACTAAATTTAAGAGTTCACCTGTAGTGTTTCTTGCTAACATTGATCCTGAGCTGCAGCTAAAAGTTTTAGAGCAGGCCGAGAGTCCGAAGATTGTTGCAGTTGACACCATGAATTTTTGGATTCAAACAAAGCCTGATGACCTTAAAAAAGTCCTCAACAAAGCAAACATACTTTTCGTGAATAACACTGAAGCACTTATGTTGACTCGCAAACCAAATGCTATGGCGGCGGCAAAAGCCCTCTGTGAAATGGGTCCTGAAGTTGTGGTCATTAAGCGAGGTGAGTACGGTTGTATCATGTATTCACAAGGTGAGTTCTTTATCTTGCCAGCCTTCCCCCTCTTAGAGATCACAGACCCGACAGGCGCTGGTGACACATTTGCTGGCGGCTTTATGGGGTATTTATCAAAGAACAACCTCGACCTTAGCTGTGCGACTCTTCGCCGAGCGTGTGTCGAAGGTTCTTTAACAGCATCTTATACTGTTGAAGACTTTGGACTAGTTCGAGTGTTGAATTTAAGCGAAAACGACATTAAATCGCGCTTAGAGAGCTTTATTAAGGTAGTTAAGATCTAAGTTTTCAATTTCGACGTTACGAACCTAGGTCCAAAACTCCGCATTCTCATCACGCCTGCTTCAGTGAAACCCTTTTGTTTCCGATTATTTAACTAGGATGAGCGGAAAATCTAAAAAGAAAACAAAAGACGATTTAGCTGATTTTTTTCTGGGCAACGACCAAACAAAATCAGTTAAAACAAATGACAAGACATCGGTGTTGGCTCCAGTTGAGGACAACACAAAGTCGCTCTCTGTCAAAAAAGCCACGACAAGCGAAATTAGTAAAAAAGATATTTCAAGCGACCCATCACTGTTCTCTTTAGAGGCAGCACTGAAACAATCTGAATATTTGAAGGTTGCGCAGAGTAAGGTGAATTCCTTAGAAAAACAGATCGATACGTTAAAGTCTGAAAACGAAGTGCTTTCTGCTTCTGCAATTGTTTTAAAGAAGAAGTATGAAGAGATGACTGCGAAATTTGAATCTCTGCTCGAGGAACAGCGAGCGAAGATAACTATTTTAACTGAAGACCTTGAACATAAGTCTCATGTTATTGGGGAGCTTGAAAAGAAAAATCATAAAATCCAGAGTAGCAACGAAGAATTTAAGCTTCTCGTCGACGATAAGTTGCAGCAGGTTCGGGTGAAAGAACGTGAACTTCAAAATCGTCTTGAAATTTTACAACATGAGGGCGATGTGGTCATCACGAGCAAGGATGAGACTATTCTTGACCTCAAAAAACAAATGGATCAAATGAATTTTGAACTAGATAGTTATAAGGCTCAGAGTAAGGATTTAAATCAACAGATTCAAAACCTCAAAGATCAAATTCGCCGTGGAGCGAAGGCTTTAAGAGCAGCTTTGGGTGCGCTTGAACAAGAGAACATCAAGATCGAAGAACTTAAGAAAACAGGGACGTGAAGTGAACAATGAGAAATGTTAAAGCGGTTAAAACATTCATCGATAATTTAGGGCGCTTAGAAAAAAGTATTCTGAAAAGTAAAAGCCCTAAACACTATAAGGAAGTTTTGGAGTTCTTCAGAGATGAGCTTTTAGTTGATCAGGCGTTCATCTGGCGAGAACAAGTTGCAATTCCGCAACCTGGAAGAGATGGCGAACCACTGCGACAGAAGTTTTTAGCCATTCACAAGACCTCGTTAGAGGAATTTTCAGTATACTGTAAAAAATTTGAGCGCGTGAATTTTTCAACCGCCATGCACTTTGATGAAAATCTATTATATATGAAGCTTACGGCAGATAACGGAGAGCATTTTTGCTTTGCAATCAAGGGCTACCCTGTCTTTTTAAAAAAGGATGAGGTCTGTGCACATATGTTTGTAAAGCGGATGGCTGGGTTGATGAATATGATCGATACCTTAGATGAAATTCAAACCATGAACTTTGAAGATGACGTCACGGGGCTATACAATCAGCGATATTTGAATATTCTGTTAGATCAAGAAATCGAACGGTATAAGAGATCCAATGTTTCTTTTAGCGTTTTATTTATTGATGTCGACCATTTTAAAATGGTTAATGATAAAAACGGTCATATGGTAGGATCGCAGGTACTCAAAGAAATTGGCCAAATTATAAAAAAGAGCGTACGCACCGTTGATTTTTGCTTTCGATATGGCGGTGATGAGTTTTTAACTGTCTTAACTTCAACTACGACCGAGCAAGCAACAGCAGTTGCAAACAGAATATGTAGAAGTGTGAGAGAAACACCGTTTATTGTCGATGGAAAGAGAGTACAAGTGACTTTAAGTATCGGTGTGGCATGTTTTCCCGAACACGCACAGACGAAAGAAAAAATACTACAAGTTGCCGACGAAGCAATGTATTGTGGGAAGAATTTAAGTCGCAATGTTGTCTATTTGGCTAGTTAAGTGAAAATCATGAGAAGAATAAAACTTGTTGTTAGTGATCTACATGTCGGTGCTGGCAAAGTTCTAGAGGATGGAAACATCAACTCTTTAGAAGAGTTTTATTATGATGAGCGTTTTGCCGAGTTTCTTAATTACTACACGACAGGTGAATATGCGGATGCAGAAGTAGAACTCATTCTCAATGGGGATATCTTAAACTTATTGCAAGTCGATTATCGTGGACACTTTCTTTCAGTTATTACGGAGTCGATAACTGTAGATATCGTAAAAAAAATTGTAGACGGACATCCAATTTTTTTTAATGCCCTTAAAAACTTTGCAAAAAATACTAAAAACAGCATCACGTACGTTGTTGGTAACCATGATCAAGGTATGCTCTGGCCGCAAGCTCGGGAATACTTAAATCTAGTGGTAGGAACAACAATACGGTACCGAAATATTGTTTATTACTTTGATGGCGTGCACATTGAGCACGGACACATGCATGAGCCCGCTAACAGAATTGACCCGAAGAAATTTTTCATTAAGAAAGAATATCCTACTCCGATATTAAATCTGCCTTTTGGATCCTTCTTTTTCGTAGAATTTGTACTTCGTATTAAGAAGGTGAATCCCCATGTAGACAAGGTTCGTCCTTTTAAAGCAATGATGAGGTGGTCACTTTTGCAGGAACCCAAGTTCCTGATTATCACTACAGTTAAGCTTTATAAGTTCATGTTTGACTCGATTTTTTCTTCCGATCCAAGAAAGCGTTACCCATGGAAGCAGATTATAAAGATTTTCTTGGAGCGATCCATCTTTCCAGATCTGGATGTGGCAGCAAAAAAAATCTTAAAGGATGACAGAGTCCATACAGTAATCTTTGGGCACAACCACGTTTATCGTTACCGCCAGTGGTTGAAAGGAAAACAATACTTTAATACTGGCACATGGACAGAGTTAACATCTCTTGATGTGGGATCCTTCGGAAAGCTCACTAAATTGACCTATGTTGTTTTGGATTACCCTGAAGGTGCGAACCAACCCATGGCTCGTCTTAAGGAATGGAAGGGTTACCACAGAATCCAAGAAGACGTTGACGTCACTTAGCGTTCGTTTAACCCAGTGAGGCGCTCAGCCCTCAAATCATCAATCGTGACATAGTTGTCCGTATATTTTCCGTCCTTCATTTTGAGGTTATGGATATGAAGACCACTGAGAATATTTAAAAAATAGGTATGGTAAATATCTTCTTGAAGATAATAGATGACTTCTTTTTCAGTGATCTTTCCTTGAGACTCGAGTTTTAGAAGATCTTTCGCATAAGGCGAATCAAAAACCTTTGTCTCCTTACTGTAGTTATTTAAATAAGCATCAATGGCAAAGTATTTAAGATACATCCTATGGGTTTCATCGAAGAGAAACTTAGCTTGCTCTTCTGTAAGAGGCTTTTGATGTTCTTTGGCCACATGGGTGCCTTCAAAAGCAAAGACGCCTTTTTCAAGAAATATTGTGAGATGTTTAAAGAGAGGTGTTGGGAGATGAGTTGCGATGTTCTCCTCAAGGGTAAGACGAAGGGGGCTTTGATCTCTAATAGATATATAGTAGTTCGCATAATCCTTTTGAATTTCGTAGGCGAGGATTCGTTTCTGCACATCAATATTGCCTAAACGCTCATCTAGTTTTTTTGCATCGTTATCTAAAGTTAGTTTCTTGATATTGCGGTATCGAAAATCGTGTTGAATCAGATCGTCATAGTAGGTCTTATTGGAATTCGTATGCTCAATGCTTTTGGCGGCAATGGTGGCTCGGGCCGCGGGGAAAAAAATACGCTGATCGACTTCTTTCCATATCATCATACTCAGTGCTGCTGTGAGTGGAATTTGGTAAGAAAGCTTAATAATTTGAGCCTTATGCCGGCTAAAGAAGGAAGCCTTTTTAGCAAACAAGGAGCCGCAACGGTTGGGTGTCACTTCAGCATGGGCAAAGCATGTCGAAGTGACGAGTAAAAAAATGACAAGCAGTTTTTTCATCTGGATTGTTAAGGGTTTCGGAGCTCTCGTCTTATATTATTAAAGGCTTCACTACTGTAGATGAGAACAGCTTCGCCGACGTTAACATCTGGGCATCTCACTTCCGTACAAAATATTGTGGCAAATGGAACGTAGCCTGGATCTCTTTCATCTAGAGCATTTAGAACATAAATTCTTGATCCAATATCTAGAACGAGTAGGAGTTGTCCGCTCCGAACAAGAAACTTCGCAGTTCCGCGCCCCATTCGTTTTGCAATGCCACCTTCAATTTTACTCAGCTCGCGTTTTAATGCATTAATTCTTGATTGACGAACCTGAGGTGGTAGATCCGAAGAATTCTTTAGTATATCAATCTGAGCGTGAATTGTGGCGATCGCTTTTTCATCGACTTTTGTGATAAGGCCATTGAGTTGGTAAGCTGCAACTGCCTCAACTGAGCCGTAGATAACTTGTTGAGTAACGGTTTCGCTATCGGCTCGATCGAAACGCTGGTTTAGCCGTCGCTGGAAGTCATCAATAATTTGGGCTTGTGCATAAGAGAGAGCTAACAGAGTTATTAGAAAAACAATGGGGCCAAGACTTTTGCTTACACGAAGACTCATAAATAATTACTCCTAAACTATTTTTTTGTGGATTCACGCCGCATGGAAACCACTTTCATATTAAGATAAGGTGATTATTTACGGGACAATTTGACATAACGGGGAAAAATTTGATCAGATAACTGGATATGTTTGAATTTTCACAAATCACGAGAAAAAATTCCACAGTTCCCAACGTTAACGGGGCTTATGAATCTGTACTGCAAGAGATGCCTGGCTTTGTAAGGGTTCTAGAAGACGAAACCCTTTTAAAAAACTGTATACAAAGAGCCAATGAAGTACGCAAAGATTTTGACCAGTTAGTTGTCTTAGGAATTGGCGGGAGTTCTCTTGGTGCAAAGGCCATAGTCGATGCATTTGATTGCTCAGAGAAGGTACTATTCTTTGAAAACTTGGATTCATTTGCTTTTGATAGAAGGTTAAGTCGATTAAAAAAGCTTCAGCGAATTCACTGGGTCGCGATTTCAAAAAGCGGCACTACGATTGAAACTTTAACCCAGCTTCAGTTTATTGATCAGCACTATAAAGATAATAACTTAAATCTCGCTGCTCAAATGACAGTCGTTACCGAGATGAAGCCAAGTCCTTTATTTGATTTCGCTAAAGAAAATAACATTTCTATCTTGGAAATTCCGTTGGATGTGGGTGGACGTTTTTCAGTATTAACGGCAGTGGGACTTTTTCCAGCTGTATTTGCGGGATTAAATGCAGATGATTTTATTGAAGGTGCAAAAGAAGCTCTTTTACATAAAGAACAGCTAGAAGAGTTTTGTGCTCAGATGTTGATGAGCTTTGATAATAAAGAATGGATCACTGTTTTTTGGTCGTACTCAGAATCTTTAAAGACTTTTGCGCATTGGTTTCAGCAACTTTGGGCGGAGAGCTTAGCAAAAAAGGTTACCCTTGATTCTAAACCCGCGCCAAGAGTCAGTAGCCCCATGGTCATGTTAGGTTCAAATGATCAGCACTCGATGCTTCAGCAGGTCATGGATGGGGCGCGTGATAAGTTTATAATTTTCTTAAGCTCGGAGCGCGAAGAGACCTCAGGTTCAAAGTTAAAAAATGTTTTATTCCCGAATTATACGTTCCTTCAAAACAAAAGCATGGGACTTGTTTATGAGGCTCAATGTATTGGAACTCAAAAGGCATTAAAAGAGCAAGGCGTGCATTCTGCCACACTGCGCTTAACAAAATTTGATGAAAAGGAATTAGGGGCAATGTTCTTTTTCTTTGAAGTGGCTGTCGCAATGCTTGGTAAAATCCATAATATTGATACCTACAATCAACCTGGCGTAGAACTGTCTAAGAAACTCACTTTAGCCCAACTTAAAGTCTAGACTGGGCGATTGCTTTTTGCATAGACCCTGTTCAAGAAACTCGGTAAGATAAACTTTATGTCAGCAGATGAAGAAAGCGGCGAAAAGACGAGCGTCGTATCCAGTGAAACTTTTAAAATTAGAATGTCGGAAGCAAGAAATGCTCCGCCCGCTCTGGTTTTGTTGATGGGGCCTCCTGCGCTTATCGGAAAACAATGGTCCATTGAAAAATCCGAGTATACGATTGGTCGAAGTCCTGATAGCCAAATTTTTGTAGAAGACCGAAGTGTTTCGAAGCGACATGCAAAGGTGAAATTAGAGGGTGGCGATGTTTATATTGTGGATATCGGCTCTACAAACGGAACGGAAGTTTCTAACGAGAGAATCCCGCCAGATTCTCTACGAAAGCTTGCAAACAACGAACAGATTAAAGTTGGAAGCGTTATCTTTAAATTCCTTGAACAAGGAAATATTGAAACCGTTTCCGCACGTTCGACGTTTGATAAAACACAAATTGATCCCTTAACTCAAATTTTTAACAAGGGTGCTTTGCTTTCACAAGGTGAAGAAGTTTTTAAAAAGGCAAAGATCGCACAGATGTCTTTGTCAGTTATTGTTTTTGATTTAGATAACTTTAAGAAACTAAACGATACCTATGGCCACCAAGCTGGTGATTATGTCTTAAAAGAAATGGCCGAGGCTGTTTCGTCTAAACTCATCCGTAAAGGTGACTTCTTTGCACGGTTTGGCGGCGAAGAGTTTTGCCTCATATTGCTTGGAAGTAATTTGCAAAAAGGCATTGAGGTCGCAGAGCGTATCCGTGCGACAATTGAAAGCCATCCGTTCGTCTACAAAGATCAAAAATTGACCGTTACAGTCTCAGCAGGTGTTGCATGTTTAGAGGGGGCAATGCAATCTTGGAATGAGCTTTTTGAAAAAGCAGATCAGGCCTCTTACGAATCGAAGAAAAATGGTAAAAACCGAGTCTCGACAATTTGAATTTCCACATTTCCTAGAGATCAAGATAGAGCAATTTTTAAAGGCGCTTGGACTATCGTTGCTCGATGACAGGAAAATTGCAGCAGCAGTACAGCAAATGTCTGACTTCTACATCGAAAACCCAGATGGTTCCACCCCTTGGAATGAAAAGTGGGCTCAGGTTGCTCAGGCTGCTTATTACTTCCCATTAAATTATTTGCGTGCCCAAGCGGTGATCGACGAAGCGGTACGCGTGAAGTTCTTTACAGATATTAATTCTTTTTGTGAAGTAGGAAGTGGCTTGGGTGCACTCACGGCTCACCTTAGTGAGAATGTTTCTAAAGGTTACAGTATTGAGGTCGCCGCAACTGCTATTGAGATTTATAAAAGACTATTTCCAGAATCTCATCTCAACTTTCTTACCAAGAGCTTAGACAAACCTGTGGATCTTTTTGCGTTTTCATATGTGCTAACGGAGCTTCCTGGAATTCCCAGAGCGGCTTACGAATCAGAAGCGATTTTAGTCATCGAGCCTTCGACCCAGTCTGATGGCAGAAGGCTTATGGAATTAAGACAAGACCTTATTGCGCGCGGTTACCAAATGTGGGCGCCTTGCACACATCAACTGGGCTGTCCGCTTCTTCTTCATTCGAAGAGAGACTGGTGCCATGATCGTATTCATTTAAAAATGCCAGACTGGTTTTTAAACATTGAAAAGCATTTGAAATTTAAAAACAGGACCGTGACCTTCTCATACCTACTTGCGAGAAAAACCAGCCCAGAGACTTCGCTCAACAAGGGGCGGATCGTTGGAGATATGTTAAAAGAAAAAGGAAAAACGCGAATTATGATTTGTCGACAAGACGAACGCGAATTCCTTAGTTGGTTAAAAAAGGATAAGTTCGATATTGAACTTCATCGGGGAGACCTTTTAGACCTTGACTTGCCTTTTGACAAAAAGTCCTCAGAGCTGAGGCTTCGGAAGAAGTAGGGCCCTCATTTTTTGTCGCTGTTTAAACCTTCGACATCTCTAAGGTCAAAATTTTGTTTTACCGCCGTTGGCATGTTTGCATAGTAGGTAAGGGCATACGTGTGCGAGGTTGATAAAATGACCATAGAATATCTTATTGGAATTGCTATTCTGCTACAGGCTTCATCGGGCTTTGCGGCTTCTTTAACGGGTACGGTGACTACAAGTGATGGATTGCTGTTTAACCTTAAACTAACGGCGCCAGAGCTCCAAGCCGAATACGCCATTAAAGGCGATTACTTTAATACCGTAAAATTCTTTGAGCAAATCCAAGATTATGGATCCATCAGAGTTACTCGCACCATAAACAAAGAAACTCATGAGCTAAAAAATAGTTTGCGAATATATGATCCAAAATATAGAGAATTTAAATTGCTTAACGCCTACAACGGCGGTGCGATGACAAATAAGTCCGTTGCAGGAAAGTTGGCGGACTTAAATTTTTCAGGCGCTTATCAAGTATTTAAAGATCAGGCTTATAATGCAACTTTACTACTTGGTCTTTGGGTAGATGGCGTGCGATCCAGCGGGACATTAACGAAGATAACTGACGGCTATGTGCTGATATCAGAAAGAGGTCGTTTCGGTGATTTTAAAATCACTCCTACGACTAAACAAAAAACCATTGTCCAAGAAACAGGTGGCAGCTCCCAACTTGTTCGTAAAAACATAGCTAAAGCGGTAACTCGTGTAGAGCAAAAAAATATTTTGAGTTTTAACTTCGATCAGCTTCTTGTTGAAGGAAAGATGATCTGCAAATCGTTGCAGACCGAGAACTCTTTATTTAAAAGAGCTACCCCAATAAGAGTGAGCGAACTGGAAAACTGTGCACTTGATCTTGAAATCAGCCCAAAGGATTCGTCTTCAAGAATCACAGACAAAGAAATCCGAGGCCTTCTGGCTTATCTTCAGTTCTTTATTCCGTCCCTTATTCCTGATTACCAACAATAAATATCGCCGCGGGGGACGGAGCGGCTTGATGAAATGATTTTATAAGTCTCATAAGAGGTTATTAAAGCATTGATATTACGTGCTTTTTGCCTAATCTGTAAAAAATCGTCAGGACTATTAAAAAAATATTTTTTTTATTAACCTAAGTCTGGGTCAAAGGCGTCCTATCACCGGCAGGCACATTGCCTTAGGAGCCTTAACTGGAACGTTAAAAGAGGGGGGAATCAATGGATATATCAGATGGGGTGCTAGTTGAAAGTGCCAAATCTGGGGATAGTAAAGCGTTTTCCAGCTTAGTTATAAAACATCAAAAGAGTCTTCTTAGATTATGTATGCGGTTTACTTGTTCTCAAGATTTAGCAGAAGATATCGTGCAAGATACTTTTGTAAAGGCATTTAGAAGGCTATCGACTTTTGAGGGGCGGTCCTCTTTTAAGAGTTGGTTATTTACGATAGCAATAAATACGGCAAAAAATAAACTACGGTCAGCAAAGGAGACCACAAGCATCGATAACATTCAGATATCGGTGGGAAGCATGTCACTTGACCGATTAGAAGGGCAACACGTCAGAGACTTAATAAAAGATTTTGTCGATGCCCTTCCTGAAAAACAAAAGTTAGCGCTCACACTGCGTGTGTACGATGACTTAAGTTTTAAGGAAATTGCAGAGATCATGGAGTGCCCATATGACACTGCAAAGGCAAACTACAGACATGGGCTAATGAGTATTAAGAAAAACATTGAGAAAAGAAATCTCACTGAACAAATTAAAGAAGAAACTAACAGCGCTGAGTTCGAGGCTGTGTACGGCATGGCTCAGTTAAGAGGAGTAGAAATATGAATACTAAATTAGAAGAATACTTACTAGATTTTGTTGAAAACGAACTTTCCGCCAATGAGGCAGAAGGTGTAGCCAGAGAAGTCGCCGCCTCGGCGACGCTCAGGGCAGAGGTGGCCGCCTTAGAAGCCGTAAGAGCTGAAATAAAGAACACTCAAGACCACCGAATAATCGAAAACACAGACTTAAGTCGATTACATGATCGAATTATGCTCCAGATTGAGAATGCGACACGCGATATACCGTAAGAAGTCCGCCAAAAATTAAATTTCATACTCAATTAAACAACCAATATCCCGATAACTAAGACGAAGGTTCAGCAAGACCTTCGTTTTGTTTTTCTGGCATTTGATCTCGTTAATAACCGAAGGGTGAACTGATGAAGTCAAAGTTTAGAGAGAGGGAGGATTACATGTTTAAGTTTTTCGCAGCGTTAATCGTTATGGGAGCGGTGTCAGTGGCTTGCGCATCGGAGTCAAAACTGTCCATTGAGATTCCAAAAAATCCAGAAGAGGATAAAAGAGGAGTAGCTCAAGTCCAAGAGGTAGAGCGCCCAGAATCTTTAAAATACGAAAGTGAGGCTGCCAAGGATCACCGAGAGTATCAAAACTTCATCAACAGACACTATAATCGATTCCGTTAATCTTTAGTGAGCATCAAAAGATCTTTGTTTGGATCTTTTGAGCTCTCAAGCGTTTTCATTTCTTGCACGAAAGACTTTAAACTTTCATGCCTCGCATAGACCTTCTCAAATTTTGAAAGATCATTAACGTAGGTTTTAAACCCTAACAGAATTGCATTGTTAAGATCCATCTTTCCAAAGAATTCATAACTCTTCGTTTTGAATTTCAGCTTTTGAAATCGCTCTTGAATTGCTAAGAGCCTCTCTTCTTTTTCTTTTGCGCCTACTTTCCCTTTGCGTTCCTTATACCATTGTTCCAAAGATTTAACTTCGGCGGAAATAAACTCAGAGAAAATGTCTTCATCGTCGTTCTTCATTTTGATTCGTTTTAACTTTTCAGAGTTTACGCCCTCGGTTTTTGTATAGAAAAGCTCGGTTCCCTTATTTCCTATGAATGTCGCAAGCTGCTCATTAAAGTCAGCAGAACTTTTGATATAAAGCGTGGTGTGAACGGTCTCGTGAATAATTAAATTAACAAGATCGTCTTTTTCATAGCTCAACATAGAGGAGAGAACGGGATCTCGGAACCAACCTAGGGTGCTGTACGCTCGAACTCCTCTTGTAAATGTGTCAAAGCCTTCGCTTGAAAATTTTAGTGCCTCCTTTTTTGCATCCTCAGGAGAGAAGAATCCTTTATATGGAACTTTTCCCACGATAGGGAAACTCCAATAGCGGTACTTTAGCTCATAGGGGTACGCCACATGGACGATATAGGAAACAAACGGACGATCGAGTTTGACAAACGTCGTATAGTTAGAAGACTTCTCTAAGCCTAATTCACCTTCTGCAAAGGCCTTTGCTTTTTGTACGAGTTTTAATTTTTCTTTTTCTTCTGGGTTTAATTCTTCTGATTCTTGAATGAACTTCTCAATGGGTTGCTGGCGCTTAATAAGTAAAGCTTGGTGATAACCTGACTTCAGTAAGTAGTTAATCTGACATCCAGATAATAATACGAGCAGGATGGAGTAGAGAAGGTTCATGTTGTTTATATTAGCTTTGAATTTAGTAAAATGCAGTTGGCATCTTTTTCCTCAGCGTTTCGTCTAGGTCATTGGGCTTTCTAGCTTCGAGATTCGGAAGGATTTGATATGATTGAACTATGAAAAGCGCGCTACTGTTTCTTACATTCTTTGCTATGTCACTGCCATCTTTTGCGGGATACTTTGAGATCGGTGCGTCTGGGAGTTATCGTAAAACTTCCTACGATCAAAATAACTATTCCGTTTATCGCAGCGGGACAGGCTCTATTGCTTATTACTTTTGGGAAATGTCGGCTCTTGAATTAAATTACACAAAAGCTCGATCTGATGAAATCAAAGCTGAATATCAAGCACGGTCCTATGTAACATTTTATGGTGCGGATTTGATTTTTAGCATGGCTTCAAGAAAATCGCTTTTTCAACCGTACATCAAGGTGGGTGCTGCATATCAAGACAAAAAGTCTTCTTATAAGCAAGCTGGTAGTAGTGTCGTTCACTTTCCGCAAGTGAAGGGGTGGGCTCCATCTGGAGGAGTGGGTTTTAAATTTATAATTGGTAAACACATTGCAATTAAAGCTGGAGTAGACGCTTGGTCTTCTCCTTTAAGTCAAGACAAGGTCACATACGACTACGCTGGACGACTTGGCCTATCACTGCTGTTCTGATATACTTCTTTTGTTTCAAAGCTTAAATCATACTGTTTCTAATCTTTTTTCAGATTAGAGATATTAGAAATCAGGAGGTAATATGAGTAAAAAGGTCGCAGTGATTTTATCAGGATGCGGACACATGGATGGAACAGAGATCACCGAAGCTGTTTCATGTTTAATCAGCTTAGCTCAGTACAACTTACAATACGAATGTTTTGCTCCGTCTGTTGAGTTCAGTGAAGTTGATCACCTTACTAAAGAAGAAACGGGTAAAAAACGAAACGTGCTCAGCGAGTCTGGGCGTATCGCAAGAGGAAAAATTAAACCTTTGTCAGACCTCAATGTGCAAGACTTTGATGGTTTAGTTATGCCAGGGGGTTACGGTGCTGCAAAAAATCTTTCCACGTTTGCTACACAAGGCTCTGAAGGCTCCGTTCAAGAGAACGTCGCATCTGCGATTGCAAAATTTCATGAGTCTTCAAAGCCTATAATGGCAGTGTGTATCGCTCCTGCCGTTATAGCTCTTGCTTTAGGTAAAAAGGGCGTCAATGTAACAATTGGAAATGACGAAGGCACCTCACAAGAAATTAAAAAAACAGGTGCCGAGCACACTAACTGTGAAGCTGTAGATTTTATCGTGGACAGAGAAAACAAAGTCATCTCAACTCCAGCGTACATGTATGACAGCGCAACTCCATATCATGTCTTCACAGGAATCCAAAAGGCAGTCCAAAAACTCAGCGAATTGGTTTAAAAAATTAAGTGGCTATTTTTAAGAATAGCCGCAATCGTCTGAAGCCGTTAGTTGGCGAGGCGGGGACGTCGGGTGTGAACTGTGAATTCGCCCTGGATTCTGACCGTTTTATCTTTTCCGATCATTCCTGTTGGTGGGTTGAGATAAGGTGCTGCATTTTCAAGTGCGGCTTGAACGGCGTTGTCTAATTCAAATGAACCTGATGAGTTTACGATAATTATATCTCTAAAGTGTCCTTCGGAATCGAGGATCAGCTCGACTCTAGTTTTCCATGCAAGCTTTTGTCTGAGCTTTTCACGCATGTGCGGAAATAATGCAATGTCATCGACGTTGTTTCCCCAGTTCCAGACAATCTTAGGAGTAATGCGATTATAAAATGAAGCGTACGTTGAAAAATCAGAATTTAAAAAAGTCATCTCGCCGCGAGCAAGGTTTGGAACCTGAAAGTTCACAGACGATTGTCGTTCTTCTCGGGAAACTGCAGTGTTGGTTGTAGGAAAAAAGTTTGGTCCTGCGCCGTCGTTTGAGACTTCGGGGGCGGGCTGCTGTGCAACCTGTGCTCTTCTGTTTTGAAAAGTTCCTAGGTTTTCTGCAATAGTTTCTTTTTCAAACCGTTGTTGTTGCTCTGAGAAAAACCTTGAGGTGTTGTCAGGTTCAGAAGGCTCTTTTTTTGAGGCTTCCGATGGAACAAACGTTTTAGGGTTATCTTCAAAAACGACCTCAATGATATCTGCGCGCTCAAAGAGGTCCTCGGTTGCAAATAATGTGAGGGCGCCAGACACGGCCAAGTGAATGAAAACGCTTAAACCTAAAATGCGTATATCAAATTTGTAATCCATCCTATTAACTCTTAGGTCTCCCTTTGAAACATATCTGGACTGAAGTTTAGCTCAAGTTGAGACGGTTCTGGTCCGATAAGAGAGATATATCAGATTTCATCGGGGGATGAAAAGACTTTTGGGGGGATGAATGTCTAAATCAAATGTTATTGATTTAAAGTCATATTTAAAGGGATCAGGTCGAAAAACAGGTAAATTATTAAAGATTTCTACGAATGCAGAGCCTGCTTCCGTGATTGATTTAGCTCAAAAGAAAGAAGAAATTCTATCTTTAGAAAGACGGGAAAAAAAGAGGACTATCCTTACAGAGTTTGTAGGTGCCTTTATTGTTATACCGAACTCAGGTTTAAGCCTTGGCGGCTTACATAAAGTCAGTCTTTATGACATTTCATCAAACGGTGTATCCTTTGATAGCGAAACAAAAATAGGCTCGTTACGCACGGGTGATGAAATCGCGATGCGAATCTATTTGTCACAAAAAAGTTACTTTCCATTTGTGGTTAAGATTGCTAATAGCAGATATATCCGCGACGAAGAAACATTCCGCTATGGTTGCGAGTTTGTAAAAACGACGGTGAATAAAGAGGCGCTTAGCCACTTCGTGAAGTTTATTGAGTCAGTTGCCATTGATATGAAGATTGATACGGGCGACCTTCTGACGCATTCCTCGAAAAAATAAAGCGAATAAATGTTGAACTTTTCAGGGTTTCCATATCTCATAGAGTTGTAAATTGACTCTATGATGGAGGCACCTTTTTGGCGAATAATCAGAAACTCCGAAGAATTGTTCTTGATACTAACGTTATTCTATTCGATGCACAGGCCATATTTAAATTTAAAGGAGCGATCCTTCATATCCCGATGACCGTCATTGAAGAAATCGATACCTTTAAACGAGAGCTCGGGGAGAATGGAAGAAACGCCCGCCAGTTTAGCAGATTTATCGATGTCTTAAGAAATGAAGGCCCCCTTGCAAAAGGCGTAAAGCTTGAAAAAAGTGATGCCACCTTAATTGTTACAACAGATAATTACGTTGGCAACTTACCAAAAGATCTCAACCCCGAAAAAGCAGATTCAAGAATTTTAGGAACAGCTATCTACCTTAAGGAGCAATATCCTGGTGACGACATTGAGCTTGTTTCCAAAGATATTAACCTTAGAATTAAAGCCGATGTTTATGGCGTAATTGCTAAAGACTACGAACCTGATTCTGTCTCTGTGGATGAGCTTTATGCAGGTTACACCGAAATCGAAGTTGAACCACACTTGATTGACGAGTTTTATTCGAACAAACTTTTACCCGAGGTGCCAGGCCACACATTCCTAGCAAATCAATATGTCATCATGAAGGATAAATCCAATCCCAATCATAGTGCCATCGCACGGTATAGCATGCAACAGCAAGGGTTGGTTCCGCTTATTCATTTAAATGAAAGCGTGTGGGGGATCTTCCCAAGAAACGTTGAACAAAGTTTTGCGTTAGATTGTCTTCTTAACGATGAGATTTTAATTGTGACCCTTGTCGGTAAGGCGGGAACTGGAAAAACGCTCATTGCCTTAGCCGCAGGTCTTGCAAAAACTCTTGATGAAGGCAAATACCGAAAACTTTTGGTGAGCCGTCCAATCTTCCCGATGGGAAGAGATATTGGTTATTTGCCAGGGGACGTAGAGCAAAAGTTAAATCCTTGGATGCAGCCAATTTTTGATAACGTGGAATTTTTAATGGGTGCGGATAGCTCTCATAAAAAAGCTGCGGGACGCGCGCAAGAGTTAATCAACCAAGGCATGTTGAATATTGAGCCCCTAACGTACATTCGTGGTAGATCCATTCCAAACCAATACTTGATTGTGGATGAGTCTCAAAACTTAACTCCTCATGAGATTAAGACCATCGTTACTCGCGCAGGTCAGGGAACAAAGATCATCCTAACAGGGGATTGCTTCCAGATTGATAACCCGTACGTAGACTCTGGCAATAGTGGTCTGACCCATGCGGTAGAACGCTTTAAAGGTCAGCCTATTGCTGCACACGTTACACTCAATAAAGGTGAGCGTTCAGAGTTAGCAGAGCTTGCAAGTAATCTTTTATAGCTTATATAAAGACCTCAGCTGATACGTTGAACTTTTTCGCCAAAGCTTTTATTTGGCGTAAGTTCAGTTCGCGTTCTCCTTTTAAAACCTTTGATACGACCGATTGGCCCCCAAATATCTGAGCTAGGTCAGATTGCTTTAACCCTTGAAGCTCCATAAGATAAGAAAGCATGTCTGTGCCACTTACAGGCGCATCTTTAAAACGCCGCCTTTCATAGTCACTAACTAAATCTGCTAAAGTTTTTAAGTAAAGGGATGCCCCTTCGTCTCTGATTGTCTCATTGTAAGTTATTATTTTCTCAATTATCATAAGAGCTAACTCATGCTCTTCTTTGGAAGCAATGGGCTTAAGAGGAAAAAATTCGACAAGCTTAATATAGGTTGGGCCCACCTTAACTTTTTTTACCCTAGACTCTTCTTTTAAACTATCTATAAGCTTTTTTGCAATACCCATAGCTATTCCTTCCATTTGTTTTTATCGTACTCTTTATGAGTTAAAACGTGAGTAACGAGAATGATTTGTATGCCATATGATATCTTTGTTATGGTCCGAATCTTATTTCCACCAATATCAAAGACGACTTGGTGGCCGACAAAGTCAACGTTGGCTCCAAATACCTTTTTCAAGTCCTGGGGCCTATTAAAACTCGTTCCCTCCATAAGCTTGACCCATCTATCCAGAGCCTTTCGACCTAAAGAGTGTCTTTTTTTAAATTCATCAATGATGTTTTTACCTAAAAGCTGCACTCATTAAGTATAGCAAAATGCTATAATGACCGCAACAAGAATTATAGCATTTTGCTATAAACGAATATTAAGGTTGTTTGAGTCTGTTTTTGTTTTTGTAGAAACGCTCGTTGAGAGCGTCGGAGACTTGATCGAGCCATTCATGGGTGCTTTCGCAATAAGGGTCGTTTTCAAACTTTTCGAAGGTTGCAATAAACTCACTAAAGAGTTGGTCATAACCCAAGCTATAAAGCCACGTTTGGTCTTTCTTCTGCGCTTTTAATCTGTAAGTTTGAAGGTCTATTACGTTCATCACTCATAAACAAAGCAAGTCTTGTGCCTAAAGCTTCATAGTTTCTTCGGGTCAAAAACTAGGTTGGCATACTTTTTAAGGATGTTTTTCAGAGGCTCATTTTTCATGCCAGATTTCGCGCCAAGCCCCCTCAGTAATTAATTCAATAGCGTCTAAAATAATCACATCACTGCTGCCAAAAGGAAGGCCGTACTTTGGTCTGGTTTCTAGAAGGGGGCGTCAAGAAGTGGAAGCTCTTTGCCGATCTAACTATGAGATAAAAGGAGACTTCAAATGTTCTTACAAGGAAATCTGCAAGCGGTTTTTGATGCTCTTTATACGTTAGGTGTAATTGATCCAGTTTTGGAGAAAGACTGGAAGCAATCCTTTGAGGAGTTTCCTGCCCATGAAACGCAAGTTCAACAGGCGGTGGCTAAGGTCAATATGTGCCAAGGAGATATCACAAGAATTGTTAGCTCATTGAAGGCCTTTGATATGAAAACTTTGGAATTTGTTGCGATGGAAGTTGCAAGAGAGTTTGCAGACTTTTACGCAAGAAAGGTGACTCATTAATATGGTAAAAATATTTGCAGTCATCGCAATGACAATTTTTTTGGCAAAGAGCGTTTTTGCATTCGAGATTGATTTTTCCCGAAGAACGCAACACCTTAAAGAACCGACAGTTGTTCTTCCACAAAAAAGTACGCCAGATTTAGTTTCTTTATCTCATGTCACAGAAAACTTTGCAGCATCACAAGATATCGTGATCTTAAATACTTCAAATGGGTTTATCCCAAAGTCTTTGAGTTTAAAAGAGGGTACTAAATATAAAATTCACGTTGTGAATGTTAATGAGAAAGAAAAAAACGTTAGCTTTATTATGAGTGCGTTTGCTCAGCATCATGGAACATACTACGGCCAAATTAAAACATTTGAAATTACTCCGACAAAAGAGGGTGTCTACACATACCAGTGTCCCGAGACAGCTTTAGAGGGGCGAGTTGTGGTGCTTCCGCATAACGATCGCGCTCTGGCTAGTGAAAAATAATTTTTACTCATAGGAAAAACGGGATGGATTCTAAGGTTGATGTTTTCAAAAATGCTATACGCAATTTCTTAGGTCCCATTGACCATTTTCTCGATGACCCAACTATTACTGAAATTCTAATTAATGGCCCCAGTGAAATTTTTATTGAGCAGAATGGTAAGCTCTCAAAAACAGATGCTTCTTTTCCAGATGAAGAAGCGCTTCAGGCCGCAGTGAACAGTATCGCTCAAAGTGTTGGCCGCAGAATTTCTAAAAAAGAACCAACCCTTGATGCAAGACTTCCCGATGGATCAAGAATTCATGCCGTTCTGCCTCCTGTCGCAAGAAGTGGAACAACGGTAAGTATTCGTAAATTCACGCAAGCAAAAATCACTTTAAAAGAATGTGTTGAAAACGGAACAATGACCGCCGATGCAGCTCAGTTTCTTGATCTGTGTATGTTCCTCGGAAAAAACATTCTGGTCAGTGGCGGAACAGGTTCTGGTAAAACCACACTGTTGAGTGTGTTGGCCTCACGAATCCCTAAGGGGCAACGAGTGATCGTCATTGAGGACTCATCTGAGCTTCAAATTGAGTATGAACATCTAGTGTTTTTTGAGACACAGTTGTCAGACACCCAAGGTGAGGGTGAAGTGAGTATGAAGGATCTTGTTAAAAGTAGCCTTCGTTTAAGACCTGATCGAATTATCGTAGGTGAAGTTCGAAGTGAAGAAGCTTTAGATTTAGTCAACGCAATGAATACTGGTCACAAGGGTTGCCTTGGAACAATTCACGCCAATACCCCAGAAGATGCCATGGTTCGTTTAGAGGGTCTTGCAATGGGGGGAGACACTAAAATTTCAGAACGGGCACTTCAGCATTTGATTGGAGCTGCGGTGGATATTATCGTCCAGATTTCACGGTTCTCCGACGGGAGCAGGCGCGTTAACAATATCTCTGAAGTCGGGGGCCACGATGGTTCAAAGTATCTTGTGGAGCCCATATTTGAATTGGGGCAGCTTAAAAAATCAGCAGATGGACGCCTTGTGGGTCGCTTAGAGGCTGTAGGCCGCGTTCCATCTTTTATGGATGAAATTGAAGCCAATCGTATCCCTTTTTCCAGAGCTAAATTTAACAAAGCCGCGTGATTTACTTGCATCGCATAAGCCCTGACTGATAGAAACAGCAGCGTGCTTTTTAGTAGTAAAATCTCCAACTCAGTTCTGACTTTTTTAGAGAACCAACGGGTCACGTTGGAGGGCCTCTACTCGTCCTTTGATATTCCAGAAGAGCTTTTGCGCGACCCTTCCTCTTGGATGGAAGCACGAGAAATGGAAAACTTTTTAAGTGCGGCCTCAAATCATTTTTCGGCAGAACGGCAAAATCAAAAAAGCTCAGGCGAGAGTCTTGCTGAACTTGTTGGCCATGACTGTTTAAACCTTCACTCGTGGGGAGTTCTGGATAGCGTTTTACGGATGATGGACAAACCTCAAGATATTTATCTTCATCCTGAGCGCTTTTTATCATACTTTATTTCTCCAACACCTCCATTACTTAAATTAGACTCTCAGGCTGAATCCAGCTTGGAAAAATGCTCCTTTGAAATTTCGATTTCAAGTTTTGATTATCCGTTAACAACAAAATATTTGCAGACAGCCCTTGAAGCTCTTCCGACATTTTTTGGACGCGAAAATGCTCAGGTACACTGGATCGGGAAAATTGTAGATATTAACTGGGAAACAAAGCAAGACTCGCTTTTTGAAACAAACGAGCTTGAAAGAAACATTAAGCCTGATCTTGTTGATACCTTAATGACTTCTCTGGAGAAAAAACAACGAGAACTTGAAATAAAAAACCGTGAGTTAATTGAAAAAAACAAACTCCTAGAAGAAGCTCAGCGCAAACTTGAAAGCCAATACCGCGAAAGAGTTTTTTCAGAAAAGTTATCAACGCTTTCGGAGCTTGCCTCAAGTATTGCCCATGAAATCAATAATCCGTTAGCGTATGTGATGAGCAACATGATGCGAATTAATGATTATTTTATTCGTGCACAACAACTTATCACAATACTGATTGGGCAAGATCGTCTTAATCCTGCGGTTCAAGAAGCCATGAGAAGGATGGATTGGAATATCGTACAAAAAGATTTTCCAGAAGTCGTCCAAGAGGTTCATGACGGACTTCAGAAGGTGCGAGGAATAGTGAAAGATCTTTCCTTTATCACAGGTAAAAACTCTGATGATGAAAGAGTTCGAGCGGATTTAAATGAAGTCGTGGGATCAGCAGTAAAAATGGTGAAGCATCAAGTGCCGCAAGACGTGAGCATTGATAGTCATTTATTGTTAAACCAAGCAATACCGATTTATCCGCTGCGCTTAGAGCAAGCTTTAGTTAATATTTTAAATAACGCTGTTCAAGCGATTGACGGTAAGGGAACTGTTCGTGTTGTCACTCGACCAAAGGGCGAACGCGCAGAGATAGAAATTTCAGATACAGGACGGGGAATGGACGAAGAAAAACTTAAGTCCATCTTTAAACCCTTTTACACGACAAAGCAGCCTGGGAAAGGTACGGGCCTCGGATTAAGTATTGCCCATTCTATAGTTGAAATGCATTCTGGGGGTATTAAAGTAACGAGCGAGCCTGGAAGAGGTTCTACATTTTCAATTGACCTACCACTTTAGATTTGTAAGGAGACAACATGTCAGAAATTATCGATGTCAGAGCACGAGAAGTTTTAGATAGCAGAGGAAACCCTACAGTTGAAGTTGAAGTTATTGGAGCAACTGGTTTTTCTGCCTACGCAGCAGTACCATCAGGTGCATCAACTGGTGCGCATGAGGCTTGTGAGCTCAGAGACAACGATAAAAAAAGATATCATGGTAAAGGTGTGCTCCAAGCAGTAGAAAATGTTGAAGGAGCCATCGCAGAAAAGATTATTGGCCTAGATTGCTTGAAGCAAAGAGAGATAGATCAAATTCTTTTACATGCTGATGGATCAGAGAACAAATCAAATCTTGGTGCTAACGCACTACTTGGTGTATCACTTGCCTGCACAAAACTTTCTGCCCTAGAGCTTGGTATTCCTGTTTACGAATATGTCGGCGGAGCACTTGCAAATACATTACCAGTCCCATTGATGAACATCTTAAACGGAGGCGCACACGCGAATAACGGACTTGATGTGCAAGAGTTTATGATCGCACCAGTGCTCGGCGGTAAATTTTCGGAATCTTTAAGATGTGGTTCTGAAATCTTTCATACACTTAAAAAAATTCTTAATGACAAGGGCCTCAGTACTGCGGTGGGTGACGAGGGTGGCTTTGCTCCAGCGTTGAAGAATAACCGAGAAGCCTTGGAGCTTATTGCAGATGCTGTTGAAAAATCAGGATACCGTCTTGGTGAAGACTTATACTTTGCACTCGATGTTGCAGCCACAGAGCTTTACAAAGATGGAAAGTACATTTGGGAAGGAAAGGCCATCACTTCTGATGAGCTGATCTCTATTTATGAAGAGTGGAGTAAAACATTCCCGATTAAATCTATAGAAGATGGCTTAGGAGAAGATGATTGGAAGTCTTGGGCTTCTATCACTGATCGACTGGGCGATAAAATTCAACTCGTAGGTGATGATCTTTTTGTTACGAATCCAAAAAGAATTCTAAAAGGGCTTGAGCAAGGTATAGCAAACTCAGTTTTGATTAAAGTGAATCAAATTGGAACACTTTCTGAAACAAGTGATGCCATTGCAATGGCACACCGAGGAGGCTACACAACAGTGATGTCTCACCGTTCAGGAGAGACTGAAGATTCTATCATTGCCGATCTTGCAGTGGGCTTTGGTTGCGCGCAAATTAAAACGGGTAGTCTATGTCGCGGAGAACGAACCGCGAAGTA